>NZ_JBPJSR010000009.1:0-393214 GCF_051390675.1 Streptosporangium heterodermiicola
ACCGGCCACGAGCGGCGCGCCGACCTTCTGGGCGATGTGTCTGGCCTGCACCTTGTCGCCGAGCGCGGTGATCGCGGCCGGGGGCGGGCCGATCCAGGTGAGTCCCGCGTCGATCACGGCCTGGGCGAACCCGGCGTTCTCGGCGAGGAAGCCGTAACCGGGGTGCACCGCGTCGGCCCCGGCCTCGGCGGCGACGGCGAGCAGCTTGGCGACGTCGAGGTAGGTCTCCGCGGGAGACCGGCCGCCGAGCGCGCGGGCCTCGTCCGCGACCCGGACGTGGAGCGCGTCCAGGTCCTGGTCGGCGTAGACGGCGACGCTGGCCAGCCCGGCGTCCTTGCAGGCGCGGGCGATCCGCACCGCGATCTCACCACGATTGGCGATCAGGACCTTGTGCACCGACGTCGTTCCCTTCAGTACGTTGCCAGTACGTGCGGACGGAGGACTGGCGGGCCTTCAACGGAGTGTAGGCGTCCTTTGATCGTGAGGGGGTGGCGGGTTCCTCCCCGCCGGCCGTGAGGAGCGGGGCCTGCCCTCTGACCGATCAAGAGGTGTCACCCGCCCCTTGAATTACCAAAAATCAAGACAATGGAGAACGTTTAACCTCTTGGCGACCGAGGGAACGTCCATAGCCGCTCGGCATAACCCGGATACCTCTGTGATCCTTACGCCTATCGTGATTTCGTTTGGCGACTCCCCCCGATCCCCCCGACACCGATTCAAAGGAGACTGGCATGAGCCAGAACTTGCTCGGCGGCAATCCCGCGGAAATGCAGCAGATGGCCACCCAGTTCACCCAGCAGGCCGACCAGGTCAGGGCCACCGTGGCCGCCCTCGACCGGGAGGCCGCGAAGGTCGGCACCGCCTGGACGGGGCCCGGTGCCCAGCGTTTCGGCGAGGCCTGGCAGAACTACCGGGCCGCTTTCCAGCGCATGTCCGAGGAACTCGCCGAGGCCTCCCGGGTCATCAACACCTATCGCGGCAATATCGAGTCCGCCACGCGATAGGAAACGGTCCGCCGAAACGGTCCGTCGAAACGCCCCGGCCCCCATGGGCCGGGGCGTTTTCTCATTGTCGGCCCTCATGCGACGGGACGGCCCTCAGGTGACGGCGGCCTGGACGGGGACCACCGAGCCCAGGGTCACCAGCAGGCCGCGGCCGGGGGGACCGCCGACCGCGCCGCGCGGCAGGCGGACGGTGAACAGGTCGCCGTCCGCGGGACTCTGGACCGACAGCAGCAGGCCCGTACGGCCCTTGCGGGCCTCGGCCGCGAACCCCCGGTAGGCGGTGGTCAGGTCCCCGGTGGTGCCACCGACGATCATGCCGTGCTCGCCGTCCCTGCCGCTGCGCAGCACCTGCTCCAGCGCGGTGCCCAGGGGGGA
Source organism: Streptosporangium heterodermiicola (assembly GCF_051390675.1). Taxonomy (NCBI): domain Bacteria; kingdom Bacillati; phylum Actinomycetota; class Actinomycetes; order Streptosporangiales; family Streptosporangiaceae; genus Streptosporangium; species Streptosporangium heterodermiicola. Next base: position 1,380 of record NZ_JBPJSR010000009.1, read on the forward strand.
GTCCGCGGAGATCAGCTCCGCGTCGTCGACGATCACGACGTAGCGGTCCTGCCCCGCGACGGCCTCGTGCAGGTCGCCGCCCGCGTCCAGTACGGCCAGCACGCCCGGGGTGTCCACCAGCGTGCACAGCGGGCTGCGCCGGGGGGTGACGAGGACCGTGGGGGTGCCGTGGGAGAGCAGCGAGTGGGTGGCGGTCAGCAGCGCCGTGGACCTGCCCGACCTGGGCGGGCCCGCGACGACCGCGGCGGGACCGTGGGCGAGCAGGTCGACGCCGAGCGGCGCCAGCGAGTCGCCCCCGGCGCCGAGCAGCGCCCACAGCGGGGACGGCGGCCGGAAGGAGGGCACCAGGTCCAGGACCTGCGCCGCGGTGACGCGCATCGGCAGCGCGTCCACCCGCAGCGGCGGGTCGGCGGCGATCTCCGGTGCCGAGCGGGCCAGTGCCTGGAGCGCGGCGACCTGCGCCGGTCCCGAGGGGTCGTCGCGGAGCAGCGCGATCTGGCTCTCGGTCGTGCCGTGCTCGCCGGTCGACAGCGCGCGGCCCGGCGCGAGGGTCGCGGGCAGGTCCTTGACGGGCAGGCCGGCCAGCGCGTAGTCGGAGGGGTCGGCCAGCCGCAGGATCAGCCGGTCGTCGAAGACCGTGGAGATCTGCCCGATCAGCGCGGACCTGTCGCCGGTCACCACGGCACGCAGCCCGACCGCGGGCCCCTCGCGCAGCAGCTGCATCAGCGACTCGATGAGCCGCCCGTAGTCGTACGCCTCGAACGCGGCGACGAACCCCTCCCACCGGTCGAGCATCAGGACCAGCCACGGCAGCCGGGGACCGTCCGTGGCGGCGCGCAGCTCGGCCAGCGAGGCGTACCCGGCCTCGGCGAGGAGCTGCTGGCGCCGTCCCACCTCCGCGCGCAGCCGGGTCAGCAGCCGCTCCACCCGGTCGAGCTGGTCGCGGGTCACCACCGCCCCGCAGTGCGGCATCGCCATCAGCGGCAGCAGCGAGCCCGAGCCGCAGTCGATCGCGTGCACGTGCACGTCGTCGGGGGAGGCCCCGGCGGCGATCGCCCCCGCCAGCGTGCGCAGCGCGGTGGACCGCCCGCTGCGCGAGGCGCCCGCGACGAGCAGGTGTCCCCCGTGGGCGAGGTCGAGCGCGAGCGCCCGCCGGTCCTGCGCCCAGGGCAGGTCGGTGATACCGAAGGCGAGCGGCGGCACCTCCTCGGCCCCCGCCCGGTACGGCAGCCCGCCGGGCGCGTCACCGGGCAGCACGGGCGCCGGGAGGACGGGGACGGTCACGAGGTCGGGAAGCGGTTCGAGCCAGGGACTCGGCTGCTCGGCGACCCCGGAGAGGCGGGCCGCCTCGACCAGGGCGTCGGCGAGTATGGACAGGTCGGTGACGTGGCCGCTCTCGGCCCCGGCGTGGACCGCCCTGGGATGCCCCAGGGCCTGCCAGCCGACCTCCGTCACCCGTACCCTCACCTCGCCGCCCGACGCGCCGGGGCTCCGGCCGCCGATCCGCGCGGTCTGCACGGCCGTCGCCGCCCCCGCGCCCGACTTCACGTAGCACCGGCCGGGAGCGGACTTGGGGATGTACGAGGCGTCGGGGCGGCCGATGACGTCGGCCGACTCCGACGCCTCGGTGACCCGCAGGGCGATCCGCAGGGAGGTGTTGGCCTGGATGTCGGCGGTCACCACGCCGCCGGGCCGCTGGGTGGCGAGGATGAGGTGGATGCCGAGCGAGCGCCCTCGCCTGGCGATGTCGACCAGCCCGGTCATGAAGTCGGGCAGCTCGCTCACCATCGCCGCGAACTCGTCGATGACCAGCACCAGCCGGGGCAGCGGGGCCGGGGGCTCCATCGAGGAGGATGCCGCGCGCCCGCGCGGCGGCCTGGCCTGCCGGCCGCTCCCGGCGACGAGCAGGTCGCGGGAGGCGCGGGCCGTGCGGGCGTCGCGCAGCTCGTGGTAGTCCTCGATGTCCTTCGCCCCCACGGCGAGCAGCAGGCGCTCGCGGCGGCGGATCTCCGCGGCGAGCGAGGCCAGCGCCCGCTGGGTCAGGTGGCCGTCGAGGTCGCTGACCATGCCCACCGTGTGCGGCAGCCGCACGCACTCCTTGAACGCGGCGCCGCCCTTGTAGTCGATGAGCACGAACGTCATCTCGTCCGGCCGGTTGGCCACCGCGAGCGAGCAGATCAGGGTCTGCAGCAGCTCCGACTTGCCCGCGCCCGTGGTGCCCGCGATGAGCGCGTGCGGCCCGTCCCTGCGCAGGTCGATCGAGAAGGGCCCCTCGGGGCCCGCTCCCACCACAGCCTCGGTGGCCCGGCCCCAGCGCCCGGCCAGGGCCGCGCCGGAGACCGACGGCAGCTCCAGCAGGTCCAGCAGCCGCGCGGAGTCCGGCAGGGCGAGCCCGGCGTCGTCGCGGCTGACGTCGCGGATCGGCGCCAGCGAGCGGGCCAGCCGGTCGCACCAGGCGGACGTCACCTGGTCGGCCAGGATCTCCCCGAGGTCGTCCAGGCCGCCGCCGCGCAGCCGCACCGTGCCGTCGGCCTCCACGGCGGCGACGGTCGCGCACTCCTCGGGCAGCAGCCGCTGGTCGCCGTCGATCGCCAGGGTGTAGACGCCCGCCCTGGGGCCCTGGCGCAGCACCTGGGGCATGCCGGGCAGGGCGCGCAGCACCTGCGCGCCGTCGAGCACGACCAGCACGTCGTAGGGGCGCTCGTCGTAGACGGGGGCGGCGTACGGCTGCTCGGACCCCGTACCCGTGGCTCCGCCCAGGTCGCCCCAGCCGGCCGGGATGCGCCCCGGCTTGGCCGCGGGGCCCCCGGCGGCGTCGTCGCCGAGGCGCTCGTCGATCAGCGCGGCGAGCTCGCTCACCCGGCGGGCCGCGGCCTCCGGGTCGGCGCCGACCAGGGCCACGCAGTCCTCGCCGCCGCGCGGGGCGCAGTGCGGCAGCCAGCGGACCCAGTTCCAGCGCTCCTCGCCGTCGCCGTGCGCGGACAGGACGACGATCGCCAGGTCGCGCGGGCTGTGCAGGGCGGCGGCCTGGCCGACCAGCCAGCGCGCCACCCCGGCCGCCGTGTTCCTGGGCCCGGTCAGGCCGGCGACGCCCAGGCGGCGCATGGCGAGCGCCACCGGCACCGCCTGGCAGGTGGGCGGCGCGGGCAGCGGGGCGTCGACCGGCGCGGAGCGCTCCGCGGCGAACTCCAGGTCGGCGGGGAGGTCGGCGAGGCCGACCCGCAGGCGCAGCGCGTCGGGGTCGTGGTCGCGCCGTTCCCAGAGCCGCCGCCGGGGGCCGGTCACGGTGAGCAGCACCTCGGCGGGGTCGGGCGCGGCGGCGCGGCGGGCGGTCTCGTCGTCGGCGCGGGCGCGGTCCACAGCCGCCTCGAAGACCTTCAGTCGCTGCTTGTACTCCTTGACCTGCTGGCGGTACTGCTTGCGGCCGTGCCGCCTGTCGCTCCACCACTGGCCGATCATGATCAGTGGCGTCATGAACGCGAACAGCAGGAAGTACCAGGAGTTGAGGGCGACGCACATGCCCACCCCCAGCGCGGCGGGCAGGAACGCGGTGAGCAGCTGCAGCCGCATGGTCTCGGCCCGTCTGGGCTCGGCCGGGACCTCGAAGCGCCGCGCGCCGCCCGGCGGCCGGAACCTGGGCGGCCGGTTGTAGGCCAGCCCTCCGTCGGGCTGCGCGTCCAGGTGGGCGTCGGGCGGCTCCACCGCCTTGAGGGTGAGCACGGTCCCGCCGCAGCTCAGCAGGGCGTGCTCGGACCAGGGCAGCGGGCCCTCCAGGGGGTCGCGGTCCAGCAGGGGTGTCGTGCCCTCCCCGGGTTCCACGGTGATGGCGTCCGGGGTGAGCCGCACCACCGCGGCCCGCGCGGGCAGCCGGGGGTCGGTCACGGCCACCGAGCAGGCGGGGTCGGAGCCGATGGTGTGCACCCCCAGGCTGAGGCGGTGTACCGACCCCGCGGCGGGCCCGCCGACCACCCGGATCTCCACGATCCCGCCGGGCTCCTCGGCGAGCGTGGCCACCGCGAGGGAGCGGTCGAGGGTGACGAGGTCGCCGTCGCGGAGCAGGCCGAGCGCGGGGGCGCCGGGGTCGAGGGGACGGCCGTCCATCCAGAGCGTCGGGGGCTCGGCCCCGGCGGAGTCGCGGTCCAGCCCGTACGGGGCCTTGCTGCGCGTCAGCCGCACCACGTTGCTCGGCCGCTCGCCCCCCTGGCCCGCCAGGGACTCCGCGAGCCGTGCCACCGTGGTCGTCTCGTCGCCCTCGACCACGACATCGCGGTCGGCGTGCTCGTTGAGCACGGTGAGCATGATCCGCATCGCCGCTCTCCTCGGGTCAGGCCCCGGATCCACCGTACAGAGTGAAAACCGTCCCCGAGAGAGTGTTCGTGGCAATGTCACGACTCGCGACCGGTATGTGGAAAACGATGAAACCTGTGGATAACTATCTGGGGGCGTTGACCGGTTATGCCGTCCCAGGTGGGCATTTGATGATACGAGGGTCTGCGGGCGGCGGCCTGTGCGCGAGGCCGGGCTGTGGAAAACCTGTTCGGAGAACGAGGGGGGAACGACGGGATTCCGGTCCGTGCCCGATCTGCGTGCGGCCGAGTCCGATCGGCGCCTCGGAGCGTCGGGGAAGGCGGCCGGAGCCGGGCACGTGAATGAAGGGTGAAAAAGGTGGGGCGATTGGTACGAGAGTTAATTACCGTCCTTATCACCCAGATAAGTCTTCCGTCATCTAGCCAAACGGCCATCTTCTTCTGAAGTGGCGTTGACAGACGTGTTCCTATCAAACGAGCATGGGTCCTGGATTTTGCCCGACAGCCCGTCGGCATGGTGCGCATAATGGCGTAAATTCGACCAGTAGTTCCCCATATTTATGATCACTCTGGGAGTCCCCCTACCCATGAGGACCAGTGAGAAGCCAACGGGCCGTGTCCCGGTCAACGCCGAGCGCCAGACTTCGGCGGGCAGCCTGTCGGGCCCGGCGTCGCGCAAGCTTCCCGTGCCCCCACGCGAGCGCAAACCAGCCCTCGCCGCCCTCGCCGTCCTCCTCATCCTGGGCGGCGCCCTCGCCACCACGCTGCTCGTCCTGCGCAGCGGCGACCGCGTCTCGGCGATCGCCATCTCCCAGCAGGTCGGTGCCGGGCAGCCCTTCACCGAGGCGATGCTGAGGGAGGTCCAGATCGCCGACACCGGCATCGGCTACGTGGCCTGGTCCCAGCGCGCCCGCGTCACCGAGAACTTCGCCCGGGTGACCCTCATCCCCGGCACGCTCCTCACCCGCGACATGGTGGTCTCCGCCAGCAGGGAGCTCGGCCCCGGCAAGGCGCAGGTCGGCCTGTCGCTCAAACCCGGCCAGACACCCGGCACCCTGGAACGCGGAGACCGGGTCCAGGTCGTCCACGTGCCGAGCAGGGGCGCCGGAGGCGACCGGGAGAGCCGGGTGCTGGCGCAGAGCGCCCTGGTCCACCAGATCGGCACACCGGGCAGGACCGGGGCGAACGGCCTGGTCACCATCATCGTCGACAGTTCCATCTCGCCGGAGATCGTCGCGTACGCCTCCACCGGCGAGATCGCGCTCGCCGAGCTGCCGGGAGCGCGCTGACGTGGCGCTCATCGTGCTGGCCGCCGACAAGGGCGCACCCGGCGTGACCACGGCGGCGACCGCGCTCGGCGCGATCTGGCCGCGCCCGGTGCTGCTCGCCGAGTGCGACCCGGCGGGCGGCGACCTCGCCTACCGCCTGCCCGCCGCCGACGGCGGCGTGCTCAACCCCGCCAGGGGCCTGCTCACCCTGGGGGCCACGGCCCGCCGGGGCCTGCACCCCGACCAGATCCACGAGCACACCCAGAAGATCATCGGCGGCCTGGACGTGCTGGCCGGGCTCACCCACGGCGAGCAGGCGTCCGGGCTGACCTGGCTCTGGGGCCCGCTCGGCCGCGCGCTGGCCACGCTGCCCGACGCCGACGTGCTGGCCGACTGCGGGCGCCTCGGCGGGCACCCCCAGCTCGCCGAGCTGACCGCGGAGGCCTCGCTCGTCGTGCTGTTCACCAGGGCGAGCCTCGACCACGTCGCCCACCTGCGCGAACGCCTGCAGATCATGCCGCGCGAGCCCCAGGTGGGCGTGGTCGTGATCGCCGACCCCCGCCAGTACCGCACGACCATCGACGAGGTGCGCCGGATCGTCGCGGGCACCGGCAGGCACGTCGCCTTCGTGAGCGGGCTCGCGCACGACCCCAAGGGCGCGGAGCTGCTGCGCGGCCAGTGGGGCGGGCGCCTGGACCGCTCCCTGCTGATCCGCACCGCCAGGGAGCTGGGCGGCCGTCTCGACGCCCAGCTCCGCGCCCAGGAGTCGGCGGAGTCGGCCTACCGCGCCCGGGAGCAGGCCGCCCGCCTGCCCGCCGAGCCGTCCCGCTCGCCCGCCGAGCCGACGGGCGGGGCGAGGCCGTGAGCATCGACGTGACCATCGATCACACGCCGGTCGGGCGCTTCCGGCAGGGGGCGAGGCCGTGACCATCGATCAGATGCCGGTCGGGCGCTTCCGGCAGGGGGCGCGACCGTGACCATCGACCACACGCTGGTCAAGCGCTTCCGGCAGGACGTCGGCGACCGGCTGGCCCACCAGCGCCGCCTCGACCAGGCGAGTGGCCTGCTGCCGATGACCGGCGAGGACGAGCGCCAGTTCGCCCGCGCCCTGATCGCCCAGATCCTGGAGGAGTTCGCCCGCGGCGAGATCGGCGTCGGCAGGACACCGCCCACCGCCGAGGAGGAGGAGGCGCTGGCGGCCGGGATCCACGCGGCCCTGTTCGGCGTCGGCCGCCTCCAGCCGCTGCTCGACGACCCCGAGGTCGAGAACATCGACATCAACGGCTGCGACCGGGTGTTCGTCGGCTACGCCGACGGCCAGGAGCTCATGCGCGAGCCTGTGGCCGAGTCCGACGAGGAGCTCGTCGAGCTGATCCAGATCCTCGCCGCCTACAGCGGCCTGTCCAGCAGGCCGTTCGACACCGCCAACCCCCAGCTCGACCTGCGCCTCCCCGACGGATCCCGTCTCTCAGCCGTGATGGACGTGACGGTGCGCCCGTCCATCTCCATCCGCCGTTCCCGGCTGGGCAAGGTGTTTCTTACCGATCTCGTGGGAAACGGCAGCCTGACTCCGGAATTGGGGCGTTTTCTCTCGGCCGCGGTGTCGGCGAGGAAGAACATCATGATTTCCGGCTCGACGAACGCCGGGAAAACGACCCTGTTGCGCGCGCTCGCCAATGAGATTCCGCCGTCCGAGCGGCTCATCACCGTCGAGCGCGCCCTGGAACTCGGCCTCGACCAGTTTCCCGAGCTCCATCCCAACGTGGTCGCCTTCGAGCAGCGGCTCCCCAACTCCGAGGGCCAGGGCGAGATCACCATGGCGGAGCTGGTCCGCCGCTCCCTGCGCATGAACCCGTCCCGGGTGATCGTCGGTGAGGTCCTCGGCGACGAGATCGTCACCATGCTCAACGCGATGACCCAGGGCAACGACGGCTCGCTGTCGACCATCCACGCCAACTCCTCGATGGAGGTCTTCAACCGCATCGCCACCTACGCGCTCCAGGCCTCAGAGCGCCTGCCGATCGAGGCCACCCACATGCTCATCGCGGGCGCGATCGACTTCGTGGTGTTCATCGAGAAGCGCAACGACTACGCGGTGGGCGGCAGGCTGCGCCGCTTCGTGTCGAGCGTGCGCGAGGTGGCCGGGGTGGACGGCCGGGTGCTCTCCTCCGAGGTGTTCGCCACCGCGCCCGACGGCCGCGTCCTGCCGCACGCGCCCGTGTCGTGCCTGGAGGAGCTGGCCCACTTCGGCTACGACCCGGGAGGCTGGGCATGACCTTCCCGCCGGGCCTGTTCGACCCGCTCGTGCTGCTCTCCGGCCTCGCGCTCGGCGCCGGGCTGTTCCTGCTCTTCCTCTCCCTGTACGGGGTGCCCGTCAAGCCGTCCACCCCCGGCAGGACGGCGGGCAGGCGCGAGTTCCTGCGCGCCCTGTCCACCCGGACCGCGGTGGGGGCGATCGTCGGGGTGGTCGTGCTCGTGGTGACCGGGTGGCCGGTCATGGCCGTGGGAGCCGTACTCCTCGCCATCGCCTGGCGGGGCCTGTCCGGCGGCGCCGCGGAGGAGCGGACCGCGATGCGGCGGCTGGAGGCCCTGGCCGCCTGGACCGAGTCGCTCCGCGACACCATCGCCGGAGCGGCCGGGCTGGAGCAGGCGATCCCGTCCTCGATCCGGGCCGCCGCCCCCACGCTCCGCCCGCACCTGCGGTCCATGGTCGACCGCCTGCACACCAGGATGGCGCTGCCCGACGCGCTCAGGCTGTTCGCCGACGAGCTCGACGACCCCTCCGCCGACCTGGTCGTGGCCGCCCTCATCCTCAACTCCAAGCTGCGCGGCCCCGGCCTGCGCGACGTCCTCGGCGCGCTGGCCGTGTCGGCGCGCGAGGAGCTCGACATGCGCCGCCGCGTCGAGGCCGAGCGCCGCTCCACCCGCCGCAGCGTGCAGATCGTGGTCGGTACGGCCGTCGCCTTCGCCGTGATGCTCGTCGTGTTCAACCCCTCCTACGTCGAGGAGTACGACAACACGCTCGGCCAGGCCGTGCTCGTGGTGGTCGCCGGTCTCTTCGGCGCCGGGTTCGCCTGGATGCGCCGCCTGGCCCGCTTCGACAAGCCCGCCCGCCTGCTCGGCCTGCCCTCCGGAGGTGAGGTACGCGATGACTGAGGCGCTGCTCGCCGGATCGGTGCTCGGGATAGGCCTGTTCCTGCTGTTCAGAGCGTTGTTCCCGGCCCGCCCCGGGTTGGTGACGCGACTGCTGGCCCTCGACGCGGCCAGGGAGGGCACCGACGCGCCCCGGGCCCGGCTCATCCTGCCCGACGAGGAGGTCAGCGCGTTCCGGCGCGGCCTGGGCGAGCGGATGGCCCGCTTCTACGCCGCCAGGGGCTGGGAGGCGCGCTCCGCCAGGGCCGACCTCGCGCTGCTCGGCAGGTCGTTCGAGGGCTTCTTCGCCACCAAGGTGCTGCTGGCGGTCTCCGGGCTGCTGGCGTTCCCGCTGCTGGTCGGCTGGCTGGTGCTGATGGAGTGGGGCGTCTCCCTCACCGTCCCGCTGTGGGCGGCGCTCGCGGTCGCAGGGGTCTTCTTCGTCCTGCCCGACCTGCAGGTCAAGCGGGACGCCGCGCGGATGCGCCGCGACTTCCGGCACGTCGTCGGCTCCTTCCTCGACCTCGTCGCGATGAACCTGGCGGGCGGGCGGGGGGTGCCCGAGGCGCTGATGATGGCGGTCTCCGTGGGCACCCCGGGGCCCGACGAGGAGGGGGCCAACTGGGCGATGTCCCGCATCCGCGAGGCGCTCGGCAACGCCCGGATCGTCGGCATCACCCCCTGGCAGGCCCTCGGCCAGCTCGGTGACGAGATCAACGTCGACGAGCTGCGCGACCTGTCCGCCGCGCTCGGGCTCGTCGCCGACGACGGCGCCAAGGTCCGCTCCTCCCTCACCGCCCGCGCCGCGACCATGCGGCGCCGCGAGCTCGCCGAGATCGAGGGACAGGCCGGCGAGCGCTCCCAGTCGATGCTCGTCGCCCAGCTCCTGCTCTGCGCGGGCTTCGTGATCTTTCTGAGTTTCCCTGCCGCTATGAAGATGTTGGGGTCCTGACCATGCTGAGCCATCCGTGGATCGTCTACGCGGCCGCCGTTCTGAGCGTCCGGATCGAGAAGGCGCGCAGCGCCCCCACCCGGGGAGCCTCCGCCGTCGAATGGGTCATCATCACGGCCATCATCGCCGGGGTGGCGCTCGGACTCGCCACCCTCATCAAGACCCTCGTCGAGGGGAAGCAGGCCGAGATCTCCAACCAGTTCGGCGGAGGCGGGGGCGGCGGGGGCGGGGGCGGCGAACTTGGCGACCCGTGATCGCTCCCGGCCCCGCGACCGGGAGGACCGGAAGCACCGTGAGGTCCGGGAGATCCGTGAAGTGCGGGAGGTCCGTGAGGTCCGGGAGAGGGACGGCGGGCGCTACCGGGCGGAGAGATCGCGGCGCGGCGGGCGCTCCTGCCCCGGAGGCCCCGGAGGCCCCGGAGGCCACGGAGGTCCCGGAGGTTCCGGAGGCCGTGGCGGCGAGCGCGGTGCCACGGTCGTCGAGCTGGCGATCATCATGCCGGTGGTGCTGGTCGTCATCCTGCTCATCGTGCAGACCGCCCTCTGGTTCCACGGACGCCAGATCGCCGACGCCGCGGCGAGGGAGGGGGCGCGGCTCGCCCGGGTCGACACCGAGTCCTGGCAGCAGGACGCCGAGTCCCGCGCCCAGGAGCTGATCCGGACCGTCGGCCCGAAACTCCTCGAAGGCGCCACGGTCACGGCCTGGGAGGAGGGCGACATGCGGGGTGTCGAGGTGACCGCCTCGGCGGTCCAGGTCGTCCCGCTGCTGCCGTCCACCACGTTCACCGTCACCGCGCGCTTCGGCGGTCCCATCGAGTGCTTCCGGCCGGACGACGGAAGCGAAGGGTGTGAGTGATCCGCTTGATCCCCGAGACCGGCGGCGACCGCGGGTCGCTCAGCGCCGAGACGGTGCTGCTCGCCCCGGTCTTCCTGCTGTTCCTGCTGTTCCTGGTGGGCGCGGGAAGGGTGGTGGAGGCCCAGGGGGAGGTCAACGGCGCCGCCAGGGACGCCGCCAGGGCCGCCTCCGTCGAGCGCACCCTGTCCGACGCCGAGGCCGCGGCGGACGAGGCGGCCCGCGGCGCCCTGTCGGGCGAGTGCGAGCCGGAGGTCAGCCTGTCCGGTACGAAATGGGAGGAGGGCGGCCAGGTGCACGCCGAGGTGACCTGCTCCCTGGACCTGGAGTTCCTGGGCTTCGGCGCGGCCAAGGAGATGAAGGGCGACTCGGTGGTCCCGCTGGAGCAGTTCCGGAGGGTCGAGGAGTGAACCCCGTGGATCCGTCCCCTCCGGAGCCCCGGGCGCACCGGAGCCCCGTACGCCCGCCCGCGGCATGGAGAGGGTCCGTGCGGCCGTTCGTGGTGTGCCGGGTGGCCGGGCGTCCGGCGCGCCCGGCCGGTGGGAGGGGGCGGCGCCGGGAACGGGGGTCGATGTCGATCTTCACGGTGATCTTCTCGGTGGTGGTGTTCCTGCTGGCCGGGCTGCTCGTCGACGGAGGGGCGGCGATCAATGCCCGGCTGCGCGCGGCCGACGTCGCCGAGCAGGCCGCCAGGGCCGCCGCCGACCAGATCGACGTCGAGCACCTGCGCGCCACCGGCCAGGCCCGGCTGCTGGGGGAGGGGGAGACCTGCGCGCCGGCCGAGGAGATCGTCTCCGCCCACGGCGGCGGCGACGTACAGCTCACGGAATGCGCGCTCGGCGGCGGCCAGGCCGAGGTCACCGTGAGCGTCTCCGTCACCTGGAAGGCGTTCTTCCTCGCCGCCTTCGGCTTCCCGGGATCGGACATGAGGGCCGAGGCCACGGCCGGCCCGGACATCGGGGAAGACCAATTGCCGTGAATCGCTGGCCCAGCGGTTGACCGAGGACGAATCTGGACGGGGAGGGAGACGAATGCCCACGCGACAGCCCGCGCGCATCAAGGCCAGGCGCACACCGGGAGACCTGCTGGCGGGCCTCGGCGCGCTGATCGTCCTGGTCGCGCTCATCGCGGGGGTTCCCTACGCCCTGTACCGGCTGGCCGGGCCGCCGCTCCCGCCCGAGCTGCTCAACCTCGACCTGCTCACCAGCCAGGTGGGCACGAGCACGATCGTCGCGATCCTCGTGCTGCTGGTCTGGCTCGCGTGGCTGCAGCTGGTCGTCTGCGTGCTGGTCGAGATCTACGCCGGGCTGCGCAGGGTCGGCATGCCGGCCAGGGTGCCGTTCTCCGGCGGCACGCAGATGTTCGCCAACCGGCTGGTCTCCGCGGCCATGCTGCTGTTCACCGTCTCGGCGGTGGCCCTGCCGATCGCGAAGCTGACCAGCCTGCCGCCCTCCGTCCCCAGCGTCGTCTCCACCGGGCTCTCCTCGGTGTCCGGCCCGGCCGCCGACGAGCGGGCCGAGCTGGAGCCGGTGCGGAAGGCCAAGAAGGTGTACGTGGTGCAACCGCCGCACGGGCGCCATCACGAGAGCCTGTGGGAGATCGCGGAGAAGTGCCTCGGCGACGGGCGCCGGTATCCGGAGATCTACCGGCTCAACCAGCACAAGGAGCAGCCCGACGGCAGCCGTCTCCACATGGCCGACCTGATCAGGCCGGGCTGGGTCCTGGACATGCCGGACGACGCGCGCAACATCCACCTCGTCCCGGCCTCCCAGCCGCGCGACGACACCCTCAAGGACCACCGGGACAAGCCGGTGGAGCTGGACGGCCGCACCCAGACCTTCACCCCCGGCCGCGCGGACCTCCCGGCGGAGCCCGCGCCCGAGGTCTCAGACCCCCGCGGCAGATCCGGTGAGAAGGTCGGCGAGCGGGCCGGTGAGAGGGCCGGCGCCGACGGGACCGACGGGACGAGGGAGACAGGCCAGGACCGGGCGCGTCAGGACACCTCCCGCGACCCGGTGCCCGCCGAACGCCCCCCGCGGGCCGTACCCGACACCGTGCCCGACACCGTGCCCGACAGCGAGCGGCGGGCCCCGGCGGTGGCGGACCCCGCCGACAACACCGGCAGCATCGGCAGCACCGGCAACGCCGAGAGCGCCGACAGCGGGCAGGGCGCGGGGCAGGACATCGGGCTTGGGGCGCTCGACTACCTGGCGGGGGCCTCGCTCGCGGCGGCGGGACTGCTCGCCGCGCTCGGGCGCAGGCGCAGGCAGCAGCTCTGGCACCGGGCGTTCGGGCGCCGGATCACCCGGCCCAGGGACGACGCGGCCCAGGCCGAGCTCGCGCTCAGGCTCGGCGCCGACGCCCCCGGCAGCCGGATGCTCGACATCGGGCTCCGGCTCCTCGGCAGGTCCCTCGCCGCCGAGAACCGCGTACCGCCCACGATCTACGCCGCCCACCTGTCGCCGCAGACCCTCGACCTGTGGATCCACCCGCCCGACCCCGACGCGCCCGCGCCCTGGACCGCCCACGACGGCGGCCAGGTCTGGCGGCTCCCCGCGCACGAGGGCCGGATGATCGACGAGCGGGCGCTCGCCGACGCGCCCGCCCCGTACCCGGGGCTGGTCTCGCTCGGTTCCAACGGGGAGGGCCGGGTGCTCGTCGACCTGGAGGCCGCCCACGGGCCGATCGGCGTCAACGGCCCGCAGGCCACCGCCGCCCTCGCCGCGCTCGCCGTGGAGCTGGCCACCAACCGCTGGTCGGACCGGATGCGCGTCACCCTCGTCGGCTTCGGCGAGGAGCTGACCGTGATCGCCCCCGACCGGATCAGGTACGTGGGGGCCCTGGCGGAGATCCTGCCCGAGCTGGAGGCCGGGGCCGAGGGGCGCGTCCACGGCGGCGGGGTGCTCACCGGCCGGATCCACGGGCGCGCGGCCGATCCGGTCTGCACGCCGCACTACCTGCTGTCCGCGATCGCCCCCACCCCCGAGGAGGGCCGCCGGCTGGCGCTGCTCGCCAGGAAGGGCGTGCGGACGGCCGCCGGATACGTCGTCGCGGGCGAGGTGCCGCACGCCACCTGGAACTGGACGATCACCCAGGAGGGCCGCGCGGAGGTGGACGCGCTCGGCTTTGACGTGGCCGCGCAGCTGCTGCCCCGCCGCCAGTACCGGGCGCTGATCGACCTGTTCCTGGCGACCGAGCGGCTGGAGGGCGAGCCGCTCTCCGACGAGCCGGAGCCCGTCACGGACACGCCCTCGGTCGAGGTGCGCGTCCTCGGCCCCGCCGAGGTGGTCGGCCCGCCGCCCATGGAGGAGGGGCGGGCCGTGATCGCCGTCGAGATGGCCGTCTACCTGGCGACGCACCCCGGCGGCGTCCACCCCGTGGTGCTCGGTGGCATCCTCTGGCCGAGGGGCGTGCAGCCGGTGGTCAGGGACGCCACGATCGCCAGGGTCGTCGCCTGGCTGGGCACCGACAGCCAGGGACGGCCCAACCTCTACGCCGACGAGTCCGGGCGGCTCCGGTTCGGCCCCGAGGTGCGCAGCGACTGGATGCTCTTCCGCGACCTCGTCCGCCGCTCGCACGCCAGCCCCGCCGGACGTCCCGAGCTCCTCGACGGGGCACTGAGCCTGGTACGGGGCCCGCTGCTGAACGGCCGCCCGCGTGGCCGCTACGCCTGGCTCGCCGCCGACGACCTGGAGTACGACGTGACCGCGGGCGTCGCGGACGCCGCGCACCGGCTCTGCGAGGTGCGGCTGGCCCGTGGCGAGACCGACCAGGCCGTGGCGGCGGTGCGCGCCGGGCTGCTGCTGGCCGCGGACGACGAGGGGCTCTGGCGCGACCTGCTGCGGGCCACCCATCTCACCGCCGATCCCGTCCGCCTGCGCGCCGTGGTCGACGCCCTGCACCGGCGGGCCGCCTCCCACCCCTACGGCGGCGGGATGGCCCCCGAGACCGAGGCCCTCATCGACGAGCTGCTGCCCTCGTGGCGGATGCGCTCGGCCCCGACGGCATGACGGCCCGGACCGGCTCGCACCGTACGCCGGGGAGCCGCTCGGAGGTCGAGGGGGATGGGGGCGGAGAAGGGGGAGTCATGCCGAATCGTGCATATCGGTGGTCCCGGCGGAGGGGCGCTCCTAGCGTGATCGGTGTGCGTGTTGTGATCGCGCTGGTCCTGGCCCTTGTCGCGTCGGCGGGCTGTGCCCCGTCGGAGGCTGAGCCGTTCACTCCCTCGGACCTGCCCGCGGGCACCTCCCCGCAGGGCGCCTCCGCGCTCCCCTCCCCGGCGGATCCGGCGCGGGCGGCGGCGCCGTGGGTGGAGACGGTCAGGGTCGCGCCGGGGGTGCGGGTGGTGGTCGAGTGGCCCGCCGCCCCCGACGCGGACACGACCGCGATGATCAAGGTGCTCCGCGACTACTTCGCCGGGGCGTTCAGGGCGGTCACGAGCGAGGGCCGCGACACCGGCTACCTCGACGTGGTCGAGCAGGACGCGGTCGGCGACGCGTCCTCCTGGGTACGGGCGTTCCTCGACCGGCGCAGGTCGGTGCGGGGGACCGCCCGGCTGTACGCGCTGAACGTCAGCGCGGTCAGCGGCTCGGGCGACGACCGGGGGGCGCAGCTGGACGTCTGCGTCGACGAGTCGAGGATGCGGCTCCTCGACGCCTCCACCGGCAAGCCGGTCGCCAGGCAGCCCGAATGGACCAGGAAGCCCTTCCTGCAGGCCGCCGCGATGGGGCGGGGCGACGACGGGGGCTGGCGCATCCGGCTCTTCCGCCACGCGAAGCTCCCCGACGAGCGTGCGAAGGGCTGTCTCAGATGACTCTCTCCCCGCGGCCGAGGCCCGGTCCCCACACCGGAGGTGTTTGATGATCGGAAACGTGATCGTCGCGGGGCTGCTGATGTTCGCCCCCCCTGACACCGGAGGAGCGACCGGTGAGGGCTACCAGCGCGGCCCGGAGGCCGGGGTCACGCTGAAGGACTCCCAGATCGTCGTCACGGGGACCGGGCTCAGCGGCAAGAGCGACGGCTACCGGATCAAGCGCCCCTGCTGGTACGAGCCCCGGGGCAACGCCGCCGACATGCTGGACTCGCAGATCGAGGCGCTCCCCGACGCCCTTCCCGGCCAGGAGTGGGAGAGGCGGAAGGAGGCCCTGGAGCCGTTCGAGGCACGGATCGGCCAGGAGGGCACCTGGTGGCAGCGCGCCTACAACTCCGCGGACCCGGCGGGGATGGCGTGCGCGGCGGGGCTCGCCGAGCCCTACGTGTTCGCGCCCCCGAACACCACGCCGCCCAACGGGATCACCATCGCCGAGCTCGTCGAGATCGCCCGCGCCGCGCTGACCGTGCCCGAGCCGAAGATCGAGCTCAACCCGGACGCCAAGAGCTACGTCAACCTGCCGACCTGGGTCTGGCTGGACGGCGCCGGCGACACCACCAGGTCCGTGACCGCGACGCTGCCCGGGGTGATGAGCGCCACCGTGACCGCCAACCTCACGAACCTGGAGATCGACTCGGGCACCACCGACGACCGGGCGACGGTCGAGACCAAGGGGTGCGGCCTGAGCGGCACGCCGTACAAGAAGGGGGGTGACTTCACCTGCGGGGTGAGCTACAAGCGGGCCTCGATCGACCAGCCGCGCGGCGTCTACGTGCTGGAGGTCACCTCGGTCTGGGAGATCGACATCGAGGACGACGTGGTGCCCTTCGCCTACGACCCGGTCGAGGTCGGGGCCACCCGCGACGTCCCGGTGGGCGAGGTGCAGAGCACGGTCAGGAAGACCGGCTAGCCGTACCGCCCACATTGGTTGAACACGCGTCGAGGAGCGGCCGGCCAGGCGCCTGTGACCGGTTGCGACGATGTACGGAGCGCGGTCGGGAGGACCGGCCGGCCGGGCCGTCACGTGCGTGTGACCGGCCCGGCGAGAGGTGTGGAGAACGGAGGGAAGGCCGGTCAGCGGCTCTCCGGCCTGGTCCTGAGACGTTCGGCGGCCGGGGCGCCCTCGTGGGTGAGCAGCCACCGCTTGACCGGGGTGCCGTAGTAGTAACCGCCGAACCCGCCGGTGGACGGCAGGACGCGGTGGCAGGGGACGAACGGCGCGATCAGGTTCCGCGCGCACGCGGAACCGGCGGCCCTCGCCGCGGTCCTGGGCAGCCCCGCCCGCTCGGCGAGCTCGGCGTAGCTGATCGTGACGCCCGCGGGCACCTGGCGCAGGGCGGTGAGCAGCCGCTGCCGGGTGGGCGTGCCCGGCTGTTCCACCGGCACCGCGTCGAGGGCGGTCAGGTCGCCGTCCAGATAGTCGCGTACCGCCCGCGCCGGCCCGCCCAGGTCGCCGGTGAGGGTGAGCCCCTCGGCGCGGAGCTCGGGGGAGAGCCGGGCGAACATCTCCTCGGGGCCGGTGGTGGTGAAGCCCGCCGCGAGCAGCACGCCCTCGCGGGCGAGCATGGCCAGCGGACCGGCCGGGGTGTCGAGAACCTGTGCCTCTATCATTCCGAGCTCCAAAGGTGCAGCGCGGCGTACGCCCGCCAGGGGCGCCACCGTTCGATGTGGTTTTCCGGGATGCCCAGGCAGGCCATGGCCCGCCGCAGGCCGAGGTCTCCGCCCGGCCAGGCGTCCGGGTCGCGCAGCGCCCGCAGCGCGATGTAGCCGGAGGTCCACGGCCCGATCCCGGGGACCTCCAGCAGCCCGGCGACCGCCTCCGCGGGCTCCTGCGCGCCGTCGAGGTCGAGGTCGCCGCCCGCCACCCTCACGGCGAGCGCCCTCAGCGTCGCCACCCGCCGCCCGGTCAGGCCCAGCCCGCCGAGATCGGCCTCGGCGAGCTCCTCCGCGGACGGGAACAGGTGGGTCAGCTCCTGCCCGCCGGTGGGGCGCCCGGCCCTGGCGGCGACGCGGCCGAGGATCGTACGGGCGCCCGCGACGGAGATCTGCTGGCCGATCACCGCGCGGACGGCCACCTCGAAACCGTCCCAGGCGCCGGGCACGCGCAGCCCCGGGCGGGCGGCGACGAGCGGTCCCAGCGAGGTCGCGCCGAGGGCGGAGGAGATGGCCTCGGGGTCCGCGTCGAGGTCGAGGAGGCGGCGGCAGCGGGCGACGATCCTGGCCAGGCGGCGGGTGTCGTCGACGCTCACCTCCAGCCGCACGTGGCCGGGTACGGGGGTGAGGGTGATCGTGCCGCCGGGGACGGCCCGGCTGTAGGACGTGCCGTCCGCGCGCTCCAGCCCGGGAATCGCCCGCGCCCCGAGGAACCGCATCAGGGGCGCGGCGTCGTACGGCTCCCTGCGGTGCAGCCGCAAGGTCAGGGCGTCGCCGCACATCCCGGGCTTGCCGCCCGTCGTCGCCCGCAGCTCGCCGGGGGTGAAGCCGTAGGTGTCCTTCATGGTCGCGTTGAACTGCCGGACGCTGCCGAAGCCCGAAGCGAACGCCACGTCGACGATCGGCAGCCCGGTCTCGGTGAGCAGCTGCTTGGCCAGCAGCAGGCGCTTGGTCCTGGCCACGGCGAGCGGGCCCACACCGATCTCCGCGGTGAACAGCCGGTGCAGGTGCCGTCCGGTGATGTGCAGCCGCCCGGCGAGCCGGGTCATCCCGCCGTCGTCCGCCACGCCCTCGTCGATCAGCCGCAGTGCCCGGCCGACCAGGTCGCCCCGGTGGTCCCAGCCGGGGTCGCCGGGGCTCAGCTCCGGCCGGCAGCGCTTGCACGGCCGGAACCCGGCCGCCTCGGCGGAGGCCGCGTGGCGGTAGAACCGCACGTTGCGGGTGGACGGGGTGCGCGCCGGGCAGATCGGCCGGCAGTAGATGCGGGTGGAGGTGACCGCCGTGTAGAACCGCCCGTCGAACCGGGCGTCCCTCGCGGCCACCGCGCGGTAACAGGAGTCGAAGTCGAGCTCTTTCACGGACACGCCGACGACGCTACCCGCGGCGCACGGGGTGCGGCTGGCGGGAATCGGACGTGGCCGTCACGCCCCTCACTTGGAGGAGACGCCGACCCCGATCTCGAACTCCCGGTAGACGCGGGCCCAGAATCCGTCGCGGAGCCAGACGCGTGCCTCGGGGTACGGGCGCAGGGAGTGGCCCAGCTCCTTCTCCGCCTCGATGAGCAGCTCGGTGTCGATCACCGTGGGCAGGATCGGCCCCGGCAGCAGGTCGCGGATGTTGTCGCGGCCACGGGTGAGGATCCACTTCTGGGCCACGTGCTCGCCGACCTCCTCGACGCGCGGGCGGCTCGGGCCGAGCTTGGTGACCTGGCCCACCGGGACCTTGGGCTTGGCGGCGGCGGTGCGCCCGGCGAAGACCTGGGCGGGGGAGGGGGCGATCGGCGGGACCGGCACCGGGACCGGCGCGGGGGCGCGGCTGAAGTAGGACCGCAGGAAGTCGGCGCTGATGATCTCGACGGTGTCGGACTCCCAGACCAGGCGCTCGGCCTGGTTGGTGCCGTAGGGGGGCTCCACGCCCCACAGGTGGATCCGCACCCCGTACGCCTGGGCGGCCTCGACGGCGGGGACCATGTCCTCGTCCCCGGCCAGCAGTATCGTGTCGCTCACCGCGTGGTGCCTGGCCAGCGCCTCCAGGTCGCTCCGTATCTGCGCGTCCACGCCCTTCTGCTGGCCCCGCGCGTTCAGGTTGCCCAGGCGCACCTTGACCCAGGGCAGCTGGGCGATGACCCGCTGGTCCACGGTCGGCACCCGGTCGCGGGCGGCGTCGTACCAGTAGATCCGGAGCAGCTCCCCGTGGATGCGCTCCTCCGCGTGCTTCTGCAACGCCTGGATCAGCTCGTCCGCCGCCACCCGGTACTCCTTGCGCTCCTTGGCACTCAGGAGCACCTCGCCGGCCGCCGCGTACAGATAGCCGACGTCGACGAGGACGGCGTACTTCGCGGCGATGGGATGCGACGTGAGGTCCAGGATGGTCATGTCGTCCTCCAGGCCTCGGAATTAACTGATCGGCTGACTATATGCGCCCATTTCTTAGATGGTCCCAACTCTCGTGCAACTTGACACCCTGTTCCCGGGATCTATCTCGGCAGTGCGCTGGATCGCCACGCGCCTTGTCCGGTAGGAAGTGCTTTTCGCATGCGATGTGAGTGATTGCTCCAGGATTTCGACGTCTGCGGGGCTTTCGGCGCCGGACTCGCCGGTACGGCACGCGCCGAGAGGGCGATCACCACCGCGGCGATCTCCTCGGGGGTCGCGTCCCCTTTAATGATCTTCAGGTGTCTCATAGCGGGATGTTCCCGTGCTTCTTCGGGGGCAGGGTCGCGCGCTTGTTGCGCAGGGTCCGCAGCGCCTTGACGATCTGGACCCGGGTGTCGGAGGGGCGGATCACGGCGTCCACATACCCACGTTCGGCCGCGAGATACGGGTTGGCGAGCGTGTCCTCGTACGCGGCCACGAACCCGGCCCGCTGGGCGTCCGGATCCTCGGCCGCGGCGAGCTCGCGCCGGTAGAGGATGTTGACCGCGCCCTGCGCGCCCATCACCGCGATCTGCGCGGTCGGCCAGGCCAGGTTGACGTCGGCGCCCAGGTGCTTGGACCCCATGACGTCGTACGCCCCGCCGTACGCCTTGCGGGTGATGACCGTGACCAGGGGCACGGTCGCCTCCGCGTAGGCGTAGAGCAGTTTGGCGCCGCGCCGGATGATCCCGTTCCATTCCTGGTCGGTGCCCGGCAGGAATCCCGGGACGTCGACGAATGTCAGGACGGGAATGTTGAAGGCGTCGCACGTACGGACGAATCTCGCGGCTTTCTCCGAGGCCGAGATGTCCAGCGTGCCGGCGAAACTCATCGGCTGGTTGGCGACGATCCCCACCGAGCGTCCCTCGACCCGGCCGAAACCCACGAGGATGTTGGGCGCGAATTGCGCGTGCACCTCCAGGAATTCGCCGTCGTCCAGAACGTGTTCGAGAACCGTGTGCATCTCGTACGGCTGGTTCGCCGAATCGGGGATCAGCGTGTCGAGCTCGCGGTCCTCGTCGGTCGTCTCCAGCGGCGGATCGGCGGCGAACGCCGGGGCGTCGTCCATGTTGTTGGACGGCAGGTAGGACAGCAGCGCCCTGGCGAACTCCAGGCAGTCGGCCTCGTCGGACGCCTCGTAGTGGGCGACGCCCGAGCGGGAGTTGTGGGTGTGCGCCCCGCCGAGCTCCTCGAACGTCACCTCCTCGCCGGTGACCGTCCTGATCACGTCGGGGCCGGTGATGAACATGTGCGACTTCTCCGACACCATCAGCACGAAGTCGGTGAGCGCGGGGGAGTAGACGGCGCCGCCCGCGCAGGGGCCCATGACCAGCGAGATCTGCGGGATCACCCCGGAGGCGTGGACGTTCCGCTTGAAGATCTCGGCGTACAGGCCGAGCGAGACGACGCCCTCCTGGATGCGCGCCCCTCCGGAGTCGTTGATCCCGATCACCGGGCAGCCGGTCTTCAGGGCGTGGTCCATGACCTTGACGATCTTCTCGCCGAAGACCTCGCCCAGGGAGCCGCCGAAGACGGTGAAGTCCTGGGCGAACACCGCCACCGGGCGGTCGTCGACCGTGCCGTACCCGGTCACGACCCCGTCGCCGTACGGCCGCTCGCGCTCCAGGCCGAAGCTCGTGGACCGGTGCCTGGCGAGCTTGTCGAACTCCACGAAGCTGCCCTCGTCGAGGAGGGCGAGCACCCGCTCCCTGGCGGTCATCTTCCCGGCCGCGTGCTGCTTCTCGACGGCGCGCGCCGAACCCGCGTGGGCCGCCTCGCCCAGGCGGCGCTCCAGGTCGGCCAGTTTCCCGGCCGTGGTGTGGATGTCGGGTCCGGAATCCGACGGCTCGGCGCTCAGGGACTCGCTCATCCCAGCAGGGTAACCGCCGTCTCACATCGCGAACTATCGGGGGCGATCGTTCGTTTCCCGTGCGGGGCGGCCGATCGGCGGGCCGCGGAAGGGGAGGCGCCATGCCGGAGGTCACGGAGGCGGTAAGGACGCGGGGGCTGCTCAAGAGGTTCGGGCAGCAGGTGGCCGTGGGGGGTGTCGACCTGGTGGTGCCGCAGGGCGGTTTCGCCGGGCTGGTCGGCCCGAACGGCGCGGGGAAGACCACCACGCTCAGCATGATCACCGGCCTCCTGCGCCCCGACGGCGGCTCGGTCCACATCGGCGGCGCCGACGTCTGGCGCGACCAGGTCGCGGTCAAGGGCCGCATCGGCGTGCTCCCCGAGGGGCTGCGCCTGTTCGAGCGGCTGTCGGGCAGGGAGCTGCTCTCCTACAACGGCCAGCTCCGCGGCATCCCGAGAGACGAGGTGGGACGGCGGGCGGAGGAGCTGCTGAAGGTCATGGACCTGACCGGCTCGGCCGACAAGCTCGTCGTCGACTACTCCACCGGCATGCGCAAGAAGATCGGCCTGGCCGCGGCGCTGCTGCACAACCCCGCGGTGCTCTTCCTCGACGAGCCGTTCGAGGGCGTCGACCCGGTGAGCGCCAACACGCTCGTCGAGGTGCTCAGGCGCTACACCGCCTCCGGGTCGACGGTGGTCTTCTCCAGCCACGTCATGGAGCTCGTCGAGCGCCTGTGCGACTGGGTCTCGGTGATGGACCGCGGGCGGATCGTCGCCCAGGGGCCGCTGGACGAGGTCAGGGCGGGCCGCGGCCTCAACGAGGCCTTCCTCGGCCTGGTCGGGGCCCGGGGCGGCGACGACGGCCAGGGTGGCCAGGGGGGCCTGTCGTGGCTGGGCGCGACCCCCTCGTGAGCGCGCCGGACGGCACCGGGCGGCGGGGGGACGACGGGAGGGGCGACGGGGTGAGCGCGAGCGCGCGGGGAGACGCCCTCACGGGAGGCGCTTTCGCGGGAGGCACGGGAGGCGCTTTCACGGGAGGCACGGGAGGCACGGCAGGCGTGGGGACCGTGCGGGTCGGGACCATGGTGTTCGTACGGCTCAAGCTGCGGCTCGTCGCCGGGAACCTGAGCGGCAGCACCCAGCGCCTGCTGGGGTTCGTCTTCACGGTGATCGCCGCGTTCCTCTTCGGCACCCTCGGCTTCCTGGCGACGGCCACGCTGCGCGTCGCGCCCGCGGACGTCGCGCTGGAGGCCGTGACCGTGCTGTTCACCGTCTTCCTGGTGGGCTGGGCGGTCGTGCCGCTGCTCGCGTTCGGGCTGGACGACACGCTCGACCCGTCGCGCCTGGCCCTGTTCCCGCTGCGGACCGGCCGGCTGGCCACCGGCATGTTCGCCGCCTCGGTCACCGGCGTGTGGCCGCTCGCCTCGCTGGCCGTGATGGCCGGGGCCGTGGCCGGCCTGGCCACCGGGATCGGCGGGGTGGTCCTGGGCGCGGTCGCGGTGCTGCTCCACTTCGCGCTCTGCGTCACGCTCTCCCGGCTGGTCACCACCTCGCTGTCGGGGGTCCTGCGGACCCGCAGGGGCCGCGACGTGCTGGCCGTCTCGGTGGTCTTCTTCGTCCTGGCGGCCCAGCTGCCCAACCTGCTGCTCAACGGCGGCCTGTCGGCCGACCCCAGGGCCGTGCTGCACGACGTCGCCTCGGTGCTGAGCTGGACCCCCTCCGGCGTCGCGGCCCGCGCCGTCGCCGACGGCGGCCTCGCGGCGGTCGCGGGATCGGCCCTGCTCGCGGTCCTGATCGCCGGGGCCGGGTGGCTGTGGATCGCGGCGCTGCGCCGCTCCCTGGTCTCCCCCGACGCCTCCACCCAGGGCGCGTCGGTGCGAAACTCCCAGGGCCTGCTGGCCAGGATCCTGCCCGACGGCCCGCTCGCCGCGGTCGCGGGCAAGGAGCTCAAGTACGCCCGGCGCGACCCCCGGGGCAGGGTCGGCTGGTTCGCCGCCGTCGCGGTCACCGGCGTGATGGCCTTCTCGATGTACGGGAACGGCGACGGCGCGTCCGGGGGAGCCCTGGCGATCACCCCCGCCTGCATCGGCGCGGTGATGATCAGCATCCAGTGGTGCAACGCCTTCGGCATCGACGGCCGCTCGCTGTGGATGAACGCCGTCGCCTACAGCACCGACCGCGACTGGCGCACCGACCTCGCCGGGCGGCACCTGGCCGTGGCGACGATCGGGGTCCCGCTGCTGCTCCTGCTCGCCACGGTCGCGGCCCTGCTCGCCGGGGACGTCCTGCGGGCGGTCCCGGCCGCGCTCACCGCGTGGGGCGTCCTCGGGGCGGGGCTCGGCGTGGGCGCGCTGACCAGCGTGCTGCTGCCGTACACCGTGCCCGAGCGGCTGAACGCCTTCACCGGCGCGGCCCCCGGGCAGGGCGGCATCGCCTTCGTGGCGTCGTTCGGCGCGCTGATCGGCACGGGCCTGTTCGCGCTGCCGATCGCCCTGCCGGTCCTGATGGGCCTCACGTGGGTGAGCGTGCTGGCGGTGCCGTACGGGCTGCTGATCTCCTGGGGCGGCCGGAGGGTCGCGGGGAAGATCGCTTTCGCCCGGTACCCCGCACTCCTGGAGGCGAGTTCCATGGCCACCTGATGGCCGCCGGATGAAGGGCCGGGAGCCGTCTGAACGACCCGTGAACGGCCTCCCGAGTGGTCTAGTCCAATGGGTGAGACCGGTCTCCGTTCGTCAAAACGGACTGGGTACGCTGGCGGGCATGCCCGCCACCGTGTCCCATCAGGCAGAGCGTTCCACCGCTGTCACCGAGATGCCCGACGAGCTGCGCGCGGACGTGCGACTGCTCGGCGA
Source organism: Streptosporangium heterodermiicola (assembly GCF_051390675.1). NCBI lineage: Bacteria > Bacillati > Actinomycetota > Actinomycetes > Streptosporangiales > Streptosporangiaceae > Streptosporangium > Streptosporangium heterodermiicola. The sequence continues at coordinate 25,528 of NZ_JBPJSR010000009.1, forward strand.
GCTCCTGGGGCAGGTCATCGCCGAGCATGGCGGCGATGACCTGCTCGCCGATGTCGAACGGCTGAGAAAGGCCGTCATCGGGGCCCGCAGAAAGCAGGTGTCGGTCGACGAGATCACCGCGATGGTGGCCGAGTGGCCGATCGACCGCGCGGTGCAGATCGCCCGCGCGTTCACCTGTTACTTCCACCTGGCGAACCTGGCCGAGGAGCACTTCAGGATCCGCACCCTGCGGGTCCGCGACACCGGCGAGGAGCCGCTGCCGGAGTCCCTGGCCCAGGCCGTCCAGGAGCTCGGCGACGGCAAGGTCGCCGACCTGGTCGAGGGGCTGCGCCTGCACCCCGTGCTGACCGCGCACCCCACCGAGGCCCGCAGGCGCGCCGTGGTCACCGCGATCCAGCGCATCAGCGGCCAGCTCGCCGCGTACAACAGCTCCGACAGGGGCGCGGCCGAGCGGGCGGAGACCCGGCGGCGGCTGCTGGAGGAGATCGACCTGCTGTGGCGGACCGCCCAGCTGCGGTCCACCAAGCTCGACCCGCTGGACGAGGTCCGCACCGCGATGGCGGCCTTCGACGAGACCCTCTTCCGGGTGGTCCCGCAGGTCTACCGCGCCCTGGACGCCGCGCTCGGCGGCGGGGCCGGCACCGGGAAGCCGCGGGCCCGCGCCTTCATCAGGTACGGCAGCTGGATCGGCGGCGACCGCGACGGCAACCCGAACGTCACCTCCAAGGTGACCAGGGACGCCGTGCTCATCCAGGCCGAGCACGTGCTGATCGCCCTGGAGAACGCCACGCTCAGGATCGGCCGCTCCCTCACCCTCACCGCCGACTACACCCCCGCCTCCGCCGGGCTGCGGGCCGCGCTGTCGAGCGCGGTGAACGACCATCCCGACGTGGTCTCGGAGATGGCCACCCGCTCCCCGAGGGAGCCGCACCGGCAGTGGCTGATGTTCGTCGCCGCCCGCATCGCGGCCACCCGGCAGCGCGGCCTCGACCTGGCCTACCGCTCGCCCGAGGAGCTCCTGACCGACCTGCGCGCCGCCCAGGACTCGCTGGTCGAGTCCGGCGCGAACCGGCAGGCGTACGGGGAGTTGCAGCACCTCATCTGGCAGGTCGAGACGTTCGGCTTCCACCTGGCCGAGCTGGAGGTCCGCCAGCACTCGCAGGTCCACGCCGCCGCGCTGGAGGACATCGCCGCCGGGCGCACCTCCGAGCGGACCGAGGAGGTCCTGGCCACGATCCGCACGATCGCCTGGATCCAGGAGCGGTTCGGGGTGACCGCCTGCTCCCGCTACGTCGTCTCCTTCACCCGCTCGGCCGACGACATCGCCGCGGTCCACACGCTGGCCGCGCACGCGCTGGGCGACAGGGCGCCCCGGCTCGACGTGGTCCCGCTGTTCGAGTCGGGCGCCGACCTGGCCGCCGCCCCCACCGTGCTGTCGGGGATGCTGGAGATCCCGGCCGTGCAGGCCAGGCTCGCCGCCGACCGGCGCCTGGAGGTCATGCTCGGCTACTCCGACTCCGCCAAGGAACTCGGCCCGGCCGCCGCGACCCTGAAGCTGTACGAGGCCCAGGAGGAGCTGGCCGCCTGGTCGATCGAGCACGACGTGCCGCTGACGCTGTTCCACGGCCGGGGCGGCGCCCTGGGCCGGGGCGGCGGCCCGGCCAACCGGGCCGTGCTCGCGCAGGCCCCGGGGTCGGTCGGCGGCAGGTTCAAGGTCACCGAGCAGGGTGAGGTCATCTTCGCCCGCTACGGCCACGACGCCATCGCCCGCCGCCACATGGAGCAGGTCACCTCGGCGGTGCTGCTCGCCTCCACCCCGTCCATCGAGGCCCGTACGGCCGACGCGGCGGGGCGCTTCCGCGGCGTGGCCGGGCAGGTCGCCTCCGCCTCGGAGAAGGCCTACCGGCGGCTCACCGAGGCGCCCGGCTTCCCCGAGTGGTTCTCCCTGGTCAGCCCGCTGGAGGAGATCGGCTCGCTCCGCCTGGGCTCCCGCCCCGCCCGGCGCGGCCTCGGTGCCCCCCGCTCCCTGGACGACCTGCGGGCCATCCCGTGGGTGTTCGCCTGGGCCCAGACCCGGGTCAACCTGCCTGGCTGGTACGGCCTGGGCAGCGGCCTGGAGGCGGTGATCTCCGAGGCGGGCCTGGACGAGCTGCGCGCCGCCTATCGCGAGTGGCCGCTGTTCGCCTCGCTGCTGGACAACGTGGAGATGTCGCTGGCCAAGACCGACCGCGACATCGCCGCCCGCTACCTCGCGCTCGGCGCCAGGGACGACTTCGTCGAGCAGGTCCTGACCGAGTACGACCTGACGCGCCGCCTGGTCCTGGAGATCACCGGCCACGCCCGGCTGCTGGAGGACCGCAAGGTCCTGTCCCGCGCGGTGCAGCTCCGCGACCCGTACGTGGACGCGCTCTCCCACCTGCAGCTGCGCGCCCTGTCCACCCTCCGCGCCGACGAGGGGCTGTCGGAGGACGAGCGCGAGCGCCTGTCCACGCTGCTGCTCCTGTCGGTCAACGGCGTCGCGGCGGGCCTGCAGAACACCGGATGATCCGCTGATCCGCGAGCCGTCCGCCCGGGACCCTTCCGGCCCGGGTGGACGGCTCAGAAGCCGATACCGGCGATTCGGGACGGGGATGAACTATCCGGCCAGGAGTGCTCTTTAGGGGCCGGAGCGGGCACCTCAGGGCCGGTACGGGACGGTCTGAGGTGTTCAGGGGAGCGGGGCTCGATCTGAGATGCCCTGAGGGGCGGGGTGCGGGCGGCGGCTCAGGGGCCGATGCGGTGCGCGCCCGCGTAGAGGTTGAAGCGCTCCTCACGCAGGAAGCCGACCAGCGTCATCCCGAACTCCCTGGCCAGGTCGACGGCGAGGGAGGACGGCGCGGAGACCGCGCAGACGACCGGCAGGCCCGCGGTGAGGGCCTTCTGCATGATCTCGTAGCTGGTCCGCCCGCTGACCATGAGCACGTGACCGCCCAGCGGCAGCCTCCCGGTCATCATGGCCCAGCCGACCAGCTTGTCCAGCGCGTTGTGCCGCCCCACGTCCTCGCGGACCGCGAGCGGCTCGCCCCCGGCGGTGAACAGACCGGCCGCGTGCAGCCCGCCGGTCTTGCCGAAGATCCCCTGGGCGCTTCTCAGCCTGCCGGGCAGGCCGTACAGGACCTCGGGGGAGACCAGCACGTCCTCCTGGCCGGGCAGCGGCGAGCAGCGGCCGCGCAGGGCGTCGAGGCTGGCGGTACCGCAGACGCCGCACGCGCTGGAGGTCATGAAGTGCCGGTCGAGCGAGGGCAGGTCGGGCAGCCCGTCGCCGCGCAGCCGTACGGTCACCGTGTTGTAGCGCGCCTCCGGGGGCACGTCCTCGTCGGTGCAGTAGGCGATGGCCCCGATGTCCGCCGGTGCCGCGACGCCCTCGCCGTACAGGAACCCGGCGGCCAGCTCGAAGTCGTGGCCCGGGGTGCGCATGGTGATCGCGACCGTGCGGCGTTCCTCGCCCGCCTGGATGCGGATCTCCAGCGGCTCCTCGGTGGCCAGGTCGTCCCGGCGCTCGCGGATCGTCCCCGACCGCATCTGCCCGACCCGCGCCCGGGTGGTGGGCCCCGGCCTCCGCACGACCTCCACCACCTCGGAGCCCGGATCCACCTCGGAGCCCGGAGCGTCCTTCACACCGGCCACGTCGGCCACGTCGGCACCGCTCCGCGCGGGGAGATGTCTGCTCATGCGTTCATAATCTCTTTTCGCCGCCGTCTGAACGGTTTCCCGCCCCGTCAGAAAGCCGGACCTTGCCCGCCGACCCAGACTTCGATAACAGTATTCCCTGGTCATTGGATTAATTCGGTAACAGGGGGTCGTTAGTGGAGGCAAGATGGCTAAGTGCTCGACTCGCCCTTCACTGATCTCGACCGCCCGCCGCTCTCCCAGGCGGCGCTCACCCGCGCGCTGGTCCGTCCCGGTGGACTCTGGTCCGGCATCTCCGTGGTCGACAGGACCGGATCGACCAACGCCGATCTCGCGCACGCCGTCCGCGACGGCGCGCGGCAGGGCGCCGTCGTCGTCGCCGAGTCCCAGTTCGCCGGACGTGGCAGGCTCGGCCGTGTCTGGAGCGCTCCACCTCGTTCGAGCCTGACGTTCTCGATCCTCCTGCGTCCCGACCCGCCCCTGTCCGAGCACGGATGGCTCCCCCTGCTCGTCGGCCTGGCGGTCGCGTCGGCCGTGCGGAAGGTCGCCGAGGTCGACGTACGCCTCAAGTGGCCCAACGACCTGCTGATCGGCGAGCGCAAGCTCGCCGGGGTGCTCGCCGAGCGGATCGACAGCGCGGTGATCGTGGGCGTCGGGCTCAACGTGAGCGTGCGCCCCGAGGAGCTGCCGGTGGAGACCGCCACCTCCCTGGCCATCGAGGGGGCCGCCTGCGCCGACCGCGATCCGATCCTGCGCGCGGTGCTCCGGGAGATCGAGACCCACTACCGCGAGTGGTCGGAGGCGAACGGCGACGTCGAGGCCTGCGGCCTGCGGGCCGCCTACCTCGCGGTCAGCGCCACAATCGGGCGGGAGGTCAGGGTGGAGCTGCCCGGCGAGCGGGTGCTCACCGGCACCGCCACCGGTGTCGACCGCGCCGGACGCCTGGTCGTCGGCTCCAGGGGAGAGGAGCACACGCTCAGCGCGGGCGACGTCGTGCATGTTCGACCCCACAGCTCATGACGTGGGGCGTGCGGGCGTGCCACGATTTGCCCCATGGGTCTACCCGATCACCACATGACGGAGGGGGAGCGACGGATCAGGTCGTTCCACCCTCACTGGAAGCGACTTATCGGCCCGTTCCTCGCGTTGATCCTGATCATCGTGGGGTCCGGCGCCGCCCTTTTCCTCATGCCCGACTTCGAGTACCGGTCCTACGCGCTCATCGCGGTGGCCGTGGTCGCCGTCGTCCTGCTGACCGTGTGGTCGTTCATCCCGTACCTGCGCTGGAAGAACACCTCGTACGTCCTCACCTCGCACCGGTTCACCATCGGCACGGGGGTGCTGAACACGTCCGTCGACGACATCCCGATGACCAAGGTGAACACGGTCAGCGCCGACCAGACCCTCGTGGAGAGGCTCTTCGGCTGCGGCACGCTGGTCGTCGAGTCGGCGGGCGACCACGGCCGGATCACGCTGCGGGACATCCCCCGGATCCAGGAGGTGCGGGCCGAGCTGTTCCGCGCGATCGACGACGCGGCCGACGGGGAGCCCTCGGAACCCGGCGGGCGGTGACCCATGGGGCGTGACCTCCCGGGCCCGGGGGAGGGCGGGGACGAGACGGAGGTCCCCGCCGGGCGCCCGACGGCCGAGCGGATCGAGCGCCTCTTCGTCGGAGGTTCTCCCCAGTACACCCGGATCCAGGTGGCGAGCCTGGCCCGGGTGCCGCAGGAGCTCACCGAGCGGATCTGGCGCGCGCTGGGCTTCGCCACGCTCCCCGACGACACCGTGGCCTTCACCGACGCGGACGTGGCCGTGCTGGAGCGGGTCAGGACGATGATGGAGAGCGGCCTGCTGGACGACCGGACCGTCATCCGGATGTCGAGGGCGCTCGGCCAGACGACGGCGAGGCTCGCCCAGTGGCAGGCCGAGATCATGATCGGCGCCATGCTCGACCCCGGCCGCCGGCCCACGGACGAGGACCTGGCGGCGGTCATGGAGACCTCGCGCCGGCTGCTCCCCGATTTCGAGAAGGTGCTGGTCCACGTCTGGCGCGCCCAGCTCGCCGCCGCCGGGACCCGCCTGCTGACGCTCGCCGACCTCACCGACGAGATCGTGCCGGCCAGGCTCACCCTCGCGGTGGGCTTCGCCGACCTGGTCTCCTTCACCAGGGTCTCCCGCGAGCTGGACGAACGGGGCCTGGCCGAGCTGGTCGAGGGCTTCGAGTCGCGGGCCTCCGACGTCGTCGCCGAGCACGGGGGGCGGATGGTCAAGACCCTCGGCGACGAGGTGTTCTTCACCGCGGCCGACCCGCGGACGGCCGCGACGATCGCCCTGGACCTGGTCGGCGCGATCCGCCAGTACGGTCCCGACGTGCGGATCGGGCTGGCGTACGGCCCGGTGCTGCCGATCATGGGCGACGTCTTCGGCACCACGGTGAACCTGGCGGCCAGGCTCACCGCCATCGCCCGCCCCGGCACCGTCGTCGCCGACGACAGGCTGGCCGAGGCGCTGAGGGACACGCCGGGCGTCGAGGTCGGCCGCATCCGCCAGCGGCCGGCCCGAGGCCTTGGGGTGGTGCAGCCGTACGTGCTACGCAGGGCTGGTAATCATTGAGGCCGGCGCCCCAGGGCCGTCCGACCGGTAAGCGGGCCCGCGAGGGCCGAAACCATGACAGATGAGGTGCAGGACATGCCGTACACCGTGCAAGGCGTGGTCGCGCGTGGCAAGGGCGAGCCCGTCTCGCTGGAGACCGTCATCGTGCCCGATCCGGGCCCCGGCGAGGCCGTGGTGACGGTCCAGGCCTGTGGCGTCTGCCACACGGACCTGCACTACCGCGAGGGCGGCATCAACGACGAGTTCCCGTTCCTGCTCGGCCACGAGGCGGCCGGGGTGGTCGAGGCCGTCGGCGAGGGCGTCACCGAGGTGGCCCCCGGTGACTTCGTGATCCTGAACTGGCGGGCCGTGTGCGGTGACTGCCGGGCCTGCCTGCGGGGCCGTCCGTGGTACTGCTTCAACACCCACAACGCCACCCAGAGGATGACCCTGGAGGACGGCACGCCGCTCAGCCCGGCCCTGGGCATCGGCGCCTTCGTCGAGAAGACCCTGGTCGCGGCCGGGCAGTGCACCAAGGTCGACCCGCTGGCACCGGCCCAGGTGGCCGGGCTGCTGGGCTGCGGCGTGATGGCCGGCATCGGCGCCGCGATCAACACCGGCGGGGTGACCCGCGGCGACAGCGTGGCGGTCATCGGGTGCGGCGGCGTCGGTGACGCGGCCATCCTGGGGGCCAGGCTCGCGGGCGCCTCGAAGATCATCGCGGTGGACGTGGACGACCGCAAGCTCGATTGGGCCAAGGACTTCGGCGCCACCCACACGGTCAACTCCCGCACCGCCGACGTGGTCGAGACGGTCAAGGAGCTCACCGGCGGCAACGGCGCCGACGTGGTCATCGAGGCGGTCGGCCGCCCCGAGACCTACAAGCAGGCCTTCTACGCCCGCGACCTCGCCGGGACCGTGGTCCTGGTCGGGGTGCCCACCCCGGACATGACGCTGGAGCTGCCGCTGCTCGACGTCTTCGGGCGCGGCGGCGCGCTGAAGTCCTCCTGGTACGGCGACTGCCTGCCCAGCCGCGACTTCCCCATGCTCATCGACCTCTACCGCCAGGGGCGGCTCGACCTCGACCGTTTCGTCTCCGAGACGATCGGCATCGGCGACGTCGAGGACGCCTTCGCCAAGATGCACCGCGGCGAGGTCCTGCGCTCGGTGGTGGTCCTGTGATCGACAGGGTCGTCACCTCCGGCACGTTCTCGCTGGACGGCGGGACGTGGGACGTCGACAACAACGTCTGGATCGTCGGCTCGGCCAGCGAGGTCGTCGTCGTCGACGCCGCGCACGACGCCGCCGCGATCGCCGAGCGGGTCGGTGATCGCGAGGTCAGGGCCATCGTCTGCACCCACGCGCACAACGACCACATCGACGCGGCGGCCGACCTCTCCGCGCGGACGGGCGCGCCGATCCTGCTCCACCCGGCCGACCAGGTGCTGTGGGAGATGGTCTACCCCGACCTGCCGTACACCCCGCTGGAGGACGGGCAGGTGCTCTCGGCCGGGGGGATCGAGCTGACCGTGCTGCACACGCCGGGCCACGCCCCGGGCGCGGTCTGCCTGTACGGGGCCGACATCGGCGCGGTCTTCACCGGCGACACCCTGTTCAACGGCGGTCCCGGCGCGACGGGGAGGTCCTTCTCCTCCTTCGACACGATCATCGAGTCGATCAAGGGGCGCCTGCTCGCCCTGCCGCCGGGGACGGCCGTGCACACCGGCCACGGCGCCTCCACCTCCATCGGCGCGGAGTCGGGGCACCTGGAGGAATGGCTGGCCAGAGGCCATTGATCCGCTGATCCGCTGATCCGCTTTTCGTCGCCGATCCACGTTTCGTGGCCGGCCGGCGTTCGACGCGCCCCGGTTTTCGCCGGGGCGCGTTCGCGTTTCCGGCGGGAAATTCGTGCTCGTGACGACGATATTAAGAATGTGTGTCCCACTTCACATAGGCAAGCCTTACCAAATGAGTTAGCTTAGGTGTGCCTAACCTATGGTAGTCTCCAGAGAGGTCGCATCCCCGTGTACGTATGCGTCTGCCGCGCGGTCACCGAGAACGAGGTGCACGACTGCATCTCGGCAGGTGCCAGGAGCGCGCGCCAGATCCGCGATGCCACGGGTGCCGGTGGCGACTGCGCTTCTTGCGTGCGAAAAATCTGTGCGATCCTAAAGCGGTCCGAAGATTTGATGCCGACCGCATAGCACGAGGAGCCCGCCATGCAGGGCGACAAGAAAATCATCGAACTGCTCAACGAGCAGCTGACCGCGGAGCTGACCGCGATCAACCAGTACTTCCTGCACGCCAAGATGCAGGAGAACTGGGGATATACCAGGCTGGCCAAATACACCCGCGAAGAGTCCATCGACGAGATGCGCCACGCGGAGAAGCTGACCGACCGCATCCTCTTCCTCGAAGGACTGCCCAACTACCAGAAGCTGGGCACCCTGCACATCGGCCAGACCGTCGCCGAGCAGCTCCGCGCCGACCTGGACGTCGAGCTTGAGGTGGTCACCCGGCTGAAGCCGGCCATCACCCTGATGCGGGAGAAGGGCGACGCCACCTCGGCCCGCCTCTTCGAGGAGATCCTCGCCGACGAGGAGCACCACATCGACTACCTGGAGACCGAGCTGGGTCTCATCGGGAGCCTTGGGGAGCAGCTCTACCTCGCCCGCTACACCGAGCCGCCGTCGGCGTCTTGAGGTGAATCGAGCAGAACACGCCCGCCGGATCCCTTCCGGTAGGGCGTGTTCTGCTTTGTCCGTCGATCCTTTGGTGGGCCTGTGCTTTCGAGGGACTTCCAATGCGGGAGACCTACTCCGTGGCCCCCGGCCGTTGCGGGATGACTATCCGGGATTTATCAGTGTTTGCCCAGGTCAATGGATAGGTCAACGACGAGTCAAACCGCGCGCTGTACCCGGGAAACGATCCCCTAAGGTCCTACGATCGCAACATGACCTGTGTACTACTCGCCGAGGATGACACCTCGATTTCCGAGCCGCTGGCTCGAGCCCTGCGCCGCGAGGGTTATCAAGTAGAGGTGAGCCCTGACGGCCCGCAGGCTCTGGAGCGGGCGCTGTCAGGTGGCATCGACCTGATCGTTCTCGACCTGGGCCTGCCCGAGATGGACGGCCTGGAGGTGGCCCGGCGCATCCGTGCCGAGGGTCACGGAACTCCCGTGCTGATCCTCACCGCCCGCGTCGACGAGGTCGACACGGTGGTGGGCCTCGACGCCGGGGCCGACGACTACGTGACCAAGCCGTTCCGCCTCGCCGAGCTGCTGGCGCGCGTCCGCGCGCTGCTGCGGCGCGGCACGTCCGAGACGCCCGTGGTCCAGGGCGTGCGCATCGACGCCGACTCCCGTCGCGCGTGGATGGGAGACAAGGAGCTGCATCTGACCACAAAGGAGTTCGACCTGCTGAGGGTCCTGGTCCGCGACGCCGGAAAGGTGGTCACCCGAGAGCAGATCATGCGCGAGGTGTGGGACACCAACTGGTGGGGTTCGACCAAGACCCTGGACATGCACATCTCGTGGCTCCGCCGGAAACTCGGTGACGACGCCGCCAAGCCCCGATACATCACAACCGTTCGAGGAGTCGGCTTCAGGTTCGAGCGCGAGTAGGAGATGCGCCGCCGTCTTCTCTCCTCAACTCTCCTCGTGGCGGTCATCGGGGTGTTGCTGCTCGGCATTCCCCTCGGTGTGGCGGTCAACCGGCTCATCGAGGAGGAGGCGACCCAGGAACTCTCCTCCCATGCCAAAAGCCTGCTCGGGGAGGTCGAGTACGCCCGGATCCAAGACCAGCCCGTCGACGAGCAACAGCTCGAACGCAAGTATTCCGATCTCTACATCCAGATCTACGCGAAGGGGACGCCCCCCCAGGTGATCACGGTGGGCACCGAGCCCCCCGAGAGCCAGAAGATGACCGAGGACGCGCAGTCGGAGAACGGCGTGTACGTCGCGGTCAGCCGGGACAAGACGGGAGTGGAGCGTGAGGTTCGCGCGTGGTTGTTCCTCATACTGGGACTCGCCGCCGCTGCCCTCGCGGTCGCGGTCGGGCTCGCCATAGTGCAGTCGCGCCGCCTGACGTTACCGCTCAGCGACCTTGCGATGATCGCTGAGCGGCTCGGTTCCGGTGACGCCAGACCGAGCAAGCACCGTTACGGCATCCAGGAGCTCGATCGGGTGGCCGAGGTGCTCGACCGCAGCGCGACCCGCATCTCCGACCTCCTGGCCAGGGAGCGGGAGTTCGCGACCGACGCCTCCCACCAGCTCCGCACCCCGCTCACCGGCCTGACCATGAGACTTGAGGAGATCGTCGCCGCCGCCGACGAGCCGGGAATCGTCAAGGAGGAGGGCGAGGCCGCCATCGTGCAGGCCGAGCGGCTCACCGCCGTGATCGACGAGCTGCTGGCCACCGCCAGACGGCAGCGTCAGGCGCAGTCCGAGATCGTCGAGCTCGACGTGCTGCTCGATCAGCAGTTCATCGAGTGGGGCCCGGCGTTCCGCAGGGCCGGGCGGCGGCTGAGCCTGATCGGCACGCGCGGCCTCCAGGCCCTGGGCACCGGCGGTGGCATCGGCCAGGTGGTCTCCACCCTGCTGGAGAACTCGCTGGAACACGGCGGCGGCACGGTGACGGTGACCACCAGCGCCAGGGACAGGTCCATCGTGATCGAGGTCGCGGACCAGGGGAGCGGCATCCCCGACGAGCTCGCCCCCAGGGTCTTCGAACGGAACGTGAGCGGGCGCGGCAGCACGGGTCTCGGCCTGCCCCTCGCCAGGACGCTGGCCGCCGCCGACGGGGGGCGCCTGGAGCTCGTACGGGCGCGTCCGGCGGCGTTCGCGTTCTTCCTGCGCCAGGTGGGCGAGCCGGGCAGGAACCGCGTCGTGCGCGGGCCCGCCTGAGCGCTTCGCCGAGGGCTCCGGGGTGCGGCTCTCCGGGGTGCGGCTCCCGGTCGCGGGCGGGGATCGGCCACCGGCGGACGCACCCGCCGGCCGGGGGGCCGGAGTCGGGAGACCGGCGCGGGGCCGGAGCCTACTGGCGCGGGCCGGGGGGCGGCGCGTTCTCCTCCGGGGTCTTGTTCAGGAGATACATGTGGCCGTTGACCTGGCTGTTCGGTGTCGTGGGCGGGGTCGGTGGCGTGCCGGGGACGGCGTCGGCCGGTGTCGCGCCGGGCAGGAAGACCCACTTCTTGTACGACCAGAACCTGAACAGGGTCCCGAGGGCGGTGCTCACGATCAGGGCGATGTTGTAGCTCAGCGCGTCCTGCAGGCCCAGGGTGTAGGTCACGAAGCCGAGCATCAGCAGCGAGATCAGCAGGCCGATGCCGTTGAGCACGAAGAACAGGAAGTATTCGCGGGCCAGGCCGCTCTGCTCGCGGTGCCTGAACGTCCAGTAGCGGTTGCCGACGTAGGCGAAGGTGGCCGCGACGATCGTGGCGATGACCTTGGAGGTGAGCGGTCCCCAGTCGAGGCCGAACCTGAGCAGGTTGGTGCCGCCGTAGTCGATCACGAAGGCGACCGCGCCGATCGTCCCGAACTTCGCCAGCTCTCGCGCCAGCTCGGCGAGCCGCCGGTAGGCGCCTCGGAGAAACTCCACGGTTCCTGCACGGTCCTTTCGGGGGTCGGCTGCCGATCCGCCACATCGGAGGACCTCGAACGCTCTTCGGGCCAGGCTACCGGTGAGGAGGCGTGATCCGCGCGAGGTTGACCCGTTGATGTCCATAGCAGTCAGCAGGGACTTTTTCTCCGAATGTCGCATAACACCGGATAAATGGGAGCGCTGGCGTTACGCTGATCCCCCAGACCACGGGAAGTCCCTGAAACTTTCACCTCCCGTGATCGGTCCAGACGGACTGCCGTACGCGACGGCCACTACCCCGGGGATCAACCCTTGCGCCGCCGACTCCTCGCCCTGATCCTCGGTCTGTCGATGACGACCGGCTGCGGCGCGCGGAGCGGCACGCCGGGCACCGCCCCCGAGATCGGCCCGTCGCGCGAGGCGTCCGCCGGGGTGCAGCTCGCCGAGGCCTCCAAGGCCTTCGCGCAGCTGAAGAGGCTCGACGACGCCTGGCGCGACCGGGACTGCGCGACCGTCGAGAAGCTCACCACCTGGGCGGAGAGAGCGCTGGGCGGCCGTGCCTGTGAGGCGACCCGGAACGGCCGCCCAGCCCCCGCCAGGAAGTCCTACGGCGACGTGGAGCTGTACCTGCCCGGCGTCGACGGCGAGGACCGCTGGTTCGTCGCCCTGGCCCGCGAGCCCGACCCGGCCTACTTCCTGTTCCTCCAGGAGGGCGGCGAGTGGCGGCTCGGCGCGGGACCCATCCCGATCCAGGGCGAGATCCGCGAGCCGACCGAGGGCGCGGTCCCCGCCGACGACCCCGACGCGGGGGTCAAGGCCCGTCTCGTGCCGCAGCGCTACCTGGCCTACCTGACCGACCCGGCGGGGGTGAGCGGGGTGACCTTCCCCAAGGGCGACCCGATCCGCGGTCTCTTCGACGACCTGGCCAGGCGCCCGCCGAAGGTGCGGCCCGACCGCCTCACCGCCGACGTCCGCCTGCTCGTCGGCCCCCAGCGCGCCCTGCTGCTGCCCACCGGCGGCGCCCTGGTCATCCACGCCCTGGAGATCGAATACCGGCAGAGAGCCCGTCAGGGCCGTTCCGCGCTGGCCCACCCCATCTACGGCAGGGCCGACCTGCGCGGTTTCACCGGCAGGACCAGAACCGCGAAGCTGACCGCGACCGAGGTCGTGCTCGTCGCCACCGAGATCATCGGCAACGGTTCCGAACTCGCCACGACCGGCATGCGCCGCGGCCTCGCCACCCTCACGACGGGCTGACCCGGAGGACCGACCCGGCGGACCGACCTGACCGCCCGGCGTGACGGGCTGACCCGGCCGGCGTGACGGACCGGTACGGCCGGCGCGGCGGGCCGACCCAGTGGATCCCCGGCAGGCACCCGGCCGCCGCCCTCCGCCGCCCTCCGGCGGCCTGCCGTCCGCCCACCGCCTGGCCGCGTACGGCGTGACAGTAAACTTAACCGCTGTGAGCAGCCCTTCTTTGGCCAGTCCCATCGGCCCCGTCGTCGGCATGATCGGAGCGGGCCAGCTGGCCCGGATGACACAGCAGGCGGCCATCGCCCTCGGCATCGAGCTGCGGGTCCTGGCCAACTCGACCGACGAGAGCGCCGCCCGCGTGATCGCCGATGTGCGTCTGGGTGACTACCGGTCCCTGGCCGACCTGCGCGATCTCGCCAAGGGATGCGACGCGGTCACCTTCGACCACGAGCACGTGCCCACCGAGCACGTCCGGGCCCTGGCCGACGACGGCTTCGCCGTGCGTCCCGGGGCCGACGCGCTCGTCCACGCCCAGGACAAGGCGGTGATGCGTGAGCGGCTGACCGCGATCGGCGTTCCCTGCCCGCCCTGGCGGCGGGTCGGGACGGCCGCCGACGTCGAGGGGTTCGCGGCGGAGAACGGCTGGCCGGTCGTGCTCAAGGCGGTCCGGGGCGGCTACGACGGGCGCGGGGTCTGGATCTGCCGCTCCGCGGACGACGCGACCGAGGTCCTCGCCTCCGGCGTGCCGCTGCTGGCCGAGGGGTTCGTGCCGTTCGAGCGTGAGCTCGCCGTGCTGGTCGCCAGGTCGCCGCACGGGCAGGGGGTCAGCTACCCGGTGGTGGAGACCGTCCAGCGCGACGGCATCTGCGTCGAGGTGATCGCCCCCGCCCCCGGCCTCGACCCCGAGTGGGCCGCGGTGGCCCAGCGGATCGCCCTCACCATCGCCAAGGAGCTGGGCGTGACCGGGCTGCTCGCCGTGGAGATGTTCGCCACCCCCTCGGGGCTGGTGGTGAACGAGCTGGCCATGCGCCCGCACAACAGCGGCCACTGGACGATCGACGGGGCCCGCACCTCCCAGTACGAGCAGCACCTGCGCGCGGTCCTCGACCTCCCGCTCGGGTCGCCCGCGCCGACCGCCCCCGTCGTGGTGATGGCCAACCTCCTGGGCGGCGACGATCCCGACATCTTCTCCCGGTACGAGCACGTGATGGCCCACGACCCGGGAATCAAGGTCCACTTCTACGGCAAGGAGGTGCGGCCGGGCCGCAAGATCGGCCACGTCACCGCGATGGGCACCGACCTGGACGAGGTCCGCGCGCGTGCCCGGCACGCCGCCGTCTACCTCACCGAGGGAAGATACACCTGAGCCGGTGAGCCGGCCGGTCCGTCCGGAACCCCGGGCCGTCGAGAGAATGGGCGCCGGGACCCTCCGGAGCCCCCCGCGCCGCCGGACGCGCCGTACCGGCGTGGACCACGGCACCACCGCGAACGCGCGCGGCCCCCGGGCCGCGAGGCAAGGAGACGCAATGACCACCGTCGGCATCGTCATGGGCAGCGACTCCGACTGGCCGGTGATGAAACTCGCCGCCGAGGCGCTGGCCGAGTTCGGGGTGGCGTTCGAGGCCGACGTGGTCTCCGCGCACCGCATGCCCGAGGAGATGATCGCGTACGGCGCGGAGGCGGCCGGGCGCGGGCTGAAGGTGATCATCGCGGGTGCCGGAGGAGCCGCCCACCTGCCGGGCATGCTCGCGTCGGTGACCCCGCTGCCGGTGATCGGCGTCCCCGTCCCGCTGAGGTATCTCGACGGCCTCGACTCCCTCCTCTCGATCGTCCAGATGCCCGCGGGGGTTCCCGTCGCGACCGTCGCCGTCGGCGGTGCCCGCAACGCGGGCCTGCTGGCCGTGCGGATCCTCGCCGCCGCCGACGAGGGGCTGCGGGGGAGGATGGAGGCGTTCCAGCGCGCGCTCAAGGATCAGGCTCACGCCAAGGGCGAGAAACTTCGGGCCGAGGCCGCCCAGCTCGGCGCCTGATATAAGCACTTTTGACCGATGGCTTGACAGCATCGCGGATAGATGGGGACGCGGAGGGAAGGGGAAAATCCTCAAATATCTTGGAGGTCGAGAACCATGAGGAACGCTATCCGCGCCATCCTCGGACTCACGATGGCTGTGCTGGCGGTGTTCGGCAGTCTGGGTGCCGGCGAGAGCCAGAAGCCCGTCGACTCCGCCGGGAGTTCCGTGTCGGCACGCTAGCCTCTGCCGGCCTCGCCCCCGGATCCCGGGGGAGGCGTCGTCGGGCCTGGCTGGGCTCTCGACGTTCGCGTCGCGCGTGATGTGCGTGATGTGCGCGGTGTTCTCGGTGACGTCGACGAAGCCGGTGTGGACGGTTGTCGTTGCGGACGTCGCCGGCGGTCCGGATACTGTGTCCGTGGAACCCGCCGCCGTTCGCGGAGCCGCCGTCCGTGGAGCCCGCCGCCGTCCGTGGAGCCCGGCGCTCTGCGGGCCGTCGCCGCAGGGCACGTCACGGGTCGCTCCCGGACGTGACGGAGGCGCGCCGGCGTCGCGGGGCGATCCGCTCGAAGACCCCGCCCCCGGGCGGCCGCCGACACAGCGAAGGTGAGACGACGTGGAAGCAGACCTCAGCAAGGCCGTCTGGCGCAGGGCGGCCCCGGAGGGGGACGACGGTGGCAACTGCGTCGAGGTGGCCGTGGTCGAGGCCCCCGCGGAGGGACACAAGGCCGGTTCGGGTTCTCTTTACGTATTGCGCGATTCCAGGAATCCCGACGGGCCGAAGCTGTTCTTCACCCGCTCGGAGTGGGACGCCTTCGTCGGGGGCGTGAAGCTCGGCGAGTTCGACAACTGACCTCGGCCGGTTCGGCAACCGGCCAGATGGGACCGGGACAGGCAGGGGCCTTCGTCGCGAGTCTCCAGGGCTTTCCCCGAGCCGCGACTCTCCCGGCGCTTTCCCCGATGGCCGCGATCGGGTCGCGTACCAGGTCGGCCGGCGGGAGACGCGGCCCCCACGGGGCTCGCCCGCGCGGCCGCGGGTTTCTCGCGAGGGTAAAGACCCTTTTGTCGAACGCACAGGAAGAAGTGGTTTCGCGAGGCATCGCGCATTCACCACGACGAGAGTGGCCTCACCGTAATGGCCACCAAAAACCTTCTATAACTAATCTAGAAGGGCTTCTGTCCGTTTTGCGTTGATATGTCCCATATCGTAGTAATTGTCATATCCGAGAGATTACTGCGAAAGGGGGGCGTCCCTATGGGTATCTCAATGTTCCCGGGAGGGGCCTGGCCCGCCCACGATCCCTACTGGCGTCGCCGCCGCCGCTGGCGCCGTCGTCGCTGGCGCCGCTGGTACTACTGGGGCTGGTGACGCGATAAGGCCATGGCGACCCATGTGATTTCTGAGAAGTCGACGCTTACCCGGCGGGTTCCCGGTATCTACCGGGAGCCCGTTGTCATGTCCGGGACGGGGGGCGCGACGGGACGGGCCGCGCCCAGGGCCGTGCTCAGGGGCGGCCCAGGGCGCGGTAGTGCCAGCCGGCGGCCCGCCAGGTCTCGGCGTCGAGGGCGTTGCGACCATCGACGATCTTGCGGGAGGCCACCACGGCACCCAGCTCCTCGGGGTCCATCGCGATGAACTCCTGCCACTCGGTCAGCAGCAGCACGACGTGGGCGTTCTTGGCCGCGTCGAGGGCTGAGGCGCCGTACGAGAGCCCGGGGTGGGCCTTGCGGGCGTTCTCCTGGGCGACGGGGTCGTAGACGGTGACCCGGCCCCCCTGCTCACTGATCTTGACGGCGACGTCCAGGGCGGGCGAGTCGCGGATGTCGTCGGAGTTGGGCTTGAACGCGGCGCCGAGCACCGCGACCGTACAGCCTCGGAAGGAACCCCCGGCCAGCTCGCGGGCCAGGTCGACCATGCGGGCGCGGCGGCGCATGTTGATCGCGTCGACCTCCCGCAGGAAGGTCAGCGCCTGGTCGGCGCCGAGCTCGCCGGCCCGCGCCATGAAGGCGCGGATGTCCTTGGGCAGGCAGCCGCCGCCGAAGCCGAGACCGGGGTTGAGGAACTTGCCGCCGATGCGGTCGTCGAAGGACAGCGCCAGGGACAGCTGCTTGACGTCTGCGTGGGCGGCCTCGCAGACCTCGGCCATCGCGTTGATGAAGGAGATCTTCGTGGCGAGGAAGGCGTTGGCGGCCACCTTGACCAGCTCGGCCGTGGGGTAGTCGGTGATCACCATCGGGGTGCCCATCGCCAGCATGGAGGCGTACACCTCCCGCATGACCTTCTCGGCCCTGTCGGAGGCGACGCCGAGCACGATCCGGTCGGGGTGCAGGGTGTCCTTCACCGCGAAGCCCTCGCGGAGGAACTCGGGGTTCCAGGCCAGCTCGGCGCCCGCGCCGATGGGGGCGAGCCTGGCCAGCTTGTCGGCGAGGCGCTGCGCGGTGCCGACCGGGACGGTCGACTTTCCGACGATCAGGCACTCGCGGTCGAGGTGGGGGGCGAGCGACTCGATCGCGGCGTCCAGGTAGGACACGTCGGCCGCGTACTCCCCCGGTTTCTGGGGGGTGCCCAGGCACAGGAAGTGCACGTCACCGAAGGCCGCGGCCTCCTCGTACGAGGTGGTGAAGCGCAGCCGCCCGTTGGCCAGGTTGCGGCGCAGGATCTCCTGCAGACCCGGTTCGTAGATGGGCAGATCGCCGGCCCGCAGGCGGTCGATCTTCTCCGCGTCCACGTCGACGCCGAGGACTTCGAAGCCCAGCTCGGCCATGCACGCGGACGTCGTCGCACCGAGGTATCCGGTTCCCACCATCGTCAGGCGGTAGGCCACTGGTGCTCCTTTCGGTTCTGCCCAATTCTTTGCCGACAGGGTACCGGCATCTGGCGCTTCCACTTTGCCACCTGCGCAAACGCCGGGGTACATATCACCTGGGGTGGAGCGCTCCAGGTTTTGTTGGACGTCCTACTATTTGCCCATGAGCTACCCTCTCTACGCACTGCCCGAGGAGCACGAGATGCTCCGTGAGACGGTCCGCGCCCTCGCCGACGAGAAGATCGCCCCCCACGCCGCCGCGGCCGACGAGACCGCGGAGTTCCCGGCGGACAGCTACAAGGCGCTCGTCGCGGCGGATCTGCACGCCGTGCACATCCCCGAGGAGTACGGGGGTGCCGGTGCCGACGCCCTCGCGACGGTGATCGTCATCGAGGAGGTGGCGCGGGCCTGCGCCTCGTCCTCGCTGATCCCCGCCGTCAACAAGCTCGGCACCGTCCCGCTGCTGCTCTCCGCCTCCGAGGAGCTCAAGCGGAGCTACCTCACGCCGGTCGCGGGAGGTGACGCGATGTTCTCGTACGCCCTCTCGGAGGCCGAGGCGGGCAGCGACGCCGCCGCGATGAAGACCCGCGCGGTCCTCGACGGCGACCACTACGTGCTCGACGGCGCCAAGATGTGGATCACCAACGCCGGGGTGTCGGAGTACTACACGGTGATGGCCGTCACCGAGCCGGGCGCCGGGGCGAGGGGCATCTCCGCGTTCGTCGTGGAGAAGGGCGACGAGGGCGTCAGCTTCGGGGCCAAGGAGCGCAAGCTCGGCATCAAGGGCTCCCCGACCCGGCAGGTCATCCTGGAGAACGTGCGGATCCCCGCGTCCCGGATGATCGGCGAGCCCGGCACCGGCTTCAAGACCGCCCTGGCCACCCTGGACCACACCCGCATCACCATCGCCGCCCAGGCGCTCGGCATCGCCCAGGGCGCGCTGGACTACGCGATCGGCTACGTCAAGGAGCGCAGGCAGTTCGGCAAGGCCGTCGCCGACTTCCAGGGCGTCCAGTTCATGGTCGCCGACATGGCCATGAAGCTGGAGGCCGCCCGCCAGCTCACCTACGCCGCCGCGGCCAGGTCCGAGCTGGCCATGCGCGGAGAGCCGCAGAAGGACCTCACCTTCCTCTCCAGCGCCGCCAAGTGCGCCGCCTCCGACGCCGCCATGGAGATCACCACCGACGCCGTCCAGCTCCTGGGCGGGTACGGCTACACCAGCGACTACCCGGTCGAGCGCATGATGCGCGACGCGAAGATCACCCAGATCTACGAGGGCACGAACCAGATCCAGCGCGTGGTGATGGCCAGGCAGCTCCTCAAGTAGGTCGCCAAGCAGCGGAAACCCGGTCCGGAACACGCCCGCGGACCGGGTTTCGCACGTGACGGGTGGAGGTCCCCTGGTCTCATGCGCCGCGGACGTGTACACGGATGCCCGTGAATGCCAAGATCACGTCTCATGGACGAGAACGCCTTCTGGGAACTGATCGAGCGGTCCGGCCGGGAGACCGGCACCAGATGGGGGTCACTGGACGGCTTCGAGTACTTCGTGAAATGGCTCGTGAGCCTGGGACGCGCGGCGTTCGAACAGGTGGCGGCCGGTCCGGATCGCGTGATCGAACTACCCGAGTTCCTGCGCCCGCTGGAGGTACGCCGCGAGAGACTCGCCAACGACGAGTTTCCCGTGTGGTCGGCGGAGGAGGAACCGGAGTTCGAGCTCCTCGGCTACGTGACGTTCGGTCCCTACGAGAAGGCCACGGGCCTGGACGTGGTGCGTCTGGGGGACGCCGTACACGCCCGGGGAGTGCGCGGGAAGTTCCCTCTCATCGGTGCGGCCTTCGACGGGGAGGAGTGGGATTTCGGGGACGAGACGGAGTTCGCCCGCGGACTTCCCCGCCTGACCGCGTACCGAGGTGTCCGATGAGGAAGTCATCCGATGGCACTCTCCTTGAGCAGGCGCGTCACGCCTGCGGCGGTGCCCTGTCCCGTCGCCGCTTCAGCGGAAACCGGGCGGGCCCGCCGTCCTGCATCATGGTGGGGTGAGATCTTCACCCGACACCGGCTGGTACTCCGTCCGATGTGTCTTCCGCTGGGAGTCGCCACGTGACGCCTACGAGGAACGGGTCACGCTGTGGAAGGCCGATTCGTTCGACCAGGCCATCGTCATGGCGGAGCGTGAGGCGGCGGAGTACGGCTCGGACGGGGCGATGCGGTATCTGGGGCTGGCCCGGGCGTACCGGCTGCCGGACGACGTGATCGAGCCGGGCACGGAGGTCTTCTCCCTCATCAGGGACAGCGACCTCGAACCGGAGAAGTATCTCGACACCTTCTTCGACGCCGGTGACGAGCGCCAGGGGCGTGTCTCGTAGGTCGCCTGGCCGAGGCGGGCGCCGGGAACGGGCCTGGTGGGGCGCGCGGGCATACTGGGGGACGTGCCACGACGTGATCCACGACCCCGAGTCCGTTCCACTCCCGCGTCCGCCGCCTCGTGTCCGTGCGGGCTGCCCGCGTCGTACGGGGACTGCTGCGGGCGGCTGCACCGGGGGGCGGTGCCCGCGCCCACGGCCGAGGCGCTGATGCGGTCGCGGTTCAGCGCCTTCGGTGTCGGGGACGCCGGGTATCTTCTCCGCACCTGGCATCCGTCGACGCGTCCACCCGCCGTCGAGCTCGACGGCTCGGTCCGGTGGACGCGCCTGGAGGTGCTGGAGACGACCGGCGGCAGCTCCTTCCACACCGAGGGCACCGTCCGCTTCCGCGCCCACTACGTCGAGCGCGGCGAGGCGGGTCACATGGAGGAGCACAGCCGCTTCGCCCGGCACGGGGGCGGCTGGGTGTACGTCGGAGCGATCTAGTCGGAGCGATCTAGGAGCCGCGTCTCACCGCGTCGCGGTCCAGGCGCCGTGCCGGCGGCCGTCGCGGGAGTGGACGTGACCGCCGGGCCGGACGTCTCAGAACCCGCCGCGACCTCGGATCGCTCCCAGGTCCTCCTTGATCTTGAAGATGATCACCAGCAGTTCCATCCACACGCGGGTGAACAGGATGGCGAGGAACCAGGTGATCGGTGCGAGCAGGAGCGCGGTGACGCCGGCCGCCGTGCTCGTGCTGAAGGCGTAGATCGAGAACCCGAGTATCCACAGCGTGTGGACCACCACGATGACGGTGAAGATGACCTTGATGATGCTCGTCGTCACATAGTGGTCGAAGCTGAAATCGAAAAGGCGGCCGAAGAACCCCTTTTGCGTGGGCGCGGGCTGGTACGTCTGCTGGTAGGCGGCCTGGGGGTGCTGTCCGTGGCCGTACTGCGGGTCCTGCATCTGATAGGGGCTGGTCATCGTTCCGTCCATGATCGGGGGAGTGGTCGCGGGTGGGAGGGCGCCGTCCGGCGAGGTCGACGACCTGCGGCGTTACGGACGGCGAATCCGGTGCGGGCATGATTTCAAGATGATCTTGTAGCTGCCTTGGATACGACTTCGGTCACCCACCGGCCCCGGCACGCTCCGCGTGGCGGTCGCGTCTCCCCCTCGCCAGGGCTGCGTGGAGACGTAGAGAGACCCGGTCCGGGCACGTGCCTCCCGGGCCGGGTCTCTCCGCGTGCGGTCCACGCCTAACTGAACACGCCTAACTGAACACGCCTAGCTGCAGACGCCTAACTGACCACGTTTAACTGACCGCGTTTGACTGACCGCGCCTAGCTGTAGACGCCGAACTCCCACAGCGAGTAGCCGTACGCCGTGCCGCGCTGGGTGAGGTTCACCCGGACGTACCTGGCCGACGCGTTGAGGTCGACGGAGTCGAACCCGCCGTCGCCGGTCGTGGTGGAGTGGACGTTGGTCCAGGTCGAGCCGTTGGTGGAGGTCTGGATCTGGTACGCCCTGCCGTAGGCGCCCTCCCAGCCGAGCTGGACGTGCCTGATGGTGGTGGTCGCGCCGAGGTCCACCTGGATCCACTGCGGGTCGGCCCACTCGCTGGCCCACCGGGAGGTGAAGCTGCCGTCGGTGGCCCGGTTCGCGGTGAACGGGCCGCCGTCGCCGGTCGGCTGGTAGGAGGAGGCGGTGGTCGGCTTGCCGAGCGCCACGTTGGTCCCGGCGACCGTCGGCGGGACGACGCGGAACGACCGCTGCTCGATGCCCGCGTTGCCGTGCCCGTCGAAGGCGTACACGTACACCTTCCACACGCCCATCTGCTCGGGCGCGGTCACCGTGAACCTGCCGGGGCCGGTCTGGACGAACCTGACGTTGTCGAAGCCCCGGTTGCCGTTGATGTGCTTGTTGCTGAACATCAGGTTGTAGCGGATCAGGTCGCTGTTCGGGTCGGTCGCGGCGACCTCGACGGTGAAGGTCTTCCCGGCCTGGACGGCGGTCTGCGAGCCGACCGTCATCGAGGTGATCTCCGGGGGGGTGTTCGTCGAGGGCTGCCCGGTGTAGGCCGCCTTGAGCGAGTGGTAGCCGTGCCTGCGCCAGCCGCCGGTGGTGGTGTTGAGCCACACCCCGCCGAAGTCGTTCTCCAGGCCGTAGTGGAACTCGGTCGCGCCGAGCGCGACGCCGGGGTGGCCCTTGATCGCGTTCCAGCTCGCGGTGTACTGGTCACGCTTCTGCAGGTCGGTCGGCTCGTTGGGGACGCCGTTGACGTCGTTGGGAACCTCCCACTCGCCGTCGGGCCCGGCCTCGGTGACGATGTACGGCTTGGTGTACCCGCCGCTGATCCAGTCCGGCTTGACGGTGTGGATGGCGCCGTAGGAGTTGACCGCGAGCAGGTCGAGGGCGGGGGAGTGGGCCTTGTAGTAGGTCCACGCGTGGGTGTACGCGTCGGTGGAGGTGACCGGGTGGTTGGGGTCGGCGGCGTGGATCGCCTGCGCCACCTCGTTGACGAACTTCGCGTACGCCACCCGCCGCTGCTCGACCACCTCGGCGGACAGGCCGTGGTCCTGCATGGTGAGGATGACCTCGTTGCCGACGTCCCACATGAGCACGCCCTGGCGGTTCTTGAGGGCGTTGACGCGGGCGACGATCTCGTTCTTCACGCTGGTCTTGTACGCGGTGTCGTTGACGTAGTCGGCGCCCTGGTTGAGCCAGTGCCCGACGACGACCTTGATGCCCTGCTGGGCGGCCTTGTCCAGCAGCGCCGGGGTGTGGGTGTCGTCGACGCCCCAGGTGCGGATCGTGTTGACGCCCATGTTCTTGAGGTCGCGCATGTAGCCGTCGGCCGCGGCCTGCGGCGGGCCGTAGGTCAGGCCCTTGACCACGTACGGGGCGCCGTTCACCTGGAGCTGCCAGTTGCCCTGCGTGCCGGTCACCCTGACGACGCTCGGCCCGGCCGGGGTCGCCGGGTCGGTCATCGCGGTGGGTGTGGTGCCGGTCTGCTTGGCCACCGAGATCCGGTCGACGCTGAGCACGCCGCCTGAGGTGGTGGCGGCGGTCGGCGTCGTGCCGCCCGCGAGCGCGTTGGGCAGCGAGCCGCCGATGGCGAGGTCGAGGCGTAGGTAGAAGCCGTGGTGCAGGGCCGCCCGCCACGCGGTGACGCCGACCTGGCTCTGGCGCACGACCCAGGTCTGCCTGCCGTCGAGGTAGAAGCGGATCTCCTCGTCGGTCTTGGTGCGGTCGATGACCTGGGCGTACTCGTGGTAGCCGGTCTGGCAGCCGTCACAGGTGGCGAAACCGCTGGTCCGGCCGTTGTACTCGTTGCACACGCCCTCGGGCGCGGTGCCGCAGTGCAGGGTGTTGGCCAGCTGGTTGCGGCCGTTGACGCCGGTCATGATGTCGGTCTCGCCGACGGACGGCCAGTTGTTGTAGTTGCCGCGGTAGGCGGCGCCGGTCGCGCGGAAGCCGGGCCAGTAGCCCAGGGCGTTCGCGACGTCGGGCTGCTTGAGCCGGGCGCTGAACCTGAGCAGCTCGCCCGGCTGCGGCGCGAAGTCGGTGCGCTGGGTCTCGATCCGGCCGGAGGTCCAGTTGCCCGCGCCGTCCTTGATCGCCTTGATGTTCAGGTTGCCGGTGCCGTCGAGGTAGACGTTCGCCGTCGAGGCGCTCATGGTCTCGACCTCGCCGGTGCCCCAGTTGGCGGCGCCGCCGGGGTAGGAGGTGCCGGTGCGCAGGATCCAGTTGGCGGCCGAGGGGGAGGTGCCGGCCGAGCCGTTGAAGTCGTCCTGCCACACCTCGGTCCAGGTGCCGGGCTCCCCGGGCTCCTCAGGCTCCTGGGGGCCGCCGGTGCTGCCGTAGACCTGGAACTCCCACAGCGAGTAGCCGTAGCCGGTGCCTCTGGCGGTGCCGTGCATCCGTACGTACCGGCCGGAACCGGTCACGTCCAGGGTCTGGGTGCCGCCGGTGCCGGTGGTGGTCGAGTAGATGTCGGTCCAGGACGAGCCGTTGGCCGAGGTCTGGATCTTGAAGGCCCTGCCGTACGCGGCCTCCCAGGTCAGCACCACCCGGCTGATCGTGGCCGTCTCGCCGAGGTCGACCTGGAGCCACTGCGGGTCGCTGAACGCGCTGGCCCACCGGGTGCCCGTCAGGTTTCCGTCGACCGCCAGCGACGCGACGTAACCGGCGCCCTCGGATGACGAGGACGTCGCCGTCTTGCCCTGCGACAGCAGGCCGTCGGCCGCCGCCGCGGGGCCGGTGAATGCCAGCCCGGACAGGACCAGTGCCGCCAGAGCGGCGATGACCAGGCCCAACCGGAAGCGGCCCGAACTACGAGCTGGATACACGATCTCTCCTCGAAAGGGGGATGCCCGCCAGGGGACGGCGAGGGGGGAGAGCGCTCTCCGTAACCGAGGGTGCTCCCGTGCGCCGAGCGGTGTCAAGGCCCTACTTTCCGCGAGGTCGAAACGCGCTGCTCACGCACCGGAAACTTCTTCCCAGTGGACATATCCCTTCAAAGACCACCTTCTCGCACGTCCACTGACACGTCCGCGAAGAGAAGACGGGCGCGCCCCTGTGTCGGTGACGTGAACGGCGGGTTTCAGATTGGGTTGGCTGTCGTCTTGACAATTCGCAACAGGGGGGATCAACCTCGTAGGAGAGCGCTCTCCCTGTGCCGTTCCCAACGGCCACCCCCCACTGAAGGAGAGGCAATGCGCCCATCCCGAAGTCCAGTCAGATTCCGACTGGGACTGGTCGCCGCCGCGATCACCGCGCTGGTCGCGGCCGGTCTGGCGATCATCTCCCCCGCCAGCGCGGCGGACGGCCTGATCTCCCAGAGCCGGCCCGCGACCGCCTCCTCCTCGGAGGGAGGCGGCTACGGCGCCGGCGCCGCCTTCGACGGCAACAACACGACCCGGTGGGCCAGCGCCGCCGCCGACCCGCAGTGGCTCCAGGTCGACCTGGGCGGCACCGCGACGATCTCCCAGGTCGTCCTCAACTGGGAGGGCGCGTACGGCAGGTCGTTCAAGATCCAGACCTCGGCCAACGGTTCGTCCTGGACCGACGTCTACTCGACCACCACCGGCACCGGCGGCACCCAGACCCTCACCGTCTCGGGCTCCGGCCGGTACGTGCGGCTGTACGGCACCGCCAGAGGCACCGGCTACGGCTACTCGCTGTGGGAGTTCAAGGTGTACGGCACCGGCGGCTCCCCGGTCACCCCGAGGCCGAAGCCGACGTTCACCGACGAGGTGACGCACCACGAGTTCCAGGCCAACTGCTCCCCGACGGCGAACCGGCCCGACGACCCGATCATCTACCCCGGCCTGCCCGGCGCCTCGCACATGCACACCTTTGTCGGCAACAGGACGACCAACGCGCACAGCACGCAGTCGTCGCTCCTCGGCGGCGGCACCTCGTGCACCAACCCGCACGACAGGTCTGCCTACTGGTTCCCGAGCTTCTACAAGGGCACCCAGCTGATCGAGCCGACCGGCAACCAGGTCATCTACTACAAGTCCGGCATCCTCAACTACTGGGAGGTGCAGCCCTTCCCGCAGGGCCTGCGCTTCGTCGTAGGCAGCCCGACCGCGACGCTCGCCGAGTTCCGTGACTCCCCGGGCGCCGTCGAGGGCTTCGAGTGCGGCGACATCTCCAAGAGCTGGGACATCCCGACGTCCTGCGTCGCGGGCAGCCAGGTGAACGTCCGCTATCAGGCGCCGAGCTGCTGGGATGGCGTCAACCTCGACAGCGCCAACCACAAGACCCACATGTCCTACCCCGTCAGCGGCTACTGCCCGCCCAGCCACCCGGTGGCGGTGCCGATGCTGGAGTTCAAGATCGCCTTCCCCGCCAGCGGTGACCTGTCGCAGGCGCGGCTGGCCAGCGGGCGCGGTTACACCTGGCACTACGACTTCTTCAACGCCTGGGACAACCCCGCCATCCTGGACGCCCTGGTGACCCACTGCATCAACGGTGGCCTCCAGTGCAACCCGCGCGGTTACGACCTGTACAAGCCGCACCGCGGCGCCGCCCTCACGGAGAACTTCGAGCTCCCCTGACCTTTCCCGGTCCTCCCTGACCCTCCTCTACCGCATGTGCTCGGCTCCGGCCTCGGGTGCCCCGGACTCCGGCACCCGTGGGCCGGGGCCGGGCACGTGCTTTTTCCGGCTTTTTCTCGACACGGGGCCTTCTCCCGGTACGGGGGCGTGTCCGCTCCCGGACAATTCCCGACATTGACAGCGCGGGACCGTCGTGACGTACTGGAGAGCGCTCTCCAACAGCGAAGGGAAACACACGTGGGCATCGACGAGCTCGACCGGTTGGTGGAGAAGCTGGACCTGGAACGCAAGGTGCGGCTGCTCGCCGGGGCGACCGTGTGGTCCACCCACGCGGAGCCGGGCATCGGGCTGCGGGCCATGGTCACCTCCGACGGCCCGGTCGGCGTGCGCGGGCAGGGCTGGGACGAACGGAGCACCTCCCTCACCCTGCCCTCCGCGACCGCGCTGGCCGCCACCTGGGACGACGACCTGGTGGAGCTGCTGGGCGGGCTGCTCGCCGACGAGGCGCGGCGCAAGGGCGTGGACGTCCTGCTCGCCCCGACGCTCAACCTGCACCGCTCGCCGCTCGGCGGGCGCCACTTCGAGTGCTACTCCGAGGACCCCCTGCTGACCGGCAGGATCGGCGCCGCCTGCATCCGGGGCATCCAGGCGGGCGGGGTGGCGGCCACCGCCAAGCACTACGTCGCCAACGACTCCGAGACCGAACGGCTCACCCTCGACGCCCGCGTCGACGAGCGGACCCTGCGCGAGCTGTACCTGGCGCCGTTCGAGGCCGCGGTGGAGGCGGGCGTCTGGGTCGTCATGTCCGCCTACAACGGGGTGAACGGGACCACGATGTCGGAGAGCCCTCTCCTGGCCGACCCGCTCAAGGAGAGCTGGGGGTTCGACGGGGTGGTCGTGTCGGACTGGGGCGGCGTCCGCTCCACCGGTCCCGCCGCCCGCGCCGCGCAGGACCTCGCGATGCCGGGTCCCGAGAGTGCCTGGGGGGAGGCGCTGGTCGCCGCGGTGCGCGCTGGCGAGGTGCCGGAGGCCGCGATCGACGACAAGGTCCGGCGCCTGCTCCGGCTGGCCTCCCGGGTCGGCGCGCTGACCCTCGCCGCCGAGGACTCCCCTGTCCTCCCCGGCCCCGCCGAACAGGGAGAACAGGAGGGGCGAGAGGAGTACGGCGCGCTGCTGCGCCGGGCCGTCGCCGCGAGCACCGTCCTCCTGCGCAACGAGGACTCGCTGCTCCCCCTGGACCCCTCGCGCCTGCGCAGGGTCGCCGTGATCGGCCCGAACGCCGCCGCCCCCCGGATCCAGGGAGGCGGCAGCGCGGGCGTGTACCCCGTGTCCGTCGTGTCCCCCCTCGATGGCATCCGTGAGGCGCTGGCCGGTACGGCGGAGGTGCTCCACGGCCCCGGCCCGCACCTCGACGACCGGCCGACCCCGCTGGGCACGGACAACGCCCGCGACCCCCTGACCGGCGAACCCGGCGTCCTGGTCCGGCTGCTGGACGCCGCCGGGGCGGAGATCCACGCCGAGCACCGGCTCACCGGCCGCGTCCTGGAACCCGCCAGGATCGACGCCGCCGTCACCGTCGAGATCCGCGCCCTGCTGAGCCCGGAGGTGGACGGGCTGTGGGAGCTGGCCGTCGCCGGATGGGGTCACGTCCAGTTGGAGGCGGACGGCCACGTCCTGGTCGACGAGGAGGTGGAGCGTGACACCGACGACCCCGCCACCGTGCACCTGTCCCCGCCGTACCGTCGTGCCAGGTTCCCCGTGACGGCGGGCCGGGACGTGGAGCTCGTCTCCCGGCGGCGGCTCGTCCCCGGCAGCGGGATCGCCTCGGTCCTGGCCGCGGACCCGCCCCGGCGCGCCGACGAGGTGGAGCTGGCCGCCGCGGTCGAGCTCGCCCGTACCTGCGACGCCGTGATCGTCGTGGTCGGCTCCACGGAGGAGATCGAGAACGAGGGCGCCGACCGTACGCACCTGGAGCTGCCCGGACGCCAGGACGAGCTGGTCCGCGCGGTGGCCGCCGTCAACCCGGCGACCGTCGTGGTCGTCAACTCCGGTGGACCCATGCTGCTGCCGTGGCGCGAGGAGGTGCCGGCCGTGCTCCTGAGCTGGTTCCCCGGGCAGGAGATGGGGCACGGCCTCGCCGACGTGCTGTTCGGCCGGGCCGAACCCGGTGGCCGGCTGCCCACGACCTGGGCCGACAGGGCGCTCGTCTCCACCGTCCCCGAGGACGGGACGCTCACCTACGCCGAGGGCCTCGACATCGGGTACCGCGCCTGGCTGCGGCGGCCCGCGCCGCCCGCGTACTGGTTCGGGCACGGCCTCGGATACACCTCCTGGTCCTACGAGGACGTCTCCGTGCCCTGGGACGTCTCCCCGGAGAGCGCGCTGCCCGTCCGGGTACGGCTGCGCAACACCGGCGAGCGCGCCGGCCGCGAGGTCGTCCAGGTCTACCTGTCCCGGCCGGAGACGGGCGTGACCCGTCCCGTGCGCTGGCTGGCCGGATACGCCCTCGCCGACGCGGGGCCGGGCGAGGTCGTCGAGGTCACGGTGGACGTCCCGGCACGGGCCTTCCTGCACTGGTCGGCCGAGCACCACGCCTGGCGGGCCGAGGAGGGCGCCTTCACGGTGCTCGCCGGACGCTCGGCCGCCGACCTGCCGCTGAGCGCCCCGGTACTCCTCGGCACGGAGCCGCCGACCTCGCGAGACCCCTCGGGAGAGCGCTCTCTCGCTGTGCTATAAAAGCCCTATGAGCGAAGGCCTACCGCGAGTGTCGGCACCCCCGACCTTGGAGGATGTGGCGCGGGCGGCAGGAGTCTCCCGTGCCACGGTCTCGCGCGTGATCAACGGGATCCGCAATGTCGATCTCGCGATCCAGGAGAAGGTCAAGCAGGCGATCGCCCTCACCGGCTACGTCCCCAACCAGGCCGCGCGCTCCCTGGTCACCCGGCGTACGGGGACGATCGCCCTGATCGTCTCCGGGGCGGGCAGCAGCGAGGAGAGCCCGTTCCCCGGCCACGTCTTCGCCGACCCGTTCTTCGGGCGGGTGGCCGGGGGTGTCGTCGGCTTCCTGCGCCCGCTGGGCATCTACCCGATCCTGATGTTCGCCGACACCCCGGAGACCCGGGACCAGGTCATCACCTACCTGCGCCGGGGCAACGTCGACGGGGCCATCCTGGTCTCCATCAGCGCCGAGGACACGTTGCCCAAGCTGCTCGCCGACGCCTCGCTGCCCGCCGTGCTCTTCGCCAGACCGGCCAGGCCGATCCCGATCAGCTACGTCGACGTCGGGCACCGGGCCGGGGGCAAGCTGGCCGCCGACCATCTCGTCGCCCGGGGCTGCCGCAGGCTGGCGACCATCTCGGGCCCGCTCGACGTCCCGGCCAGCCAGGACCGCCTGGCGGGCTTCCAGGAGGCGATGGCCGTGCACGGCCATCCCTACATCCCCTGCGCCGAGGGCAACTTCACCCTCCACAGCGGCGAGGTGGCGATGGAACGGCTGCTCGCCGAGCACCCCGACATCGACGGCGTCTTCGCGGCCAACGACCTGATGGCCCAGGGCGCCCTGCTGGTGCTGCGCCAGCACGGGCGCGACGTGCCCGGCGACGTGGCCATGGTCGGTTTCGACGACAGCAGCGCGGCCCTGGCCTGCCGCCCGCCGCTCACCACCGTCCGCCACCCCGTCGAGGACATGGCCGCCGAGATGGGACGGCTGCTGCTCACCCACATCGAGCATCCGGACCACCCGGTGACCTCACGGATCTTCGAACCGACCCTGGTGATCAGAGAGTCCGCCTGACCCGGACGGCTCTCCGGCCGGCCCCGGACCGCTGTCTGAACTCCTGGGTCGCCGTCGTCTCCCGGGACGGTAGGGGCCTCGCATCCGTAAGTGCCGCTCTTCACGGCCACAGCACCCGTACGTCATCATTCCGCCCTGTGCCCCCTGTACGACACCTACTGTCGCCCTAATTCCGTTTTCTGGACGACCGTCCCATGTGGTGCCAGTAGATTTGCCCCTTCCAGTCATTCCCTGTTTGCTTTTGCGCAGCTCTCGAATGGGGAATGGAGAACAGAAGCCGCCTGATCGTTTTGGTCCGGTCAGGCGGGCTCCGCAAGGCACTCGACACGGAAGGGGGGAGTGCGAAGCGGTTCCGCGTGGCGGCGACGATCATTTCGGGGAATCCGCCCAGGCCGAGCGTCGCGTCGGCGAAAATCCGGTCCGCGCTCTCGGCGGGACGGGAAGCTCCCGCCATCTTGGGAGCGTAGGGTGTGAGGATCTGTGCTTCGCGACGGATCGGGATAATTTGATCAGGCCTTCGACCGCCTGTCACCGTTCGAATCCGCCGCCAAGAAAAGCCGTCCACCCGTGTTCCGTGATTCTCGTTTGCGCGGCGGACGGTTCCGGTCCTGTCACGGATGAGCATGACCGTTCGCGCGAAAGGCCAATGTCATTTATGCGCCCGCGAAGAGCGGGGCATGTCCCCATGGACCTGGGGGCCGCGCTGTCGCGGTGAGATCCAAACCGTTCGAACAACCGAACCCGAAAAGGATGGCCGACGTGAAGAAGAACATTTGCGAGGACGCCGAGTCGCTGGTCCCGACCGATGTGACCGACTCGGTGACCATTCCTCAACAGGAGCAGTCTCACCGAGTCGCTCGGCCCGCAGCCGAGCGATCTGGTCGTCATCGAGACCGACGGCTCGTACGAGCAGGTCGACTCCCTGAAGACGGCGTACGACGGCGCCCCCGCCACGGGGATGAGCGTCCGCGACCACTGCCTGGACGAGGTGGCCCGCCATCCGGGTTTCGGTGACCGGCGGTCCGGGACGGCCGGCCTGTCCGCCCAGTGCCGGGCCTGCCCGGTGGTCGAGACCTGTGGCGGGGGCCTCTACACCCACCGCTACCGCACGGGATCGGGCTTCGACAATCCCAGCGTCTACTGCGCCGACCTGCTGCGCCTGATAACGCATGTCAACGAGACGGTCAGCGGCCTCGCTCGTCACACGTTCCGGGCCGCGGACATCGCCGCGCTGGCCGCCGGCTACGGGGAGGGCGACGCGATCCTCGCGCTGGAGGCGGTCCAGCGAAGCCTGCGCCGCGTTCTTCTCGGCAGGGTCGGCGCCGTCGCCACCGCGCCGGAGGCCTGGATCTCGAACCGCAGCCCTGGTGATCAGATGATTCGCTCCCCTCTTCTTCGGGGGCCGGGACTATCTGTCGGCGAGAGGGGAGGCCGCCTGGATGTGTGACGCGGCCTCGGAACAGCCCGGTGGCGGGCTCATCGCCCCGGTGCGGGAGATCACGGTGAAGGACGCGTCGAGGTTGGTCAGCTTCAGGAGCTTGAGGACCACCGGCGGGGCTCCGGCCAGGAGCAGGGGCGTGTCGTGCTCGCGTGCGTACCGTTTGACGGCGATCAGCGCGCTCAGGCCGCAGGCGTCGATGAAGGTGACGCCGGCCAGGTCGATGATGACCGTGCCGGGGCGGACGTCGACGACGTCCTGGGTGAAGGCCGACAGGTCCGGCCTGGTGGCGAGGTCGAGCTCGCCGGCCACCGTGATGACCACGAAGCCGTTCGCGTGCTCGCTCGTGAGTTGAAGTGCGTTCATCGCCCACTTCCCTGCAGGCTCACGTGAATGTACGTATCCGGCCAGGGGGTGTCGCTCGGACGCCTGGCCTCAGATCGTCGCCTCCCCGGTCGCGTCGTGCGGGCGCGGAGGGGGTGGACCATCTGAAGCCACGATACTCCCTAACGGTGCGAATCATCGCTTTCCGTGATCGTATAGCTTCGAAGCGAAGTGTAGATGCCAACCCGCATATGTTCCAGCTATTCGAGGAAACAGCTTTGTAGCCTCGTCCGCGCGGGGGTTTCGACGTGCGGGAAAGCCGGTTCCCGAGTGACGGGAGAGGGGCGTGAGCCGACCGGGAAAACCGGTTTGACCTGGGAGGGGTCAGCCCGGGGAGTGGCTCGGTGCCATGGCGTCGAGCGCCTCGCGCAGGTTGTCGCGTGTCTCGAAGTGCCGGTCGAGATTGGTGATCGTCAGCAGGTGGGTGATCATGCCGGGGCTCACCACCAGCATGAGGCGGCCGTGGGCCTCCTTGAGGCGGGTGAGCGTGCCCACGAGCACCCCCAGTCCCACCGAGTCGCAGAACGGCACCCCTGTCAGGTCCATCACCAGGTTCGGGTTTCCCGCGTCCTGCAGGGCGTGGTCGATCTCCGCGCGCAACCGGGGAGCCACCGCCATGTCGAGCTCGCCTGTCGCCTGCACGACCACACAGGTGCCGCTGCGCCATGTCTGAACATCGAATGTCGAGATCACGATCATCACCTCCGTGCCTTTTAGGCTGCCCTGACGGAAAGCTGTTATGCGCATAGCTCACTTTTTGCAGATATTGTCCGTTGCTGTCCTTGCTGTTGGAGTCGCGACAGGTGTGGCGCTCGGAGTGGGCGAGGCGGCCGCCTCCTTCACGGTGACCTTCTTCGCCGGGGCGTGCTTCAGGCCGACGACCACCTCGATCCTGTCGCCGAGGCTCTCCAGCGGGCGCAGCTCCGCCCCGGGCAGCGCGGCGGCCACGGTGCGCACCGAGTCCTCGCGGCCGGGGCCGTAGCGGATGACGGTCTTCTCGAAGTCCTTCCGCGGGGTGTTGCCCGGGGTCTCGGGCACCAGGAAGCCGACTCTCTGCAGGTCGGCCCTGGTCTGCGCGCCCAGGCCGGTGATCGTGGTGCCGTTGAGCACCCTGAGGGCGATCCGCGACGGCGCGACGGTGAGGGCGGGAGCCGAGGGGGAGGCCGCCGGGGTGGGCGTCGCCTTGCCGGGCTTGGCGGACTTGGCGGGCTTGACCAGCGTCTCGTCGGCGGCGATCCTGCGGAACAGCTCCTTGGCCGCCTCCTTGTCCCAGAGTACGGCCGACTCACCGGTCGGCGTCTTGTAGTCGACGTCCGCGAGCGGGACCGTGGCGAAGGCCACGTCGTCGGTGGAGACGTCCTTGAGCTGGTCGGCCAGGCCGAGCAGGTCCCCGCGGAGCGCGTCGTCCACCCGGATCGTGTCGAGTGTGGTGTCGACGAACGAGGCGAGCCGGATCGGGTTGGTCAGCGTCTCACCGCTGAGCGCCTGGTTCAGCAGCGCGGAGATCACCTGCTGCTGGCGGTCGATGCGGTCGAGGTCGGAACGGGCGGTGGCGCGGGTGCGGGCGTAGGCGAGGGCCTTGACGCCGTCGAAGGAGTAGGTGCCCGGCTGCAGGTCGAGCGCGGTCTTCGGGTCGTTGATCGGGACCGGGGTGCAGACCGAGATGCCGCCGAGGGCGTCGACCACCTCGATGAAGCCCAGCACGTTGACCTCGACGTAGTGGTGGAGGGTGAGCCCCGTGGCGGTTTGCACCGTGCGCGTCGCGAGCTTCGGGCCGCCGAGCTGGTAGGCGGCGTTGATCTTGTGCAGTCCCTTGCCGGGGACCGTCGTCCAGGTGTCGCGGGGGAGGCTGACCACGGTGACCTTGCTGTGGTCCTCCGACACGTGGATCACCATCATGGTGTCGGTGCGCTCGCCGGTCTCGCGGCCCAGCTTGAGCTGGTTCTGCTGCTTGCGGGTGAGGTTGTCGCGCTTGTCGACGCCGACCACCAGGATGTTCATGGCACCGGTGCTCGACCGCGACCCGGGGACGCCCGCGTCGACCGCCTCGATCTTCGTCGTGGCGTAGTTGGTCAGCGCCCACGTCACCCCGGAGCTGCCCAGGACCAGGCACGAGAGCGCGCCGGCGATCACGAGGCCGCGCCGCCTGGTGCGGGCACCCCTCGCCGACCTGCGGTCACGCCTCGGGTTCACCCGGACGCTTCCGTAGGCGTCGCCGCCTACGTGCACACCCGAATCCTCCTCCGGGTCGCGCATGCATGGCCCCCTAGGCTCCAGCTGGGTCGATGAGGTACCCGTTCGTACAGTAGCGTGAGCGACGCCATGAAGCAGTTCCCCGACTCGCCCGCGCCGGCGTCGTCTTCAGAGACACGTGTCTGGCCCCCCATCTCCATCGTCATCCCGGTGCTGAACGAGGAGCGCCATCTGCGGGAGGCGGTGCGTCAGGTGCTGTCGCAGCGGTACGCGGGACCGATCGAGGTCGTGCTCGCGATCGGCCCCTCCCGCGACCGTACGCAGGAGGTCGCCGACGAGATCGCCGCCGACGACCCCCGCGTGGTCGTCGTCCCCAACCCGACCGGCCGCACCCCCAACGCGCTCAACGCCGCCATCGCGGCGTCCGGCAACGCGATCATCGCCAGGGTGGACGGCCACGCGATGCTCCCCGACGACTACCTCCAGGTCGCGGTGGAGACCCTTGAGGAGACCGGCGCCGACAACGTGGGCGGCGTCATGGCGGCCGAGGGCGTCACGCCGTTCGAGCAGGCGGTGGCCCGCGCGATGACGTCCAAGATCGGCGTCGGCGGCGCCCGGTTCCACACCGGGGGCACCGCGGGCCCGGCCGACACGGTCTACCTCGGCGTGTTCCGCCGCGCCGCGCTGGAGCGGGTCGGCGGCTACGACGAGCACTTCCAGCGGGCCCAGGACTGGGAGATGAACCACCGCATCCGCGAGACGGGCGGCCTGGTCTGGTTCCAGCCCCGGATGCGCGTCTCCTACCGGCCGAGGCCCGACCTCAGGGCGCTCGCCAAGCAGTACTTCCACTACGGCCGCTGGCGCAGGGTGGTCGCCCGCACCCACGAGGGCACGATCAACCTGCGCTACCTGGCGCCGCCCCTGGCCTTGCTGGCCATCCTCGCGGGCCTGGCGGTCTCCCCGTTCCTCTGGCCGGGGCTGCTGATCCCCGGCGGCTACCTGGCGGCGATCCTGGCCGGTTCCGCGGTCACCGGCAGCGGCCTGCCCGCCCCGGCGCTCGTCCGGCTGCCGCTGGTCTACGTCACCATGCACATGTCGTGGGGCTGGGGCTTCCTGACGAGCCCGAGGAAGCTCGGCAGGCCCGACCGCGCGAGCGGCTGACCCGCCACGCCGGAGCGCGCCGGTCAGGTGCGGGCGTCGACCACCTGGCCGGTGACGCCGGAGACGAGCACGTCCAGCGAGGTACGGGCGACGGCGTACGGGGCGTGCGGGCCCGGCGTCGTGGCTCCCGCCCGTCCGGGATCCACGCAGTTGACGCGCACCCCGTACCCGGCCCACTCCTCCGCGAGCACGCGGGTCAGGCCGGTCACGGCGGCTCCCGCGTAGGAGCGCAGGCCGTCTCCCGTCCCGTCCTGGGCGCGGGAGGGGGCGAGGAACAGCAGCTGGCCCCGCGTCTCGCGGAGATGGGGGAGGGCCGCCCTGGCGACGGTGACGGGGCCCAGGTGGTTCGCGCTCACGGTCTCGGCGATCGTGGCGTCGTCCACCGCGTCGATCCTGCCCGGGGGCGCGCCCGCCGCGCTGACCACGTGGTCGATGCCGCCCGTCTCCTTGACGACCCGGGCGAGCGCGTCGGCCACCGCCCGGAGGTCGCCGACGGGGAAGCCGACGGGGAACACGCGGGCGCCGTGGTGCCCGGCCAGTTTCGCCACCTCGGCGCCGGCGGCGTCGTCCGCGCCGAGGACCACCACGGTCCTGCCCTCCAGCGCGTCGCGCAGGGCGGTGCCGGAGCGGGCGGGAACGTCGCTCGCGGCGAGCCGGAGGAGCTTGTCGGCGACGAAGAGGTCCACCGGATGGGTGACCTTCATGTTCCGCTCGCTGCCCGGCACCACGTGGATCGGCACGTCGGGCAGGTAGCGCAACACCACCCCGCAGTCGTCGGTGGGCGGCCGGTCGCCGAAGCCGGGGTCGGCGAAGGCGCGCTCGTACGCCTCGCGGATCACCGAGAGCCGGAAGCACTGCGGGGTCTGGACGCGGCGCAGGCGGGCCCGGTCGGGGACGTCGCTGACGACCTCCCCGTGCGGCCCTCGCGAGGTCACCACGATCGTGTCGGAACTCGGGATCGCCACCTCGACCGCCGAGAAGGTCCTCAGCGCCTCGACGCAGTCGGCGATGATCCGGGGTTCCGCCAGCGGGCGTACGGCGTCGTGCAGCAGCACGAGGCACTCACGCGTGCCCAGCGCCCGCAGTGCCCGCCAGGTGGTCTCCGGGCGGCTCGCGCCGCCCTCCAGGATCCTGCCGACCTTCGTGAAGCCGTTGCGCTCGACGATCCGCTCCACCTCGCCGGTGAAGCCGGGCGCCATCAGGACCATGATCTCGTCGATCTCCGGCGCCCCCTCGAACAGGGCGAGGGTGTGTTCGAGGATCGTCCTGCCCGCTATCTCCAGCAGCTGCTTGGGGGTGTCGTGGCCGACGCGCCGGCCGACACCGCCTGCCAGGACCACACCGACGGTTCGGGGACGCGGTTCACGTTCGGCCACGATCAGATTCCTTTGACAGTTCGGATATGGCGAGCGTAATGGGTGCGTACCCGATCGACCGGCGTGCTCCCGTGCTATCCCGTCAAGATCTAGCTACGCTGAGTGCGCACTCCCCGATTCGTACGGTGATCCCGTCGGATACGAAGGAGCCCGGATTGCCTGACTCTCACGCCATCGTCTCGTCCGACGCCTCACGGGCGGTCGCGGTCGTGCTCGCCACCACCGAGACGTCGGGCCTTCGATGTTCCGGCGGGACCCTCCTCGACAGGCTGACCGGCCAGCTCGCCACGCTTCCCGTACGGGACGTGCACGTGGTGGCCCGTTCCGGCGACATCATCCACGCGCCCGGCGGCACCCACATGATCGGGGTCGAGGGGTCGAGGGGGCTCGCCGACGACCTGCGCAGGATCGCGAAGGTGGCCCGCTCGTCCATCGGCCCGGTGCTGGTGGTCGCCGGTGACCTGGTGGCGCACACCGAGGCGCTGGCCACGCTCGTGGAGCACCCGGCCCGCGACACCGCCGCGCTGGTGGGCGACACGGGCGAGGTGGGCGGGGCCCCCGGGCCGGCGCGCCCGCCGGTCAGGACCGACGGCAGGTCCGTGGTGGCCGCGGGCACCTCCTTCCACGAGGCCGGCGAGACCAACGGCACCTTCAGGGGCGCGCTCCAGATCGGCGTGTCCGACCTCGCGGGCTTCGCCGAGACCACCGAGACGCTCGCCGAGCTCGCCGAGACGGGTGCCTTCGGCCCGATGGACGGCGGCGAGGTCCCCGGCCTGCTCCTGGTCGGCCTGGTCCGCTCCGGCGTCCAGGTGCGCGCGGCCAGGCTCGGCCGCCTGCACGCCGACCGGATGGCCGGTCAGGCGGACGCCGACGTGGCCGTACCCCGGCTGGCCGAGGTCGACGAGAACGAGGCCCGGCTGGACGCCGCGGTCAAGACCAACGACGGCTTCTTCGCCACGTACGGGGTGAGCTCCTGGTCCAGGTACGTCGTGAAGGCGGTCGCCGCGCTCGGCCTGACACCGAACGCGGTCACCGGCATCTCCGTCGGTTTCGCCATGCTCGCCGCGATCTGGTTCTCCGTGGGCACCCGGCCCGGCCTGATCGCGGGGGCGGTCCTGCTCTACCTGTCGTTCGTGCTCGACTGCGTCGACGGCCAGCTCGCCCGCTACACCCGGACCTTCTCACCGCTCGGGGCATGGCTGGACGCCACCTTCGACCGGGTCAAGGAGTACGCCGTCTACCTGGGCCTCGCCATCGGTTACGCGGCCGGGCTGGACGTCGCGGGCGGCGGCCCGGACGGCATCTGGGCGCTGGCGGTGTCCGCGATGATCCTGCAGATGCTCCGCCACATGATCGACTTCTCGTACGCGGGGGCGCGTGCCGACGCGAGCCGGGTGGGCGCGGCCTGGGCGAGGGGGGCGGGTTCGCTGGCCCACCCGGCCGGTGAGGCGAGGCGGTCGGTGTCGCCCCGGTGGCCGGAGCGGCGGGCCGCGTTCGCGGGTGCCGACGCGGGGTGGACACCGGGCGCGGGTGTGGGTGCGGGCGAGAGCGGGGGCAGCGAGGCCGTCGGGGCCGTCGGGACTGGCGGGGCCGGCGCATCGGCCGTCGGTGCCGGAGGCGACCGGGCGGGGCTCGCGGACGAGCGGACCACGGGCGCCGGAAGCGGGCAGGCAGGCTCCCCGGAGCGGACGGACTCCCCGGGCGGTGCCGACTTCCCAGGCGGTGCTGACTTCCCGGGCAGGGCGGACTCCTCGCGTGGTGCGGATTTCCCGGGCAGGGCGGGCTCCCTTGGCAGGGCGGCCGCCGGTGACGGTGCCGGGCCTGGGGCGGGCAACGCGGTCGTGCGGCTCTCGCGGGCGATGGAGAAGGCGTCGCTCACCCGCTGGTTCAAGAAGATCGTCGTGTTGCCCATCGGGGAGCGGATGGCCCTGATCGCGGTGACCGCCGCCCTCTTCAACGCCCGGGTGACCTTCGTCGCGCTGCTGCTCTGGGGCGGGATCGCCGCCCTGTACATCCTCTTCGGCCGGGCGGGCAGGTCGCTCAGCCGATGACCGGGGCGGCGGGGTCCGTGACGGGCGGGATGGACGACCTGAAGCGGGGGGCCGTGGCCGGCGAGACGAACGGCCTTGGAGTGGCAGGGGCCGTGACCGACGGGACGAACGGCCTTGGAGTGGTAGGGGCCGTGACTGTCGAGACGAACGACCCGGGGCGGCGGAGTTCGTGACCGGCGAGACGAAACACCCGGAGCGGCGGGGTCCGTGACCGGTGGGAGGGATCTCCCGCCGGGCGAGTGGGAAAACAGGTGCGATCATGATTTCTGTGCATATGGCGCCGGTGCCGCGGAGTGCCGTGGTCGCCTACCGGGACGACGGGGTGCTGTCGAGGGGGATGGGCGCCCTGGTGGCCGGGCAACTCCCGCCGCTGCCGCCCGCGATCGTCGGGATGTTCGTGACCGGGGTGCTGCTGCTGGTCGGCGTGGCCGGCACCGACGGGCCGGCGGTGTTCGCCCCCGCGGTCGCGCTGCTGCTGGCCGGTCTCGGAAGCTCCCACCCGCACGACGGGCGGCTCGACTGGCTGGTGCCGCCGGTCCTGCGCCTCACCGAGTACGGCTTCGTGGCCTCGGTGGGCTTCGCGCACGACGTGCCGCCGTGGCTGATCTTCATGCTGCTCGGCGCGATGGCCTTCCACCACTACGACGTCGTCTACCGGCTGAGGCAGCGGGTCTACCCGCCGTCCTGGCTGGCCACATCCGGCCTCGGCTGGGACGGCCGGATGCTGCTGATCGCGCTCGGCGGTCTCGCCGGGCAGGTCACGCTGGTGTTCGCCCTGCTCGCGCTCTACCTGTGGTGCCTTTTCTCCTGGGAAAGCGTCACCTGCTGGCTGGCCGCCCCGCGGGTCGGGGTGGACGCGGCCGACCTCGGAGCACACGATTGAGAACGTCCGGCGAACCCTCGATTACACGATCAGGGCCTGAAGGCAACTAATCTTTGGGGCCTAGGAGTGCCCGCCGGGAGGCTCTCACCCGAAAGAGGAGTGCACGTTGCTGGGAATGGTGCTGGCCGCCGGGGCCGGACGACGCCTGCGGCCGTACACGGACACGCTGCCCAAGGCGCTCGTGCCGGTCGACGGCGACACCACGATCATGGACATCTCGCTGCGCAACCTCGCGGCGGCCGATCTCCGTGACGTCGTGGTCATCGTCGGCTACCAGGCGCAGGCGGTACACGAGCGCAAGGCCGACCTGGAGCGGCGGCACGGCGTGAAGCTCACCCTCGTGCACAACGACAAGGCCGAGGAGTGGAACAACGCCTACTCCCTGTGGTGCGCGCGCGACTACTTCGACCAGGGCGTGCTCCTGGTCAACGGCGACACGGTGCACCCCGTCTCGGTCGAGGAGACGCTGCTCTCCGCGCCGGCGACCACCGACATCCTGCTCGCGGTCGACGACGTCAAGAAGCTCGCCGACGAGGAGATGAAGGTCACCCTCGACGGCGGCCGCCACCTGCGGCAGATCACCAAGCTGATGGACCCGGCCACCGCCGCCGGTGAGTACATCGGCGCCACGCTCATCCGTCCGGGCATCGGCGGCCGCCTCGCCGACGCCCTCCAGGCCACCTTCGAGCGCGACCCGCAGCTCTACTACGAGGACGGCTACCAGGAGCTCGTCGCCCGCGGCGAGAAGATCGCCGTCGCCCCGATCGGCGACGTCCCGTGGGTCGAGGTAGACAACCACGACGACCTCGCCAAGGCGCGGGAGATCGCGTGCCGATACTAGCCAGGATGCTCCCGGCCCCCCTGTCGATGGAGGTGCGCCGGGGCGCCGTCGCCCAGCTGGGCTCCCTGCTGGCCGACAGCAGGGTGGCGACCTCGGGGCGGGTGGCGGTGGCCGTGGGCGCGGGCCAGGGAGACAGGATCGCCTCGGTGATCACTCCCTCGCTCGGCGAGGCCCAGGTCTTCCGGGTGCCCGACGGCTCGGTCGACGCGGCGATCTCGCTCGGCGCCGACCTGCGCAAGGGCGCGTACGAGGCCGTCGTGGGCATCGGCGGCGGCAAGACCATCGACGTGACCAAGTACGCCGCGTCGCTGGCCGGGATCCCGATGGTGGCGGTGGCCACCAACCTGTCGCACGACGGGATCTGCTCGCCGGTGGCCTCGCTGACGCACGACGGCGGCAAGGGCTCCTTCGGCGTGCCCATGCCGCTGGCCATCATGGTGGATCTCGATTTCGTCCACGACGCGCCCGCCTCGCTGGTCCGGTCCGGGGTCGGCGACGTGGTCAGCAACCTCTCCGCGATCGAGGACTGGCAGCTCGGCGCGAGCGAGCGCGGGGAGCCGATCGACGGCCTGGCCTGCGCGATGTCCCGGACCTCGGCGGAGGCGGTGATCGGCAGATCCGACTCGATCGAGTCCGACGCGTTCCTCACCGTGCTGGCCGAGGCGCTCATCCTGTCGGGCATGTCGATGGTGGTCGCGGGCTCGTCCCGTCCCTCAAGTGGCGGAGACCATGAGATCCTGCATGCCGTGGATCAGCTCTTTCCCGGCACCTCCAATCACGGCGAGCTCGCCGGGATAGGTGCCGCATTCTGTTTCTTCCTCCGCGAGGACTCGCGGAGACTCAACCAGGTCGTCGACTGCCTGCGCGGGCACGAGCTGCCGGTCACCCCCGTCGACGTGGGGTTGTCCCCGGCCCAGTTCACCGAGGCGGTCATGCTGGCCCCGGCCACGCGCCCCGGCCGTTACACGATCCTTGAGCACCTGCGCCTGTCGGAGCCGGAGATTCACGATCGGGTGGAGGATTATGTCCGGGCCGTCGGTCGCTGAGCTCCGTGCGGTGGCCCAGCCGCACTCGACCATGGACCGCAACAGCGGCGAGCACTGGGCCGGCGCTCTCTACATGCGCAAGCTGTCGATCTACGTCACCTGGTTCCTCGCCAAGACGCCGATCACCCCCAACCAGACCACCTGGCTGATGATCCTCACCGGCCTGCTGGCCGGAGCCGTGCTCGCGCTGCCCGGACTCTGGGCGGCCGTCCTCGCGGCCCTGCTGGTCCAGCTCTACCTGCTGCTCGACTGCTCCGACGGCGAGCTGGCCCGCTGGACCGGCCGCACCTCCATCACCGGCGTCTACCTCGACCGGGTCGGCCACTACTTCGCCGAGGCGGCCATCCTCATCGGGCTGGGTTTCCGGGCGTCGGAGATCCTGCCCGACTGGTACACCGTGATCGGGTTCGCCGCCGCGCTCGGCGCCATCCTGATCAAGGCGGAGACCGACCTGGTCGACGTGGCCCGAGCCCGCTCCGGGCTGGTCGCGGCGACCGAGTCCTCGGCCGAGCACTTCCGGTCGCGAGGGCTGGGCATGGCGCGCAAGGCGGCCGCGGCGCTGAAGTTCCACCGGATCGTGCAGGCGGTCGAGCTGTCCCTCCTCATCGTGGTCGCCGCGATCTGGGACGCGATCAACGGCGGCCTGGCGGCGACGAGGATCCTCGTGGTGGCCTGCGTGGTCGTCGCCGTGCTGCAGATGATCCTGCATCTGATCAGCATTCTGGCGTCCAGGCGGCTCTCATGAGGAACCGGATGGCGTCCGGGCGCGTCGTAAGTGCGAACACCCCGCTGTTTGGCAGGTGTTCGCCAGCGGTTCCGATACGCTTGTCCCCCGGTATGTCGAGAAACTCCAGCCCCGCCAGAATTCCCGACCCAGCAGACTCGGTGATCATGAAAGTATGCTCCGTACGTGCTCCCGACGCGTCAGGACGATGACCCGTTGAAGATCTCGTGCGTCATCCTCACCATGGGCAACCGGGTCCCCGAGCTGGACCGGGCGGTCGAGTCCGCGCTGAACCAGGTCGACGGTGACGTCGAGGTCGTCATCGTCGGCAACGGCACGGACGTTCCCGAGCTGTCGGCCACCGTGCCCCCGGGGTCCTCGGCCTCGATCAGGAGCGTGCGGCTGAACCACAACGCGGGCATCCCCGCGGGCCGCAACCGCGGCGTCGAGGAGTGCTCGGGCGACGTCGTCCTCTTCCTCGACGACGACGGCTGGTACGCCGACACGGGGCTCGTCTCCCACCTGCGGGAGCGCTTCTCCACCGAGCACGACCTCGCGGTCGTCTCCTTCAGGGTGAAGGACCCCGAAGGCGGCATCGGCCAGCGCCGCCACGTCCCCCGCCTGCGCGCGGGCGACCCCGAGCGGTCCTCCCCGGTCACCACCTTCCTGGGCGGCGCGTGCGCCATCCGCCGTTCGGCCTTCCTCCAGGTCGGCGGTCTCCCCGAGCGTTTCTTCTACGCCCACGAGGAGACCGACCTGGCGTGGAGGCTCCTCGGCGAGGGCTACCGCATCGAGTACGACGCCCAGACGGTCATGTACCACCCGCAGGTCCCCCCGACCCGGCACACCGACTTCTACCGCCTCAACGCCCGCAACCGGGTCTGGCTGGCCCGCCGCAACCTTCCCTGGGTGCTGGCCGGGCTCTACCTCCTCAACTGGATCGTGCTGACCCTGCTCCGCGAGCGCTCCAGGCCGGCCCTGCGCGCCTGGTTCAAGGGTTTCACCGAGGGGCTCCGCGAGCCCGCGGGCGAGCGTCGTCCCATGGGCTGGAACACCGCCTGGCGGATGCTCCGCCTCGGCCGCCCGCCGATCGTCTGACCCCCGATCCGCAGTGGACGTCTACACACTCGGCGAGGCATTCGGCGTCGTCACCAGCGGCCGGATCCGCCACGAGCACGAGGCCAGGCTGGATGTCGCCGGGGCCGAGTTCACCGTCGCGGTCGGGCTGTCCAGGCTCGGCCACCGGGTGGGCTGGCTGGGCAAGGTCGGCGGCGACGAGCTTGGGGCCAGGATCCTCACCGCGCTGCGCGGCGAGGGCGTGGACGTCTCCGACGCCCGGGTGGACGAGGGGTCCCCGACCGGGATCCTCCTGAAGGAGTCGAGGCTCGGCCAGGCCTCCAGGGTCACGTACTACCGCACCGGCGTCAGGCTCGCCCAGGGGAACGTCCCGGTGGACCGGATCGCGGCCTCCCGCGTCCTGCACGTCAGCGGGATCACCGCCGCGCTGAGCGCGCGCGACGCCATGCACGCCGCCGTACGCGCCGCGCGGACCGCCGGGGTCGCGGTCTCGGTGGCGATCGACTACCACGACCAGCTCTGGCCCGACCTGCGCGAGGCCGAGGAGATCCTCAGCGTGCTCGCCTGCTCGGCCGACGTGCTGTTCGTCCGGCAGA
Organism: Streptosporangium heterodermiicola; assembly: GCF_051390675.1. Taxonomy (NCBI): domain Bacteria; kingdom Bacillati; phylum Actinomycetota; class Actinomycetes; order Streptosporangiales; family Streptosporangiaceae; genus Streptosporangium; species Streptosporangium heterodermiicola. The sequence goes on from NZ_JBPJSR010000009.1 coordinate 69,414, forward strand.
CCGAGCTCGACCTGGTCAAGCCCGCGCTCACCGGGGACCGCGAGGTCATCGTGACGCGCGGCGCCCGGGGGGCGAGCGTGCGGGTCGACGGTGTCCGTCACGACGCCGCCAGCCTCTCCGCGCCGGTGGTCGACCCCGGCGGTTCCGGGGACGCCTTCGTCGCGGGCTATCTCAGCGCGCTGCTGGAGGGTCTCCACCCGGCCGACCGGCTGCGCCGGGGCGGCCTGCTCGCGGCCTTCGCCTCGTCGGGGCCCAGCGACTGGCAGGGCCTGCCGACGAGGGCCGAGCTGCCCCTCCTGGAACTCGACAGCTGACCTCGGCCACCCGGCCGGTACGCCGCGCCTGAGGTCCACCCGCGTGCCCGGTACGGTCCGCGGGTGCCGCTAGTAGTACTTCATTGGGTTGATTTGGTCTTGGGCGTTGAGTTCGGCCTGCTGTTCTCGTGCACGAAACCGTGTTCGGCGGCGCGCAGGATGTCGTCAAGGCCGCTCATGGTCGCCCTTTTCCAGGGGGTGGGGTTATGCGGCGGGGCAGGGGCACGCGTCGGCTTTGGGCTCGGCGTGGTCGGTGGCGTCGGGCTGTGCCAGCATGGCGGGTGCGTGATCGTCTGCGCCCATCTCGGCCCACACGACCTTGCCACCGCGTGGGGCGGGGTAGGTGCCCCAGCGGCGCGCGAGGGCGTCCACGGCACTCATGTGGGGGTCAGATGGCGTGGTGTCGGGCGGGGTGGGGTCGGTGTCCCACACATCGATGATCAGGGCATCGGCACGGCGGTGGACCCGGATGGTCACGGCGGCGAGGGTGGCGGGGTCGATGTCGGAATATCGGGGGTTGGGGTCGGGGTGGCCTGTGATCTCGACCGCGCGGGCGATCAGGTGTTCGGCGGTCTGTTCGGCGACGGGTTCGAGGTGGGGCAGGCCCCACACCCGGGCGGCGATCCGCGCGACCTGCGCGCCGATGGTGATCGCGGTGTGCAGCGCCAACAGCGTGACCTCGGAGGCGCGCACAGTGGGCGGCACGGGCGCGAACCGGTCGTTGCTCATGACTGCCCTCGATCCTCGGGAAACAGGAACGGCTCCGCGTCGCGGAGGTAGTGCGCGAGCGTGGGTTGGACGGTGCGGGCCGAGCGTGCCCACCAGGGCCACCACCACCGCGCACGCAGGCGCGCGGGGCGGCATGGTCGGCACCGGCCGCGCGCGTCGACGCGGTGGCGTTGGTTGACTCTCAGCAGCGCACCGGCCAGGCGTGGTAGCCACTTTTCGACGGTGGCCTGGTCAACGATCATCGCGGGAACCTCCGCCGCGATCACCTGACCAAGTAGTTCTTTCAGGCGTCGGTCGTGGACCTCATGCAACATAGGCGACGTGGTCATGGTGTGGCCTCGGTGGTCTGGGACATCACGAGGACATCGGCGCCGGTCTCCATCGCGATCAGGGCGCGCATGGCTTGATAGATGCCGTCGAACTCCGACAGGGCCTCAGGCGTGGGGATCACCACGGCGGTGATGCCGGGATCGCAAAGGGCTTGAAGGAGTTCACCGAACGCCGACCGGCGGTAGGCGTGGTGGTCGGTGTAGATGTTGACCAGTTCCAGCCCGGACCGCGCCGCGAACGCGCGTAAGCGCGCTGTGACCTGGTCACGGTCGGCGGTGTCGGTGGCGGGGAGTAGCCGCACGTACCCCACCGCCTGGCGTCGCGCCGTGGGTGGGAGGGCCGATCCGGGCAGCGGTCCCGGATGCGTGACCGGACCGGCCCCGACAATGGGGCGGCTTGGGGCCGCCAGGTAGCCCCCGCCGATCACCGGCTCCGGTGCTGCGTGTTGCGTGGTCACTGTGTGCCTCCGTGCGCTGTTCGGCGGGGGTGCTTCCACAGTGACCAGCGGCCCGCATGTGCGACCATGACCAGTGGCGCATATGGATATGCGCCCCGGCGAATACCTGGATTCGCAGCGTGGTTGCGTGGTTACATTTGTCCCTCGGGGATTCAGCGGTCTACCGGCGGTGAACCCACATGACCGACACACAGGCGCGGCGCTGCCGCTGCGGGGCATGGCTTGCGCGGGACAACAGCAGCGGTAGGTGTGCGTCATGCACCACCAGCGCCCGCGCCGCCACCGGCGCGCCCGCTGGGCCGCCGCGTGTTCCGGCGGAGTTCTGGAAACATCCCGGCATGCGGGCCGCGCTCGATGCGTGGCACATGGGGCGCGTGATCGCGGCCTACCGCACCCACCCCCACCACGGCCGCCCCCTCCGGCAGGAGACCGTGGCCGCGTGGGTGGGCATAACTCAACCCCAGCTCAGCAGGATTGAGAACGGCCCGCCGATAACCGATTTGGGCAGGCTCACGCAGTGGGCGCGGTTGCTGTGCATCCCACCGGAGCGGCTGTGGTTTCAGGTGCAGCGGCAACGCGCGGCGCCCCCACCAGCGCATGCCCCGCTCCCCGCTCCGGTTCCGGTGGCTGCGCGGGCTGCCCCGGCTGTACCGGGTGGCGGTGGCGACGCGGGGGCGGTGGCGGCGTGGCGCACGGTGGACGCACAGATAGGCGGCGCGCACTTGTACGCGACCGTCACCGCCTATCTACGCGACCAGGTGGCTCCGCGGCTGTTCGGCGGTAAGGGGGATGAGGGGGCGGGGGTGTTCACCGCAGCCGCGGCACTCACCGAAATGGCTGGGTGGATGGCCCACGACGCCGGACACGACAACCGAGCGGAGCGGCATTTCACACGGGCGCGAGATCTGTCCGGTGTTGGCGACGATTCCCATTTGAGGGTTCACGTGCTCGCGAGCCTGGCGCACCTGGCCCACCACCGCGCCCGCCCTGATGACGCCATCGACTACGCCGCCCAAGGACAGCAAGAGCTCACGGCGGGGCCGTCACACCCTGAGCTGGCGGCGCGGCTGTGGGCGTTGCAGGCGCGCGGGCACGCCGCCGCAGGGCGATCACGGGAAACCCGCGCGCTGCCGGGCCGCGCCGAGACAGCCCTACAGGGCGGCAACGGCGCGGCGCCGTCGCCGTGGGTGTCGCCGTTCGACGCCGGCTCCCTCGCGGGAGAGGCGGCCCGGTGCATGCGGCAGCTCGGAGATCTTCCCGCCGCCCAACACCACGCCCAACGGGTCTTGGAGCTGTGGCCGGCCGGCCGCACCCGCTCCCGCGCGTTCGGGCATCTCACCCTGGCGGGTGTGCTCATCGAACGCGGCGAGCTGGAGCAGGCGTGTACGGTCGCGACCGATGTTCTCCGCACCACCGGGTCGCTAGGCTCGTACCTGGTGATTCGGCAACTGCGCGACCTCCGCGACCAGCTCCACCCGCACCGCGCCACCACCTGTGCGCGGGACTTCCTCGACCACCTGGCCGAGGCGCTGCGGCAACGGGAATGGCTCTACCGGCTCACCACCGACATAACCCAACCCAGGACCAGCCCAACCCCATGAACAACCCCGACCCCCGGCCGCTCTACGAGCGCGACCCCGCCGCCTACCGTGCGCGACTGGCCGAAGGTAACGCCCGCCAGGCCCGCAAGCGCGTCGCCGCCGATGCGTTGATCCGCGACGAACACGGCCGCGTTCTGCTCGTCGACCCCACCTACAAACCGGCCTGGGACTTGCCCGGCGGCATGGCCGAGGCCAACGAACCACCGCTCGACGCCCTACGCCGGGAACTCGTCGAAGAACTCGGCCTCGACCTCCCCGCCGCCCGTATGGCGTTGGTGTGTGTGGACTGGGTCGCCCCACACGGACCCTGGGACGACTCGCTCATGATGATCTTCAACGGCGGAACCCTCACCACCGACCAGACCGCCGCGCTACAACTCGCCGACAGTGAGCTCGCGGCATTCGAGTTCTGCACCCACGACCAGGTGAAGGCCCGGTTGCGGCCGTACGTGTGGGCGCGCCTGTCCGCCGCCGTCACCGCCGCCGACATCGGCACCGTCGCGTACCTGCACAACGGCCACCCCGCGACCTGATCAACCCGCACAGCATGAGGACTGTACGGTTTTCGGGGTAACTCCTGATCAAGGAGATACGCCTGATGAGTACTGTGATTCAGGCATCCGCAGGCACGGACCTGGAAGAAGCCGCGGTGACGCGGAAAGACAAGGCGTCGGGTCGAGAGCTGGTCGGCAGGCTGGTCGACCAGGCCCGTGCCGAGGGCTTGGAGCTGGTGGGCGAGGCGTCGCGTTCCTGCAATCTTGTCGTCGATCTTCACGTGGAGTGCGATCACGAGGGTGTCCAGGTCGGTCGTCACAAACTGATCTTCGACACCCTCGTCTTGTCAGGTGGCCGGTTTTGCGATGTCCGGGGGACGTGGCCGGTCGGGCCGGGGTGGGCTTCAGGCGCACCGGCGAAGCATCCGCTCCACGGGCGGGCCGCAAGCGGCCAACCCGGCGCAGCGGACCATCAGCCACGCCGGCTACTTCGGAACTTCTCGTCTAGGGTTCCTTGGCCTCGCCGAGGGTCATGGACAGGTGGGAGATCGTGCTCGTCACCAGGGCGCGCTTGGGCAGGCCGAGCTCGCTCAGCTCCTTGGCGATCGGGTGGTTGCCCAGGCGGATGAGGGCTCCGCCGGGACGCGTGCGGATCCCCCGGGGGGACAGCGACCACGGGATGCGGCGGGTGACGCCGTCCAGGTGGCTGTAGGCGTCGAGGGCGGTCATCATGCCGGTGCCCGGCACCGGGACACCGGGTTTGATCAGCAGGTCCAGCACCAGGCGGCCGTCCTTGCGGACGATGCACCGCTTGTAGGGGGAGGACATGCGCAGGTCGATCTCGGCGAGCTCCTTGGGGAAGCCCCAGATGGCGCGCCCCGCCTCCAGGGTGAAGCCCCGGTCGACCGGGAGCCAGTGGACGAACGCCCCGGCGCCGGTGCGGCGCAGCTCGGACAGGTTCGCGCGCAGCCCCCCGCCGGGAACGTGGCCCGAGCCAGGAGGTCTGGCCAGGAAGGCGACGCCGAACTCGTGGTAGCGGTCGAGGTCGCTGTCGAGATAGTCGGCGAACACCAGCGTGCACAGGGCCTTGCGGGGCAGCACCTCGGCGACGTCCAGGTGCGAGTAGGCGATCACCGCCCGCGCGGCGTCCGCCCGGACCAGGTAGGACGCGCTGCAGACCATGACGTCGCGGACGCGGACCGGCATGGTGACCTCGCGCCCCTGGATCAGATGGCGTGCCATGCCTCCAGTACACCAATCTCCAGGCCCGACGTCACTGGTTTGCCCGCCCATTCCTCCAGCCGCCCGACGAACGCGCCCGCGTGGTCCGGCCAGTTGTGGTGGGCCAGGGCCTCGGCGTGGCCGCGCGCGCCCATCGCGGCGGCCCCTTCCGGATCGTCACGCAACGCCAGCACCGCGCGTACCGTCGCCCCCGCGTCCCCGAAGGGGACGACGACGCCGCACCCGATCCCCTCGACCAGGGACGCCGCGGCGGGCAGGGGGGTGGTGACCACCGGGACGCCCCGGGACATGTAGTCGATGATCTTGGCAGGTACGGGCCGGGGGCCGGGCGCCTCGTGCGGGAGCGACAGGCCGGTGATCGCCCCCTCGGCCATCCGCAGCGCGTGCCGGTTGGGCACGTAGCCGTACCAGTCGAGCAGGCCCTCCCGCTGCGCGTCCCGCAGCAGCGGCCTGATCCCGACGTCGGCGGAGCCGATCAGGTCGAGCCTGATCCCGTACGGGAGCAGCAGCCGGGCCGTCTCCACCAGCTCGGCCACGCCACCGGCCTCGGAGAGGTGGCCGACGTGGACCACCCGGTTCCGGCCGGGCCGCGCGGGCGGCACCGAGGGCACGTAGGCGGCGTCGGGCACCACCGGGTGGGGGCCGGAGAACCGCTCCCGGTAGGAGTCCCCGGCCAGGATCAGGTGCAGGCGGTGCTCCGCGCGGGCCTCGACCCGGCGTACCAGCGCGGGCAGGGCCCGGCGCAGGTGGCCGGGGAGCCCGGGGAGGCCGGTGGCCGCGCCCCAGGCGGCCCCGACGTCCCCGCGCACGTCCCAGACGGTGACGGGGCGGCGCCTGGGCAGGCGGAACAGCAGCTCCATGTCGTGTACGACGAGCAGGTCGGCGCCCTCCACCCCGCGCTTGAGCGCCCCCCGGGCGGCCTTCAGCGCCCGCCTGCGCCGCCCGGCCGTGGCCCGGGGCGCGTCGACCGCCCGGATCCCGGGATCCGGGGTGACGTTGCAGTCGGTGAAAGGGGCGACATAGGTGATCTCATGCCCGGCGTCGAGGAGCGCCCGGATCTGCCGATGCATGATCCGGGCGTCCTCTGGGTGATGAGCGATCGTCGCGACGCATACCCGCATATCCCGATGCTGAGCGTTCGTTCCGTCATCACCGGATGTGTGGGGTTAATTACCGGGTAACTGACGCTGAACTCTCCCTGGCGGCGGGCGTGGCGCCGGCCGGTGCGGTGGTAGCGGTGTTGTCGGCGGGAGGGGGGGACGGGCGGCGGTAGAGCCATACCAGACGGGGTTCGAGCATCCACTTGAAGAGTTTGCGGGTCTCCGGCAGGCACAGCACGATGGCGAGGGCGAGCGAGCTGCACGCGATCGCCGCGACGCCCAGCGGGCCGTACAGCCAGGGGAAGCTCAGCCAGCCCTGGTCCTTGGCGATGACCACCACGACGCCGTGGAGCAGGTAGGCGTACAGGGTGCGGGTGCCGAGGTCGGAGAACCAGGTCTCGCCCCGGGGCACCAGCGCGAGCACCGCGACCGTCATGACCAGCGCCGCGACCAGCACGGCGCCGCGCACGCCGAAGCCCAGCCACCAGGACATGTCCATGGCCTTGAAGCTGTAGCGGAAGTAGATCGGGTCGAGCGGGACGCGGGGCGCGATGACGACCGCCACCCCGGCGGCGCCGACGAGGACGACCGCTGAGGTGATCTTGACCCAGAGGGGCTTGAGCAGGTCGAAGTGCTCCGGCTTGAGCAGCAGGCCGAGCACGTAGAACGGCAGCAGGCCGAAGAAGCGGTCGATGCTGAAGTCGCCGGAGATCTCCGAGAAGCCCGCGGCCATGTAGATGACCACCGCGACCAGCAACGGCTGCCGCATCCGCGTCCAGATGGGCGTGGAGATCCGCCAGAGGACCAGGGCCAGCAAATACCAGTTCAGCCAGGCCGGATCAATTATCGTCAGCGTCCACTTCTGGCCAAGCCCGTAGCGGAGCAGCGCGTAGCCGATCTCCACGACCACGTACGGGATCAGCAGGGTGTCGACCAGCTTGTTGATCTTCGCGTTGGAGTTCCAGAAGTTGCGGCCCAGGTAGCCGCTGATCAGCACGAACGCCGGCATGTGGAACATGTAGATGAACAGGTACGCGGACTCCGCCGAGTGCGCCTTCAGGGTGGGGACCAGCGAGTGGCCCGTCACCACCAGGGCGATCAGGACGAACTTCACGTTGTCGAGGTAGGGTTCGCGCTTCTTCCTGGCGGGAGGGGCCGGGGTCTCCTCCTCGGCGACCGGCTCGCGCTCGCGCTCCGCCCGCAGCTCCTGCTCGGCCCGCGGGCCCTGGCTCCAGAACGAGGGCTCGCTCTCCCGGTTGGTGTTCTCCCAGTAGGAGAAGGGACGCTCACCGGCCGGCCGAGGCTCCTGCCGGGGCCGCGGGGCGGACGGCGGTCGTGCCGGGTCGGGGAACCGTACGGGGGCCTGGGGCTCGCCGGGCAGCCGTGGCCGTCCGGGAAGCTGGGAGTCTCCGGGGACGCCGGGCTGTGCCGGGGCGGGGACCCGGCCGGGTGCGTGACCGGGTGCCTGAGGGTGTGCGGCTCCTCCCGGCGGGGGGACGCGCGGCGGCGTGGGCGGCGGAGCCCAGTCGGGCCGGGGGATCGGCACCTGGGGGGCGCCCTGCGGGGGAGTGGGGCCGTCCTGCGCCCACGAGGGCGGCGGCGAGGGGGAGTCCTCCCGCGCGCGCGGCGACGTCGAAGGGGAGGAGCCCTCCCGTGCGCGCGGCGGCACCGGGGGGTCGTCCTGGGCCCACGACGCCTGCGCCCACGACGACTCCTGCGCCCACGCCGGCCCGTCCTGGGACCACGTGGGCTCCTCGCGGATCCACGAGGGCTCCTGGGGGACCGGCTCGGCCGCCAGGGGCTTGGACAGGTCGAGCGGGTCGTGGGAGCCGTGCGGGCCACCGGTGTGGGGCTCGCGGTACGCCGGGTAGCCTCCCCATTCTGTGACCTCGCCGGGGCTCTCCTCCCAGCCGTTCCCGGCGTCGCGCCGGGACGTCCCGCCGGAGGTGGCCGGACCCGGAGGCTCGGGCCACGAGGGCTGGGACCCGCCTGGCGCCTGCGCGTGACCGGGCGCGGGCCACGGGGCGGATCTCCGGCCCTGCCCGCCGGTGGACCCACCGGAGCCGGGGTCGGAGCCGCCGTCGTCCTGGGGGGCCGGCACCTGGAAGGATCGGATGTCGCTCACGAGGGGAAGGCTCAGCTATCTGTCGGAGACCGGGGAGTAGTCGGGCAGACCGGCGGGGCGCCCGGGAAACGGGCCGGGAGTGCGGGCAGGCGTTCGCCTCGCCGCCTTGAACAACCCTAAACCGACTGTGCGCCCTCTGTCGCACACGCGCACTCTGATTCCGGCGGTTCTCGGGTAATCGTGACTGTCCACATCCCCGCAAACGGCCGGTTCCCGTCACCTCCCCGGGCGGGATGTCCGGCTCGCCGGGTTCCGCCGTCGTCGCCGTCACCTCCGCCGCCTCTTCGGGACGTGGAACCGGGCTCGGACCGGTCACACAGCCGTATCCGGCCGTAGCGGCGGGTCGCACGGAGGCCCGGTGGTCGGGCTTCATCCGGCCGTGCGGAGGCCTGGTGGTCCGGCTTCATCCGGTCACACGGCCACGGCGACCGGTCCGGTGGCCGGGCCGGCCGGGCCGTCGTACGGAAGGGGGCGTCAGGTGCAGGGGTCGGTCTTGCTGTCGACGACCTTGTCCGTGAGGGCGTCGGGGATCTTCGGGAGGGCGCGGACGCCCGGCCAGTCGGCGCCGATGATCAGCTGGATGACCGGACCGGTCGGGGCCTTGCCGCTCGGGATGGGCGGGGGCGCCACGGACGGGACGTACTTCTCGGTGGTGACCGGCTTCACCTTGCCCGCGACCGGGGCGCGCTTGTCGCTGGAGAGCCTGGCGGCCAGCGCGTCGCCGTACGAGGCGCCGTCGGCGGCGTCCTTCTTGGCGTAGCGGATCGTGGTGGTGGGCACGTTGCCGGTCGCCGGGCGGGCGTTGCCGACATGGGTGACCACGAAGCCCTGGTCGGCCAGCTCGGCGGCGACCTCCCTGGCCCTGTTCGGGGTGTCGGTGCCGTTGAACACCTGGACCCTGACCTGCTCGCGCTTGACGGTGGGCTTCGCCTTGGGGTCCGGGGGCGGGGTGACCTCGGTGTCGCTCTTGATCGCGGCGAACAGCTGGTTCGCGTACGGCTGCACCCAGGCGACCCGGTTGGGGTCGTCGGGGTGGGGCCCCCACGGGACGGTGATCAGCTTGACGCCGCCCGCGGTCAGCTTCTGGGCGCTCTGCCCGATCTGCAGCAAGGTGCCGGTGTCCTTGGCGAGTTCCTCGTCCATCCGGACGGACTTGGCGGCGGTGTTGATGAAGTTCAGCATCTTGCCGGGATCGGTGAGCAGCTCGCTGCTGGTGGCCTTCTTCACCACCTGGCTGAGGAAGACCTGCTGGCGCTTGATGCGGCCGATGTCGCTGCCGTCGCCGTAGCCGCGCAGCCGGACGTAGCCCAGGGCCTTCTCGCCCGCCAGGAGGTGCCAGCCCGCCGAGAGGGTGAGTTTGGCCTTCTTGTCGTCGACCGGCTTGGTCAGGCAGACCCTGACGCCGCCGAGGGCGTCCACGATGTTCTTGAAGCCGGTGAAGTCGACCTCGACGAAGTGGTCGATACGGATGTCGGTGAGCGCCTCGATCGTGGTGATCGTGCAGGTGATGCCGCCCTCGTTGTAGGCGGCGTTGATCATCTCGGTGCGGGCCGCCACCGGCGCGCCCGTCTCGGACTTGCAGGCGGGCATGTCGACCATCGAGTCGCGGGGGAAGCTGACGAACGTCGCCTTGTCGCGGTCGGGGGCGATGTGCATGAGGATGATCGTGTCGGTGCGCTTGCCCGCGTCGGCCATCTTCTGGCCGTACTTGAGGTTGTCGCCCTCGCGGGTGTCGGAGCCCACGATCAGCACGTTGAGGGCGCCCTTGACGGCCGCGGGCCGGTCGTTGCCGAGCTTGTCGTCGATCTTGAGGCCGCTGATGTTGCTGAACGTGTTGCGGTAGACCCCGTAGCCGCCCAGGGTGCCGAGCACCAGCAGGCCGGTCGCCGCGATGCCGGCCCAGGCGCCGGCGGTGAGCCGCCCCTGCTTGCGGCCCTTGCCTCTCGGCACCGCGTCCTTCGGCTGCGTCGGGAGGTCTCTCGGTGAGCTCTCCGGGGGAGGGCCGTCCCCTCCGGCGCGCCGCGCGCCCCGGCGGCCGTGGGAGGCGGGTTCGCCCCGGCGGTCTCTGACGGCCGCCTGCCGGTGGTCGCTCATGCGATCCTCCCGCTAGGCGGCGTCGTCCGGTGCCCGTGCTCGGTCATCGAGCCCAAAGGGTAGATCACGAGGTGTGCGCCAGGAGTCGTGATGATGCGAACTTGGCCAAGACCGCCCCCTGACACCGCCATGATGGATCCGGCGGCCAGCATACTCAAATACGGACATTAGTAGGAATGTTACTGAAATTAGGTTTACGTACAGCAAGTGCCGCCGCGAGGCAGGCGGCGGGCACGGCCGGCAGAACGTACCGGTAGTCGAACTCCGCCACCGCCGCCGGCATCACCAGCAGCACCACCGCCACCGACCAGGGCAGCGCCCACGCCGTGGAGTCCGGGCGAAAGCGCCGGACGCACGCCGCCGCGGGCGGTAGCAGCAGGATCACCAGGACCGCCGCGCCAGGCAGGCCGGCGATTCCCTGATAGGTACGGATCCAGCCCGCGTACGGTTCGACGATCCGGGTGGAGATCGGGCCCCGCTCGTAGCGCTTCGCGGCCTCGGCGCCCACGGTCGCCGGATAGCGCCCCGGTGGCGCGGGCGGTGTCGCGGGGAACTGGTAGTAGTCGTAGATCTCCTGGTCCGGATAGACCGGGCGGCCCACGGTGAACGAGCGGGCCAGCTCCGAGGCGACCGAGCCGAGATAGTCCAGCGGCTGGCTCAGGATCGCCAGCGACGCGAACCGGCCGGCCAGCGTGTCGTTCGTCCTGGTGAAGGTGATGCCGGGCAGTTCGACCAGCGGCGAGTCCTGCGCCCAGACGTACTCCTGCGCGGGAGGCCGTTGTGCCGCGGGGCGGGGGTCGCAGAGCACGGCCAGGTCGGGCGGCGGGCGCATCACGCCGCAGTCGGCGAAGGTCATCGTCTTGCCGTACAGGAAGACGCCGTTCGCGCCCACGATGCCGATCCGGTGGTACGTCGCGTAGAACCAGGCCCCGTACCCCAGGACGGGCACCGTCGCGGCGGCGAGCATCACCCCCGCCGCGAGCACCCGGCCCCGCTCCCTGAAAATGAGCCAGGCCGCGAAGAGGGCCACCAGCGGCAGCCCGACGGTCCTGGTCAGCGTCGCCGCCGCGAGCAGCAGCCCGATCCCGCACGCCGTACGCCATCCGACGGACCCGCGCACGGCCAGGCAGGCCGCCGACATGATCAGGACCGCGAACAGGGTGTCGGAGACCAGCAGGTGCTCCAGCTGGATCTGGTAGGCGTCCAGGAGGGAGGGGGCGGACGCGAGCGTGGCGGCCCAGCCGGGCGCCCGCAGCCGCCGCGCGGTGAGATAGACCAGCACGCCGACCAGCAGCCCGAGCAGGTGCTGGGCCAGCGCGACGACGGCGAACTCGTGGAACGGTTCGAGCAGCCGCATGAACATCGGGTATCCGGCCGGACGGACCAGGTCGGGCCGTGGTTTCAGGGCGGTGACGACGTACGTGTAGGAGTCGGGGAACCAGAGCGCGGGCCGGTAGCCCAGCATGGTGATCACCCGCAGCGCGATCCCCGCGGCCAGCACGGCCAGGAACCAGCGGTGCTCCAGGAGCCGGTGACGACCCGGGAACCGGCGCTCCGGGAGCCCGTGATCGCCCCCGGGCCCGCGGTGGTCGGGAAGCCCGTGGCCGCCCTCGGGCCCGCGGTGGTCGGGAAATTCGCGGTCACCCCGAAACCCGCGATACCGCCGCACCCACCCGATCACTCGTCCCCCTCCTCGCACGCTGCGCGTACGCTACCGGCTTCCACCCGCCCCCGTGCCCGCGCCGGCCTCGTGCCGGCCCCGTGTCGGCCTCCCCGCCACGCCTTCGGTCCCGTCCCAGGGCCCGGGCCCGCCCAGGCACGGCGTGCCGGGTCCGGGCCGGAAGTGGCACTACGCTCGGTTCGCATCATGACCACCGGCTGGCTGGACCGTACGCGCAGGCCCTCGGCGGGCCGGGTGCTCGCCGTGGTCTCCGTCGTGCCCGCGCTCGTCCTGGCGGGCTGGCTGCTGGCCGGGCTGCCGCTGCTGCTGCTCGGCTGGTTCCGGCCGCTCGCCGCGGTCCCGCTGGGGCTGGCGGCCGTCGCGCTGCTGTGCCGGTACGGCCTGCGCCGCCTGCCGGAGACCGTCGAGGCGACCGCCTGGCAGGTCGCCGGGGTGGTCGCCGCCGCCCTGGGCTCCGGGATCTTCAACGGCCTGCTCCACGGCGAGCAGCTGATCGTCCGCCGCGACCCCGCCACCTACGCCCAGTACGGCGTCTGGCTGGCCAGGCACGGCTCGCTGCCGATCCCCTTCCAGGAACAGGCGTTCGGCGGCGCCGACCCGGCGCTCCACTTCGACAGCGTGGGCTTCTACGCCTCCGGCGGCGCGGTCGTGCCGCAGTTCATGCCGGGGGCGCCGATGCTCCACGCGGTGGGCGCCTGGCTGGGCGACGTCGCGGGACTGCTGCTGGTGCCGCCGGTGCTGGGGATGGCGGCCGTGCTGGTCCTCGCCGGGGTCGTCGCCCGGCTCGCCGGGGCTCGCTGGGCGCCTCTCGCCGCGCTGGCCTTCGCCGTCTGCCTCCCGATCCTCTACACCTCGCGGACGACCTTCAGCGAGATCCCGTCCCTGGTCCTGCTCTTCGGCGGTCTCGCCCTGCTGCACGACGCCGAGGCCAGGCTCCGTTCCGGCCCCGGTGAGGGTTCTGACGGGGGCTTCGGCGCGGGGACGGCGCGGGCGGGAGCGGCCCTGGCGGGGCTGGTGCTCGGGCTCGCCGTCCTGGTCAGGATCGACGGGCTGCGCGACGTGCTCCCCGTGCTCGTCTACGCCGGGCTGCTCATCGCCCTGAGCCGGGTGGGGAATCGCGACGGGGGGCGGCTGGGCGTGCCGCTGCTCGGCGGGCTGGTGGCGGGAGCCGGGCTGGGGCTGGCCGCCGCCTACCTGCTGTCCAGGCCGTACCTGGACTACCTGTCGGACTCGGTCGTCCCGCTGCTGGCCATCTGCGGCGCGGTCGTGGTCCTCACCGTGGTGGCGACGGCGCTCGCCCCGCGGCTCGCGGGCCCGCTGCGGCGGGTGGCCGGTGTCCCGAGGCTGCCCGAGATCGCCGCCGGCCTGGTCGCGCTGGTCGCGGCGGCCTTCGCCGCCCGCCCGTGGCTGGAGACCGTGACCCGGCGGCCCGTCACGCCGGACGACCGGGTGACCGCGCAGTTCATCGAGGGCGTCCAGCGGATCAACCGCCTGCCGCTCGACGGCTCCCGGCTCTACTACGAGAACTCGGCGCACTGGGTGGTCTGGTACGTCGGGCCGCCCGTGGCGCTCCTGGCCGTCCTCGCCGCGGCCCTGCTCGTGCGCGGACTGGTCAGGGGGACGGCCCCCGGCTGGCTGCTGCCGCTCGCCGTCATCGGCTGGACCACGGTCACCACGCTCTACCGGCCCGGCATCACCCCCGACCACCCGTGGGCCGCCCGGCGGCTGGTCCCCGTCGTCATCCCCGGCCTGATCCTGCTCGCCGCCTGGGGCCTGCGCTGGGCGCGCGGCAGGGCGCGGAGGTCGGGGTACGGCCAGGGCGCGCGCAGGGGCCTCGTCGCGGCCGGCGCGATCCTCTTCCTCGTCCCCCCGGTGATCACCTCGGGGGGGACGGCGTTCAGCCCGGTCGACCGGGGCGAGCTGGCGGCGGTCGAGAACATGTGCGCGGCCCTCCCGCCGCGCGCCTCGGTGCTCGTCGTCGAACGCGTCACCGCCGCCCGCTTCACCCAGGTCGTCCGGGGCGTCTGCGGCCTCCCGGCCGCCCGCCTCACGATCTATCGCTCCGACGTCCCCAGGGCCGCCGACGTCGCCCGGCTGGCCGCCCGCGTCCGCGCCGCCGGACGCACCCCGGTCCTGCTCGCCGCCGAGTCCCGGCAGCTCTCCGGGTACGGCACCCCCGTCCACATCATGAACCTCCGCACCCGCCAGGACGACCGCTCCCTCGTCGACGCCCCCAACGGCACCTGGTCCCTGGCCGCCGACGTCTGGATGACGGTCCCGCGCGCCAACACGGACACGTGAGGGATATCGCGACGACCAGGCCGACCCCCGGGCCGTGCCCGAAGAGGTGATGTGCGCTCGGGGGCCTGCCGGGCAGAGTATCCTCGCCCGTCGAGAGCATGCCCGAGAGCCCGAGAGTGGATCAGCCGTGGACGCAACGCCGTACGTGACCATCGTCCTGCCGTGTTACAACGAGCAGGACCACGTCATCGCCGAGGTCGAGCGCATCTGCGAGGCAATGGACCACAGCGGATACACCTACGAGCTCGTGGCGGTCGACGACTTCTCCACCGACGAGACCCTGGCCAGGCTGCAGGAGGCCGCGCCCAGGTTCCCGAACATGCGGATCAGGGCCTTCCACCGCAACGGCGGCTCCGGCACGGTGCGCAGGATCGGCACCCAGGAGGCGAACGGCGAGATCGTCGTGTGGACCGACGCCGACATGACGTACCCGAACGAGCGCATCCCCGAGCTCATCCAGATCCTGGAGAAGGACCCGGCGATCGACCAGGTCGTGGGCGCGCGGACCAGCGAGGAGGGCTCGCACAAGTTCCTGCGGGTCCCGGCCAAGTGGTTCATCCGCAAGGTGGCCGAGCGGCTCGCCGGGCAGAAGATCCCCGACCTCAACAGCGGGCTGCGGGCGTTCCGCAAGTCGGTCGCCAAGCCCTATCTGAGGCTGCTGCCACCCGGGTTCTCCTGCGTCACGACGATCACGCTCTCGTTCCTGTCGAACCAGCACGACGTCTACTACCTGCCGATCGGCTACAGCAAGCGGGCGGGCAAGTCCAAGTTCAGCTTCGTCTCCGACGCCTACCGCTACATCCTGCAGGTGCTGCGGATGGTCATGTACTTCAACCCGCTCAAGGTCCTCATGCCGCCCGCGCTCTGGCTGGTCGGCATCGGCCTGGTCAAGGGCGTCGTCGACATCGTCCGCTACGGGTTCTACCTGACCAGCAACACCATCGTGATCTTCCTGTCCGGCCTGCTCATCGGCTCGCTGGCGCTGCTGGCCGACCTCATCGTGCGCTCCAGGAGCGAGTAGTGCGGATCGCCGTCGTCGGGCCGACGTACCCCTACAAGGGCGGCGGGGCCGCGCACACCACCGAGCTCGCCCACCGGCTGCGGGCCGCCGGGCACGACGTGGTGATCGAGTCGTGGCGGGCGCAGTACCCCTCCTTCCTGTATCCGGGCAAGCAGACCGCCGACACGCCCGACGGCGAGCCGTTCCCGCACGTCCTGCGCGACCTCGACTGGCGCCGCCCGGACGGCTGGGTCCGCGCCGGGAGGCGGCTCAGGAGCGCCGACCTGGTCATCCTCGCCGTTCTCAGCCCGGTGCAGGTCCCCCCCTACCTGGGCATCCTGTACGGCCTGCGCCGCAGGACCCGGGTCGTGGCGCTCTGCCACAACGTCCTGCCGCACGAGCGCAAGCCGTACGACACGCCGCTGATGAAGGCGCTGCTGCGCCGGGTCGACGCGGTGCTCGTCCACTCCGAGGGGCAGGCGGAGAAGGCCCGCGACCTGGCGGCCACGCCGGTGCGGGTGGCCGAGATGGCGCCGCACCTTCCGTCGGGGACCGAGCGCCGCGGCCCGGAGGAGGGCGTGCACGACAGGCTGCTGTTCTTCGGCCTCGTCCGGCCGTACAAGGGGCTGGACCTGCTGCTCCGCGCGCTGCCCGAGGGGGTGTCGCTGCGGGTCGCCGGTGAGTTCTGGGGCGGCCTGGAGGAGACGACCAGGGCGCTGGTCACCGAGCTGGGGCTGGACGGGCGGGTGGAGCTGCGGCCGGGGTACGTGGCCTCGGCCGACGTGCCGGGGCTGTTCGCGGACGTGGACGCGCTGGTCCTGCCCTACCGGAGCGGGACGGCGAGCCAGCAGGTGTGGCTCGGCCACGAGCACGGGGTGCCGGTCGTCGCCAGCCGGGCGGGCACGCTCGGCGACCACGTCACCGACGGGGTGGACGGGCTGCTGGTCGAGCCGGGCTCGGTGGAGGGGCTGCGCGCCGCGCTGGCCGCGTTCTACCGGCCGGGCGAGCCCGAGCGGCTGCGCGCCGGGGTCAAGGCCGTCGACCCCGAGCCCTACTGGACCTCCTACGTCGAGACACTGGTCTCCGGCTCGGGCTCGGGCTCCTCGCGCTGACGGTCCGCGGGGGCGGAGAGGCGTCCCCACAGGAAGCCGATCCCGGCCCAGCTCAGGTCGGCGAGGGTGAACATCACCCTCGACACCACCGCGGCCACCAGCGCCCTGGGGGAGTCGAGCACCGGCGCCAGGGCGAGCACCAGCGCCCCCTCACGGACGCCGATCCCGGCGGGGACGATCACCGTGACGATGCCCGTCGCCCAGGCCAGCGCGTAGGCGCCGACCGCCACCGGATAGAGGGAGGCGCCCGAGGCGCCCAGGTCGGCCATCGGGAGCAGCAGATGGGGGCCGTACACCAGCCAGCCGGTGACCGTGAGGG
Organism: Streptosporangium heterodermiicola; assembly: GCF_051390675.1. NCBI lineage: Bacteria > Bacillati > Actinomycetota > Actinomycetes > Streptosporangiales > Streptosporangiaceae > Streptosporangium > Streptosporangium heterodermiicola. Next base: position 86,313 of record NZ_JBPJSR010000009.1, read on the forward strand.
CGACCGCGACGAGCACGGCCCTGCCGCTGAGCAGCCGGCCCTGGCCGAGGGGCTCCTGGCGGGCGATCCGCAGGGCCAGGTTGAGCCCGAAGGTGAGCACCGCGGGGTGCAGGCAGACGGCGATGACGGGGATCAGCGCCAGCAGGTACCACGCCTGGGTCATGATCTCGCGCAGGGTCACCGCCGCGACGAGCAGGGCGCAGCCCAGGGAGATCAGCAGGGCGAGGGAGACGGAGCCGAACATGCGCCGGGGCGGCACGTCGTGGTCGCGGCCGAGCTCCATCATCGCGGCGTACGCCCAGACGCTGCCCGGCACGTACTTGCCGAGCTGGCCGACGAAGAACACCCTCGCGCTGCTCCCGAGGGGGAGCGGAGAGCCCATCCCGGCCAGCACCGTCCGCCAGGCCAGCACCATGACGCCGATCCCGGCCATCACCGAGAGGTAGGACCCGGCGAGCGACCACCACGACAGCTGCGAGATCGCGGCCGCCGTCTCGTCACGGTTCCCGGCCAGGCCGTAGCCGAGGAAACCCACCGCGACCAGCGCGAGCAGCACCCGGAGGAGGCGGCTTGACCGCAGTCGGCTGAGCATCCGCCCAGGGTACGACGCTCTCCTTACCCGGCGGTAGGGTCGCGGCTCACCGGTACTCTTGGGCGGCGTGGCGGAGTGGTGGCGGGCCGCGTCACGCGAAGGGAAGAAGAGGAACGGTGAGCGAGTGATGAGCGCCGAGCGGGTCGCGCAGCTTGAGTACTCCGAGTTCCAGGCGGCGATGCTGGACGAGGAGAAGCGCCGCAGGAAGGCCGCGAAGATCGTCGCGGTGCTCGGGCACTTCCTCGGCAGGGACAGGGACGTCCTCGCCGGTCTGACGGTCGCCGACATCGGCTGCTCGGCGGGCTTCATCGCCGACGAGCTCGCCGCGGCGGGCGCGCGCCACACGTTCGGCGTCGACATCGACGTGCCGGGCCTGCGCAAGGCGTCCCGGAGGTTCGGCGAGCGGGTCGAGTTCGTGTGCGCCGACGGCACCGCGCTGCCCTTCCCCGACGGCTCGATCGACGTGCTGGTCTTCAACCACATCTACGAGCACGTGGTCGACCCGGACGCGATCATGGCCGAGATGCGCCGGGTGCTCTCCGAGGACGGCGTCCTCTACCTGGGGCTGGGCAACCGGCTCGGGGTGATGGAGCCGCACTACAAGCTGCCGTTCCTGTCCTACCTGCCGCCCGCGCTGGCCGACCGCTACGTGCGGCTCTCCGGCCGGGCCGACAGCTACTACGAGCGCTACCGGACCCGCCGGGGCCTGCGGAGGATGGCTCGCGGCCTGCGGGTGTGGGACTACACCTTCCCCGTGCTCGCCACCCCCGCCGCGTTCGCCGGGAACGAGCTCTTCCACGGCCTGGTGGGACGGGTGGCGGGCGGGGCGCTGTCGAGGCTGCCCCGCCCGGTGCTGCGGGCCCTGCTGCCGGTGGTGCCCACCTACCTTTGGGTCGCGACCAAGGGCGACCGCCGCCCGGCCGGACCCTCCCTGCCCCGCCCGCCAGAGCCGGTACGCCCCCTGTGAGCAGCTCTCGACGGGTCTCCCACGAGCCCTCTCCCGGCCACGCCGTGATCGCCGTGACCTCTGCGGGTTCCGTGAGTTCCCCACGGGTCTCCCGCGAGCCCTCCCCCGGTCGCGCCGTGACCGCCGACGCCGCGGCTCCGGACGCGACTCCGGGCGCGACCCCTGCGGGTCTCCGGTGAGCGCGGGCGCCGGATCCGGTACGTCCGTCCTGAAGCGCGTGGTCCGGATCGCCTTCCTGCTCGTCGCGCTCGGGTTCGGCGCGTGGGTGGTGGTGGGCCAGTGGGACGAGATCCGCGCGGGGTTCGCCCGGCTGTCGTGGACGTCGCTCGCGCTGTCGCTCGTCGCGGTGCTCGCCGCGCTGTGCGGCGGGATGATGACGTGGCGGGCGCTGCTGGCCGACCTGGGCTCGCCGCTGCCCCTGCGCGAGGGGGCGAAGGTCTTCTTCGTGGGCCAGCTGGGCAAGTACATCCCGGGCTCGCTGTGGCCGGTGATCGCCCAGATGGAGATGGGCCGGGAGCTGGGCGTGCCCAGGTCGCGGAGCGCGGCGGCGTTCTTCCTCACGCTGCCCGTGCAGCTCGGCAGCGGGCTGGTGGTCTCGGGGGTGACCCTGCTGGCGGCGCTGCCGGGGTCGGTGGCGCCGTACGCGTGGGTGTTCCTGCTGATCCCGGTGCTCGCGGTGGCCTTCGAGCCGAGGGTGGTCAACGCGGTCCTCGGGTTCGGGCTGCGCAAGCTCGGACGCGAGCCGCTGGAGCGCCCGCTCACCCGCGGGGGCATGCTCACCGCGCTGGGCTGGGCGCTGCTCGGCTGGATCGCGTACGGGCTGCACCTGGCGGCGATCGTCCACGACCTCGGATCCTCCGGGTTCCCCGCGATCCTGTTCTCGATCGGCGCGTTCGCGCTGTCGTGGTGCCTGGGGATCATGACGTTCGTCGTCCCGGCGGGGGCGGGAGTGCGCGAGGTGGCGATGGTGGCCGTCCTGGCGCCGGTCCTGGACCAGGGAACGGCCATCGCGGCGGCGCTCTGCTCCCGGATCGTGATCGTTCTCGGCGATCTCCTCTGCGCGGGTCTCGCGGGTCTGGTGGCGCGCCGCGCCGAGGGGTCCCGGAACGACCACGCTTCGGGAAAAGCAGTGTGATTTCCCCCACGGTTTCCGAGACTCTGGCAATAGAGTAAACAGAGGAAGGGGACGGTCGTCCCGCTGTGGATCTTGAGGGGAGCGATCCTTCTTGCCGCCGAGAGTGCTCGTCGACGCGGCCGCGGTTCCGGCCGATCGCGGTGCGCTGATCAGGTACGTCGATGGACTCGTCGCCGCACTCGACAGGGCGGGCGCCGACCTCGCGGTCGTCTGCCAGCGCGCCGACGCCGCCAGATACGCCGGCCTGGCGCCTTCCGCACGAATCGTGCCGGGGCCTCACGGGATCACCAACCGGGCCGCCCGCCTGACGTGGGAGCAGACGGGCCTGCCGTTCCTCGCCCGGCAGGTCGGCGCCGAGGTCATCCACGCCCCCTACTACTCGATACCGCTGAGCTCGGGCCTGCCGACCGTGGCGACCGTCCACGATCTCACCTGCTTCACCGAGCCGCTGCAGCACGACGCGGTCAAGGCGGCGTTCTTCCGCGCCGCGACCCGCACCGCGGTCCGGCACGCCACCCGGGTGATCGTGCCCTCCAAGGCGACCAGGGACGAGCTGATCAGGATCCTCTCGGCCGACCCGACCCGCATCGACGTCGCCTACCACGGGGTCGACCCGGCGCTGTTCCACCCGCCGTCCGAGCGCGAGATCACGCACGCCTCCGACCGGCTCGGCCTGCACGGCACCCCGTACGTCGCCTTCCTCGGCCCCCTGGAGCCGCGTAAGAACGTGCCAAACCTGATCCGCGGCTTCGTCCGCGCCGTGGGGGACATCCTGGATCCGCCCGCCCTGGTGCTCGCCGGGGGCATCCGCGACGTCGAGGTGGACGCCGCGGTGGAGGAGGTCCCCTCGACCGTGCGGGTGCTCCGGCCGGGTTTCCTGTCGTTCGCCGACCTGTGCGGCTTCCTCGGCGGGGCGGTGGTCGCGGCGTTCCCGTCGCGGGGCGAGGGTTTCGGGCTGCCGGTGCTGGAGGCCATGGCCTGCGGCGCGCCGGTGCTCACCACCCACCGCACCTCGCTGCCCGAGGTGGGCGGCGACGCGGTCGCCTACACCGAGCCCGACGCCGAGAGCATCGCCGAGGCGCTGCGCACGCTGCTCTCGTCACCCGAGCGCAGGGAGGCGCTGTCCGTGGCCGGGATCGCCCGCTCCAAGGAGTTCACCTGGGACGCCTCGGCCGAGGCGCACCTGCTCTCCTACCAGCGCGCGGCCGAGTAGTGAGCTAACCTCGCGGAATGATGGAGACCCCCTTGCCCGATCTAGAGGCGATCCTCCTTGTCGGTGGACGAGGGACGCGCCTGCGTCCGATGACGCTCGGCACCCCGAAACCCCTGCTGCCCACGGCCGGGGTTCCCTTCCTCGCCCACCAGCTCGCCAGGGCGCGGGCCTTCGGCGTGCGCCGCATCGTGTTCGCCACCTCCTACCGGGCGGAGATGTTCTCCGAGGCCTTCGGGGACGGCGAGGCGTTCGGCCTCTCGCTCGAATACATGACGGAGGAGGTCCCGCTCGGCACCGGCGGGGCCATCCGCAACGCGGCCGAGGCGCTGACCTGCGGCCCCGACGCCCCGGTGCTGGTCCTCAACGGTGACATCCTGTCCGGTCACGACATCGGCGAGCAGATCGCGACGCACGTCGCGAGAAAGGCCGCCGTCACCCTGCACCTGACCGAGGTGGAGGATCCCTCGCGTTTCGGCTGCGTGCCGACCGACGAGGACGGGCGGGTGACCGCCTTCCTGGAGAAGACCCCCAACCCGGTCACCAACCGGATCAACGCCGGGTGTTACGTCTTCACCCGCTCGGTGATCGACACGATCCCGGCGGGCGAGGTCGTCTCGGTCGAGCGCGAGACCTTCCCCGGCCTGATCGAGGCCGGTGCCCTGGTGCTCGGCTTCGCCGACGCCTCCTACTGGCTCGACGTGGGCACGCCCGCCGCCTTCGTGAAGGGCTCCCGCGACCTGGTCCTCGGACGTCTCGCCTCGCCCGCCCTGCCGGGGCCCACCGGCGACTTCCTCGCCCTGCCCGGCGCCATGATCTCGCCCGAGGCCAAGGTCTCCGGCGGTTCCGTGATCGGCGCCCGCGCGATCGTGGAGTCGGGGGCGCAGATCAGCGGCAGCGTGCTCGGCGACGACTGCGTCGTGCACTCGGGGGCGGTCGTGGTCGACTCGGTGGTCGGCATCGGGGCGAGGGTCAACTCCGGAGCGGTCCTGCGGGACGTGGTCCTCGGCGACGGCGCCGTGGTCGGCTCGGGGAACGAGCTGATCGCGGGCAGCCGGGTCTGGCCGGGCGTCGTGCTCCCCGAGTTCGCGATCCGCTTCTCCAGCGACATCTGACCGTTCGCGGCGCGGGCACCTTCGTGAGGGAACGCGAGTGGTGCCCGCCGTGGCCGGTCGACCTGGCGCTCGCGCTCGACCCGCACCGGCGCGGGACCGGCGACCCCGCCCTGAGGCCGGCGCCCGGCGGGGCCTTCTGGCGGACCTCGCGTACGCCGGACGGGCCGGGGACGCTGCGGGTGTCCCCGCTGAACGGCGGGGTGGCCGCCACGGCGTGGGGGCCGGGGGCGGAGTGGATGCTGGAGACGCTTCCGGCGCTGCTCGGAGCCGGTGACGACGTGTCGGGGTTCGTTCCCGGGCACGAGGTTCTGAGGAACGCGGCGAGGCGCTATCCGGGGCTCAGGATCGGCAGGACCTCACGGGTGTTCGAGGCGCTGGTCCCGGCCGTACTGGAGCAGAAGGTGGTCTCCACCGAGGCGTGGCGGGCGTGGCGGTGGCTGCTGGGCCGCTACGGCGAGCCCGCGCCGGGGCCCGCGCCCGAGGGGATGAGGGTCTTTCCCGAGCCCGAGGTGTGGCGGTCGATCCCTTCGTGGGACTGGCACCGCGCGGGGGCGGAGGCGGTGCGGGCCCGGACGATCGCGAACGCCGCCCGGCACGCGGGGAAGCTGGAGGCGATCGAGGGCAGCGCCGACGCGGATCGGCTGCTGAGGGCGCTGCCCGGGATCGGGGTGTGGACGTCCGCCGAGGTGCGCCAGCGCTCGCACGGCGACGCGGACGCCGTCTCGGTGGGCGACTTCCACCTGCCGTCGCTGGTCGGCTGGTCGCTCGGCGGCGAGCGGGTGGACGACGCGCGGATGATGCTGCTGCTCGCTCCCTACCGGGGGCACCGGCACCGGGTCAGCCGGCTGCTGGGGTTGGGCGGTGTGCGGCCACCCGCTCGCGGGCCGCGAATGCCCGTTCGCGACTACCGGTCGTTCTGAGCGCTCCCTCGTCGGGGGAGGGTTCGTCGCTGTGCCAGTCGAGGCTGTCGCGCGTGTCGGCGCCGATCAGCGGGGCGAGGAGGGCGACGGCGACGACGGCGACGAGGACGATGAGAAACGCGATCATTTTCGGCTCCTGGAGGGTGGGGTCCGAGGGGATCTCCTCGGGGGATCCGGATGGGTCTCCCGCTGAGTGCGGAGGCTTCCGGTTGACGTCTCTAATTTATGCACCTGCAAGTATTTACGTCTATCGAGACTTACTTGACCGCATGCTTTAGGAGATCTGAAGTGTCGGGCTCTCTGCCCGGCACGTGCCGTCTGTGGGGGGCCGGGTCCGCGAGGGGTACCCGCCGCCCCGCATGTTCGTGTCGCGCCGTACTGTGCCGTCATGAGCGCTAACCCCACCGACAACGCGATGCGCCGGGCTCTGGCCAGGGCCCGCGACGGCAAAGCTCTCGATACCGCCGAAGCCACCGTCCTGCTGCACGCGCGGGACGAACATCTGGAAACCCTCCTCGACCACGCGGGGAGGGTGAGGGACGCGGGCCTGGAGGCGGTCGGACGACAAGGGATCATCACCTACAGCCGCAAGGTCTTCATCCCCCTGACGCGGCTCTGCCGCGACCGCTGCGGATACTGCACGTTCGCCACCGCCCCGCACAAGCTGGAAAGCCTGTTCCTGAGCCCCGACGAGGTGCTGGAGATCGCCAGGCAGGGGGCGGCGCTGGGGTGCAAGGAGGCGCTGTTCACCCTGGGCGACCGGCCGGAGGACCGCTGGCACCAGGCCCGCGAGTGGCTGGACGCGCACGGCTACGACGACACGCTGTCCTACGTCCGCGCGATGGCCGTGCGGGTGCTGGAGGAGACCGGGCTGCTGCCGCACCTGAACCCGGGCGTGATGACCTGGCAGGACCTGCAGCGGCTCAAGCCGGTCGCGCCCTCCATGGGCATGATGCTGGAGACGACCTCGCGGCGGCTCTTCGAGGAGAAGGGGCAGGCGCACCACGGCTCGCCCGACAAGGACCCCGCCGTGCGGCTGCGGGTGCTGGAGGACGCCGGGCGGACGAACGTGCCGTTCACCAGCGGCATCCTCATCGGCATCGGCGAGACGGTCGAGGACCGCGCCGAGTCGCTGTTCGCGCTGCGCAGGGTGGCGCGCGAGTACGGCGGCATCCAGGAGATCATCGTCCAGAACTTCCGCGCCAAGCCCGACACCGCGATGCGCGGCATGCCGGACGCCGACCTGCAGGAGCTGGCCGCCGCCATCGCGGTGACCCGGCTGGTGCTGGGGCCGAGGATGCGGGTGCAGGCCCCGCCGAACCTGGTCGACTCCGAGTACGAGCTGATGATCAGGGCGGGCATCGACGACTGGGGAGGCGTCTCGCCGCTCACGCCCGACCACGTCAACCCCGAGCGTCCCTGGCCGCAGATCGACGACCTCGCCGCCCGCACGGCCGCCGCCGGGTTCGCGCTGCGCGAGCGGCTCACCATCTACCCCGAGTTCGTGCTGGCCGGGGAGCCCTGGCTCGACCCGAGGCTCAACGCGCACGTGGCCGCCCTGGCGGACCCGGAGACCGGGCTCGCCCGCGAGGACGCGGTCCTGACCGGCCGTCCCTGGCAGGAGCCTGACGGCGGTTTCGTCTCCGTGGGCCGCGTCGACCTGCACACGGCCGTCGACACCGAGGGCCGCAGCGCCGACCGCCGCGACGACTTCGACGACGTGTACGGCGACTGGGAGGCGCTCAGGGAGCGTCTGCCCGCCGCCTCCTCGATCGTGCGGGGCGACGTCAGGGAGGCGTTGCGGCAGGCCGAGAGCGATCCGGCGGGGCTGAGCGACGCCCAGGCGCTCGTCCTGCTGGACCTCGCCGGGGACCAGGACGGCGCGGGCGCCGACGACGCCGCGCTGGACGAGCTCTGCCGGATCGCCGACGGCCTGCGCCGGGAGGCGGCCGGGGACGACGTCACCTACGTGGTGAACCGGAACATCAACTTCACCAACGTCTGCTACACGGGCTGCCGCTTCTGTGCCTTCGCGCAGCGCCGTACCGACGCCGACGCCTACACCCTCTCGCTGGAGCAGGTCGCCGACCGCGCCTGGGAGGGGTGGCAGGCCGGGGCGACCGAGGTGTGCATGCAGGGCGGCATCCACCCCGACATGCCGGGCACCGCGTACTTCGACATCGCCAGGGCCGTCAAGGCGAGGGTGCCGGAGATGCACGTCCACGCGTTCTCGCCGATGGAGGTCATCAACGGCGCCAGCCGTACCAACCTGTCCATCGAGGACTGGCTGGTCGCCGCGCGGGAGGCGGGCGTCGACTCGCTGCCGGGCACCGCGGCCGAGATCCTCGACGACGACGTCCGCTGGGTGCTGACCAAGGGCAAGCTCCCGACCAGGGAGTGGGTCGAGGTCATCTCCACCGCGCACCGGGTCGGCATCCCGACGACCTCCACGATGATGTACGGCCACGTCGACAACCACGCGCACTGGGTGCAGCACATCCGGCTGATCCGCCGCATCCAGGAGGAGACCGGCGGGTTCTCCGAGTTCGTGCTGCTGCCGTTCGTGCACCACAGCGCGCCCATCTACCTGGCGGGGATCGCCCGCCCCGGGCCGACGGCGCGGGAGAACCGGGCCGTGCACGCGCTGGCCCGCGTACTGCTGCACGGCGCGATCTCCAACATCCAGTGCTCGTGGGTGAAGCTCCAGGACGGGCTCTGCCGCGAGGTGCTGCTGGGCGGGGTGAACGACCTCGGCGGCACGCTCATGGAGGAGACGATCAGCAGGATGGCCGGGTCGGAGAACGGCTCGTTCAAGACGATCAGTGAGATCGAGGCCATGGTCGCCCCGACCGGGAGGCCGGTCCGGCAGCGGACCACCTCCTACGGCGTGCCGGACGCCGAACGGGTGGCCGCGGCCAGGGCGAGCGACGGCGTCTGCCGCAGCGTCCGCCCCGATGCCCGCCCCAACGCGCTCCCGCTGCTCTCCCTGGAGCCGTCGGCAAAATTATAACGAGTTCTACATCTGACCGCCTTTCGTGAGAGGTTCGTGGGCACAATCATCATTCTCTTGTAGCCGTATGTAGGGAGAGGTACGGGTTTGTCCTCCTCCGGTCGACACCGTGTGGCCGCCGGCATCGCGCGGCGCCGGCGGCAGGCCCGCCTGCGCCTGTCGCTGGCGGCGGTCGCGATCGCGGTGGCGCTGGCGGGCGGTGCCGTCCTGGTGTCCGGCCGGGTGGGGAACTCGTGCTCGGCCCGCGACCCGGTGCTGGTCGGCGTCGCCGCCGCCGTCGACATCGCCCCGGCCGTGATGGAGGCGGCGGGGCGGTTCAACCGGAGCCGGACGGGCGTCGACGGCCGGTGCGTGCTGGTGCAGGTGACCGAGCAGCCGCCCGCCACCGTGCTGCGGACCCTGCTCGGCGGCACCGCGGGGGTGCTCAGCAGCCGCCCGGACGGCTGGATCTCCGACTCCTCGGCCTGGATCCGCCTCGCCCGCAAGCAGGGGGCCGCGGACCTGGCCGGGACCGAGACCGTCGTGGCGACCTCGCCCCTGGTCTTCGCCACCCGCAAGTCCCTCGCCCGGCGCTTCGCCCTGGGCAGGACCGACATGAACTGGCGGATGGTCTTCCCCTCGACCACCCGGGGCCGGATCCGGCCGAACGAGAACGAGCCCGACGTGGTCCGCGTCCCCGACCCGTCGCTCGCGGGGGCCGGGATCGCCACCGTGGCCGCGGCCAGGGACGTGGTCGGCAGCGGCCCCGAGGCCGACCGGGCGCTCACCGCGTTCGTCCGCTGGGCGCAGGCGGGGTCGGCGCCCGACTACCGGAGCATGCTCGCCACCGTCGACGACCGCTCCTTCTGGAAACGGCCGGTGGTGATCGTGCCGGAGTCGGCGGTGTGGGCGCACAACCGGCTGCCGTCCGACGACCCGGTGGTCGCCCTGCACCCCCGCGAGGGGACGATCAACCTCGACTACCCGTACGTGGTCACCTCCTCCGACGAGGCGAGGGCGGGCGGGTCGCGGGCCTTCGCCGCCTGGCTACACTCCCCGGAGACCCAGGAGGGGGCCCGCAGGGCGGGGTTCCGCTCGGCGGACGGCTCCCTGGGCCCGTACTCACCCGGACCCGAGATCCCCACCGAGGCGCCCCGCACCCGCCCGACCATCCTGCCCGCCATGATCGACGAGGCGCTGGAGGCGTGGAGCAGGCTCGCCCCGCCGACCAACATCCTGGTCATGGCCGACACCGGCAGGCACATGGCGGAGCCGATCAGGGGCCGGAAGGGGAAGACCAGGCTCACCGTCGCCCTGGAGGCCGCCAGGCTCGGCCTGCAGCTCTTCCCCGACTCCACCCACATGGGCCTGTGGGACTTCTCCTCGGCCAAGGGCCCCGACCAGCGCGAACGGGTGCGCGTCGGCCCGGTCGTCGAGCCCGACGGCGGCCAGGTCGTCCGGCGCGGCCGCCTGGAGGAGCTGACCCGCACCCTGCGCGCCTCCGCCAAGGAGCCCAGCGCCCTGTACGACTCGATCCTCGCCGGGTTCCGGGAGATGACCAAGGTCTACGACGAGGAGATGAACAACACCCTGGTCGTCATCACGGCCGGGAAGGACGACGGCAAGGGCGTCTCGGGCGCCGATCTGGTGCGGGCGCTGCGCGAGGAGTGGGATCCGGAGGCGCCGGTCCAGGTCGTAGTCCTCGCCTTCGGCACCGACCTCGACCGTGCCACGCTCACGCAGGTCACCTCGGTCACCAACGGCTCTCTGCACGTCGCCCAGGGCCCGGAGGAGATCATCGACGTCTTCCTGTCCGCCCTCGCCAGGCGGCTGTGCCACCCCACCTGCCGTACCCCCGCCTGAGCGTCGCTCTCCTCGCCCGCGACCAGGTACACATGATGAAATGTGCTGTCTTGTCGGGGCGTACTGCCTACGACCGCTGGGTGATCTAGAGAGAGGGCTGGGCGTGTGAGCGAGGCGAGTTCAGGGGGCGGCGGGCAGCGGCGGAGGCTGCTCATCGAGCGTGCCAAGACCTACACGGAGATGGAGCGCTTCGAGGAGGCGGCCGCCGACCTGACCGAGGTGCTCGGGCTCAACCCCGGCGACGACGTCGCGTGGGCCAACCGGGGCGAGCTGTACCGGAGGATGGAGCGGTTCGAGGAGGCGGTCGCCGACTTCGACCGCGCGATCGGGATCGACCCCGGGTACGCGTTCGCGATCGGCAGCCGGGGCCAGGCGTACGCGGCGCTCGGCCGGTCCGCCGAGGCCCTGGCCGACTTCGACCGCGCGATCGAGCTGACCCCGGACCAGGTCTGGCTCCTCGGCGACAGGGCGAGGCTGCTGCGCGGGCTCGAACGGTACGACGACGCGGAGACCGACCTGATGCGGGCGATAATGATCGCCCCCGAGGACGCCGACCTGTACAACGCCCGCGGCGACCTGTACTACCAGATGGACCGCTACGCGGACGCGCTCGTCGACTTCTCCCACGCCCTGAGCCTGGAGCCGAACAGCGTCTGGGCGCTCGTCTCGCGCGGGGAGACGCACCGCATGATGGACGCGTTCGACGAGGCGCTCGGGGACCTGAACCACGCCCTCCAGCTTGAGCCCGGCAACGACCGCGCCCTCGCGAGCCGCGGGGCGGTCATGCACGAGCTCGGGCGGTACGAGGAGTCGGTGGCCGATCTCAGCAGGGCGATCGAGATCGACCCCGAGTACACCTGGGCCTACATCCGCAGGGGCGAGGTCCTGCGTGCCCTCGGCCGCTACGAGGACTCGCTCGTCGACATCAACCGGGCGATGGAACTCGACGGGAACCTCGACGGGAACGAGGAGAACTGACCCGGCCGGAACCGGGCCCCGAACAGGTCCGCGCAGTCCCGAACGGGCAGACCTGGTCCGGACAGGGGCGACTCCGAACGGGAGGACCCGACCCCGTCAGGACCCGGCCCCGGACCGGTCCGGCGGACGACGGGGAAGGCGAGGAAGTCGGGGAAGGCGAGGAAATCGGGGAGAGTCCTAGCGGACGACGATGAAGTCCGCCGCCCGCCTGGGGGCGCGGTCCCTGGGCGGGGCGGCGGGGTGGCCGATGGCGACGGCGCCCATCGGGTCCCAGCCCGCCGGCAGGTCGAGGACCTCGCGGACCACGTCGCGGCAGAACATCGTGGACGACACCCACGCCGAGCCCAGCCCCTCCACCGCGAGCTGGACCAGGAAGTTCTGGACCCCCGCACCGGTCGCGACCACGAACATCTCCCGCTCGGCCGCGTCGCGCCGGTCGTCGCCGTAGGTGTGCGAGCCGTCCATCACCAGGCAGGGCACCGCCAGGTACGGGGCCGCGCGCAGCACGTCGCCCCGCCTGACCCGCTTGACGATCGACTCCTCGGAGAAGCCGTCCCCGCGCAGGTCGGCGATCCAGGCCTCCCGCATGGCGTCGAGCAGCTTCTCGCGGGTCGCGGCCGACTCCAGCAGGACGAACCGCCACGGGGTGGTGTGGTGCGGCGCGGGCGCGGCGATCGCGGCGTCGACCGCCCTGCGGACCAGGGCGCCGTCCACGGGCTCCGCGGAGAACTCGCGGACGGTCCTGCGGGCGAAGACCACGTCGCGCGAGCCGTACCGGAACATGTCGTCGGCGGACGGGCGGAGCAGCTCGCCGACCCCCGGCCCGTCGTCCTCGGTGGTGTACTCCGCCAGACCTCTGATCACCGCCACCGGGGTCTGCGCGACCTTCCCCTTGACCAGGTCGGCGGCGGCCGCGAACTCGTCGGCGACCGCGGTCAGGGTGACCTCCAGCGCGTTGCCGTGGTCGTCGGACATGCCCCGGTAGTCGAGCGCGGGGGTCACCCCGGCGAGGCCGACGGCCAGGTCGGTCTGGCCGTTGCGCCACGGGCGGCCGAAGGTGTCGGAGACGACCACGCCGACCGACACGCCGAGCAGCTCCCTGACGCGCGCCCGCACGGCCGAGGCGGAGGCGTCCGGGTCGGCGGGAAGCAGGACGACCGTGCCGGGACGGGTGTTGGAGGCGTCGACCCCGGCGGCGGCCATCACGAACCCGTGCGCCGTCTCGGCGATCACGGTCTCACCCCTGCGGGCGACCACCCGCCTCGTCTCCGCGCCGACCGCCTCGGCGCGGCTCACGCCGCGCAGCACCCGGCCCTCGGCCTTGCTGGAGATCTTCGAGGTGACCACGAGGATGTCGCCGTCGCGCAGGTCCGGCATGGCCGTGGCGATCAGCTCCCCGACGTCGTCGCCCTCGCGCACCTCGGGGATGCCGGGTACGGGGAAGATCTCCAGCCTCACGTCGGCGGACTCCTCCCGCCCGCGCCTGAGCCGGCTCATCGCGCGCCCTCCTCACGGACCGAGGGGGCCTTCTCGTACGGCGCCGGAGGGGAGGCGTCCCGGCCCGCGAGCCGTACGGCCATGTCCAGGGCGGCGCGGGCGATGGCGGCGGCGGCCTCGACGTCGTGCATGATCAGCGGGCGGGCCTCGACCTCGACGCCGTCGAGGGCCACCCCGGCGTCCTCCTCCGCGACCAGCCAGCCGTCCACCAGCGGCGATCCGTACAGTTCGAGGACCGCCTGCGCGGTGGTCTCCACGCCGATCGCGGTCAGGCAGGCGTCGGCCATGCCCCGGACGGGGGCGCCGCCGACGATGGGCGAGACGCCGACGACGGTCTTGCCCTCCAGGGCCTCGCGGATGCCCTTGATCTGCAGGATCGTGCCGATGCTGACGACCGGGTTGGACGGCGGGAGGATCACCGCGTCGGCGGCGGCGACGGCCTCCAGCACGCCGGGTGCGGGGGAGGCCTCGTCCGCGCCGACCAGGATGATCTGCTCGGCCGGGACCGAGGCGCGCAGCCGCACCCACCACTCCTGGAAGTGGACGGCGCGACGGCCCCGCTCGTCGGAGATGACCACGTGGGTCTCGGTCCTGTCGTCGCTCATCGGGATCAGGCGTACGCCCGGCCGCCAGCGGGCGCACAGCGCCTCGGTGACCGCGGACAGGGGATATCCGGCGTCGAGCATCTGGGTGCGGACGATGTGGGTGGCGAAGTCGCGGTCGCCGAGGCCGAACCACTGCGGTTCGACGCCGTAGGCGGCCAGCTCCTCCTTGACGACGTGCGACTCCTGCCGCCGTCCCCAGCCCTGCTCCTCGTCGATGCCGCCGCCCAGCGTGTACATCACGGTGTCGAGGTCGGGGCAGACCCGCAGGCCGTAGAGGCTGATGTCGTCACCGGTGTTGCCGATGACGGTGATCTCGGAATCGGGGGCCGTGGTGAGGAGGCCCCGCAGGAAACGGGCGCCGCCGATGCCGCCGGCGAGGGACACGATGCGCATGCCGTCCAGTGTTCCACTAGGTCACCGAGCCTGTTGGCGGGGTGTCCGCGGGCGGTTCACAGTAGGCTTTTCATGATCGTTATGGGAGGTGTCCACCCTGGCCGGATCGCCTGATTGGCCGCCCGAAATGTGGGCTTATAGGGTGTAATGGAGTACTTATGGGACTGGTGGGCTTCCTGGGACCACCGGCAGCAAAGTCAGCCATGTGCAAAACTGACCCGGGTTTACCTAAAGACCCTATGGGGGTAGTTGTGATCAATGTCGAGGCAGTCCGGCTCCGAGAACCGGCGGCGTGGCTCATGGTCGCCGTCGCGTCCGCGAGCGTTCTCGTCGGCATCGAGCGCCTGCTGGTCGGGGGCGGATCGTCGTCCTTCGCCGAGCGCGCGGCTGACTCCCTGGGGCGGCTCACCTCGCCGGTCGTCCCCGCGCTGCTCGTCGGCGGCGTGCTGCTGGCGACCAACCTCGGCCCGGTGATCCAGCGGCTGAAGGCGATGGCCCTCGTGGTGGCCGGCACGCTCGGGCTCTCCGTGCTGTTCGGCCTGATCGGCCTGGTCAGTGGGTTGTTCGGCGGGGTCGAGGGTTTCCTGAGGAAGGTCGAGTTCCTCCTCGTCAACCTGCCCGCCCTCGCGCTGGCCGCGGTCGCGCTGCTGTACGTGCTGCCGAAGGCGGTCCCCGCGGGCTCGCGCGCCGGCGCCCTCCGCGAGGACGGCGGCTTCGGCCGCTCCCCGGAGCACCGGCAGGACCAGCGGTACGACGCCTACGGCCGGCCGCCCGTTCCCCAGCAGGGACAGGCCCCCTTCCAGGAGCACCCCCAGGGCCCGCAGGGTCCTCAGGGCGCGTACCCCCAGGGTCCTCAAGGTCCTCAAGGTCCTCAAGGTCCTCAGGTTCCCGGCCCGCAGAGCCCCCAGCAGATGCCCCAGCGGGGCGTTCACCACCCGCAGGACCAGGGTCCGCAGGGCGGTCACGGCTACCCGCAGGACCAGGGCTCGCAGGGTGGCCACGGCTACCCGCAGGAGGCTCCGCCCGTTCCGGCCCCGCAGCCCCCGTACGACCGCCCCGCGCTCCCGCCCGCGCCCGCGCACGGTTCCGCCGGAGCGCCGGAGGGGTACGGCCGGCAGGCGCCCTCCCAGGCGCCGCCCGTGCCGCAGGCGTCTCCCGCGCCGCAGACCGGTGACGGATACGCCCAGACCGGTGACGGATACGCCCAGGCCCCCTACGCGCCGCCCGCCGAGAACCAGCCGTACGCCCCGCGGGCCGACCCCTACCAGCAGCCGGAGCCGCAGGGACAGGGGCAGGGTTACCCGCAGTCCGTTCCGCAGCCGTCACAGCCCGCCGCCCCGGCCGCGAGCTACACCCCGAGCCCGTACGTCGCGGCGGACGTGCAGCCCCCGGCCCCGGCGAAGCCGTACGACCCGCCGGCCGCGGCCTACGACCCGCCGATCTACGCCGCCCCGGTGGAGCCGCAGGCCCAGACGGAACCCCGGCTGCCGAGCTACCCCCAGTTCCCCGACTCCTCGTCCTACGGGCAGCCCGAGTCGTCGTACGGGCAGCCGGAGTCGCAGGGCTTCGGCCAGCAGGCCGAGCCCCCTGTCTCCTCGGCCCCTGTCTCCTCAGCCCCTCCGGCCTCCCAGGCTCCCCCGGGTTCCCCGTCCTCCCCGGCGTACGGGCAGGAGCCGCAGCCGTCGGGCTCCGGGCGGCACTCCAGCCCCCAGCTGCCCAGCTACTCCCAGTACTCGGAGTCGTCGTACGGGCAGTCCGACTCGCAGGGCTTCGGCCAGCAGCCCGACTCCTCGTACGGCCAGCGCTCGGACCGGTCGCAGTCCGACTACGGGCAGAGCGCCTCCTCCGGGCAGTTCGACCCGCTCTTCGGCCAGCAGGCCGAGCCGCCGACCTCCCCGGTTGCCCCGGTCTCCCAGGTCTCTCCGGTCTCTCCGGCGTACGGGCAGGAGCCGCAGCCTTCGGGTTCCCGGCGGCAGCCCGAGCAGCAGGGGTACCCGCAGGGCGACCCCCAGGCCGACCCGCTGGGCTACCAGCGGTCCGAGGCCCAGGGCTTCGGCAGGCAGCAGGAGCAGCAGGGCTTTGGCCAGCAGGAGCAGCAGTCGTCCGGGTACGGTCACCAGCCCGAGCAGCAGGCCCCCGCGTCCTACCCGCCGGCCGACGGGCGCCAGGGCCGGCCGCTCGACGACCGGTCGCGCCCGCCGTTCGACGGCCAGCCGCCGCAGTCCTTCCCGCAGCCCCCGGAGAACTACGGCCAGCCGTTCAGCGGTTACTCCGGCGCGGAGTTCGCCCGCCAGGCCGAGCAGAACCCGTCCTACTCCGCGCCCGACCCGGTGGACCTGAGGTCCCAGCAGATGGCCCAGGCCTACCAGCAGGCGGAGAGCTACCAGCAGCAGGCCCAGCAGGGCGGCGCCGAGTCCCAGCCGCGCGTCCCCGAGTACGGCTCCCCGGGCTACGAGGGCCCGTTCGGGCACCCGCAGCAGACCCCTCAGGCGCCCCAGGCCCCGCAGAATCCCCAGCCCGCGCAGGCTCCGCAGTCCTCCCAGTCCTCCCAGTCCTCCCCGGCTCCGCAGACGCCGCCGTACCAGTCCCACCAGTGGGACCCCCAGTCGGAGGCGACGCTCCGCTTCGACCCGAACGCCTACCAGGGGGACCCGCTGAGCGGTCCCGCGCCCGCCGCCAGGACCTGGGACTCGCAGCCGATAGACCCCACGGCGATCTACAAGCCCGAACAACGCCCTGGTCAGGTCACGGATGAGGAAACCCCGGATAGAGAGAGGGTGGGCCCCGGTCAGGATCAGAACATGTCCTGGTACGGTTCCGACCGCCGAGAGCACTGAGCCCCTGGCGGTCGAAGCGATCACCTGGTGCAATTGCCGTCGTGGCAGGCACACGACCCACAACCGGGGAGAGCAGGTCTTTCCCCGGATACCAGCATGCCGCTTGACGCCACACCGGGCACGCGCGTGTAATTACACACGTGTTGTTACGCCTTCCTCTGGGTGGGTAAGGGGGAGGCGTTCATAGGGGGGCTCCAATTTTGCGGGCGTGCGGCAGGGAGGTGTGCAGTGGCCGACCTGGTCATCGCACAGGAGAGCATCGCTGAAGAGCAGCTTGGCTGGCAGGAGCGCGCCTTGTGCGCGCAGACCGACCCGGAGGCGTTCTTCCCGGAGAAGGGAGGGTCCACCCGCGAGGCCAAGAAGGTTTGCCGCTCCTGCGAGGTGCGTGCCGAATGTCTTGAGTACGCACTTGAGCATGACGAGCGGTTCGGAATCTGGGGTGGGTTGTCGGAGCGTGAACGCCGCCGGATCAAGCGCGAGGCGGTCTGAGCCGTCCGCGACCGGATGGCGAGAAGGCCTGAGCGCTTCAGGATCCGGACAGTCCGGACGTCCGAGTGCCGACGAACACTATGAACACTGATCAAACTGACCAAACAGATCAAACTGATCGACACGAACACCATGAACACCGGTCGACGCCGACGGACACCGAAGACGTGCCGAAGACGGTCGAGCGGTCTGGCAGAAGCATGTGACGCCTCTCCGAGGCGCTTGACGAATATGTCCACGGGGTCACGCGACCGTCGGTCGCGTGACCCTTTTTTCGTGCGCGCGACCAGGTGTAAGACATAGTCAGACAGAGGGTGCCGTATCGTTGTCGCGCCGATCACCACCACTCCTGAACACGGGACATATGTCCATCACCGACCCCCCGCACCCCCAGCGCCCCCAGCACACCGTCACCGCGATCGTCGTCTCCCACGACGGATCCCGCTGGCTGGGGGAGACCCTGGAAGCCCTGCTCAGGCAGACCCGCCCGGTGGACCGGGTCGTCGGGGTCGACAACGGCAGCAGGGACGGCAGCGCCGCGTTGCTGACCGGCGCCCTCGGCGCCAGGGCGGTGCTCACCCTGCCGCGCTCGACCGGCTTCGGCGAGGCCGTCGCCGAGGTCCTCGACCGGCTAGGCCCCGGCGGCGGCCGGGAGTGGATCTGGCTGCTGCACGACGACTGCGCCCCGGACGTCCACGCCCTGCGGCTCCTGCTGGAGGCCGCCGACGAGGATCCCAAGGCGGCGGTGCTCGGCCCCAAGCTCCGCGACTGGCTCGACCGGCGGCTCCTGCTTGAGGTCGGCGTCACCGTCGACCGCACCGGCCGCAGGGACACCGGGCTGGAGCCCCGCGAGTTCGACCAGGGGCAGTACGACGGGACCAGGGACGTGCTCTCGGTCTCCACCGCGGGCATGCTGATCCGCAGGGACGTCTGGGAGGAGGTCGGCGGGCTCGACCCCGCGCTGCCGCTGTTCCGCGACGACCTCGACCTGTGCTGGCGCGTCAGGACCGCCGGGTACCGCGTGCAGAACGTCACCCGGGCCGTCGCCTGGCACGCAGAGGCCGCCACCCGGCGGCGGCGCCGCATCACCGCCAGCGGCGACCACCCCCGCCGCCTGGACCGCCGCAACGCCCTCTTCGTCGTGATGGCGAACCTGCCCGCCCGCCCGCTGCTGTGGGCGCTGGTGCGCAACGCCTTCGGGTCGCTCTTCCGCACGGTGCTGTTCCTGGTGGCCAAGCAGCCCGCCAACGCGCTGGACGAGTTCCTCGCGTTCGGCTCGGTCTTCGGCCACCCCGTCCGGATGATCAAAGCCAGGCGGGCGCGGGCCAAGGGCAGGAGGCAGGCGTACGCGGCGGTCGGCAAGCTGCTCACCCCGTCCGGCGCCGGTTACCGGCGGCTCGTCGAGCGGGTGCAGAGCTACCTGGCCGGGGGCGGGTTCGTGGCGTCCGAGGGACGCCACCACGCCGTGGCCGCCTCGCCGCACGCGCAGGAGGACGGCGAGGAGCTGCTCACCGACGCCGGGGTGACGCAGCGCGTCTTCGGCAACCCCGGAGTCCTGCTCCTCATCGCGCTCACCGTGGTCACGCTGGTCGCCGAGCGCGCGGTGACGGGCGGCGCCAGGCTGGGCGGCGGAGCGCTCGTCCCGGTGATCGGCGGGGCCTCCGACCTGTGGGACCTCTACCGCGAGAGCCACCACCAGGTGGGCCTGGGCACCGACGCGTGGACCCCGCCCTACGTGGCGGTGCTGGCCGTGCTCTCCACGCTGCTGTTCGGCAAGACGTGGCTCGCGGTGTCGCTGCTGCTGCTCGGCTGCGTGCCGCTGGCGGGAATCTCCGCGTACGCGGCCACCCGGTCGATGATCCCCGGCCGCTGGACCAGGGTCTGGCTGGCCTCCTCGTACGCCCTGCTGCCGGTCGCCACCGGCGCGGTCGCCGCGGGGCGGCTCGGTACCGCGGTGGTCTTCGTGCTGCTGCCCGTCTACGCCGCGCTCGCCACCAGGGTGCTCACCGGGGAGCGCCGCCGCGCCCGCCGGGCCGCCTGGGGGCTGGGACTCCTGCTGGCCGTCGGCACGGCCTTCGCCCCGCTGGTCTACCCGCTGACCGCGATCCTCGGCGCGCTGGCGGCGCTGGCCTTCCCGCGCAGGGGCGTCGCGGTCTCGATGCTCGTGGCGTTCGCCGTCCCGGTGGTCCTGCTGTTCCCCTGGATGGCCCAGGTGGCCGCCGACCCGGGGCAGCTCCTGCTGGAGGCGGGGCTGCACCAGCCCGCGCTGGTCGACCCAGGGCTGTCCGCCGGGTCGCTGCTGCTGCTCAGCCCCGGCGGTCCCGGCCTGCCGCCGCTCTGGGTGACCGGCGGCCTCCTCGCCGCCTGCCTGCTCGCGTTGCTGATGCGCCGCAACCGGATGGTCATCGCGGTCGGCTGGGGCGTCGCGCTCTTCGGCGTGCTGGTGGCGATCCTGGTGAGCAGGACCACCGTCACCTCGATCAACGGCGACGTCGAGGCCCCCGCCTGGCCGGGCGTGCCGCTCGCCTTCGCCGCCACCGGCATGCTCGTGGTGGCGGCCCTCACCGCCGACAGGGTCGTGGAGTTCCGGAAGGCAGGGGGCCTGCGCAGGGTCGCCGCGTTCGGCGTCGTGCTGGTCGCGTTCTCCACGCCGCTGCTCGCGGCGGGCATGTGGATGACCAAGGGCGTGGACGGACCGCTCCGCGGGACCGTGCGCGACGTCGTGCCCGCCCTCGCCGCGCAGAACTCCGCGAGCGGCGAGCGGACCCTGCTGCTGCGCGCGTCGCCGGGCGGCCTGCTCTTCACCGTGCTGCGCGGGCGCACCCCGGTGATCGGCGAGGCCGACATCCCCGTCCCCGACGGTCCCAGGGAGCTGGTCAGGGTCGCCGCGGCCGGGCTGGTGTCCGGCAGGGGCGGTGACGACGCCCGGGTCCTCGCCGCCCACGGCGTGCGGTTCGTCGTGGTGACCGCGCCCGTCGACCCGGAGATCAGCGGCGCGCTCGACTCGCAGCCCTCGCTCGCGAGGATGAGCCTGTCCCGTGCGGTCGGCGTGTGGCGGCTCACCCAGCCGGTCGCCCTTCCCGCCACCCCGCCGGGCGACCCCTGGCACGGCCGCTGGCTCTGGGCCCAGGCCGTGCTGCTGCTGATCGTCTCGGTCCTGGCCGCGCCGGGGTCGCGCACCGAGCCCGACGAACCCGCCGTCGCCCAGGACCTGTCCGAGCCTCGCAGAGAGCTGGCCGCCCGGTGAAATCCCTGATCGAGAACCGGTTCGGCCTGCTGGTGCTGGTCCTGGTGGCCCTGCTCGCCCTGTACGGGGTCGCCTACGCCACCCAGCCTCCGGCCGTCACCGCCCCCGCGCCGGGGTTCGAGAGGGTGCCCGTCGCCTCGGTGACGGCCGTCTGCCCGGCGCCCGGCGACACCTCCGTCGGGGTGGTCGCCCCGCCCGGCAGCCGGGAGCCGGGCTCCGCGACGCTCGTCACCGGGGACAAGACCCTGGCCACCGTCGACGCCCCCGGCCGTCTCTGGCACGACGAGGTGCCGGCCTCGTCGCCGCCCCTCGTCGTCGCGGCCGACGGGAGCATGGCCGCGGGATTGGAGGTGGCGCAGACCCGCAGGGAGAAGTCGGGGAAGCAGCGGGGACTGGCCGGGACGCGCTGTGCCGAGCCGGTGGCGAGCACCTGGCTGATCGGGCCGGGACCGGCCGCGGCGGACGTCACGCTGTACCTGACCAACGCCGACCTCGCCCCGGCCATCGCGGAGATCCTGGTCTACACGGGTGAGGGCCCGGTGTTCGACGACACCGGAGGCGTGTTCACCCTCAAACCGGGGCAGAGCCGCACGATCAAGGTCCTGGATCTCGCGCCCTCGGCGCTCGTCCTGGCGATACAGGTCCGTACCAGCTCGGGGCGGGTCACCGCCGCGGCGCGGGCGATGATGAACGACGGGCGCGGCGTGGACTGGCTGCCGGTCTCCGCAGCCCCGGCCACCCGCGTCGTCGTGCCGGGCATCCCCGGCGGCGGCGGGAAGCGCGAGCTGCTCGTCGCCTCCGCCGAGGAGATCGACACGCTGGTGGAGGTCAAGGCCCTCACCCCCGAGGGGACGTACGCGCTGGAGGGCCGCGAGCTCGTCGAGGTGCCCGCGGGTTCCGTCGCCTCCGTCGACCTGTCCAGCGGGATCGGCGGCCAGCCGTCCGCGCTGGTGCTCACCTCGGAGAGCCCGATCGTCGCAGGGCTCGTCGCCACGGGCACCGGTTCGAGGACCGACGTGGCCTTCACCGCCGGAGCGGTCCCCATCGACCTGGGCAGCGTCGTCGCGGACAACCGCGCGGGCGGCAAGATGGGTTCCTGGCTGCTGCTGACCGCGCCGGACGCGGCGGGCGCGGTGAGCGTGCAGGTGGTTCCGAGCGAGGGCGAGGCGCGCGAGCCGTTCGAGGTGGAGGTCCCCGCCTCGCGGACCAAGCAGGTCGCGCTCAAGAAGGTGGACGGGCCCTTCGCGGTGGTCGTGCAGCCGCTGCCCGGCTCGGGGCCGGTCTACGGCGGGCGGGTCATGGAGGAGCGGCTCAAGGACGGGCGGGCGCTGACCGTGCAGCCGCTCGCCCCCGCCCGCATGTGGGCCCTGGTCCCGCCGATCGCCGAGTCCGCCGCGACCGTCCTGCCCTGACGCCCTGTCCTGGTCCTGAGGGCCTGAGATGCGGCGGGTCAGTCGTGGTCGTCGAAGCCGGGGTCGACCGACTCGGGGGAGAGGCCGAACAGGCCCGCGACCTGCTCCACCACCGCCTCGTGGACCATCGCGCCCAGGTGGTCGCGGTCGCGTGCCCTGCTCTCCAGGGGGCGGCGGTAGATGATCACGACGGCCGGGCGGGTCCCCGCCGCGGGCTCGGCCCGCCCGAACGGGATGGGCTCGCCGGTCAGCAGCCCTGGGCCGTCGCCCAGCTCGCTGATCGGCGGGACCTCCTCGACCGCGAACTCCACGGCCGACAGCTGCTTGGCCCATCGGGGCTTGAGGCGATCGACGGCGTCGAGGACGAGATCGTCGAACCGCTCGCTGCGGGCCTTGGCGATCGGCACGTGCGAGGGCGCCAGCGGGCCGCGCAGGCCGCGACCGTGCCTGTCGCGCCTGCGGGGAGAACGGGGTCTGCCGGGTGCCGGGCTCACGGCCCCAGCTTAGACGTGACCCGTACGGGGGCGGGAGGTGCCGTTGGCCGGAGCGTGGGCGGGGCCGGGGCGCGAGACGGCGGGTGCCCGGACGGGAGGAGGTGCCGTGACCGGAGCGCGGACGGGCGGCGGCCGTGGCGGCGCGTGCGCGGGTGGGAGGAGGGCGGATAGGCGGTGGGCGCGCGGGCGAGGGGAGATGCCACCGGGAGGCGTGTGGACAGCGGGAGGCGTGTGGACAGTGGGTGTAAGCCGTACAGGCGGGTGGAAGCCGGGACACGTGTCCGAATTGTGGCGACACGCTCGTTAAGAGCGCTCAGATAGTGGCGCCCCGGACGCTTACCGGATACGGTCCCACCGTGAGCCCCGTCCGCCGCTGTTCCCGCACCGCGTGCAGTCAGCCTGCCGTTTTCACGCTCACGTACGTCTACGCCGATTCGACCGCTGTTCTCGGGCCCTTGGCGACGTACGCCGAGCCGCACTGCTACGACCTGTGTGCCGAGCACGCCGAGCGGCTCACCGCCCCCAGAGGCTGGGAGGTGGTGCGCCTGCCGACCGACGGCGCCCCGCCGAGCACCGACGACCTGGAGGCCCTCGCCAACGCGGTCCGCGAGGCGGCCAGACCCGCGCCGAGCGGTGGCACCGAGCCGGTCGGCCAGGGGGTCGAGGTCGGCCGCCGAGGTCATCTGCGAGTGCTGCGCTCCGCTCAGCCCCAGCGCGACCGCTGACCCTACTAGGCTGGGGGTCACGGACACGACGCAAAGGGTGGAGCTGGAGTGGGCGACCTCGCCAAGATCTTCAAGGCGTACGACGTCCGCGGCGTCGTGCCTGACGAGTTCGACGAGGAGACCGCCGAGGCGGTCGGCGCGGCCTTCGTCGAGGTGACCGGTGCCGAGACCGCCGTCGTGGCGTACGACATGCGCGAGTCGTCGGTGCCGCTGGCCGCGGCCTTCACCCGGGGGGCGACCTCGCGGGGGGCCGACGTGATCAACGCGGGCCTGGGCTCCACCGACCTGCTCTACTACGCGAGCGGCAGCCTCGGCCTGCCCGGGGTGATGTTCACCGCCAGCCACAATCCGGCCCGCTACAACGGCATGAAGATGTGCAGGGCGGGCGCCGTGCCGATCGGCGGCGCCACCGGGCTCGTCGAGATCCGCGACCGGGCCGCCGCGATCCTGGCCTCCGGCACCCTCGGCGGCGAGGGCGGCGGGACGGTCTCCGGGCGCGACCTGCTGCGCGGCTACGCCGACCACCTGCGCACCCTGGTCGACCTGTCCGGCATCCGGCCGCTGCGGGTCGTGGTCGACGCGGGCAACGGGATGGGCGGGCACACGGTCCCGACGGTGTTCGAGGGGCTGCCGGTCGAGCTGACCGCCCTCTACTTCGAGCTCGACGGCACCTTCCCCAACCACGAGGCCAACCCCATCGAGCCCGACAACCTGCGCGACCTGCAGAAGGCCGTGCTCGACGTGGGCGCCGACATCGGGCTCGCCTTCGACGGCGACGCCGACCGCTGCTGGGTGGTCGACGAGCGCGGCGAGTCCGTCTCCCCGTCCACGATCACCGCGCTGGTCGCGGTCCGCGAGCTGGGCAGGCACCCCGGCGCCGCGATCATCCACAACCTGATCACCTCCAGGGGCGTCCCGGAGATCGTCGCCGAGCACGGCGGCCGCCCGGTCCGCACCCGCGTGGGCCACTCGTTCATCAAGGCCGAGATGGCCGCGACCGGCGCGGTCTTCGGCGGCGAGCACTCCGCCCATTACTACTTCAAGGACTTCTGGTTCGCCGACTCCGGCATGCTGGCCGCGCTGCACGTGCTGGCCGCGCTGGGGGAGCAGGAGAAGCCGCTTTCGGACATTCTTCTCGAATACACTCGTTACGCGGCCTCCGGGGAGATCAACAGCACGGTCGCCGACCAGGACGCGGCGACGGAGCGGGTCAGGGAGGTCTTCGCGGCCCGCGACGGCGTCACCTTCGACGAACTGGACGGCCTGACCGTCTCCGGTCCCGGATGGTGGTTCAACCTTCGTCCGTCCAACACAGAGCCGCTGCTCAGGCTGAACGCCGAGGCGGCCGACGAGATTCAAATGGCAGCGATCAGGGACGAGGTCCTTGCTGTCGTGAGGAGCTGAACGAGTGAAGATCGACGACTGGCTGCTGGAGATCCTGGCCTGTCCCAACTGCAAGTCCCCCCTGCGAGCCGAGCCCGAGGTGGACGAGCTGTCCTGCACCTCCGCCTCGTGCGGCCTGGTCTACCCGGTCCGGGACGACATCCCGGTCCTGCTTGTCGACGAGGCCCGGAAGTCGTGAACTGGGAGCCCGATCGGCTCGACGACCAGAAACGGCTGACCGAGGGCGACCCGGCGGGCACACTGCGGGCGGCGGCCGACTCGGCCGCGCAGGTCCGTACCTCCCGCAGGGCCGCCCTGGAGGCGGGCCTGTCCTCGCTCGCCGGGGACGGCCGGCCACGGGCGATCGTGGTGGCCGGCGTGGGCGGTTCGGGCATCGCCGGTGACATCCTCAACGTGGTGTGCGGCCACGGCGCCCCGCTGCCCATCGTGACCGTCAGGTCTCATCGGCTGCCCGGCTGGGTCGGCGCGACCGATCTGGTGATCGCGGTGTCGCGCTCCGGCGGGACCGAGGAGACGCTCGCGGTGGCGGCCGAGGCCGTTCGCCGGGGCTGCCGCCTGCTCGCCGTCGGCGGGCCCGACTCGCCGCTCCACGCGATCGCCAGGCAGGCGGGAGCGCCGTTCGTGCCGGTCGGAGGTGGCGGGCGGGCGCGCGCCGCGGTGTGGGCGCTGTCGGTCCCGCTGGTCGTCGCCGCCGCCGAGCTCGGGCTGGTCGAGGCCGGCGAGGCGGTGTTCGAGGAGGTGGCCAAGCGCCTTGAGGACCTCGCCCACCGCTGCCGCCCGGCGAGCGAGTCGTTCATCAATCCCGGCAAGTCGCTCGCCATGGAGCTCGCCGAGACCGTGCCGATGATCTGGGGGTCCTCCCCGCTTGCGGCCGTCGCGGCCCGCCGGTGGGCCGGACAGCTCAACACGAACGGCAAGTATCCGGCGATGTGGGGTGAGCTCCCCGAGGCGGGTCACGACCAGGTGGCCGCCCTCGACGGCCCGCTCGCCCAGCGCGACATCTTCGCCGACGAGAGCGGCAGGTCCCTCCGGCTCTTCGTGCTGCGCGACGTGGACGAGCACCCCCGGGTCGTACGGCAGCGTGAGGTGTCGGTGCGGATCGCGGAGGATCGCGGCGTCCCGGTCACGCAGATCGCCGCGGAGGGGGCGCACCCGCTGGAGCGGCTCGCCACGCTGATCGCGCTCGGGGATTTCGCGAGTACGTACCTCGCTCTCGGGTACGGGGTCGACCCGGCCACTGTGTCGGCCATCACAGAACTCAAGGCAAGGGTTTCGCAATAGGATCCTTGTCTCGTCCTTCCTGATTGAACAAGCTTTTTTGACCAACGAGCTGAGCGGAGGCTGCCGTGAGCGCGGGCGGCGGTACTAAGGCAATCATCGCGGCGTTGGCGGCCAACCTGGCGATCGCCGTGGCCAAATTCGTGGCGTTTCTCTTCACGGGCTCGTCATCGATGATCGCCGAGTCGGTCCACTCGGTGGCCGACTCGGGCAACCAGGCGCTGCTGCTCCTGGGCGGCAAGCGCGCGCAGCGGGCACGCACGCCCCAGCACCCCTTCGGGTACGGCCGGGAGCGCTACTTCTACGCGTTCGTGGTGGCGGTGGTGCTGTTCACCATCGGCGCGGTGTTCTCGCTCTACGAGGGCTGGCACAAGATCCACGCTCCCGAGGATCTCACGTCCCCCCAGTGGGCCTTCGGCGTGCTGATCTTCGCGATCGTCGCCGAGTCGTTCTCGTTCAGGACGGCGATCATCGAGTCCAACCACGTCCGGGGCAACCAGTCGTGGGTGCAGTTCATCCGCCGCTCCAAGTCGCCCGAGCTGCCGGTCATCGTCCTTGAGGACCTGGGCGCGCTGCTCGGCCTGATCTTCGCGCTCTTCGGCGTGACCATGGCCGTGGTGACCGGCAACCCCGTCTGGGACGGCATCGGCACCATCATGATCGGCGTCCTGCTCGCG
The DNA here is from genome assembly GCF_051390675.1 of Streptosporangium heterodermiicola. NCBI lineage: Bacteria > Bacillati > Actinomycetota > Actinomycetes > Streptosporangiales > Streptosporangiaceae > Streptosporangium > Streptosporangium heterodermiicola. The sequence continues at coordinate 113,140 of NZ_JBPJSR010000009.1, forward strand.
GTGATCGCGATCATCCTGGCGATCGAGACCAAGTCGCTGCTGCTCGGCGAGGGCGCGGGCCCCGAGGTCGAGACCCGCATCGCGGACGCCCTGGAGAGCGCGCCCGAGGTGACCCGGATCATCCACATGCGCACGCTCCACCTGGGCCCCGAGGAGATCCTGGTCGCCGCCAAGATCGCGGTGGACCACGACGACACGGCCGCCGACGTGGCCCGCGGCATCGACGAGGCCGAGCAGCGCATCCGCGCGGCCGTCCCCGAGGCCCGCGTCATCTACCTGGAGCCCGACCTCGACAGGAGCAGCGTCAACGGCGCCGTCTGATCCCGGGGCCGCCGGTCCGGAGAGACGGGGACCCCGGGATCGGACGGCGCACACGCCGCCGCGGTCCCCGTGCCTCTCGGTCGCGTGGGACGACCAGGCCGTGCCCGTTCTCCGTGTCTCCCGAGGGGCCGGGGCCGTTGTCGGTGATCCGCAGGACCAGCGGGGCCGGGCGGTAGGTCAGCTCGATCGCACCCGGGCGCCGGGCGCGTGGATCCTGGCGTTGGTCAGCGCCTCCTGGACGATCCGGTAGGCCGAGACGTCCACGGCGTGGGGCACCGCCACCTCCTCGCCGACCACGTCGAGGTCCACCTCGCCGTCGTGCTGCCCGACCGGTTCCGGGAGCAGCGCCAGCCCCGGTTGCGGCGCGGTCTCCGGGGCGGACGTGACGTCGGCGCGCAGCACGCCGAGCAGGCGGCGCATCTCGGTGAGCGTGTTGCGCGCCGAGGCGGCGATGTCGGCGAACTCCTGCCTGCTCCGGTCGCCCAGGTCCTTGAGGGCGTAGGGCGCGGTCTCCGCCTGAACGGCGATCATCGAGACCGAGTGGGCCACGATGTCGTGCATCTCCCGCGCGATCCTGGCCCGCTCGGCCATCGCCGCCTGTTTCCTGAGCGTCTCCAGGTTGTCGGCCCGCACCTCCTTGACCTCGGTGCGGCTTCGCCGCGTGTCGGCGACGAGTGCCGTCGTCACGGCCACACCCACGATGACCATGAGCAGTACCAGGCCGCTCCTGGACCCGTCGCGGAAGAGGAGGACGGAGGCGCCGGAGACGCAGGCCGTCACCAGCCACGCGCTCCACCGGCCGAGCCGGCGGAGAACCGTGTAGAGGGAGAGGAGGACGGAGACGCCGATCGTCAGGACGAGGACGGGGCTGTGGGACGCGCCGCACACGGCCGCTCCGGCGGTGCCGAACAGGACGAGGGCCGCGGAAGCCCAGGGCCTGCCGCGGCGGACGGCCTGCGGGGCGGTGGCCAGCAGCGCGGTGACCAGCAGGGGCACCCCTCTCGCGATGTAGCCGAAGTCCACGGACGCGGCCGCCACGAACGCGGTTCCCGAGAGTACGACGGCGGCGGCGATGTCGGTGAGCGGAGACTCGACGACCCTCCGGCTGTCGAAGGAGCTGACCCGCTGCTCCGCGCGGGCCAGCCCGGTGATGAAATCCATGCCGGGAATACTCCCAATCGCGGGGTGTGGCATCGTCACCCCTGGGAGCGACGTTGGAGCAGGCGCAGCGCCTTCTCCTTCTCGAAGTCCAGTGCCCTGCGGGGGGCCTGCAGGCGGCCGATCCGCAGCCCCAGGTCCCGTACGGCCTGCGCGACCGCGGGTTCGCTCAGGGTCCGCAGCGCGAAGGCGAGCTCGGCGGGGGAGATGTCGAACCGTTTCTCCAGCTCGACGCTCTGGGCGACGGCCGAGAGCTCGTCGGGGCCGAACCGCCGGTGCGCGCCCTGGTTCCTGACCGGGGGGAGCAGCCCGAGCGCCTCGCGGTAGCGAAGCATCCGGGGAGACATGCCCAGTTTTCCGGCGGCCTCGGTGATCCGCATCGGTGACCTCTTTCCAGCGGTTTTGCGAGAAACCTTACATTCTTGTGTCAGGTTACCCGTTCAAAAGGTGCGCGGAGGCGTTCCGGCCGCCTAAACTCGCATGCGTCGACTGTTCCGATGGAACGGCGAGCCCGGCCTTGGAGCGAAGCACGATCGCGAGACGAGCGCGACGGGCGAGGGTGTGAGGCGAACGCCACCATCAACCAGAGGGGTAACCACACATGGACTTCAAGGTCGCCGACCTTTCTCTTGCGGCCTTCGGGCGCAGGGAGATCCAGCTCGCCGAGCACGAGATGCCGGGCCTGATGGCCGTCCGCAAGGAGTACGCCGCGGCCCAGCCGCTGGCCGGGGCGAAGATCATGGGCTCGCTGCACATGACCATCCAGACCGCCGTGCTCATCGAGACCCTCGTCGCGCTCGGCGCGGAGGTCCGCTGGGTGAGCTGCAACATCTTCTCCACCCAGGACCACGCCGCCGCCGCCGTGGTCGTCGGCCCCGAGGGCACCCCGGAGAACCCGCAGGGCGTCCCGGTCTTCGCCTGGAAGGGCGAGACCCTGGAGGAGTACTGGTGGTGCACCGAGCAGGCCCTGACGTGGCCCGGTGACGACGGTCCCAACATGATCCTCGACGACGGCGGCGACGCCACCATGCTCGTCCACAAGGGCAGCGAGTACGAGAAGGCCGGCGCCGTGCCCAGCACCGGTGAGAACGACCCCGAGGAGTGGGGCGTCGTCCTCGACCTGCTCCGCCGCACGGTCACCGACGAGGGCCGCTGGACCCGGGTCGCCTCGCAGATCAAGGGCGTCACCGAGGAGACCACCACCGGCGTGCACCGCCTGTACGAGATGTTCAAGACCGGCACCCTGCTCTTCCCGGCGATCAACGTCAACGACTCGGTGACCAAGTCCAAGTTCGACAACAAGTACGGCTGCCGCCACTCGGTGATCGACGGCCTCAACCGCGCCACCGACGTGCTGATCGGCGGCAAGGTGGCGCTCGTCGCCGGGTACGGCGACGTCGGCAAGGGCTGCGCCGAGGCCCTCAAGGGCCAGGGCGCCCGCGTCATCGTCACCGAGATCGACCCGATCTGCGCGCTCCAGGCCGCCATGGACGGCTTCCAGGTCACCACCCTGGACGAGGTCGTCGGCCTCGTCGACATCTTCGTCACGACGACCGGCAACTTCGACATCATCACGGCCGACCACATGGCCCGGATGAAGCACAACGCGATCGTGTCCAACATCGGTCACTTCGACAACGAGATCGACATGACCGGCCTGGCGCGGATCCCGGGCATCGAGAAGACCGAGGTCAAGCCGCAGGTCCACACCTGGCGTTTCCCCGACGGCAAGCAGATCATCGTGCTCGCCGAGGGCCGCCTGATGAACCTGGGCTGCGCCACCGGCCACCCCTCGTTCGTCATGTCCAACTCGTTCACCAACCAGGTGATCGCGCAGATCGAGCTGTTCACCAAGACCGACGACTACCCGATCGGCGTCTACGTGCTGCCCAAGCACCTGGACGAGAAGGTCGCCCGTCTCCACCTCGACGCCCTGGGCGTGAGGCTCACCACGCTCACCAAGGCCCAGGCCGAGTACATCGGCGTGGACGTCGAGGGCCCCTACAAGTCCGACCACTACCGTTACTGACGTCCGCGGTCGAGTTCCAACGGCCCCCGCGGCTTCGCGGGGGCCTTCGGGCGATCCGGGGCTCGGACGGGTCCGGGGTTCGGGGTCCGGACGGGTCCGGGGCTCGGGCGGTTCCGGGGTCCAGGATCTGGGATTCGGGTGATCCGGGGTCCGGGTGATCCGGGGTTCCGGCGGGCCGAAATTCCGGTCATCCGGGGCCTGGGCGGATCCGGGGTCCCGGCGATCCGGGGTTCGGGCAATCTATGGGTTCCGGCAATCTGGGGAGAGACGTGGACAGCGCTCTGGTGGCCGCGGGGGAGCTAAGGATCGGGTGGGCGGCGCGGGCGATGCCGGTGCTCACCGCCCTCGGCGAGCGGTTCGCCGTCGAGCGGCCCTTCGAAGGGCTGCGGATCGCCGCGTGCCTGCACGTCACCGCCGAGACCGCCGTGCTCATGGGCACCCTCAAGGCGGGCGGGGCCGAGATCGCCCTGGCCGCGTCGAACCCCCTGTCGACCCAGGACGACGTCGCCGAGGCGCTCCGTGACTACGGCGTCGTCGTGCACGCGCAGGCCGGGGTGACCATGGACGCCTACTACCACCACATCCACCAGGCACTCGACATCGTCCCGGACATCGTCCTGGACGACGGCTGCGACCTCGTCAACATCCTGCACACGGAGCGGACCGAGTTGCTGGAGACGGTCTCCGGCGGGTGCGAGGAGACCACCACCGGGATCATCAGGCTCCGCCAGATGGCCACGGAGAAGGCCCTCAGGTTCCCCGTGGTGGCGGTCAACGACACGCGGACCAAGCGGATGTTCGACAACCGCTACGGCACCGGCCAGTCGACCATGGACGGGATCATGCGCGCCACGAACACCCTGCTCGCGGGCAAGACCGTGGTGGTCGCCGGATTCGGCTACTGCGGCCGGGGCGTCGCCGAGCGGGCGAGGGGCCTGGGGGCGCGGGTCGTGGTGACCGAGATCGACCCCGTCAAGGCGCTCGACGCCTCGCTGCAGGGCTATGACGTACGGTCGATGGCGGCGGCCGCCCGCGCCGGGGACGTGTTCGTCACGGTCACCGGCAACCGCGACGTGATCAGGGGCGAGCACCTGGCGGAGATGAAGGACGGCGCGATCCTGGCCAACGCCGGGCACTTCGACGTCGAGATCGACGTCCGCGCCCTGGACGACCTGGCGCACGCCGTCCATCGGGGGGTGCGCCCCAACACCGACGAGTACGTCCTCGCCGACGGCCGCAGGCTCCTGCTGCTCGCCGAGGGCCGCCTGGTGAACCTGACCGCCGCCGAGGGGCATCCGGCCGCCGTCATGGACATGTCCTTCTCCGCGCAGGTGCTCTCGGTGGCGTGGCTGGTCCGCGAGCGGGCCCGGCTGGAGCCGGGGGTCTACGACGTGCCGGGGGAGGTCGACGTAGAGGTGGCGCGGCTCAAGCTGGCCGCGGCCGGGATCGAGATGGACGAGCTCACCTCCGAGCAGGAGGAGTATCTCCACTCGTGGCGGCTCGGCTCGTAGCCGTGCCATCCAGGCGCGGCTCGTAGTCACGCCATCCACCGGCGTCCCGGATCTCGCCGCCGTGCCCGCCGCCGTCAGAGCTCGGGCAGCATCTCCTGCATCCTGCGGATCTCGGCGCTCTGGCCCGCCGAGACGTCGTTGGCCAGCTCCTCGATCCGTATGTGTGAGCCGGAGGTCAGGACCTGCTCGGACATCTTGAGCGCGCCCTGGTGGTGCGCGGTCATGAGCTGGACGAAGAGCCGGTCGAACTCCCTGCCCGAGGCGGCCTTGAGCGCCTCCATCTGCTCGGGCGAGGCCATGCCGGGCATGGCGTCGTGCTCGGCGTGGTGCTCGGGGGCCTTCAGGCCCTGCTGCTGGAGCCAGGAGATCATGAACTGGATCTCCGGCCCCTGCGAGTCCTTGATGCGCGAGGCGAGGCTCTTCAGCCTGACGTGCGCGCCCCTGGTCGGGGCGAGGGCGGCCATGTCGAGGGCCTGGCGGTGGTGGACGACCATTTTCTGGACGTACGTCACGTCGGCCGCGTTGGGGGAGGGCGTGGGCACGAGCGTGGCGGCCTCGCTCGGGCCGACGGTCCTGGCGACCTCACCCGGCCTGCCGGGGACGATGATCGGCGCCGAGGCCTGGGGGGACGGGGCCGGTTCGGGCTCCGAGCTGCACGCGCTGAGGGACAACAGGGCGGCGAGCACGACGATGAGCGCGACGCGCACCCGGCCTCCTTCGTGAATGTCCAGTGACGAAAGACCGTAACCCCTGCCGGGCCTGCCCGTAAAGACCACACACCGGCAACAGTTGCTGACACTGTGACGGCTTGCCGGATGACCGTACAGCGTGAACCATTTAAGCATTTATGCACCTTTTATTGGGTGTATGTGTCAAGGAGGTTCACGAGTGTCCACCCCCCTCGGGAAGGGCCTGACCGGCCGCTTCCTGTTCGTGGCCGGGGTTGCCGTCGCGACGGCGCTGGCCGCGTTCCCCGCGCAGGCCGCCGATATCCCGGCTCCCGGTGAGATCGCCAAGAGCGCGAACATCGAGCACGTCCTGAACGTGCCCAAGCCCGCCGCGCTGACGGACATCAACACCGACATGGCGTTCCAGGACGACTACGCCTACGTCGGCAACTACACCGGCTTCTCGATCTACGACATCCGGAAGCCGAGCAGGACTTCGCTGGTCAGCTCGGTGGTCTGCCCCGGCGGTCAGATGGACGTGTCGGTCTACGGCAACCTTCTCTTCGGCGCGGTCGACTCCTCGCGCAACAACGACTCCTGCAGCAGCGTCGGCCAGCCCGCCAGCGTCAAGGAGTCGTGGGAGGGCGTCCGGATCTTCGACATCAAGGACAAGAAGAACCCCAAGTACATCAAGGCCGTCGAGACCAACTGCGGCTCGCACACGCTGACGGTCGTCCCGGGCAAGGGGAGGGACCGCAAGAGCGTCTTCCTGTACGTCTCCTCCTACAGCCCGAACGCGTCGTTCCCCGACTGCCAGCCGCCGCACGACAAGATCTCGATCATCAAGGTGCCGCTGAGCGACCCGGCGTCCGCCTCGGTCGTCGCCACGCCGGTCCTGTTCCCCGACGGCGGCAACCCGGGTGAGACCCTGCCCTACCCCGAGCGCACCTCGGCCACGAGCGGCTGCCACGACATCACCGCCTACCCGGAGAAGAACATCGCCGCCGGAGCCTGCATGGGCGAGGGCGTCCTGTTCGACATCTCCAACCCGGTCGAGCCGAAGGTCACCGCCACCGTCCGCGACGACCAGAACTTCGCGTTCTGGCACTCGGCGACGTTCAGCAACAACGGCAACAAGGTGATCTTCACCGACGAGCTCGGCGGCGGCACCCAGGCCACCTGCAACGAGGCGATCGGCCCGAACCGCGGCGCCAACGCCTACTACGACATCGAGGACGGCCAGCTCACCTTCAAGAGCTACTTCAAGATCGCCCGCCACCAGGCCGACACCGAGAACTGCGTCGCGCACAACGGCTCGCTCATCCCGGTCAAGAACAAGGACATCATGGTCCAGGCCTGGTACCAGGGCGGCATCTCGGTCGTCGACTTCACCGACTCCAGCAACCCGCAGGAGATCGCGTTCTTCGAGCGCGGCCCCGACAGCACCGCCCCCGCGCTCAGCGGCGGCTTCTGGTCCGCCTACTACTACAACGGCCACATCTACGGCAGCGACTTCAACCTCGGCCTCGACGTCCTGAAGATTAACGACAGTCGTATGGGCAGGGCCGAGAGGGTCAAGTTCGACATCCTGAACGCGCAGACCCAGGAGTACTACCGTGGTCGCGGTCACGACAACTGATCTCTGAGGGCGGTCATGGCCATCGACCTCTGACGACGGCCACGACCACCACCCGACGACGGCCACCGGGCGCCCGACAGGCGCCCGGTGGCCGTCGCGCGTATGGGACGTGCGGGGGTCGGCGGGCCCGAAATGATCATGAAGGGAACGTAGATCATAAGCTTTTCCCGGGCTCCAGTAAAGAGTTCGCCACATATTTTATTGTGACAAAGTCATGCTCCGTCGATCCGGCTGTCAGGAGGGGCGATTTGCTAATTTATGCATGCCTTATGTCCGCTCCAAGGAGGCACCCGAGTGTTCGCTCCCCGAAGGACCGTTCGGGCGTTGGTAGTGGCGGCCACGGCCGCCGCGATGCTGATGTCCACGGTTTCGGCCCAGGCCGCCGACATTCCTCCGCCCGGTGAGATCGTCACCAGCCCCAACGTGACGCACGTGGGCACCCTGCCCAAGCTCCCCGGCCTTGAGGCCACCACCAACAGCGACATCGCCTTCCAGGGTGACTACGCCTACGTTGGCAACTACGGCGGTTTCTCGATCTACGACATCAGGAACCCGAGGCGTGCCAAGCTCGTCAGCGGCGTACTGTGCCCCGGCTCGCAGATGGACGTGTCGGTCTACGGAGACCTGCTGTTCGCCGCGGTCGACAACTCCCGCAACGACGACTCCTGCAGCAGCGTCGCCCAGCCCGCCAGCGTGAAGGAATCGTGGGAAGGGGTTCGAATCTTCGACATCAGCGACAAGAAGAACCCCAAGTACATCAAGTCGGTCGAGACCAACTGCGGCTCCCACACGCTGACACTCGTCCCCGGCAAGTCCAGGGACCGGCGCAACGTCTACCTCTACGCCTCCTCCTACAACCCGAACGCCACGTTCCCCGACTGCCTGCCGCCGCACGACAAGATCTCGGTCATCAAGGTGCCGCTGCGCAACCCGACCGCCGCGGCCGTGGTCAAGACGCCGGTCGTCTTCCCCGACGGCGGCAACGAGACCCAGCCGGGCCTGCTGCTGCCGACCAGCGGCTGCCACGACATCACCGTCTACGCGGAGAAGAACATCGCGGCCGGGGCCTGCATGGGTGACGGCGTCCTGTTCGACATCTCCGACCGGGAGAACCCGGTCATCACCGCGCGGACCACCGACCCGAACTTCGCGTTCTGGCACTCGGCGACGTTCAGCAACAACGGTGACAAGGTCATCTTCACCGACGAGCTCGGCGGCGGCGGCCAGGCCACCTGCAACGAGGCCACCGGCCCGAACCGCGGTGCCAACGCCTACTACGACATCAAGCGCGGCAAGCTGGTCTTCAAGGGCTACTTCAAGATCACTCGCTACCAGGCCGACACCGAGAACTGCGTCGCGCACAACGGCTCGCTGATCCCGGTCAAGGGCAAGGACATCATGGTCCAGGCCTGGTACCAGGGCGGCGTCTCCTTCGTGGACTTCACCGACTCGTCCAAGCCGAAGGAGATCGGCTTCTTCGAGCGCGGTCCCGAGCCCGACGGTGGCGGCGGCGGCATCTGGTCCGCGTACTACTACAACGGCTACGTCTACGCCAGCGACTTCCGCAGGGGCCTGGACGTTCTCAAGATCGACGACCGTCGCACCGACCCGGCCAAGGGCGTCCGCCTGGACCGGCTGAACGTGCAGACCCAGGCCTCCTACGGTCACGGTCACTGACGTACGGTCACCGGCGCGCGGTCCCCGCGAGGGCGAGCGGCACCGAATGAGAGACCCGTAGCGGTTTCACGGATCTCGTGAGGAGAGGGACGGCGGACTCCCGCCGTCCCTCTTCGCGTTCCCGCCGCATCTCCATCGCCGTGCCCGTACGGCACCGCGCTGGAGAGAGGTCGGTTAGGTCATAGGTCAGGCGGGAGGGACGAATCCGCCGGGTGTGGGACCGGGCTCCCGCGTGACGGGCCCGGCCGCGGGCGGCGGGGGCGGCGGGGGCGGCGGGGGCGACGGTAGCGACGGGAGCACTGAGTGCGCCGAGGGCGCGGGCTCCGCCGGGGGAGGGAGCGGGATCCGCGGCTGCGGCGCCGGGTAGGCGGGCCGGGCGTGGGGCCGGGGCTCCGGCTCGCGAGGCGCGTACGGCCCCTCTCCGGCCCCTGGAGGCACGTATGACGGAGACGAGGGCGCGTACGGCCCCTCACCGGCCGGTGGGTGCGCGTACGACGGGGGCTGGGGTGCGTGCGGCTCTCCGGCCCCGTGGGGCGCGTACGACGGGGGCTGGGGGTGCGGTGCGTACGGCCCGGTCCCCGGGGGCGCGTACGACGGGGGCGGCGCGGCCGGGTAGGGCTGGGACGGCGGGTGAGCCTGATGGGGTGGGGTCGCGACGTGGCCGGGCCACCCCTGGCCGGCCCGCTGCCCACCGGCCAACTGCTCACCGGGCCGCGCTTGGCCGCCCCGCTGCCCACCGGGCCACCCCTGGCCGGTCTGCTGTCCGCTGGACCACCCCTGGCCCGCCTGCCGCTCACCGGGTCGCTGCCCACCAGCCTGCTGCCGGTCGTGCCACTGCCGGGCCAGGCGCGCCTGCTCGCGGCGGCGGCGTTCGGCCAGCACGGCGGTCAAGTAGGCGAACGGCGGCACGCCGGGCGGGGCGGGCGGGGACACGAAGGCGGACATCTCGGTGGCGATGCGCACGCCCATCTCGTGCTGGACGGCGGGGGCCAGGTCGTGCCAGCGCGTGAGGTACTGCCTCGCGGTGGCCGCGACCTGCTCGGGCAGCCGCGACAGCTCCAGCGTCGCCGCCCACGGCGCGAGCGTCGGCGGCATGTCCAGCGGCGGCCCGTACTGGCGCGGGACGCGTTCGGAGATCACGATGGTGCCGGAGAAGAGGTCGCCGAGCCGCTTGCCCTTCTCCGAGATCAGCGAGCTGATCAGCGCGGGGGCGCCGCTGAGCATCCAGAACTCCAGGACCCCCGCCAGCCCGCGGAACAGGGCCTGCCGGAACCGCTCGGGGCCGCCGTCGTCGCTCACGACCCGGAGCCCCAGCGCGAGCTTGCCCAGGCTGCGCCCGCGCGTGAGCGTCTCGAAGATCACCGGGTAGCCGACGACCACGAGCACGGTGAGCACGATGTAGACCATCGCGGTCAGCGCCGGGTCGTTCAGGAGTCCCAGGCTGCCGACCAGCAGGGAGGCGCCGAGCAGCGTCACGACCTGGACCGTCATGTCGATCAGCAGCGCCGCGGCCCTGCTCGGGAGCTGGGCGACACGGACCTCGACGACGACGGCCTCGCCGGTTACGACATCGGACACAATCAGCACCCTACCTTCGACTGGATAGGCTGCCCGCGTGGACATCGACGCCTTCGTCACCGCGCACCGGCCCGCCTGGGACCGCCTTGAGGACCTGGTCCGGCGGCGCGGCTCGCTGGACGGCGCCGAGGTCGACGAGCTGGTCGACCTCTACCAGCGGGTCGCCACGCACCTGTCCCTCGTCCGCTCCGCCTCCGCCGACCCGATCCTGGTGGGCCGCCTGTCGGCGCTCGTCGCCCGCGCCCGCTCCGCCGTGACCGGGGCGCACACCCCGGCCTGGCGGGAGTTCGTCCGCTTCTTCACGGTCTCCTTCCCGGTGGTCGCCTACCGGGCCCGCTGGTGGTGGCTGGCCACGAGCGTCGCGTTCCTGCTGGTCTCCACGGTCGTCGCCGTCTGGGTGGGACAGAACCCCGGTGTCCAGGCGGCGATCGCCACCCCCGAGGAGATCACCCAGCTCGTCGAGCACGACTTCGCCGACTACTACTCGGAGAACCCGGCGACCTCCTTCGCCGGACAGGTCTGGGTCAACAACGCCTGGGTCTCGATGCAGGTCATCATCATGTCGATCCTGCTCGGCCTGCCGATCCCGTACGTCCTGTGGGAGAACGCGCTCAACGTGGCCGTCTCCGCCGGGCTGATGGCCTCGCGCGGCAAGCTCGACATCTTCTTCGGGCTGATCACCCCGCACGGCCTGCTGGAACTGACCGCGGTGTTCCTCGCCGCGGCCGTCGGCATGCGCCTCGGCTGGACGGTCGTCGACCCAGGCCCGCGCAGGCGTGCCGAGGCCCTGGCCGAGCAGGGCAGGGCCGTGATGAGCGTGGCCCTCGGCCTGGTCGTGGTGCTGCTCGTCTCGGGGCTCATCGAGGGCCTGGTCACCCCCTCGGGGCTGCCCACCTGGGCGCGGATCGGCATCGGGGTGGTCGCGGAGGCCGCCTTCCTCGCCTACGTGATCTACTTCGGCCGCCGGGCCGTGGCCGCGGGCGAGAGCGGCGACGTGGAGCGCGCCCCCGACCTCGCCCCCAGCGCGGGCTGAAGAACGAGTCCCCGACCCGGCCCTCCAGGGCGGGCTGAAACCCGGCCCGGCTCCGGTCCGGGCGGTCCCCTCCATGGGAAGAGAACCCGGGGAGACGGTGTCAGAGCCGGCCGGCAGCCTTCAGCGCCAGGTAGGCGTCGGCCAGGGCCGGGGCGATCTGCTCGGGGGCGGTGTCCACGACCTCCACGCCCTGGCGGCGCAGCAGGGCGGTGATCCTGCGTCGTCCCGCGCTCAGGTGCTCGGCCGCGGCCGCGCCGTAGACCAGCTCGGAGGTGCCGCGCCCGGCGGCCATCTCGGCCACCTGCGGATCGGAGACGGCGGCCAGGAGCACCAGGTGCCGCGAGGAGAGGCGGGGCAGGACCGGCAGCAGGCCCTCCTCCAGCGCCGCCGGGTTGAGGTCGGTCAGCACGACGACCAGGCAGCGCCGCCTGGCCCGCGACATGACGGCCGCGACCATCCCCGCGGAGTCGGCCTCGACCAGCTCGGCCTCGATCGGGGCCATCGTGTTGACCAGCGACGACAGCAGCTCCGTACGGCCGGTGCCCGACACCCAGGCGCGCACCCCGCGGTCGTGGGCCATGAAGTCGACCCGGTCGCCCGCGCGGGAGGCCAGGGCGGCCAGCAGCAGCGCCGCGTCCATCGACCAGTCGAGGCGGGGCCAGCCGGGCACGACCCGCGACCTCCCGCCCCCGGCGGCCCTCGGCACCTCTCCCGCCAGCGGGATCGGCGCGGTCCCCACCCGTCCGGCCGAGGTGCGCCCGGTGTCGAGCACGATCAGCACCCGGCGGTCGCGCTCGGGCCGCCAGGTGCGGACCACGACGTCGTTGCGTCGCGCGGTGGCCCGCCAGTCGATCGAACGGACGTCGTCGCCGACCACGTACTCCCGCAGCGAGTCGAACTCGGTGCCCTGCCCCCGGATCATCGACGGGTGCCTGCCTTCCAGCTCCCTGAGCCTGGACAGTTTGGCGGGCAGGTGCTTGCGGCTGAGGAAGGGCGGCAGCACCCGGACCGACCAGGGCACCCGGTGCGAGCCCTGGCGGGCCGCCACGCCCAGCGGGCCCAGCGACCGCACGGTCACGGTGACCGCCTCGCGGTCGCCCCTGCGAGTGGGGGTGAGTGTCGTGACCAGCCGCCGGCGCTCGCCCGGTGGCACGTCCAGCGGCAGGTGCCGGGGCGTGGCCCCGGCGGACGGCGGCCAGGCGTCCCTGAGCACGCCGCGCGCCCGGCGGGTGCCGGGGTTCTCCACGATCAGCGCGACCGCGACCGACTCGCCGAGCCGTACCAGCCGCTCGCCCGAGCGGGTGAAGCGCAGCGGGCGCACGCTCCCGGCGAGCAGCAGGTCGACCACGACCAGCGCCACGATCAGCAGCGCCACCCCGGCCACGGCGAGCCCCGGCCGGGGGGCGAACAGCACGGCCAGGGTGCCCAGCAGTGCCAGCAGCGCGGCCCGTCCCGTCAGCGCCATGGTCAGCGGGGGACGGGGACGGAGGCGAGGATGGCGTCGATGAGGCCGTCGGCGGTCGCGCCCTCCAGCTCGGCCTCGGGACGTATCTGGATCCGGTGCCGCATCGCGGGCCTGGCCAGCGCCTTGACGTCGTCGGGCGTCACGTAGCCGCGGCCGGACAGCCACGCCCAGGCCCGAGCCCCGGCCAGCAGCGCGGTGGCGCCGCGCGGGGAGACGCCGAGCTGGAGCGAGGGCGACTGGCGGGTGGCCCTGGCGATGTCCACGATGTAGCCGAGCACCTCGGGGCCCACGTGCACCTGGCCGACGGCCGCGCGTCCCGCGGCGAGGTCGGCGGCGGTGGCCACGGCCTTGACGTACGACAGGTCGCGCGGGTCGAAGCCGAGCGCGTGCCGCTCCAGCACCGCGATCTCCTGGTCGCGGGGCGGCAGCGGGACGGTCAGCTTGAGCAGGAACCGGTCGAGCTGCGCCTCGGGCAGCTGGTAGGTGCCCTCGTACTCGACGGGGTTCTGGGTGGCGGCCACGATGAACGGGTCGGGCAGCCCGCGCGCCGACCCCTCCACGCTGACCTGGCGCTCCTCCATCGCCTCCAGCAGCGCGGCCTGCGTCTTCGGCGGCGTGCGGTTGATCTCGTCGGCGAGCAGGAGGTTGGTGAAGACCGGCCCCTCGCGGAACTCGAACTCCGACGTCTTCGCGTCGTAGACCAGCGAGCCGGTGATGTCGCCCGGCATGAGGTCGGGGGTGAACTGCACCCGCTTGAAATCGAGCGAGAGCGCCGCCGCCAGTGTCCTGACGAGCAGGGTCTTGGCGACGCCCGGCACGCCTTCGAGCAGCACGTGGCCCCGGCAGAGCAGCGCGATCACCAGCCCGGTGACCACGGCGTCCTGGCCGACGACCGCCTTGGAGACCTCGGCGCGCAGGGCTCCCAGCGCCTCCCTGGCGCGGTCCGCGCCCTGCGCGGCGGGTACGGCGGGTGCGCCGGGTGCGCCGGGCGCGGTCCTGACGGCGGAGGCCGCCTCGGTGGGACCGCCGTTCCCCGGTGGTGTGGTCACGACTTTCCGACCTGCCTTTCCACGATGTCCATGTATTCGGCCAGGGCTGTCAGCCCGGCCTCGTCGACCGGCGGCGGTCCGTACAGGGCGGCGCCGACGTGCGACGCCGCCTGGCCGGTCCGCTCGGCGATCGCGTTCACCAGCGCGTCGGGACCCGTCCCCGAGGGCAGCCCGAGGCGGGGGGTGACCCGGTCGGTGAAGCCCGCCCGCAGGGCCGCGGCGGCCCGGTCGCGGGCCCGTCGCGCCCGGTAGAGCCTGGCACGTCCCTCGACGGTCTCCGCCGCCCGCACGACGACGGGCAGCCGCTCGGCCACCACGGGGCCGAGCCTGCGGCTCCGCCAGAGTGCCAGCAGCAGCACCGCGAGGATCACCTGTATTAGGGCCCACCTGATCCCCTCGGGGACCAGGTCGTAGAGGCTCGCCTTGCCGCCGCCCGCCTGGGCCGCTGCCTCGGGGGGCGTCAGCCAGATCAGGGTGGGCCTCCCGCCGGCGAGGTTCTCCGCCAGCGCGGCGTTGCCGTCCTCGGCGAGCCGCAGATTGGTCATGAACTGCCCGTCGCCCGCTACCGTGACCGTCCGGCCCGCGCCGCTGTGGGAGACCAGGGTGGGCACCCCGTCGGCGGGGTAGCAGCCGATCGACCCCGGGGGGGCGGTGAGGGCCACGCCGCCGGTGTAGGCGCTGCCCGCCCTCTCCGCCGCGGGCAGCCCGCACCGGGGCTCGCGGGAACGCGCCCGCGCCTCGCGCCTCGGGGCGATCCCCGGCGCGAGCAGGCCCAGATGGTCCCGTACGCCCACCACCAGCAGGTCCGAGGGGAGGGCGGCGAGCCGCTTCGCCTCGTCCTCGTCGAGCGGGAAGGTCTCGCTCAGCAGCAGGGTGCTGCCCTCGGGACCCGCCTGCCCGGCCAGCGTCCCGGCCTCGGCGACCGAGGTGACCCGCTCGACCCGTACGCCGCGCGCCTGCAGCAGCCTGGCCAGGCCCTTGCCTCCCGACAGCGAGGCGTCGGCGGGGTCGAGGGGCCTTCCCGGCCCGCCGGAGCCGCCGAGCAGCACGCCCGCGACGGCGACGCCGACCACGAGGAGCGCCACCAGCAGGAAGCCCCTGCCGCCGCGCCAGAGGCCGCCGGCGGTCGGAGAGGTGGAGGTCGGTGGGGTGGAGGTCGTCGCCGGGTCCTGCGCGGCGGTCTCGGGGGTCGCCGGTCCCAGCCGCCCCGGCGCGGCCGGGGTCATGGCGCGTCCGCCCGTACGACGGGCGCCGGGCGGGCCGCGCGCAGGTGGTCGTCGAGATCGCGCATGATCCCGTACGCCTCGGGCGTGCCGGGCACCTCGCCGTAGGTCACGTCGTCGAACACCCGGGCCGCCGAGGTCAGCTCGCCGGCGAGCGCGGGCAGCGCGCGGCCGGCCTCGGCCGCGAGCTCACCGGCGGTACGGCCGGGCGTGTAGTCGATGATCACGCGATCCTCCAGGTCGCGGGCGACGGCCCGGAGCCGCTCGCGGACCGCCTCGGCCCACCGGCTCTCCGCCGCGAGCCGTTCGGCGGCCTCGCGGTGCTCGGCGGCGGTGAGGCGACGGTCCCCGAAGATCCCCCCCGCGCGGGAGGCGCCGCCCCTGGCGGTCCTGCGCGCGATCAGGAGCAGCGAGACGACGATCGCGATCACGATCACGAGGAGGACGGCCCGCGCGGCCACGCTGCCGACGGCGCCCAGGGACTCCTGGTCGAGCAGGTCGCCGACGAACTGGTTGACGTTCCGCCAGAGGCGGTCGACCAGGGACTCCTTGGCGTACTCGGATCTGAGCAGCTCCCGGATCGCCTGGCCCCGCGCCTCCTCGCGCTCGACGTCGATCGGGGACGTCAGGAGTGGGACCACGGGGCTCCCTGGCCGGGGGACCCGTGGCGCGCGGGGCCCGAGGGGGTGACGGCGGGGTCCCACAGGTCGTCGGCGGACGCGTGGACCCATCCCTGCCGCTGCTGCTCGATCGCCGCGGTCTGGAGCACCAGGTCGAACGCCTCGGAGCGCATCCGCCGGTCGGCGTAGAGCAGGCCGTTGACCGCCGCCCGGAGGGGGTAGGCGATCATCGAGCCGAGGGTGACGCCCACGGCGATGAGGATCGCGGAGAGGATCTGCGCGCCGGTGGACCCGCCGCCGAGGAGGGCGAGGAAGCTCGCGCCCAGGACGAAGGGGAAGGCGAGCACCTGGCCGATCAGGAACGCGATGAACTGGGTGAGGACCAGGATGCCGAGCGTCCGCCAGAAGCCGCCCGAGACCAGCCGCCAGGACCTGCGCAGGGAGTCGGCGACACCGCGCCGCTCCAGCACCGCGGCCGCCGGGGCGAGCGCCAGCCGGGTGGAGACGAAGAAGACGTAGACCACGAAGGCCGGCACCGCCACCACTCCCGCGACCGCCACCACGGCGGTCCCGGCCCCCGCCGCGCCGAGCGCGAGGAACAGGCCGACGACCAGGGCGAGCGGGACGAGGAGAGCCACGAGGGTGACGACGACCACCCCGAACAGCGTGGGCACCCGGCTCCGGGTGAGCGTCCAGGCCTCGCCGGCCGTCATCTTCCCGCCGAAGATCGCGCGGCCCAGGATGCGGGTCAGCACGCCGGTCAGCAGCGTCACCGCGATGATCTCGACCGCGTAGGAGAGCAGGGTGCCGCTCTGCTCGACGAGGATGTTCTGCTGCGAGGGGACCGCGTCCGGGTTGTCCATGATCGAGGAGAGGGAGGAGTCGAGCATGCTCGCCTGCCCGATCGCGAGGGGGACCGCGGCCAGCGCGGCGACGATCGCGGACAGGCCCAGCACGCTCTTGGGGTTGGAGCGCATCAGCTTGATCGCGCCGTCGAGGATGTCGCCCAGGCCGAGCGGGCGCAGCGGGATGACGCCGGGGCGCATCGCGGGGGGTGGCCCGCCCGCGCCGTAGGGGCCCTGCGGGTATGGGTACGGCTGCTGGTGCGGCGCCTGGCCGTGGGGCTGCCCCGGACCGGGCGGAGGGCTCTGCGGGAACCCCTGGGGCGGCCCCTCGGGAGCGCCGGGCGCCGGGCCGGGCGCGGTCCACGGCGATCCCGGGGTGTTCCCGTACGGCGGGGGTTGGTTGGACGCCCAGCCCGGGGGCGTACCGGGAGCACCGGGAGTGGAGCCGTGACCGTCTGACATATCCCAATCCTGACATGTGGACCCGCTCTCCGTGGTGATCGGGCGATCACACGGACGTTTCATCCTCCCCGAGGGGGGCGGAGATGCCGGAGGGATGGCCGAGACGCCGTGGTTTACCGCAGACTGTGACCGTGGTCATCACCGCCCGGCGTCCGCAGTCGCCGGGGCCGGCGGCGGCCGTAGGGGGGCACCACTGCGCGTTTCACGTTGCGTGCGCCTAAAATTCGTCATTTGGACGCCCGGTCGTCGACCGGTGTCATCCAGTAGGCGGACAAGGGTAATCTTCGACGATCGAGCGGTTTATCCCAATAACTCCCAAACTGCGTAAACCGAATGAGGGGCCATGAAAGGACGCGTGCTGGTCGTCGACGACGACGCCGCTCTCGCCGAGATGCTCGGTATCGTGCTGCGCGGGGAGGGTTTCGAACCCTCCTTCGTCTCCGACGGTGACAAGGCGCTGGACGCGTTCCGCGACACCCGTCCGGACCTGGTGCTGCTCGACCTGATGCTGCCCGGCGCCGACGGGATCGACGTCTGCCGCCGCATCCGGGCCGAGTCCGGGGTGCCGATCGTCATGCTGACGGCCAAGAGCGACACCATCGACGTGGTGCTCGGGCTGGAGTCGGGGGCGGACGACTACATCGTCAAGCCCTTCAAGCCCAAGGAGCTCGTCGCCAGGGTCCGCGCCCGGCTGCGCCGCACCGACGAGCCGACGCCGGAGATCCTGCAGATCGGCGACATCACGATCGACGTCGCCGGGCACTCGGTCAAGCGGGAGGAGGAGACCATCAACCTCACCCCGCTGGAGTTCGACCTGCTGGTCGCCCTCGCGAGGAAGCCGCGCCAGGTCTTCACCCGCGAGGTCCTGCTCGAACAGGTCTGGGGCTACCGCCACGCGGCCGACACCCGCCTGGTCAACGTGCACGTCCAGCGGCTCCGGGCGAAGATCGAGAAGGACCCCGAGCACCCCGAGATCGTCGTGACGGTCCGCGGGGTCGGCTACAAGGCCGGGCCGGCCTAGCCGCCGACCTCCCCCGGACCCCGAGATGCCTCCCGCACCGAAGAAACGCCGTCGCACCCCGCGCCAGCTGCTGCGGGGTGTGCGGCGCCGTACCCGGCGCGTGGCCGGCCGGGCGCGCCGCGTCTTCTGGCGCTCGCTCCAGCTGCGCGTGGTCACCAGCACGATGGTCATCTCCATCGTGGTCGTCGCCGTGCTCGGCGTCTTCCTCATGCAGCAGATCATCAGGACCACCCTGGAGACCAGGGAGAGCGCGGCCAAGAGCGAGGCGCAGGCCGACAGGAACGCGGTGCTCGGCTATCTCAGCCAGCCGACGGCCGAGGCCGCCAAGCAGCCCGTCGAGCCGGGCCAGGCGCCGCAGGCCGCGGGGGGCAGCCCGCTCGGCCAGGCCACGGAGGCGCTCGCGCGGCGGGCCGGCTCGGCCAGCCGCTACTCGGTGATCATCCGCAACGAGGAGCTGCCCGGGGCGTTCTACGGGACCACGGACATCGACCCCCGCAGCATCCCGGCCAGGCAGCGCGACGAGCTGTTCAAGAAGGCGGCGGGCGAGGACAGCACCTGGTACACCCCGCTGTACTACAAGGGCGAGCCCGAGCAGGCGGTGCCCGGCATGATCATCGGCACCCGCCTCGACTCGTCGTACGAGATCTACCACCTGGTCCCGCTGGACAAGGAGGAGCGGACCCTCGCCTCGGTGCAGCAGATGATCATCCTCGTCGGCGCCGGGCTCGTGCTGCTGCTGGCCGCGATCTCCTCCCTCGTCACCCGCCAGGTCGTCACGCCGGTGCGGCTGGCCAGGCAGGCCGCCGAGCGGCTGGCCGCCGGGCGCCTGGACGAGCGGCTGAAGGTGCGGGGAGAGGACGACCTGGCCCGCCTGGCCACCTCCTTCAACGAGATGGCCGCCAACCTGGCACTGAAGATCCACCAATTGGAGGAGCTCTCCCAGGTGCAGCGCCAGTTCGTCTCGGACGTCTCGCACGAGCTGCGCACCCCGCTGACCACCGTGCGGATGGCCGCCGACCTGCTCTTCGACGCCCGCGAGGACTTCGACCCGATGGCCGCCAGGTCGGCCGAGCTGATGCAGAACCAGCTCAACCGGTTCGAGGCGATGCTCGCCGACCTCCTGGAGATCAGCCGCTACGACGCGGGCGCGGCCGACCTCGACGTCGACCCGGTGGACGTCAGGGACGTGGTGCTGCGCGCCGTCGCCGACTCCGAGGCGCTGGCCGAGCGCCACTCCACCCGCTTCGACCTGCGCCTTCCCGGCGAGCCCTGCATGGCGGAGATGGACAGCCGCCGGGTCGAGCGCATCCTGCGCAACCTGCTGTTCAACGCGATCGAGCACGGCGAGGGCCGTGACATCGTCGTCTCGGTCGCCGCCGACAGGGACGCGGTGGCGGTGGCCGTACGGGACCACGGGGTGGGGCTGAAACCCGGCGAGGAGAACCTGGTCTTCGACCGGTTCTGGCGGGCCGACCCGTCCAGGGCGCGCACGATCGGCGGTACGGGCCTGGGGCTGGCCATCTCCCGAGAGGACGCCATCCTGCACGGCGGCTGGCTGCAGGCGTGGGGCTCGCACGGCGAGGGGTCGCAGTTCCGGCTCTCGCTGCCCAGGGTGGCCGGGGCGGTGCTCAGGGGATCGCCCCTGCCGCTCGTACCCCCGGAGGTGGAGATGCGACGCACGTGGCGGGGGCACGTGACGCCGGTGCTGTCGCCGGCGGTGGCCGACGGGGGACGCGATGCGGACTAGAGGCGAGCGAACCGGAACCGGGCGGAGCGGAACAGAGCGGGCCGGGACCGTCGGACGGACCGGAAGCGGGCGGGTGCCGTGGGGAGGCGCGCGGAACGCGGGGACGGTGCTCCTGGCGATCGTCCTGGTCTGCGGGATGACCGCCTGCTCGGTCATCCCCACCGGCGGCAAGTCCGTCGTCGCCGTGGACAACGAGGGCAAGGGCAGCCCGCTGGGCGACCCGTACGCGCGCGTCATCGCGATGGCGCCGAAGGCCGACTGGTCGCCCGAGGAGGTCGTCACCGGCTTCCGCGCGGCGATGGCGAGCCTCGACGACTCCGGGTTCCAGGTCGCCCGCAAATACCTCACCGGCGACTTCGCCGCCAAGTGGAACCCGAACAGCGGCGTCACGGTCTACCGGCAGGGCGACTACGAGAAGTTCGCGCCCCCCAGGGAAGAGGACAAGCAAGCTCAGGTCACCCTTAAGGGCACCAAAACCGCCATCATTGACGAAGATGGTCGATACCGTCCGAGTGGCGGCCCGCTGAACCAGCCCTTCACCCTCGCCAAGGGGCCGAACGGCGAATGGCGCATCAGCGCGGCCCCCGACGGCCTCCTGCTGTCCGAGGCCGACGTCGCCCGCGGCTATCTGCCCGTGGACCTGTACTTCCTCGACTCCCAGTGGAAGGGACTCGTGGTCGACCAGGTGAGAGTGCCGATCGACCCGGGCGCCAACTTCGCCAAGACGACGGTCGAGCGGCTGCTGCGCGGGCCGAGCAGCTCCCTCAAGGACGCGGTGCGCACCGCCTTCACCGACACCGAGCTCATCGACGTCACCATCCAGAACAACAGGGTCGTCGTCGACCTCACCAGGCGGGTGGACCCCGACCTGATCGACCCGATGTCGGCCCAGCTCGCCGCGACCCTCGCCGCGCTCACCAAGGGCGGCTGGGGCTTCGAGGTCACGGTGAACGGCGAGCCGTACTATCCCGACGCGCCTCTGCAGATCGACGCCCAGGAGCAGTCGAACTTCGACCCCTGGACGACCCCAGACGCCGTCTACCCGTTCTATTTCGCCGACGGCGCGCTGCGGCTGCTGGACAAGGAGAACGTCGGGCGGCCCGTGCCGGGCAGGGCGGGTCAGAAGGGGGTGGGGCTCACCCGCCCCGCGATCAGCGGCCAGCCCGTGCAGCAGGTGGCGGCGCTCTCCGGGGGCGGCAGGACCATCTCCGTCGCGCCGCTCGGCGCGGGCGGCGAGTGGCGGGTGTGGGCCACCGGGGTCTCCCTCGCCCCGCCGGCCTGGGACCGCTACCACACGCTGTGGACGGTCGACCGGCCCAACGACCACACCTCGGTCATCACCCGGCACGACGGCGACAACAAGCACCGGTACCGGGTGTCCGCCCCCGACCTGGAGACGTTCCACATCGAGTCGCTCAAGGTCGCGCGCGACGGCGTGCACGTCGCGGTGGTCGTCAGGGACGGGCTGGGCGAGCAGGTCCAGGTCGGCACCGTCATCGGGGAGCGGGAGGGCACCCGCATCGCCAACCTCCAGACCGTGGTCGACACCGACGGCAACCGGACGATCAAGGACATCGCCTGGAAGGACGGCAAGACCCTGTACGCGCTCACCGGCAAGTCGGAGCTGCTCGAAGCCTCGGTCACCGCCGCGACCAAGTCCCTGCCCTTCGACTCGCGCATCGAGAGCATCACCGCACTGGACGGAACCCTGCTCGCCGGGGCCAGGGACGAGCAGGGCCACCGGCAGGTCCTGTTCTGGAACTCCACCAAGTGGGAGCCGCTGGTCAAGCACGAGACCGGGACCACGGACTTCACCGAGAACGGCCCCTCGTCCCCGGCCTTCCCCCTGGGCTGAACCGTCCTGGACCGTCCTTAACTGTCCTGGATCGTCCTGCATCGTCCTGGAGCTTTCGGCTGAGCTGACATGTCCGGCCGAACCGCCGTGTCAAGGCCGAGGTGCCTTTCCTGGGATGGACCGCCTTCACGGGGGAGCCGCCTCTCCGGGACCCGGCACGTGGTGTGCGGCTCGGGACACGTCGTCCTCGTTCTGGGACGACGTCCCGGCGCGGGTCGTTTCCCGGGGCGCGTCGTGCCGGGAGAGCGGTTCGCGTCCCGGCGCCGTGCGGCCTTCGCCTTGGGTCGAGGCCCTGGGTCGAGGCTTTTTCCCGGGACGACCCGCCCGGCCTCGCCCGGCCCCGCCCGGCTCCGGGCGGGGCCGGGCTACGGCTCCCGGCGGGCACCGAACCCCCCTCCGGTACTCTGGGCTGGGCTTTTTGTCGGTGCCATCTGAAACCTTGGATCCGTGACGACCGCCATGCTCGACCTGATCCTGCCGCCCCGCTGCGCCGGATGCGACGCGCCGGGCGCCCTCGTCTGTCCCCGATGCGCGGCCGAGCTTCACGGAGCGCCCGCCCTCCGGATGCCCGACCCCGTCCCGCCCGGCCTGCCAGAGTGCTGGTCGGCGGCCGAATACACCCCCGCCGTGCGGCGGGCGATCATCGCCTACAAGGAGCGTGGCCGCACGGCCCTCGCCCCTCCCCTGGCAGGGGCGCTGGCCCTGGCGGTCGCCACGGCGGCCGGCGAGCGGCCGGTGCTGCTGGTGCCGGTGCCCAGTGCCCGCCCGGCCCTGAGGCGGCGCGGCCACGATCCGGTGACCCGGCTCGCAGGGCTGGCGGCCGGTTATCTCCGCGAGGCCGGCTGGCCCGCGAGCGTGGCGAGGGTTCTCGCCCAGCGCCGCCGCGTCGCCGACCAGGCGGGGCTGAGCTCCCTCCAGCGGGCCGCGAATCTGTCCACCGCCTTCACGGTCACGGTCGGTCGCAACGCGCCTGTGCCGCGCTCCTGGGGCGGTACGGAGGCGATCGTGCTGGTCGACGACATCGTCACCACCGGTGCGACGCTCGCGGAGGCCGCGAGGGCGCTGCGCGAGGCGGGGGTGACGCCGTCCCTCGCCGCCACGGTCGCCGCGACACGCCGAAGATCCAAAACCGGTGACCGTGACGGAGGGTGAGACGGCGCCCCGGCCCTCGCCTCACCCAGGAGCCACACCTCACTGTCCTGACGGTGCCTTCTCGCTGTTCAACGAACGCGAGAAGGCTTCGCCTGTGACGCCGCCCACCCGCGAGTGCAGGGAGCCAGGGGTTGCCCGCCCGGCTGTGAATTACGCAAAGTGATCCTTTGGGTCGATCGTCAGGCTGACATTCGGCCGGGATGCGGATAGCGTCTGAGCCATGGCACCCGCTCGGGTCCGTGGTTGCACCGGACCGACCTCCGCGAGGAGGCCGGCCCGGCTAGCCGATGCCAGCCGCAGGCCAAACGGTCCACGTAAGACGACTTTTCGTCGATCGATCACGGTGCGGCTTAGAGGTAAGTCCTGCCTTCCCAGGGAGCCAGATGTTCCTTGCCAGAAGAGAAGGGCATGTAGTGGCAAAGAGCTGCGAAACCCTCAGCAGGCGGATGTGGGGACGAAGACCAGGTCGGCCGAGCGGGTGTCGCAATACCACCGTCGAGATTCGAAGGGGGGCTGTGCATGGAGATCATCGTCAAGGGTCGGCACACCGGAGTGAGTGACCGATTCCGTGACCACGTGAACACCAAGCTGGCCAGGATCGAGCGTTTGGACCACAAGCTCATTCGCGTTGACGTGGAGGTGTCCAAGGAAAGTAATCCCCGTATCGTCGACCAGCGAGAGCGAGTCGAGCTCACCATCCACTCACGTGGTCCCGCGGTCCGGGCGGAGGCCTCGGCCGACGACCGTTTCGCCGCCCTTGACATCGCACTCGGCAAACTCGAGGGACGACTGCGGCGGCTCGCCGACCGCAGGAAGATCCATCACGGAAACCACTGCCCTCCGTCGGTCGCGGAGCTGACGGCCACCGCGCTCGCCGAGTCGTTCGAGAGCGCCCCGGCCCACCTGCTCACCGAGCAGTCGCTGGTCGAACCCCCTGCCGAGGCCGAGGCCGACCTCGTGGAGGACAAGAGCATCATCCCGATCCAGATGGACGGTGATGGGCCGCTGATGGTCAGGGAGAAGTTCCACGAGGCCGATCCGATCACCATCGATCAGGCACTTCTCGAGATGGAACTGGTGGGACACGATTTCTATCTCTTCCGTGACAAGGAGAGCGGGCAGCCGAGCGTCGTATACCTCCGACAGGGGTACAACTACGGCGTGCTGCGGCTTGTTGAGCCCTGACGAACGCGTTCGAAGATCCTCTCCGACCAACCGAGGACCATGAAACCCGTGTAATCATGGCGGTCCACCGGCTCTGGCCCCCCGAGGAGGAGGCGTGACGGAACCCGACGACGCAACCGGCCCGACCGGACGCGGCGAACCGATCCGCGTGCTGATCGTTGACGATCACGCGCTGATCCGCCGCAGTCTGGAGATGGCGCTGGCCGCGGAGACGGACATCGAGGTTGTCGGCGAGGCGAGCGACGGACAGGAAGCGGTCGAACTCGCCGACCGCCTCACTCCGGATGTCATGCTCATGGACGTCCGGATGCCACGGAGGAGCGGTATCGAGGCCACACGTGAGATCAAGGCCTCGGTGCCGAGCACGCGGATCATCATGTTGACGGTGAGTGACGAGGAGGAGGATCTCTTCGAGGCGATCAAGGCGGGTGCCACCGGCTACCTGCTGAAGAACGTCCAGCTCGACGAGGTCCCGGAGGCCGTCCGCGGCGTCCACGAAGGACAGTCGCTGATCAACCCGGCGATGGCCGCCAAGCTGATCAGCGAATTCGCCAACATGAGCCGCAAGGAGGCCGAACGGCCCCCGCAGCTCCCCGTTCCACGCCTGACCGAACGGGAGATGGAGGTGCTCCGCCTCGTCGCGAAGGGAATGAACAACCGCGAGATCGCCAAGCAGCTGTTCATCTCCGAGAACACCGTGAAGAACCACGTCAGAAACATCCTGGACAAGCTTCAGCTGCACTCCAGGATGGAGGCGGTGGTCTACGCGGTCCGCGAGCGGATGCTCGAGATCACCTGACACGCGCCGGTGCGGTGACCGTCCGACGGTCACCGCACTCCGGCCGTGACGGTCTTTCACCGACGGTCTTTCCCCACGGCCTCCCGACGCCGCTTCCGACGCGGGTTCTGGAACGCGCCGTTCGTCACCCCTGGCATGTCCGCCCGATCCGGTGTCCTGCGCGGTGTCCCGATCCGGGGGACGGCTCGGCCGGTCGGGGCGTACCGGTCCGGCGTCCGGCGGGATCCTCCCTCACCCGGAGAGGTTCGGGGAGCGGCCCGGTTCGGGGAGCGCCCTGGTTCAGGAGCGTCCCGGTTCGGGGAGCGCCTGGTTCAGGAGCGGCCCGGTTCAGGGGTGCCCTGGCTCAGGGCGTCCTGGAGAGGGCCGGCCAGCAGGGGATCGACGCGCTCGACCCGGACGGCCTCGCAGCCGACCCAGCTCGCGGCCTCCCAGAGGGCTCCGGCCAGCGAGGCGGCCCCCCTGCCCGGAGTGACGCCCGGTTCGAGGCTCACCTGGCGGGCCACCAGCGTCGCCCCCTCGCGGGCCGGGTCGATCCGCCCGATCAGCCTGCCCCCGGCCAGCACCGGCATCGTGAAGTAACCGTGGACGCGCTTCTCCTTGGGCACGTACGCCTCAAGGCGGTGGTTGAAGCCGAACACGCGGGCGGTGCGGGCGCGGTCCCAGACGAGGGAGTCGAACGGGGAGAGCGCGGTCGTGCGGTGACGGCCCCTGGGCTCGGTCTCCAGCGCGGCCGGGTCGGCCCAGGCGTCGGCGGCCCGCTCGGGCCACCCGGCGACGCGGACGGGCACCAGCCCGGTGGAACCGTCGAGCAGGCACGCGTCGAGCAGCCGTGCCTCGGGCGCCTTCAGGCGCAGGAAGTCGACGAGGTCGGCGCGGGTGGCCACGCCGAGCGCGACCCCGGCGATCCCGGCGAGGCGGGTGACGCACTCGGCGTCGGACAGGTCCTCGGCCAGCAGGTCGGCGGGGACCGCGCGCTCGGCCAGGTCGTAGACGCGCCGCCAGCCCACCCTGCGCGTGCAGACGACCTCGCCGGTGTCGAGCAGCCACTCAATGGCGATCTTGGAGTCGGACCAGTCCCACCACGGGCCGCCCTTCTTGGCGCCGCCGATGTCGGCGGTGGTGACCGGGCCGCTCTCGCGGACCAGGTTCAGCACCTTGCCGACGCTGTCGGGCACCTCGTGCCAGCGGAACTTCCTGGCCCGGAAGTATCTCCGCCTGAAGGCGTACAGCGCCCAGTCGCCGATCGGGAGGACGCAGGCGGCGTGACACCAGTATTCGAAGGCCCGCGCGGGCTCGTCCCAGTAGGCCCGCTCGACCTCCTGCCTGCCGACGGCGCCGAGCCGGGCGTACGCGACCAGCTCGTGGGAACGGGCCAGCACGGAGATCGTGTCCAGCTGCACGGCCCCGAGGCGGCGCAGGGTCGCGGGGGCGCCGCCTCGCCGGGCCTCCGCGCCCAGGAAGCCCTGGGCGCGGAGGATGACACGGCGGGCCTCGTCGGAGGAAATTTGCATGACCGCCCCAGGGGGAGACAACACGTCGTGGGCCGAGGCTAGCGCCTGACACCGACGAAAAGGCTACGCCGGTGTCAGAGTGCCCGCGGCCGGAATGAATCAGGGCAATTCATCTCCCGCTCCCGTGAGGTGCCCCTGGAGCCACCGGGTGCTCCCGGATGCTCCCGGGCCGGGTGGGCGGTGGCGAATCTCGCGGGCCCGACCTGCCCGACCGGCTTGACCGGCACGACGGGCTCGATCGGCTCGACGGGCCAGGCAGGCGCAGCGGGGACAACGGAGACAGCGGGGACAGTGGGCGCTGGGCGTCCCGCAGAGCCGGGCGGTCAGCCCAGGATGCCCCGGCCGCCTCCGTCGCCCATCGCGCGGGGGGCCTCGACGACGATGTCCTGGAAGACGCGGAAGACCAGCGTGAGGATGCCGCCCATGACGCAGACCGCCGTACCCATCCACAGAAGGGGCCAGTTCGGGCCCAGGCAAAGGGCGACTCCCGCGATGGTGAAACCCAGCAGGATCACGGTCACCGCGAGCCAGGACGACGCCCTGCCTCCGTGGCCGCCGGAGCCCCGGTGGACCGCGGGGCCACCGTCGCCCCCCTGGCCCTCGTGGGTACCGCCATCCGCCTGACGAGCGTCCTCCGCCATCACGGCTTCTCCTCCCAGACACGGCGACGCGCCCGCGCGGGGGATCCATCGCGGGCGTGCCAAAGGGCGACATACCCTCTGAAGCTGGTCGTACTCTCTCAAAGAAGCGGGCAAGGAACTCCATGGGCCACAAGAGCGTCTTTCAGGGTGGCTGTGTCTGGTGGCGGAACCGCCTACGATGGCAGCGGAGAACCATGTCTCGTCCTCAGCCGGGCCGGTCCGGCCGCGGAAGACCTGCGAGGAGCTTTACCTAAAGTGCCAGCCTTTCTCGATAGAATTCTTCGCGCCGGCGAAGGCAAGCTTCTGCGCAAGCTCAAGCGGATCGCCGACCAGGTCAACTCCATTGAAGACGACTTCACGAGCCTGACCGACGCCGAGCTTCGCGCGCTCACCGACGACTACAAGCAGCGCTACGCCGAGGGCGAGTCCCTCGACGACCTGCTTCCCGAGGCCTTCGCCACCGTCCGTGAGGCGTCCCGGCGGGTGCTGGGCAAGCGCCACTTCGACGTGCAGATCATGGGCGGGGCCAACCTGCACATGGGCAACATCTCGGAGATGCGCACCGGTGAGGGCAAGACCCTCACCTGCACGCTGCCCACCTACCTCAACGCCATCTCCGGCAAGGGCGTCCACGTCATCACGGTCAACGACTACCTGGCCAAGCGTGACGGCGACGAGATGGGCCGGATCCACCGCTTCCTCGGTCTTGAGGTCGGCGTGATCCTGGCCAACATGCCGTCCGACGAGCGCCGCAAGCAGTACAACGCCGACATCACGTACGGCACGAACAACGAGTTCGGCTTCGACTACCTGCGCGACAACATGGCGTGGTCGCTGGAGGAGTGCGTCCAGCGCGGCCATCACTTCGCCGTCGTCGACGAGGTCGACTCGATCCTCATCGACGAGGCCAGGACGCCGCTGATCATCTCCGGCCCCGGCGAGCAGTCCGGCAAGTGGTACGCCGAGTTCGCCAAGATCGTCCCCCGGCTCCGCAGGGGCACCGAGGGCAAGGACGGCGAGGAGAACACCGGAGACTACGCCGTCGACGAGAAGAAGCGCACGGTCGGCATCTTCGAGTCCGGCGTGGAGAAGGTCGAGGACTGGCTCGGGATCGAGAACCTCTACAAGCCCGAGCACACCCACCTGGTCGGCTTCCTCAACAACGCGCTGAAGGCCAAGGAGCTCTACAAGAAGGACAAGGACTACATCGTCGTCGAGGGCGAGGTCCTGATCGTCGACGAGTTCACCGGCCGAGTCCTGCACGGCCGCCGCTACAACGAGGGCATGCACCAGGCCATCGAGGCGAAGGAGACCGTCAAGATCAAGGACGAGAACCAGACCCTCGCCACGATCACGCTCCAGAACTACTTCCGCCTCTACGAGACGCTCTCCGGCATGACCGGCACCGCGGCGACCGAGGCCAACGAGTTCCACCAGACCTACAAGCTCGGCGTCGTCCCGATCCCGACGAACCGGCCGATGGTCCGCAAGGACCAGGCCGACGTGGTCTACAAGACCGAGGACGCCAAGTTCATGGCGAGCGTCGAGGACATCAAGGAGCGCTACGAGCGGGGGCAGCCGGTCCTGGTCGGCACCACGAGCGTCGCCAAGTCCGAGCGCCTCGCCAAGGAGCTCAAGCGCAAGGGCGTCAAGCACGAGGTCCTCAACGCCAAGAACCACGCCCGTGAGGCGGCGATCATCGCCGAGGCGGGCCGCAAGCACGCCGTCACCGTGGCCACCAACATGGCCGGTCGAGGCACCGACATCATGCTCGGCGGCAACCCCGACTTCCGCGCCGACCTGGAGCTGCGCAGCCGCGGCCTCGACCCGGTCGAGACCCCGGAGGAGTACGACAAGGCCTGGGGCGAGGCGCTGGAGAAGGCCAGGGCGGCCGTGCAGGCCGAGCACGACGAGGTCACCGAGCTCGGTGGCCTCTACGTGCTGGGCACCGAGCGGCACGAGTCGCGGCGCATCGACAACCAGCTCCGCGGCCGTTCCGGCCGTCAGGGCGACCCGGGCGAGTCGCGCTTCTACCTCTCGCTGGAAGACGACCTCATGCGCCTGTTCAACTCGGCCAGGGTCGAGATGATCATGACGCGCCTCAACATCCCCGACGACGTCCCGATCGAGTCGGGCATCGTCTCCAAGGCGATCGCCTCCGCCCAGCACCAGGTCGAGCAGCAGAACTTCGAGATCCGCAAGAACGTTCTGAAGTACGACGAGGTCATGAACCGGCAGCGCAAGGTGATCTACGCCGAGCGTCACCGGGTGCTGGAGGGCGCGGACCTGCACGAGCAGATCCGCGGCTTCGTCAACGACGTGATCGACGAGTACATCGCGGGCGCCACCGCCGAGGGCTTCGCCGAGGAGTGGGACCTCGACAAGCTGTGGAAGGCCCTCGGCCAGCTGTACCCCATCAGCATCACCGCCGAGCAGCTCATCGAGGAGGCCGGGGGTCGCGAGGAGCTGACCGCCCAGATCCTCGACGAGAAGATCAAGGCCGACGCGATGGCCGCCTACGACCGTCGCGAAGAGGAGATCAACGCCCAGGCCATGGACCCGGAGGGCATGCGGGTCCTGGAGCGCCGCGTCATCCTGTCGGTCCTCGACCGCAAGTGGCGCGAGCACCTCTACGAGATGGACTATCTCCAGGAGGGCATCGGCCTGCGGGCGATGGCCCAGCGCGACCCGCTGATCGAGTACCAGCGCGAGGGCTTCGAGATGTTCTCCCAGATGCTGGAGGGCATCAAGGAGGAGTCGGTCGGCTACCTGTTCAACCTTGAGGTCGAGGTACAGAGCAACCCGATCGTCGAGGAGCACGACCACTCCGAGGACGCCGCGATCGCGGAGACCCGCTCGATCATCGCTCGCGGCCTGCGCGGCCCGCAGCGTCCCACCGAGCTGGAGTACACGGCTCCGGGCGAGAGCGGCGAGGTGGAGCACACCCGGATCAGCACCAAGGCCGAGCGTGACGCGTACGGCAACGTCGAGCGCAACGCCCCGTGCCCCTGCGGCTCCGGCAAGAAGTACAAGCGCTGCCACGGCGACCCCAAGCACGTCGAGGTCTGACCGCCACCAGGAGGGCCCGCACCACACGTGGTGCGGGCCCTCCGGCATGTCCGCCCCGCGGCCCTTCCTGGCGTGGGCGCGGCCCGGTGACCGGTGGCCGGTGCGCGTCAGGGCGCCGGGGGGCTCGCCGCCTCTCGGGGGAGCGCGGCCCGGCGGCCGGGCGGCGTGGCACGAGCTCCTCCCCGTACGGGACGCGGGTCAGGGGTCGTCTCGAACTCGGTGCACAGCCATCGCACGCCCCTGCGTTCCAGCCTCAGGGCCAGGACGCGTGAGCGGTCGCCGCAGTCGACCACCACGCACATCTCCACCACCCCGTCCCCCGGCTGGGAGACGTGGGCCCGGCCCACCCGGGGCGGGCGCGCGCTGGTGATGACCTTCCCGCTCCGCACCAGCTCGGCCTGGGCCCTGCCGGACATGTGGCAGGAGACGCTCGCCGGAGGGCGCCTGCCGGACAGGATCTCGGCGACGGCCTGCGCGAGGGCCCGCAGCCGCCGCTCGTCGGGAACCGCGCCGGGCGAGCCCCAGACCAGCGGTTTCCCGGCCGGGGGGCCTGACGCCCCGGGATCGAGGGCGAGGGCGAGGGTGCCCTGCACGTACGGCGGCACGGCCGGGGCGTCACCGGCGGGGCGGTCGTCGTCGTAGGGCGGTTCGGCGGTGGGGGAGGGCGCGATCCTGGGGAGCGATGCCGGACGTCGTGGGGGCGACATGGGGACTCCGATGTGCTCGGCTGGGGTGGAGGAACTGACACATCAGGGAGTTTCCGGCCCACCGTCCAGATACGTCGCCCGCCAACTTCCGGTGGATCCCGGTCGTTTCGCCCTGTTAGGCGGAGAAGGTGACCTCGGGTTGGAGCGGTCGGTCCCCGCGAGGGGGCGGGTTGTGGCCAGAACGGTGATCTCCGGCGGACGGCCGAAACCGCCCGGCGCACCCTCTCGGGCGCGCGCCACCCGGGCGGAGGGGGCTCGGGTGAGGGGCTAGGCAGGGGATTGCCGCTCAGGTGGAGGACGGCTCGGTGCGCGCCTCTCTGGCCGGGGCGGCTCAGGGGGAGGCGCGCCGCTCAGGCGGTGGGAGGGGCGGTGTCCGCCCTGCCCCGCGCCGGGGCCGCCGGGGCCGCCGGGGTCGAGGGCTCGCCGGGGGCGACGTCCCCGCCCTGTGCCGAGGAGGGCTCGCCGGGGTCGACCCCTCTGTCCTGTGCCGTAGGTGAGGGCTCGCCGGAGTCGACGTCGGGTTCGGGTTCGCGGCCGGGGGTCATGATGTTCAGTCTCCTGATCAGGAAGCTGAACACGGTGTAGTAGATCACCGCGTAGACCAGCCCCATCACGATGATGATCGGCACTCCCCGGGCGTTGGGCGCGGTCCCGTACAGGCCGAGGTCGATCAGACCGGAGGAGAAGCTGAAGGCGAGTTTGACGTCCAGCGCGGAGGCGAGGGCCATGGAGACGCCGGTCAGCACGATGTGGATGACGAACAGGACCGGAGCCACGAAGATGAAGGCGAACTCGATCGGTTCGGTGATCCCGGTGAGGAACGCGGTGAGCGCCGCGGAGATCATGATCGAGCCGACCGCGGTACGGCGGTGCGGTGGCGCGGCCCGCCAGATGGCGATCGCGGCGGCGGGCAGGCCGAACATGAGGACCGGGTAGAAGCCCGCCTCGAAGCCGCCGTAGCCGACCGCGCCGTTGTTGAAGCAGATCAGGTCCCCGGCGAGCTTCTTGCCGTCGACCACGCACTCGGGGACCTGGGTCCAGATCACGTTGTTGACGATGTGGTGCATGCCGAGCGGGAGGAGGGCGCGGTTGATCATGCCGTAGATCCCGGCGCCGAGCTCGCTGTTGGAGGCGAGCCAGGTCCCCGAGGCGCGGACCCAGCCGCCCAGCACCGGCCAGACGAAGCCGAGGAGCACGCCGATCACCAGCCCGGCGAAGGCGGTGAGGATCGGCACGAGGCGGCGCCCGCCGAAGAAGGCGAGCCAGGTCGGCAGCTTGGTGCGGTGGTAGCGCTGCCAGAGCAGCGCGGAGACCAGGCCCATGACGATGCCGCCGAGCACCCGGGTCGGGTTCTGCGCGCCGAGGTTCAGGACCGCGTCGGGGACGCCGGGGTCGGCCCTGTCGAACACCTCCGTGGTGATGGACTCCCTCAGGTCGGCGTCGAAGAGGATGAAGAACATGTTCATGCTGACGGCGTGGAAGACCAGGTAGCCGACGAGCGCGGCCAGCGCGGTGGAGCCGTCGGCCTTGCGGGCGAACCCGATGGCGACGCCGATCGCGAACAGGATGGGCAGGTTGTCGAACAGGGCGCCGCCCGCGGTGCCGACGACGCGGGCCACGTCGTCGAGCAGGGCGCTGTCGGTCCGGCCGAGGAGGTCGTCCTGCCCGAGCCTGAGCAGCAGGCCCGCGGCCGGCAGGACCGCGATCGGCAGCATCAGGGAACGTCCCAGGCGCTGGAGCACGCTCATCACGGCGGACCCGGGGCGGGTGGCGGGCGGGCCCGCGTCCGCCGGGAGAGGGCTCATCGGGCTTTCCTCCAAGGGCTGGAAGGGAGGAGGGCGGCGAAGGGGGCGGTCGCGCGGGACGGGACGGGGTGTGACGGTGGCGGTGCGGGGCCGGAAGGCGGCCGGAACGGGCGGGTCGGGAGCGTGGCCGGAGCGGGCGGGGTGTCGACGTGATCGAAAGGCGACCGGAACGGGTGTGGCGGGTGGGCGTGGTCCGAGGGTGATCGGAGCGGACGCGGCGGATGGGGCGTGGTCGGTCGGGCGGGCATCGGGATCAGGCGCGGCGGGCCGGTATCTCCAGGATCGTACGGAGCTGGTAGCGGTCGGCGCGATAGGTGGACACCCCGAGTTCGGCGCAGACGCCTCCCGCGAAGGAGCGCCGCTGGAGCAGCAGCACGGCCCCGCCGCGCGGTAACTTCAGCAGGTCGGCGTCCCCGGGGTCGGCGATGCCGCCGTCGATGGTGAGCTCACCGGCGTCGAGCACCAGGCCGTAGCGGGTCTCCAGGAGGGCGTAGAGGGAGCGGCCCGTCAGGTCGTGGGTGTCGAGGTCGGGCGCGAGGGAGACGGGGATGTGGGCCCGCTCGATGCACATGGGCTCGTCGGCCGCGGTCCGCAGCCGCTCGATGAAGTGAACCTCGTCACCCGGCTGGATGCCGAGCTCCCTGGCCAGGTGCGCGCTCGCCCTGACCACCCGCCGGTCCAGGTCGCGGGAGCCGGGCTCCATGCCCCTGGCGCGCATCTCGTCGCTGAAGGAGGTGAGCCGCAGGGACATCTCGATCTTGGGGCGGGCCACGAAGGTGCCCTTGCCCGCCACCCGCTGGAGCCTGCCCTCGGAGACCAGGTGGTCCACGGCCTGCCGTACGGTCATGCGGGACAGCCCGAAGCGCTGGCAGAGCTCGCGTTCGGACGGGATCGCCGTGCCGATCGCGAGCTCGTTGTTCTCGATGAGATCGAGCAGGATCTCCCGGAGCTGGAAGTACTTGGGCACCGGGCTGTCCGGATCGATCTGGGCCACAGGATCCTCCCCCCTCGATCTGAGATGTCGCATGAGTTATGGTTCGTACTGGTCTAGTCCGGACTAGACCACAGGCCGGAAAAGGGTGTCAACGTACGGACCGGAGACGGATCGATAACGGCCCGGTCTCGTCCGTCCGAACCGAAGGATGAGCGCGAGATGACGACCAAGATGCGCAGCGAGATCGCCGAGCAGCCCGCCGCGCTGCGAGCCACGCTCGACGCCCTCCTCCCCAGGGTCGGGGAGGTGGAGCGGCTCGCGGGGGAGACCCGCCAGCTGCTGTTCATCGCCCGTGGCACCTCCGACAACGCCGCAGTCTACGGTCGCTACCTGGCCGAGGCCCACACGGGCAGGCTCTCCACCCTCGCCGCCCCCTCGATCGCCACGACCTACCGGCGCAGGCTGGACCTCGACGGCGTGCTGGCCGTCGCCCTCTCCCAGTCGGGCAGGACCGAGGAGATCGTCGAGACCCTCGCCTGGGCGAAGGAGTGCGGGGCCAGGACCGTGGCCATCACCAACGGCGGCGAGCAGAGCCCGCTGGCCCAGGCCGCCGACCTCGCCCTGTGCACGGTCGCGGGCGAGGAGAAGGCCGTACCGGCCACCAAGACCTACACCACCCAGCTCGCCGCGCTCGCGGTGCTCGCCCTCGGCCTCGGCGCGGACGTCGACGCGGCCGACCTGCAGCGGGTGCCGGACGCGGTCGAGAAGCTGGTCGGCGACCCGGGTGACCTGGAGGCGATCGTCGAGGGCCTGGCCGACAAGCCGGGCGTCGTGGTCTCCGGCCGGGGGCTCGCCTTCTCCACCGCGCTGGAGCTGGCGCTCAAGCTCAAGGAGGCGTGCTACCTGCACGCCATGGGCCTGTCGTACGCCGACCTGCTGCACGGCCCGATCGCCGTGGTCGACGAGGACACCCCGGCCATCCTGGTCGCGGCGGGCGAGGGGCCGACCCTGGCCGGCACCGTGGCGCTCGCCGAGCGGGTGACCGGCGCGGGCGCCTCCGCCTACACGGTCGGCGGCGGCACCGCGCTCTCCTCGGTCTCCACCGCCGCGCTGAACGGCCCGGACCTTCCCGAGTGGGTCGCCCCGCTGGGCCTCATCGTCCCCGGTCAGCTGCTCACCGAGGCGCTCGCGCGCAGGCTGGGGATCGACCCCGACGCCCCCCGCGGTCTCAACAAGGTGACGCAGACCGACTGATCGCGGCCTGTCCTTTAGCCTGGTCATAGCCTTGGGGACAGGGTGATCACATCTGGAGGGCGACATGGCGGCCGACGCCGACGCGATCATCGCTGGACTCGGTGGTGCGGACAACATCATCGAGATCGAACCGTGCATCACCCGGCTCCGCACCGAGGTGCGCGACGCCTCCAAGGTCGACCAGGTGGCCCTGCGGGCGGCCGGCGCGCACGGTGTGATGGCGGCGGGCAACGTCGTCCAGGTGGTGGTGGGTCCCGAGGCCGACACGATCGCCAGCGACATCGAGGACATCATCGGCTGAGGCAGAAGCAGAGGCTGAGCGGATCAGGCCTGACAGGAACCGGCAGGGGCCGACGAGGACGTTCTCGCGGGCGGGGCGCGCCCGGACGGCACGCGTGTGCGGCCGGGGCGCGGACGGGCCGTCCTCGCGGGCGGCGGCATGCCGAGGGGGTGCGGTGACCACAGTTCTGGCACCGGTCGCGGGGGTGGCCGTGAGGCTCGGCTCGGTGCCCGACCCTGTCTTCTCCGAGGGGCTGGTCGGGCCCGGCATGGCGATCGAGCCGGACAGGACGCCCGGACGGGTGCTCTCTCCCATCGCGGGCACCATCGTCAAGCTGCACCCGCACGCGTTCGTGGTCGTCGGGGACGACGGCCGGGGGGTCCTCGTCCATCTGGGCATCGACACGGTCGAGCTCAGGGGGGAGGGCTTCGAGCCGCTCGCCGCCGAGGGCGACCGGGTGAGCGCCGGGCAGCCGGTGGTGGCGTGGGACCCGGCCGGGATCGAGGCGGGCGGACGTTACCCGATCTGCCCGGTCGTGGCGCTGGACGCCGCCGCGAACTCCGTCACCGGCCTCGCCACGGGAACCGTCGGCGCCGGTGACGAGCTCTTCGAGTGGAGCGATCCGAGCGATCCGCCCGAGGCCTCGCGAGAACCGAGGTACGGGTGATGAGCTCTCCGAGTAGAGCGATCCGCTCAAATCCTCGCGAGAACCGAGGCACCGACCATGAGGCACCGACCATGAGGTACCGGCCGCGCGGCCGGAAGTGAGGACGCGGGAGTGGGAAAGACGGTGAAGGCGGCGCTCTTCGATCTCGACGGGACGCTGATCAACAGCGAGCGGCGGAGCATGGCCGTGTGGGCGATGCTGCTCGACAGCCACGGAGTGGTCCACGACGAGGTCGTGCTGCGCGGGTTCATGGGGCGGCG
This sequence comes from Streptosporangium heterodermiicola, assembly GCF_051390675.1. Classification (NCBI taxonomy): domain Bacteria; kingdom Bacillati; phylum Actinomycetota; class Actinomycetes; order Streptosporangiales; family Streptosporangiaceae; genus Streptosporangium; species Streptosporangium heterodermiicola. Next base: position 149,305 of record NZ_JBPJSR010000009.1, read on the forward strand.
CGGGCGCGACGTCCTGACGGAGCGCGCCCATCTCTTCCCCGGCAGGCGGATCGACGACCTGATCGAGGAGGCCTTCTCCTTCCACGACCATCCCGACCTGCCCGGCATCGTGCCGGTGCCCGGCGCGGCCGAGCTGGTCCGCAGGGTCGCGGCGTACGGCTCGCCGATCGCGGTCGTCACCTCCGCGGGCCGCGACTGGGCGGAGGAGCGGCTGGCGCAGGTCGGTGTCCGCGACCTGCTGGAGACGGTCGTGTCCGCCCACGACGTGGTCAGGGGCAAGCCCGACCCCGAGGGGTTCCTCCTCGCCGCCGCGCGCCTGTCGGTCGATCCGGCACACTGTGTGGCGTTCGAGGACTCGATCGCCGGGATCGCGGCGGCCAAGGCGGCGGGCATGGCGTGCGTGGGTGTGGCGACCACGCACCCGGGCACTGAGCTGACCGCGGCCGACCTCGTGGTCGCGGACCTGACGGGGGTCGACTGGCCCCTGTCGAGCATCAATGATCCCGCGGTCTAGACCGCGGGCGAACCTCCGGGAGGAACACGTGGCCGAGCGCCAAGTCACCGTCAAGTCAGAGGTCGGCCTGCACGCCAGGCCCGCCGCGACGTTCGTCCAGACGGCGGTCAAGGCGTCCCTGGACGTCACCGTCGCCAAGATCGGCGGCGAGCCGGTGAACGCCAAGAGCATCCTGGCGGTCCTCTCGCTCGACGTCAGGGAGGGCGACACGGTGGTGATCCGGGCGGAGGGCGAGGGAGCCGACGAGCTTCTCGACCAGCTGGCCGGCATCGCGTCGGCGCCGTGAGCGCCCTCACCGGGGTGGGGGTGAGCCCCGGGATCGGCGTCGGCCCCGCCTACGTGCTCGCGTACGAGGCGACCGTCCCGGCCCCGGGCTCCCGGCACGGCGGGGACGCGCCCGCGGAGCTCGCCCTGGCCGGGCGGGCGCTGGAGCGGGTCGCCGCCGACCTGGAGGAGCGCGGGGCCCGCGCCGGTGGTGAGGCCAGGGAGATCCTGGAGGCGCAGGCCATGATGGCCCGCGACCCCGGCCTGGCGGACGGGGTGGCCACGCTGGTCGGGGCGGGCGCCGCCGCGGCCCGCGCGGTCTACGAGGCGTTCGGCCACTACCGCGACCTGCTCGCCGCCGCCGGGGGATACCTCGGTGAGCGCGTCGCCGACCTGGACGACGTCAGGGACCGTGCCATCGCGGTGATCGAGGGCCGCCCGGCGCCCGGGGTGCCCGAGGACACCGGGCGGCCGTACGTCCTCGTCGCCCGCGACCTGGCGCCCGCCGACACGGCGCTGCTGTCCCCCGACGTGGTGGCGGCCTTCGTCACCGAGCAGGGCGGCCCGACCAGCCACACCGCGATCCTCGCCCGCGCCATGGGGGTACCGGCCGTGGTGGCCTGCCCGGGGGCGACCTCGATCGCGCCGGGTACGCCGGTGCTGGTCGACGGGGCCTCAGGTCTCGTACGGCCCGAGCCCTCCGACGACGAGGTCCTCGGGGCGCGCGACGCCGCCGCCGCGCGGGAGGCCGTGCTGGCCTCCGCCACCGGGCCGGGGACGACCGCCGACGGGCACGCCGTGCCGCTGCTCGCCAACATCGGCGGGCCCCGCGACGTGGCCGCCGCGCTGGAGCACGGGGCCGAGGGGATCGGTCTCTACCGGACCGAGTTCCTCTTCCTCGACCGGGCGGAGGCGCCCTCCGAGGCGGAGCAGGAGGCCGCCTACCTGGAGGTGCTGGACGCCTTCCCCGGTGGCAGGGTGATCGTGCGGACCCTCGACGCGGGGGCCGACAAGCCGCTCGCCTTCCTGCTGCCGGGGGCGCACGAGCCCAATCCCGCGCTGGGGGAGCGGGGGGTGCGGCTGTTCAGGACGCATCCGGAGATCATGGGTACCCAGCTCGCCGCCCTGGCCTCGGCGGCCGCGCGCTCGAAGGGGAGACTCCAGGTGATGGCGCCGATGGTGGCCACCGCCGAGGAGGCCGCCTGGTTCGCCGACGCCTGCGAAGCGGCGGGGCTGCCGTCGGCGGGAGTGATGATCGAGATACCGTCGGCGGCCCTGCGCGCCTCCGACCTGGCCGTCCGGGCGGGCTTCCTCTCCGTCGGCACCAACGACCTGGCCCAGTACGCCCTCGCCGCCGACCGGCAGCTGGGCGCGCTGACCGGGCTCCAGGACGCCTGGCAGCCCGCCCTGCTCGACCTCGTCGCCCTGGCCGCGGCGGGCGCCGCCGAGCGCGGGAGGCCGTGCGGGGCCTGCGGTGAGGCCGCGGCCGACCCGGCCCTCGCCTGCGTGCTCGTCGGGCTCGGGGTCACCTCGCTGTCGATGTCCGCCCCGGCGCTGCCCGCCGTACGGGCCGCGCTGTCGCGCCACACGCGGCGGCAGTGCCGTCTCGCCGCCGCGGCGGCGCGGGCCGCGGCCTCCCCGGCGGACGCGCGCGCCGAGGCGCGCTCGCACCTGCCCGGACTGGCCGGACTGGCCCTGTGACGTGGGCGGACCTCCCGTACGGGCCGGCGTACGCCGGTCGGTGAAAGGCGTGGGGCCGATGATGACCGGGTGGATGGGCGGGCACCGGGGCGCGGGCCCGGATAGCGTAAGCGGCATGCTTCGGTGGAGACGTGTGACGGGTATCGCGATGATCGCGACGATGGTGGCCGGATGCGCGGAGGCGGGCAGTACGGTTCCGCCCGCGTCCGGTGCGACGCGGGCGGGCGAGAGCTCCGCGAGCGCCGACGCGGCGGCATCCACCGGGACCGAGGCCGCGACCCCCGCCCCCGAGACGTCCGTTCCCGTCGCGGCCTCGGAGACGGTGGAGGCCGCGGGGGTGGAGGGCATGCTCGCCTCGATGAGCGTGGAGGAGAAGGTCGGCCAGCTGTTCATGCCCGTGCTGTACGGCCCGTCGGCCGATACGGCGTCGGGGGAGAACCGGGCGCGGTTCGGGGTGGACAGCCCGGCGAAGATGATCGCCCGCTACCGCCCCGGCGGGGTGATCCTCTTTCCCTGGGCGGGCAACATCAAGAGCGTCAGGCAGGTCGTGGCGCTGACCAACGGGCTGCAGGAGGCGTCCCCCGAGATCCCGCTGCTGATCGGCACCGACCAGGAGAACGGGAAGGTCTCCCGCCTCGCCCCGCTGGTCACGCCCCTGCCCGGGGCGTCGGTCATCGGCGCGACCGGTGATCTCTCGCTGGCCCGCCGGGCCGCCAAGGTGACGGGCACCGAGCTGCGCGCCCTGGGCGTCAACCTCGACTTCGCGCCCGTCGCCGACGTCAACGTCAACCCGCGCAACCCGGTGATCGGCCCGCGCGCGTACGGCTCGGACCCGAAGAAGGTCGCGCCGATGGTCGCCGCCGCCGTCCAGGGCTTCCACGACGCGGGGATCGGGGCCACGGCCAAGCACTTCCCCGGCCACGGCGACACCGGCGTCGACAGCCACACCGGCCTGCCGGTGATCACGCACTCCCGGTCCCAGTGGGACAGGCTGGACGCCCCGCCGTTCGCCGCCGCCATCGGCAAGGACGTCGACGCGATCATGAGCGCGCACGTCGTGATGCCGAAGCTCGACCCCTCGGGTGACCCCGCCACCCTCTCCAAGCCGATCCTGACCGGTCTGCTCCGCGAGAAGCTCGGCTTCGACGGGGTCGTCTCGACGGACGCGCTGGACATGGCGGGGGTGCGCAAGAAGTACAGGGACGGGGAGGTCGCGGTGCGGGCGATCCAGGCCGGGGTGGACCTGCTGCTCATGCCGCCGGACTACCGCGAGGCCCACCGGGCGCTGCTGGCGGCCGTGGCGTCAGGGAAGATCTCCAGGACGCGGCTCGACCAGTCCGTCCGGCGGCTGCTGAAGCTGAAGGCCGACCGCGGTCTGCTGGACAGCGCGCCGGTCGCCGACCCGGCCGAGGCCGAGCGGGTGCTGCGCTCGGCCGAGCACCTCAAGGTCGCCCGGCTGATCACCTCGAAGGCTCGCTGAGAACCGGGTCCGTCGCCTCGAAGGTCTGCCGAAAAGGGGGCCCGGGGGCGTGACGGCCGATGATGATCGGCTTGGTCCGGCCCCTTCGAAGGCCCACCGGGAAAGGGCCCGGGGGCTCCTGCCGTGCGGCGGGGTCAGGCGAGCTGGAGGTTGCCGGTCCTGGCCAGCGAGACGACGAGCGACTGGATGACACGGGTGAGCAGGGCCTCGATCAGCATGACTACCGCCTTGGCAAGGACGGTGGAGATGAATCCGGACATATCAACCTCACAGGGAGAAGGAGTGCTTAAGGTGATAATTCACATCAAGAGAGTGTAAGTCACCATTCATGAGGTTGCTGTTCGGTGAACGTTCGGTGACATCCCCAGCGTGTCCCCTGTGCCGCCCCCGCGTCGCGTCTCACGTCTCCCCGGGTTCCACCCCTCACGCCGGGCCTCCCGTCCGCCTCTCACACCGCCCCCATGTCGTCCCCTACGCCTCCTCCCGCGGCTCTTCCCCCGTCTCCTCCCGCGTTTCCCGCTGTGCCTCTCCCCACGTCGCCGCCTGGAAGGCCACCCCGGCGGCCGTCGTGGTCGCGGCGCTCCCCAGGGCGACGGTCCATCCCACGGGCCCCAGGAAGTGGCAGCCGAAGAACCGGCAGACCCCCGGTACCGAGACCGCCATGCCCAGGACGGCGAGGGACAGGAGCGAGGCCAGGACGACCAGGCGGTCCCGGCTGCCCAGGGCCAGGGTCTGCAGCAGCTGCGAGGCCACGAGCGCGACCAGCCCCATCGTGTCCGCCCGCCCGCGCGTACCGGTCCCCCGGCCGATCGCCCAGGCCAGGCCCGCCGCGCTCGCCGTGGTGGCGGCGCGCAGGTAGATGTCGCGGGTCAGGGACGCGCCCAGCGAGGCCTCGGGGCCCTCGTCCAGCAGCTTCTCCGGGCTGGTGGCCGTCGGCGGCCGGGAGGCCACCGCCATCGCGGGCAGCATGTCGGTGAGGAGGTTGACCAGCAGCAGTTGCCGGGCGTTCAGCACGTTCCCGCCGCTGATCAGGCTGGATCCGACGGCGAAGACGATCTCCCCGATGTTGCCGCCGAGCAGGATGCTGAGGGCGTCGCGGACCGAGCCCCACATCGCCCTGCCCTCGATGATCGCGTCGACGATCGTCTCGATGCGGTCGTCGGTCACGACGATGTCGGCCGCCGCCCGCGCCGCCGGGGTGGCGCGGGACCCCAGGGCGATCCCCACGTCCGCGACCCGGATCGCGGGGGCGTCGTTGGCGCCGTCGCCGGTGACCGCGACGACCTTGCCGGTCCGGCGCAGGCAGCTCACGATCCGCGCCTTGTGCGCCGGGGTGGTCCTGGCGAAGACCGTCACGTCCGGCAGCGCCTCCACCAGGGCGTCGTCGTCCATCTCGTCCAGCTCGGGCCCGGTCATGATCCGCCCGCCGTTGAGCACGTTCAGCTCGGCGCCGATCGCCTCCGCCGTGCTCGGGTGGTCGCCGGTGATCATGACGATGCGCACGCCCGCCCGCGTGAGGCGGCCGACACTCTCCGCGGCCGTGGGCCGCACGGGGTCGGCCAGGCCGAGGAAGCCGAGGAAGCACAGGTCCTGGATGCGGGACTCGTCGAGATCGCGGCGGTCGGAGGCGGAGCGCTCCGCGACCGCGAGCACCCGGTAGCCCTGCCGGGCGAGCTGGTCGAGCTCCTTCTCGACCTCCGCCACGAGGTGGTCCACGAGGGGGACCACCTTGCCGTCGCGGAGGATGGACGTGCAGCGGGTGACCACGATCTCCGGGGCGCCCTTGACGCTCAGCAGCGGGCCCGAGTCGCCCTTGCCGAGTACGGCGTGGTAGCCGCGTCCCGGCTCGAAGGGCAGCTCGTCGACCCGCTCCCAGCTTCCGGTCCCCTTCTCGGTCACGCCCAGCCGCTCGGCCCCCTTCAGCACGGCGCGGTCGGTGGGATGCGGGACGGGGCGCCCCTCGTCGTGCCGGGGGCACGCGCGCATTCCCGCGGTCACGATGTGCCGCAGTTCGGGCGTCAGGTCCTCCAGGGTGCGCTCGTCCTGCACGTCGGAGACGCACCGCAGGCTGATGCGCCCCTCGGTGAGGGTTCCCGTCTTGTCGAAGCACAGGACGTTGACCCGGCCGAGGGCCTCGATCGTGGAGGGGTTGGGCACCAGGGTGTTACGGGTCGACAGCCTCCGCGCGGAGGCGAGCTCCGCGACCGAGGCGACGAACGGCAGCCCCTCGGGCACGGCGGCGACGGCGAGGCTCACCGCCGGCGCGAGCGCCTGCGGCGCCGAGCTGCCGCGCAACAGGTCGGCGGCGAGCAGGACGACGCCGGAGCCGACCGCGACCGGGAGCACCCGCCGGCTCAGCTCCCGCAGCCGTAGCCGCACGCCCGTCACCGGGGGCTGCTCCGCGGCGGCCCTGGCGGTCCTGGCCGTCTCGGTCGCCTCGCCCGCCGCGACCACCACCGCCAGCCCGCTGCCGGCCGCCACCGTCGTCCCCTCGTAGACCATCGAGGTCCGGTCGGCGATGGCGGGCGCGTTGACGGGCTCCGGCGACTTGGTGACGAGCTGTGACTCGCCGGTCAGGGTCGCCTCGTCGATCTCCAGGCCCACGGCCTTGAGCACGCGGCAGTCGGCGGGCACGGTGTCGCCCGCGCGCAGCTCGATCACATCGCCGGGTACGAGGTCCTCGACGGTCGCGTTCGCCTGCTCGTGAGGGTGGGCGGCGCCCGCCTTCCGCTGGTGAGGCCCGGTGCTCGCCTTCTCATCGACGGTCGCGTTCGCCCGCTCACCGGGGTGGGCCCCGCTCGCCTTCTCCGCGTGGGGTCCGGCGCCGTTCGCCCGCTCGTCGGGGTGGGTCTCGCTCGCCTTCTGGTGCGGGCGGCGCAGCCGTACGGGAACCGCGACCGCCTCGGTGAGGCGGTGCAGCGCCCGGTCGGCGCTGTAGCGCTGGCCCCCTCCGATGAGCGCGTTGGCGAGCACGACCGTGCCTATCATCACCGAGTCGGAGACCGAGCCGACCAGGGCCGACAGGCCCGCCCCGGCCGCCAGGACGGGGGTGAGCGGGTTGGCCAGTTCCTCGGCGGACACGCGGAGCAGCGAAGCGGGTCCCTCCGGCGCCCCCTGTCCCGTCGAGGCCCTGCGCCGCGCGGCCTCGGCCTCGCTGATCCCGCCGGTCGAAGAACCGAGCAGGGCCAGGACCTCCTTGGTCGGCATCGCGTGCCAGGGAGTCCGGTCGACCCGGATCGGCGGGGTCTCCCGCCCGGCGTGCCAGCCCGCCCACCCGCCCGCGACGAGGGTCGCCATCGACGTGCAGCTGCTCGCGAGCTGAGCCTTGTGCTCCGACGTCCCCGGCGGCCCGAGGACCGTCAGCACGCCTCCGGCGGCGGTTCCCGCGGTGGTGAGCCACACGCACCGCTCGCTCGTCCTCCTCGCCGGCCCCAGGCAGCTCAGGAGCAGGTGGACCTCCTCCAGCTCGGCGATCACGTCCGCGTCCCAGGGCACCCGGCCCGAGTCGCGCAGCACGCCGATGCCCAGGTCGGCCTGGGCCAGCGCGGCCATGCGGCGCGCCGACACCACGGCGACCCCGTGGCCGTCCGCCTGGAGCGCGCGGACCGACCGGGCCAGCCGGGAACCGCCCGGCACGATCTCGTCGACGCCGAGCCGCAGGGCGAGTTCCGCGCCGCCCCCCGCGAGCGCCACGGCGCACGCGCTTCTGGCCGCGGCGACGATCGCGTCGGCCAGCGGGTCGACCCGCGGCGCCATGCCGACCAGGGCGGCCGGAACGCCCCTCCTCGTCACGCGGACGGCCCGGATCCCCCGGGCCTCCCAGTCCTCGGCGTCCTCCGTGACGAGCCCGGCCGGGCCCGCGAGGGGCTCCGCCTTCCACTCGTCGTCCTCCCGCCGCGCGCCGGGGTCGTCGACGTCGATCAGGGTGAGGAGCCGCGCGCGCAGCCCGTCGAGGCCCTCGCCGTTCGCGGAGTCCGGTTCGCCGAGGGGAACAATGCGGTCGATCTCCCACGAACCCGTGCCGAGCGTGTCGGAGTCGAGGATGACGGTGTCGATCCCGTCCATGTGGCGCAGGGAGCGGTTGTTGAGGACGACCGCCCCGCGCCTCGCCATGGCGCGCCCGATCGCGGAGGCGAAGGATTCGCGGCCCAGCTTCGCGGCCTTGGGGGTCGTCGCGGTGAGCATGGAGACGGTGCGCTCCCGGTTGCCGCTGAGAAGGTACGTCAGCCCGGCGGCGCCCATCGCCGCGGGGACCCCGACGCGCTCGAACCGCTCCACGGGGCTGTGGGCCATGGGCGCGGGGCGCGGTTTCCTGGCCGCGCGGGTGTGGCGGTAGGAGCCCTTTCGCGACGCCAGGTCGTGCTGGTGCGCCTCCCAGGCCCGCCGCGTCTCGCGCGCCTCCAGGTAGCGGTCGGTGGCGGTGACCGACTGGACGAGCGTCTCCAACCGGCGCAGCGCCAGGGTCTGGGTGACGATGTTCGCCGTCGCGAACAGGGCGACGGTGGCCGGGCCGCCGATGCGGCGTTCCAGCTCGTGGCGGACCCTCGGGGTGGACTCCGCCACTCCCAGCAGGGCGGGAACGACCGGGGAGATCGGCGGCGCGTGCACCGCTCGCCCGGCGAACGCCATGCCCGCCCCGATCAGGCTCGCGCCGAGCCGGATGCCGGCACGGGTGTGCCGTTCCACCACCTTGGCGGTGTAGTGCTCCGCCAGCTTGGCGGCGAGGAGCCCCGGCTCCGGAGATGAGGCCTTGTCGTCTTCGGTGTCCCCGTCTTCGGTGTCCTCTGTGTCCTCTGTGTCCTCGTCCAGGTCGTCGTCGCTGTCGTAGCCGTCGGTCAGGTCGTCGTCATCGTCGTCGCCGCCCTCGCCGTCGAGCGCCTCGACGACCTCCAGGAGTCTCTCCAGGTCGATCGAGGCCGGGTCGCACCCCACGAAGACGGAGCCGAGGATCCCGTTGACCTCCGCCCGCCCGACCCCCTCCAGCCTCAGCAGCGCGTTCTCCAGCCGCCGGGCCCTCGGCTCGCTGCCCGGTGAGCCGATCACGTGCAGATCGACATGGAGCCCTCCGGGGCAGGCCCGTTTCCCGCGCGAACGCGGCAGGGCGTTCATGACCGCGGCGGGCACGACCTTGATCGCACCGGGTACGGCGTTCCAGAGGGTTTCCGCGGGCACGGACAGCAGACGGGGCACGAACATTCAGATCTCCGGCGGGCAAAATGACGGGACCGATCAGGCCGTGGTTACGCGCGGCCTGATCGGCCCCATCGCTGCGGTTACTTGGACGATCTCCCGCGGGCCGAACTCCTCGCCCGGGAGGCGGATCCCGCGGTGCGGGACGTGGACGTCGAAGCTCGTGACGTGGACGCCGTTGCCCGTCGCGACGCGGGCTTCGTGGCCCGGGACGCCGGTTTCGTGGTCCGCGAAGCGGGCTTGGCCGCCCGTGCCGCGGGCCTCGCGGTCCGGGACGCGGGTTTCGTGGCCCGCGAACGCGAGGTGGCCGTACGGGAGCCGGTGCTCGCGGCCCGTGAGGTGGGCGTGGTGGCCCGGGAGCCGGTGCCCGCGGTTCGCGAGGTGGCCGCCGATGTGCGCGACGCGGGCCTCGTGGTGCGTGAGGTGGAGCCTCCCGCACGGGATGTGGTGCTCCTGGTCCGCGAGGCGGGGCTCTTGGCCCGGGACGTCGTGCCGGTAGACCGGGAGGTCGTACCGGCCGCCCTGGACGTGGAGCTCCTGGTGCGTGACGCGGCACCGGTCGCCCGAGAGGCGGCGGTACCCGTCGCGCGGGTCGCGGTGCTCCCGGCGCGCGACGCGGGCCTCGTGGTGCGTGAGGTGGAGCTTCCCGTGCGGGATGTGGTGCTCCGGGTGCGTGAGGTGGGGCTCTTGGCCCGGGACGTCGTGCCTGTTGCCCGGGTGGTGGAGCTCTTGGTGCGTGACGCGGCGCCGGTCGCCCGGGAGGCGGTGGTGCCCGTGGCGCGTGACGCGGTCCCGGCTGCCCGGGTCGCGGCACTCGCGGTGCGCGACGCGGGTTTCGTGGTGCGTGAGGTGGAGCTTCCCGTGCGGGATGTGGTGCTCCGGGTGCGTGAGGTGGGGCTCTTGGCCCGGGACGTCGTGCCGGTAGACCGGGAGGTCGTACCGGCTGCCCTGGACGTGGAGCTCCTGGTGCGTGACGCGGCACCGGTCGCCTTGGAGGCGGCGGTGCCCGCCGCGCGGGTGGCGGCGCTCGCGGTGCGTGACGCGGTCCCGGCTGCCCGGGTCGCGGCACTCGCGGTGCGCGACGCGGGTTTCGTGGTGCGTGAGGTGGAGCTTCCCGTGCGGGATGTGGTGCTCCGGGTGCGTGAGGTGGGGCTCTTGGCCCGGGACGTCGTGCCGGTAGACCGGGAGGTCGTACCGGCTGCCCTGGACGTGGAGCTCCTGGTGCGTGACGCGGCACCGGTCGCCTTGGAGGCGGCGGTACCGGCCGCGCGGGTGGCGGCGCTCGCGGTGCGTGACGCGGTCCCGGCCGCCCGGGTCGCGGCACTCGCGGTGCGTGACGCGGCGGTGCCCGCCGCCCGGGACACGGTGCTCGCGGCCCTGGAGGCGGTGCGTGACGCGGACGCCGCCGTACGGGACACGGGCGTGGTCCGGGATGCGGAGCTTCCCGTCCGGGACCTGGATGCCGAACCCGTCGTCCGGGACGCGGAGCCCCCGGACGCGGAGGTGGCCGTCGAAGGCCTGGACGCGGAGACCGCGGGCCTGGAGGCCGGACTCGATGACCGGCTCTTGCCGCGCGCACGCTGCGCGATCAACGTCCCGACCCCGATGGCCGCCGCTACCGGCCATTCGAGCAACCCCGCCACCGCGAGCGCGCCGAGTCCTCCGTAGTAGACGATGCGCTCGGCCGGAGGAAGGAACGACTTGGCCGTGTCGACGGCCTGTCCTGCCTCCTGCCTGCTGACGTGCGGCATGTGCATGTGCGGCGGTCGCAGCTGCACGGTCATCATCGGAAGTTTGAGCGTTAGCGAGTTGCCGTCCTGTTTCCTGCTTGCCTGGGCATGCGTGGTGGACGTTGCGGGTGTGGTCGGTCTCTGCGCCGTACGGGCGCGTGACCGGCTCGTCTGAGCTACTGCCATGATCCCTCCTCATGGGAACCGAGGGAAGGTGCAAATGGAGCCCGCAGGAGGTCGATCATGCCTTCTACGTGCGGTTATATGGCCCGAGTGCCATTCTCGTAATCTTCCTCGTATTGGGGCCGCGAAACGCGTAACGCTCGCTGAATCGGATGTTAGGGGATGAATCTCCGGGCAATCTGACCCATAGTGTCCGTTTCGGGATGGTTTACGAGAGGTACGGCTTGAGCTCGCGGCGGGCCACGGTGCGGATGTGAACCTCGTCCGGACCGTCGAAGATGCGCATCGCGCGAGCCTGCGCGTACATCGTCGCGAGCGGGACGTCGTCGGACAGTCCCATGCCGCCGTGGACCTGGATGGCGCGGTCGATGACGTCGCACGCCATCCGCGGCGCGACCACCTTGATGGCGGATATCTCCGAGGCGGCCGCCTTCACGCCGACCGTGTCGATCATCCAGGCGGCCTTCAGGGTGAGCAGCCTGGCCTGCTCGATGGCGAGCCGCGACTCGGCGATCTGCTGCTGCACCACACCCTGCTGCGCGAGCGTCTGGCCGAAGGCCACCCGGTTGGCCGCGCGGGCGCACATCAGTTCCAGGGCGCGCTCGGCCATCCCGACGGCGCGCATGCAGTGGTGGATGCGGCCGGGGCCGAGACGGGCCTGCGCGATGCGGAAGCCGTCGCCCTCCTCCGCGATGAGGTTCGCGGCGGGCACCCGGACGTCGGTGAAGACGATCTCCGAGTGGCCGTGCTGCTCCTGGTAGCCGAAGAGCGGCAGGTGGCGTACGACCTCGACGCCCGGTGTGTCCATCGGGACCAGGATCATCGACTGCTGGCGGTGCGGCGGCCCTTCGGGGTCGGTCTTGCCCATCACGATCAGGATCTCGCAGCGCGGGTCGGCCACCCCGGTGATGAACCACTTGCGGCCGTTGACGACGTACTCGGAGCCGTCGAGCGTGATGGAGGTGGCGATGTTGGCGGCGTCGCTGGAGGCCACCGCGGGCTCGGTCATCGCGAACGCCGAACGGATCTCCCCGGCGAGCAGGGGCCTGAGCCACCGGTCCCGCTGCTCGGGCGACCCGAACATGTGCAGGACCTCCATGTTCCCGGTGTCCGGGGCCGCGCAGTTGAGCGCCTCGGGGGCGAGGTCGATGGAGCGGCCGGTCACCTCGGCCAGTCCGGCGTAGTCGAGCACCGACAGCCCCGACTCCGCGGGCAGGAACAGGTTCCACAGGCCGCGCGAGCGCGCCTCGGACTTGAGCTCCTCCACCACCGGCGGCAGTTCGTGGCTGTCGTGCCCTCTGGTCCGGCGCCACGCGTGGTAGACCGGCTCCGCCGGGTAGACGTGGGTAGCCATGAAATCGGTCAGATTGGCGAGGTATTCCTGCGCCGTGTCGCTGAGCGCGAAGTCCATGGCGGCCAGTTTGGCACCACCCCTTCTTCGGCCGTCCAGCGGTCCACGCCTAACCTGGAACCCGTTTCATCGAGGAGGACAGATGCTCAAGGGCGTGCTGATCGACTGGGGTGGCGTGCTCACCGTCGGTCTCACCGAGGCGATCGCCGAGTGGATCGTCGCCGAGGGGCTCGACGAGGCCCACTACCGGAAGGTGATGCGCGAGCTCATCGTGCGCGCGTACGAGAACTCGGAGGGCGGTGAGAACACGATCCACGCCCTGGAGCGCGGGGAGATATCCGGCCTGGACTTCGAACGCGACCTGGCGGCCAGGCTGGTCACGACGAACGGCGTGCCGCCGGTCGCCGAGGGGCTGCTGACCAGGATGTTCTCCCGCTTCCACCGGGTCGAGCCGATGTACGAGATGCTCCGCGAGGCCCGTGCCGCGGGGCTGCGCACCTGCCTGCTCTCCAACTCCTGGGCGAACGAGTACCCCCGCGAGGGCTGGGAGGACTACTTCGACGAGGTCGTCATCTCGGGAGAGATCGGCATGCGCAAGCCCGAGCCGAGGATCTTCGAGCACGCGCTCGGCAGGATCGGCCTGGCCGGGGAGGAGTGCGTGTTCGTCGACGACATCGAGGCCAACATCGAGGCCGCCCGGCGGCTCGGCATCGTCGGCGTGCACCACCGCGACCCCGAGCTGACCATCACCGAACTGGAGACCCTGTTCCAGATCACCCTCCGCTGACCCCCTCGTCTTCCCCGCGCTGTGGCGTGAGCGGCCCCCGGCCGGGCCGTCCGGCCGTCTCCCCGTCTCCCCGCCTCCTCGCCTCCTCGCGCCTCCCCGTCTCTCCTTCTCCCCGCCCCGGCCACCGAGCGGCACCGGGGCCGCCCGGTGGGGGCGCGGCCCGCCACGGACCGTGTCGCTCCGCGCGGGCGGTATCACCGGGGGTCGCCGGTACTGGCACACTCGATGCGTGAATCGGCGCCGGAGCGGCGCCGATGTCGGAGAGACAGATCGAGGCATGGATGCGCGTCTACCTGCCGTGTACGCTCCCGGCGCTGGCCCGCGTGGCCACCGTGGGGGAGCTCGGCCCGGCCCCGCTGACCGGCTACGCGGTGACCCCCGCGTTGATCGAGTGGTACGTCTCGGGTGACACCGAGGAACTGGAGTACGTCGCCCTGACCGAGGCGGCCAGGGATTCCCTGCGGATGCTGGCCGCGGACCGCGCCGACGGGGTGGAGGTCGCCGCGCGGCGGGTGGTCGTCGCCGTCGACGTACCCGAGGGTGGCGTGAGCGCGAGCGCCGACCTGGAGGAGCGCGCCCGGGTGCGGCTCGCCTCGGCGGTCCCGCTGGCGCTGGTCGCCGCGGTCCACGTGGACGACCTGTCGGCGGTGAAGGACGTCGAGGCCGCTCTCGCCGCGCTGCCCGCGGCCGACCGCGGCGACGACGACGCCCGCTTCACCGTGGACGGCGCCGAGGCCAACGAGCTCCTGTGGTACGCCACCCAGGAGATCCCCGACCTGGTCGGCTGACCTCCGCGCCACGTCCGGAGCCCGCCGTCTCCGGGACCCCTGCCGCGTCCGGAGCCCGCCGTCTCCGGGACTTGGGAGGGATCCCCACACCGCGTCCGGAGTCCGGCGCCCGCGCCCTCCGGGCTCCGGGGCGGGACCTCGTACCGCGTCCGGAGTCCGGCGCACGCACCCCCGGCGGGACCCCGTACCGCGTAAGGAATCCCGCGCGCGCACCCCCGGAGGCCGGGGCGGGATCCCCGCGCCGCGAGCGTCCCGTGCCGGCCGGTTCCTCGGTCGCGGCGCCGCTCCGGCGGGGATTTTCGCTATTCTGGACGGCAATATGAGACACATTGTTTGGGATTGGAACGGCACGCTGTTTCACGACATCGACGCCGTCGTTGGTGCGACGAACGCGGTGTTCGAGCCGTACGGGCTGGGTTCCTATGACGCCGACCGCTTCCGTGCGGTCTACACGCGCCCGATCTGGGCCGCCTACGAGCGCATGCTCGGCCGTGCCCTTGAGGACGGCGAGTGGGAGAGGCTCGACCTCGGTTTCCACGAGAGCTACCACCAGCTGATGCTGGAGTGCGGGCTGGCCGCCGACGCCCTCTCCACCCTGCGGAGCTGGGAGCGAGCGGGCGGCAAGCAGTCGCTGCTGTCCATGTGGGCGCACGAACGGCTGGTTCCCAAGATCGCGGAATTCGGCATCGACCACCACTTCACCCGGATCGACGGCCTGCGCAGCGCCTCCGGCGGGCACAAGGCCGAGTCGATGGTGGCCCACCTCGCCGCGCTCGGTGTCGGCCCGGCCGACGTCCTGGTGATCGGCGACAGCCTGGACGACGCGCACGCGGCCCAGCACGTCGGGGCACGCGCGGTCCTCTACACCGGCGGCATGACCAGCCGGGCCGACCTGATGGCCTGCGGCGTCCCGGTCGTCGACACCCTGGAGAACGCGCTCGACCACGCCTGACGGCCGTCACGCGACCTCACGGAAACCGGCGGCCCGCGGCAACGGGGTCATCGGCCGGCGGGTCACCGACCCCGGCGTTCCCGCCGCGTCCGCCGGGAGGCGGCTCAGGCAGGTCACCGATGGACAGGCCGCAGAACCGGGGTTCCCGTCGCGCTCCCCGGGAGGCGACTCCGTTGGGTCGCCGGTGGACAGGCCGCCGATCCGGAAGTCATCTCAAACCGGATCCTTTCGGTATCAAAGGCGGTCGCCGTGCGCCCAGGGCCTTACCCTGGGCATCCGCACCCATTCCGGGAGGCCCCCGATCAACCGCCTCGTCCTCTGGAACATCGACCTCACGCTGGTCGACGTGTCGATCGTCACCCGGGAGGCATACGCGGAGGCCTTCCGTAGCGTCACCGGCAGGCCCCTGGTCAAGCTGACCCAGGCCAACGGGCGTCCCGACTCGGAGATCGTCTTCGAGATGCTCGCCATCAACGGGATCGTCGCCGGAGACGACCACCTTCCCCGGTTCCTCGACGCGCTGGCCGGGTCCTTCGGGGCGCGACGCAGGCGCCTGGCCAAGGACGGCCGGATGATGCCCGGCGCCCGCGACGCGCTGAAGGCCGTGGCGAGGCTCGACGGCGTGGTCCAGTCGGTGCTCACCGGCACGATCAAGAGCAACGCGGTGCACAAGCTGACCGCGTTCAGCCTCGAAAAGCACGTCGACTTCGAGATCGGCGGCTACGGCGAGGAGGTCTACCCCAAGGCCACCCTCCTGCAGGTCGCGCAGGGCCGCGCCAAGCGGAAGTACGGGGCGACCTTCGACGGGCACAACACCGTGCTGGTCGGCGACTCGGCCAGGGACGTCCAGGCCGCCAGGATCGCCGGGGCCGCGATCATCGGGGTCGCCTCGGGGCGCTCCCTCCCCGCCGAGCTGCACGAGGCGGGAGCCGACGTGGTCCTGCCCGACCTCTCCAACCCCTCCGAGGTCGTCGCCGCCGTCGCCGGCCTCACCTCCCCGGCCCGCCGCGCGGAGGCCGGGCCCGGTAGAAGTCGTTGATCGAGCTATCTGAATCGGAAATCCCGGCCCGTATGAGTGCACGAGCGGCATCACAGGCTCCGGACCCGGAAGCCTGAAGCCACACCGCCGGTGTCCCGTCCTGCGGGAAGAAGCTTCAGCCGGGCGGGGTGGGAAGGTTCGGCCATTCGAGGTCGTGTCAGTGGCCGGTCGGAGGGGCGAGGAGTTCGATTTTGATGGCCAGCACGCCGAGGGCCTCCTTCTCGGGCCCGTAGATGCGGCGGATATTGGCGAGTTGCTGCTCGCGGGGGCTGTCCGGATTGACGTTGGCGGGGCCCTCGACGTCGAGCATCCCCTCGAAGCTCCTGTACCGGGCTACGCGCTTGACCTTGGTGAGGGCGTCGTCGCGACCGCACACGAAGCGGATGTGGTCGCCTGCCTTCAAGGTACGGAGGTTGGGATACTGGACGCGGACCTCGATGGTCTTGCGCCCGGCGGCGACCAGGTCGAAGTATCGGCGGTAAAGGTTCATCTCACGGGCGCGCACACCCGCAGGTGCCACGGTCCTGCTGTTCATGACGCGGTCCAGTTCCTGGGTGGTGTGGCTGCGATAGAAGTGTTTGGGGGCGGAGAGCGTCCGGCCGACGAGCCAGACCATGGCATCGACGTAGGAATCGGTGTCGCCGACCCATCCGCTCCACCGGATCCGGTGCGTAGCGGCTTCGTCCGCTCGGAGCGTTTCTCGGCCCATCCGCACCGCGGACACGGCAGGCGCAGGTGAACCTCACCGTGTGAAGGCGCGAGCGGCCAGCGAATCTGGTCCAAGCGGCCGAGGGTGGCCAGGAACTCATGCCGGAAGGCGGGATCGGCCTGCTGGGCGGAGTAAGTCTCGATTTCATAGTCGACACCGGTACCCAGAAGCAAGGAACACCTGTTCCCATGACTGATCTATCGAACGCCATCTGGCGTAAGAGCAGCCTGAGCGGAAGTGGCAATGACTGTGTCGAGGTGGCCGACGACCTCCCTGACGCTGTGGCCGTCCGCGACAGCGAGGACATCCAAGGGCCCGCGTTGACCTTCGAGTCGCGTCAGTGGAGCGCCTTCGTCTCCGGCGTCAAGCGTGGCGAGTTCGACCTGGCCTGACTCGTCCAGCTTGGAGGCATCGCTGTCGAGTCATCTCGGATGAATCAGAAAGCGCCCGGCCGCTCTGGTGATCGGGCGCTTTCTGTTACTCGGACAGAGCTACGGCCGGTGAGATGACGATTCCCGGCCGACGCGTTTTCGGCTGGCGGGCCGGTACGACGTGACCGGTGCCACATCCTCTCGCCGGGGACCCGTGGCCGGACTCCATCTGTTTCGGCGGGATCCCGGGGAACGGGGTGTCTTGTGCGTGGTGGCCCCACATGGTGTGACCGGAGGTTGTATGGATCCCGGGGATGACATTCGGGTGGGGCGCCGAGAGGATGGGGCCATGGTTGAGGAAGGTGCGCCGCTCTGGGAACCGTCCCCGGAGATCGTGAGGAACGCCAAGGTCACCCGTTACGCGGAGTGGCTGGGCCGGGCCGGTGACTACGAGTCCCTGTGGCAGTGGTCGGTCGGCTCCCCCGAGGAGTTCTGGACGTCGATCTGGGACTACTTCGGGGTGGTGGGGGAGCGCGGTGACGGGCCCGTCATGTCGGGGGAGATGCCCGGCACCGAGTGGTTCGCCGGGTCGACGCTGAACTACGCGGCCAACGCGCTGCGCAGGGCCGCCTCCGACCCGGGGCGGCTCGCGGTGATCTCCCGCGACGAGGCGGGCGGGCGCCGGACGCTCACCCTGTGGGAGCTGGCCGAGGAGGTGGCGCGGGTCCGCACGGGGCTGGCCGCGCTGGGCGTCGGGCGCGGCGACCGGGTCGCGGCCTACGTTCCGAACGTGCCCGAGGCGCTGATCGCCTTCCTGGCGACCGCCTCCCTGGGTGCCGTCTGGTCCTCCTGCTCGCCCGACTTCGGGGCGCCCAGCGTGATCGACCGTTTCACCCAGATCGAGCCGAAGGTGCTCGTCGCGGTCGACGGCTACGACTACAACGGCAGGCACTTCGACCGGAGCGAGGTCGTCCGGGACATCGCGGCCAAGCTGCCGACCCTGGTGGCGCGGGTGCGCGTCCCCTCCCAGGAAACCTCCGGCGCGCCCGCCCAGGACACCTCCGGCGCGGCGGAGCCCCGGGACGCCGACGCGACCGGTGACGGGGTCCGCACGGTGAGCTGGGCGGAGGCGCGCGCCGTCGCGGGGCCGCTCGACTTCGAGCCGGTGCCGTTCGGGCACCCGCTCTGGATCGTCTACTCCTCGGGGACGACCGGGCTGCCCAAGCCGATCGTGCACGGCCACGGCGGCGTGGTGCTGGAGCACCTCAAGGCGCTCTCCTTCCACCAGGACCTGGGAGAGGACGACGTCTTCTTCTGGTACACCACCACCGGCTGGATGATGTGGAACTACCTCGTCGGCGGCCTGCTGGTCGGCTCGGCGGTGGTGCTCCACGACGGGGCGGCGACCTACCCGGAGACCGGCGCGCTCTGGCGGCTGGCCGCCGAGGAGGGGGTCACCTACTTCGGCACGGGGGCGCCGTACGTGATCGCGTCCATGAAGGCCGGTCTCGAACCGTCCGGCCTCGACCGGCTGCGGGGACTCGGGTCCACCGGCTCGCCGCTGCCGCCCGAGGGGTTCGCCTGGGTGCACGACGCGCTGCCGGAGGTCCAGCTCGGCTCGTTCTCCGGCGGCACCGACGTGTGCACCGGTTTCGTGGGCGCCGTACCGCTGCTCCCGGTCAGGGCGGGGGTGATCCCGTGCCGCTGCCTGGGGGCGCGGGTCGAGTCCTTCGACCCGTCGGGCACGCCGGTGATCGGCGAGGTGGGCGAGCTGGTGCTGACCCTGCCGATGCCGTCGATGCCGGTGATGTTCTGGAACGACCCCGACGGGTCCCGCTACCGCGACAGCTACTTCTCCGACTATCCCGGTGTCTGGCGGCACGGCGACTGGATCAAGATCCTCCCTGACGGCGGCTGCGTGATCTACGGCCGCTCCGACTCGACCCTGAACCGGGGCGGGGTCCGGATGGGCACCAGCGAGTTCTACCGCGTGGTGGAGCGCTTCGAGGAGATCACCGACAGCCTGGTGATCGACACCGGCCAGCTCGGGGAGGAGGGCCGCCTGCTGCTGTACGTCACCATGGCCGAGGGGGCGCCCCTGGACGACGACCTCGTCGCGCGCCTGCGCCGGGAGCTGCGGGAGGCCCTCTCCCCGCGCCACGTGCCGAACGAGATCATCGAGGTCCCCGGCATCCCCCGCACTCTCAGCGGCAAGAAGCTGGAGGTCCCCATCCGCAAGATCCTCCTCGGGATCGCCCCTGCGATGGCCGCCAACCTCGACGCCATGGCCAACCCCGAGGTCCTCTCCCACTTCGTCCCGGGAGCCGACGTCACCCGGCACTGACCTCCCGGGGACCGGCGTCACGCGGCGCCGCCCCCGGGGTGGCCGCCGCTTCAGGCCCACCGCCCCGGGCTCACCGCTCCGGGCTCGCCGCCCCGGGCTCACCGCTCCGGGCTCGCCGCCCCGGGGCCGACGTCACGCGGGCCCCGGCGGCGCGTGCCCGGTCCACCGGGACGATGTCCCAGGACGACACCGGGCACGCGGGGCATGCGGGGGTACGCCGGACACGCGGGCACACCGGGCAGGGTCAGATCCCCTGAGGGAGGCGGAACAGGCGGCCCGGGTCGCGGGTGGCCTTGATCTGGGCGAGCCTGGCGGCGTTGCCCCCGTAGTAGGCCGCGCGCCAGCCGCCGAGCTCCGGGTCGATGTAGTTGACGTACGCGTGGTCGCCGAAGTGGGGCCGCATCGCCGCGTGCGCGGTCCTGGCCCAGCCGGCCGCCCCGGAGCGGTGGGCGTAGTACTGCACGCTGTAGAGGGCGGCCCGGTGCGGGAAGGCCGTGGCGTCGGGGCGGACCCTGGCGACGGCGCCGCCGAGGGCGTCCAGCAGCACGGTGTGCTCGCCGGGCCTGGCGACCTGGGCGACCAGTGCCTTCGCCCCCGCCTCGGAGAGCGGGCGGTAGGCCATGTGCGACTTGGCCTTGAAGGTGTCCCTGGACAGCCGCCCGCCCCGGGTCTGCCCCGGCAGGGAGCCGCCCAGGTGGCACTGGGAGACCGAGAGCGAGGAGCAGCCCGCCATGGTCAGCATGGCCTGGCGGTAGGAGGTCTGCCGGACCCAGCTCGACGACGGGGACCCGGCCGCGTCGGCCAGCCTGTCGAGCAGCCGTTCGCAACCGGCCCTGCCGCCGAGGTAGAGGCCGACGACCTCCACGTCCGTCCCGCCGTTGCGGCTCAGGTGCATGCCCGACCACATGGCGTCGGGAGCCGAGGGGCCCCACGCCTGCCAGGCGCGCAGCGCCCTGACCGCCCTCGACCACGGCCAGTGCAGGAAGAACACCGTGACCTCGCGGGTGGGGTGGGTCCTGAACCCGAAGGAGACCGCCACGCCGAGGTTGCCCCCGCCGCCGCCCCGCGAGGCCCAGTACAGGTCGGCGTTGTGGTTCGCGTCGCAGGTCAGCAGCCGCCCGTCGGCCGTGACGATCTGGACCGACTCCATCACGTCGCAGGTCAGGCCGTACTTCCTGGAGACCACGCCGATCCCGCCGCCCAGCGCGAGCCCGCTCACCCCGACCGTGGCGCAGGTCCCCGCGGGGATGCTGACCCCGCTCGCGGCCAGTTTGTCGTAGACGTCGATGAGCTTGGCTCCCGCCCCGACGGTCGCCCGTCCCGAGGCGTGGCTCACCTTGCTCATCCGGGAGACGTCCAGGACGAGTCCGGTCCCGGTGGACCAGCCCGCGTAGGAGTGGCCGCCTGACCGTACGGCCAGCGGCAGGTTCAGCCGACGCGCGAAGCCGACGCACTCGGCGACGTCGGAGGGATTGGCGCAGTAGGCCACCCCCGACGGCCGGACCGCGTCGAAGGCGGGGTTGAACAGCTTCCTCGCGCCGTCGTACGTGGCGTCGCCCGGCCGGACGAGTTTTCCCTCCAGCCCGCCGGCCAGGGCCCGCCAGTCGACGGGCCGCGGCGCGCTCGCGGCACCCCGGCCGGTCACGCCGGTCGTGCCAATGACGCCGGTGGCGTCGCGGCCGGTCATGCCGGTGGCGCCCAGGGCGGGGGTGCCCTGGGCGCCCAGTGCGAGGGCGGCCAGGCCGCCGGTCCGAAGGAATGCCCGCCTGTCCGGAGGGATCCGCATGTCGTTACTCCCCGAGGTTCAGTGTCACGTGCCCGGTTGGACGACCGCACTGCCCTTCTGGTTGGTCACATTCACGTCACCTCTTGATCAGTCAGGAAACGGGAGGAAAAACGGCTCATGTTCCCTGGGCCACGCGCAGCGCGAGGGCCGGGCACATCTCGACGGCCCTGCGGGCCATCCGCCGGAACTGGGCGGGTACGGTGTCGCGGCCGAACACCGGGTAGCCGTGCTCGTCGAGGTGGACGAGGTCGGGAGCGAGCTGCGCGCACAGGCCGTGGCCCTGGCAGCGGGTCCAGTCCACGGTGAGTTTCACCTCGGGCTCGTTCTCCTGCGGGGGCAGGGGGAGCACGCCGAGCACCGGGCGCCCGCAGTTGCCGCGCAGCAGGTGTTCCTCGATGTCCTCGGGGAAGGCGTCCAGCGCCGACAGCACGAACCTGGACGTCCCGTCGGGGTGGAAGCACGCGCCCCTGCCCTTGACGCTCGCGGCCCTGCTCCGCAGCTCGTCCAGGGCGGAGGCCGACCCGTTCACCAGCTCGGCCATCGACTGCGCGACGTCCGGGAGGCCGAGGCGGCAGGGACCGCACTGCCCGGACGACTGGGCGGCCAGATACTTCGCGACCCTGACCGTCTCGCCCAGCGGGCAGGTCTCCCCGCCGAGCGGCACGATGATCCCGGCGCCGAGCTGGCCGCCCGCCTCCGCGATGCCCTGGCGGGAGACGGTCGCCACGGCCGCCGCGTCCGCGTGCAGCCACGCGCCGTGGTAGCCGCCGACCAGCACCCCGTCGCCGGTGGAGGCCTGGCAGGCGTCCAGGACGGCGTACAGCGGGGTGCCGGTCGCGACCTCGACCACGGCCGGCGCCTTGGCGGAGCCTCCCACGGTGAGCAGGACCGTCCCCGGCTCGCGCGCGGTGCCGACGTCGGCGTACCGCTCGGCGCCCAGGGTCGCGAGGACCGCGAGCTGGGCGTACGTCTCGGCGTTGGACAGCAGGGTGGGCAGCCCGTTCACGCCGCTCTCCACGGCCCTGACCTTGCGGCCCGGCGGCTCCCCGACCAGGCCGTTCACCGAACGGACCAGCGCGCCGCCCTCGCCGGAGATGAACCTCTCGACGATGCCGACCACCCGGACCTGGTTGCTGATGCCCCGCTCCTCGACCGCGGCGGCCACGGACGCCTGGCCCATGCCGCCCTCGACGGTCGCGATCACGACCTGCTTGGCGCCGATCGCGCCCGCCGCGAGCAGCGCGCCCTCGATGACGAGGTGGGGGGTCCTGGTGAGCAGCATGGTGTCCTTGCTGCTCGCGGGCTCGCCCTCGGCCGCGTTGACCAGGACGATCTTGTCCGCCTTCTTGTCCATCACCGCGCGGACCTTGCGGGCGAAGGGGAACGCGGCACCGCCCCGGCCGCGCATGTCCACCTCGTCGGCGAGCGCGGCCAGCTCCTCGCCGGACATGCCCGGCGCCGTGCCGTGCATGTCGCGGTGTTCCGCGAGGTCCATCCTGCGGCAGTCCTCCAGCCCGGCGGTCAGCCGGGCGGGTCCCAACTGGCGGACGGGGGGTACGCGGTAGGGAATCATCCGACATCTCCGATACGACGAAGCTCCGGCGGGTCCTCACGCACCAGGCGCGGGATGCGGCCGACGATGCTCGTGGGCGGTGTGATGCTCGTGGGCGCCGGCAGGTCCGCGGCGACGGGCACCGCCACCGGCGTCTCCTCGCGTACGACGATCGGCTTGGGCTGCAGCTCGGAGATCACCCTGATCAGCAGGGCGGCTCCCACCGCGACCAGGCAGACCACGTAGCTCCAGGTCACCCACTCGGCGGGCGCGCGGCCCGCGGTGAGCCCGTGCAGGACCGCCATCGGCCACGCCAGGTAGGCGGAGCCGTGCAGCATGCGCCAGAGCCACGGCCTGCGGTTCTCCGCGAACCTGGCCCTGGCGACCCCGGTGAGGAAGACGACGATCATCAGGTCGGAGGCGATGGCGCCGAATCCGACGTACAGGCTCTGGCCGCTCGCGCCCAGCGGGACGACGACGGACGCGAGAGACGTCCTGCTTTCGATGATCTTCATGATGACGTGGATGGCGAGGAAGCCCATGCCGAGCATGGCGGCGGCCCGGTGGACGAGCTGCGAGCGGATCCTGCCCAGGACCGGCAGCACGATCCGGTCGGCGGAGAGCAGACCGAGTGCCACGGTCGCGGTGAGCGACACGAGGGCGATAACGCCGGAGAAGAACGAGAAGACGCCACGGATGGCGGCCGCCGCCTCCATGCCGGGCGCTGTCCGCCCGAGCATGAGGAGACCGACCACGGAGATCGTGATCGTGACGCCGAGGCCGATCCTGGCGGGCCTCTGGTCGAGACTGATCCCGGCTTCCGCCCGGGTGTGTCTCGGAGTCCGTCTGTTACCCACCTATGGCTCCTGTCTGCGAAGCGGCTCGGACGGCTTCTGCGTCCGAGGGTGATGGACTCTGATATCGCGAGATGCCGCCCCCCGTCTCCGCGGGGTGTGGAAGAGGCGCGGAGACGAGGAGCGGCGGTCCCGGGAGGACGACCGTCAGCAGCGACGGTTCCTGTTGATGCAGTCGACCGCGAGCCTCATGAGCCGGTCGGGCATCAGGTTGGCGAAGTCGGCGTGGTCGGTGACGGGGTTGTGCCGCTGCTCGGGGAAGGCGTCCAGCGCGAAGGACGCCGTGCGCGGCGTGGCGTAGGTCAGGGTCATCCGCAGCTGCGGGATCGCCCTGGTGCCGGACGGGCAGGCGCCGTTCGCGTCGGGGAACAGCACGTGCGTGCGGTGGTTCGCGCTGTCGTTGTTCTGGCCGTCCCAGCAGCTGGGGAAGTCCAGGATCCGGACGAGCTGGCTGCCTCGGGGGCAGAGCGGGTACTTGGTGGTGATCCGGTTGGTGAACCCGGTGCAGGTCCACTTGGCGAGGGCGTTCGCGCCGCCGTTGGTGGCGGCCTTGGCGTCACCGGTGATCATCCTGATGAAGCGCGGCATCGGGCTCACCCTGGAGACCGCGTTCCCGCGGAACTGCAGGCTCACCTGGCGGGCCTGCATGATGGTGCCGACGTTGCCGTCCGGGTCGTCGACGTTGGCGTCGGTCGTACGGTCGCGGAGGACCGGCCAGAAGTAGGTCGAGCGGTCGTTGAGCGCGCACGTGGTGCCCGCGGCGGCCAGGGACTGGTCCGTGGAGAACCCGTCGGTCGACAGGTTGCCGACGTAGTCGTGGATGTGGTGGGCGCCGTTGGTCACGCCGGGGGCCACGATGAAGTTGTCGGAGTTGCGGTGGCCGTTCCTGTTCGTGCCACAGCGGGAGGTGAAGATGCCGGCGGAGCCGCTACGCCGCGGCCGGATCTCCCGGACGTTCCGCTGGACCTGCCGGATGTCGATGAAGTCCTCGGGGAACGGCCCGAGGTCGGCGCACTCGGCCTCCTCGTCGTCCTGCGGGGGAGCGGGGGTCTCGCTGGGAGCCGGGGTCTCCGCGGGCGGGTCGTTCGGGTTGTCCGGGGCGTCGGTCGGCGGGGCGTCGGTGGGGCTCTGCGAGGGAGCCTGGGTGGGCCTGCGACGGGCGTTGCCGTTGTCGGCGTTCTCCTGGGCCGGGGCCTGCTGCTCGTCGGCCGACTCGTCGGGGGCGGGCGGCTCCGTGGGAGACGCCTGGATGAGGCTTCCGCCCGCGGGAGGCGCGTCGGCGGGCTGGTCCTGCTGGCCCTGCTGGTTCTGGTCCTGCGCGGGCTGGTCCTGGGCGGGTTGGTCCTGCGCGGGCTGGTCCTGCGCGGGAGCGTCCTGCGCGGGAGCGTCCTGCGCGGGGGGTGCCTGGTCCTGGTTCTGGCCCTGCTGGTTCTGGTCCTGTGCGGGCTGGTCCTGCTGGCTGCGCTGGTTCTGCTGGCCCTGCTGATTCTGCTGGTTCTGCTGGTTCTGCTCGGCGGGGTCGCAGTGGTCACCGTAGGCGGGGGTCGTGACCGCCACCGTGAACGTGACGGTGGTGAGCGTGCTGGCCGCCAGGGCCAGCGCGGACAGGGAGACGAGCGAGCGTTTCATGATTCTCAAGCGTTTTCTCTCCTCACAGGTGTGTCGAGAGCGGAGACGGGCGGCGCCGGGGAGGGCATCGGAGGCTCGGGCAGGTCCGAGTAGTCGACCAGTCCCGTGCTCTCCAGCAGGGTCATGTGCTTCATGACCACCTCGACCGCCCGCTGGGCGAATGTCCTGACCAGGTCGTTCCGGGTGCCGGACCGTACACCGGCGACCACCCCGAAGACCTTTCCGTGGGCCGCGCGCAGCAGCTGGGCGAACAGGAGGTCGTACTCGGCGCCCGGCTGCACCGCCGCCAGCTGCGCCATCCAGCCCTGCTGGTCGGCGTTGGGCTGGTCGGGCAGCGGCACGTTCAGCTGCGCCGCGAGGGCGCGAACCTCCTTGTCGAGCTTGAGGTGGTCGGTCATCAGGTGCATGCCGACCTCCTTCACCCGCTTGCTCGCGGCCTTCTGCTGGGCCTGCTGACCGCTGGGAATCTCCCAGAGACCGGCCAGACGGACTTTGACCAGCAGGTCGCGGTCGGCCGCGCCCAGCGGCCCCTGCGGGGTCTGGACCCAGCCCTGCGCGGCGGCCCCGCCGCCGGGCGGGGTGATCAGGACGACCGCCACGGCGGCGATCGCGATGAAGACCCCGAACAGCAGGGGTTCGCCGTTCTTGAAGCGGCGGAACAGTGATCTGAACATGGGCCCGGTTCCGCTCTCAGAGACTGGCCGCTACCAGGGCCTTCTCGGCGCCCGGCGCGGTGGCGAACGTGCCGCCCGGCCCGTGGGGGGCCGGGTGCGTGAGGAGGAGGACAGCTCCGACCGGCCACGGGATGTGCCGCACTGCCATGTCGTTTCCTTTCCCCGAGGCCCGCCGGTGCGGGCGCACTTGGTGGGAGGTACGCGGCGCCGCCCGGGGTGGTTCAGAAGAAGTGATGAGATAGTTAGAAATGACTGGAGTTGCCAGAGTTGCAGACGGGACTCATAACGAAGGTGTAAAGATGTGCCCGTGCGTCAACTCGACAGTCGGTTCGAGAGCGCGGACACCGATGTCCTCTTGGTAGAAGATCTGTACCGGGAGTTCGGTGCACCCCTGCTCCGCCACGTGCGTAAGGCCACCGGTAACGATCTGCAATGGGCGGAGGACGTCGTCCAGGAGACGCTCGTCCGAGCCTGGCGCAATGCAGGAAGGTTGCAACGAGAGCCCGGCCTGTTGTGGGCCTGGCTCCTGACCGTCGCCCGGCGTATCGTCATCGACGGTCGTCGCAGGCGAGGCACTAGACCACAGGAGGTCGAACCCGCCGACGCGAACGCTGTGCCCGTTCCCGACGGGGCCGATCGCGCGCTGGAGGCGATGATCGTCGCCGAGGCGTTGCGAGAACTGTCCCCAGAACACCGCGAAGTCATCGAGCAGACTTACCTACGGGACCGTACGATTAACGAAGCGGCGGAAATCCTCGGGATACCGCCGGGTACGGTCAAGTCCCGGCTCTACTACGGGATCCGGGCTCTCCGAAAGGTCCTGAAGGAGAGAGGTGTCGCGAGCTGATGTTGCCCTCCCCGCATCATGACGTGGCGGCGTACGCGCTCGGGGTGCTCGACGAAGAGGACCTGGAGGCGTTCCAAAGCCATCTCATGACCTGCGAGGAGTGCCAGGTCGAGCTCCGGGAACTCAGCGAGGTTCCCGGACTCCTCGATGTGGTGAAGCGGGACCGCTCCAATGCCCTGGACGACGACCGGATGCCACATTGACGTTTAGTCACTTTTGGGGTGATATCAGGAACGGTGGTGTGTCCCGGTCAACGAGGATCGGGACAGACGGCCACTGGAGGTGTCGTGCCGCGGGCCATGCCCGATGGGCGGAGTGCGGGCCGGACGGCCCCGGCCGCCCGGCGAGGCGCCGGGAGCGTGCCCAGACTCGCCCGGCGGCGCCGTAGCCGTTCCGAGGCGACCCTGTGGGATGATTGCCGCACCGCCACCTCGCAGGGAGAACCCGCCGTCTCCGACCAGGAGCCCTTCCGTTCCCCGCCGGCAGCGGCGAGAGACCGTGGCTCCCATGACGAGCCGTGGCGCCTGGCCGACATACCGATCACCCGTGACGGGACGACCGCCCCGCGGCGGGTGTCCCGCGCCCGGACTCTGTGGAAACGCGCCCGGGTTTCCCGGGAGCGGGGTCGGTGGCCGGGCGAGGGTGCCGCATCCCGGCGGGCGCGTGCGACATCACTTCCGCCCCGCTGGGCACCATCCCCCCGGGAATCATCACTTTGACCATGGATTCCCATCCAATCATGCACAACCCCTCACAAAGGAGTGAGAGCGACATGCCGCTCGACGAGGCCAAGGACGAGCTGCTGAGGAGTGCCGCGGAGACGTACGCGCGCACACCGGGCGGCGACCACGTGAGCGTGGAGGAGGCGCTCGCCTTCCTGCGGCTCTACCACCGGCACGTCGCCCCGGAGGACCTGCTCGGCCGCGACCTGACGGACGTGTACGGCCCGGCGATGGCCCAGCGGCGGCTCGCCGAGCGGCGTCCCCAGGGCCGTGCTTTGGTACGGGCCTACACCCCCACCGCGGAGGAGCACGGCTGGGATCCCGGGTTCTCCGTCGTGGAGATCGTCACCGACGACATGCCGTTCCTCGTCGACTCGGTGACGATGGAGCTCGACCGGCACGACATCGGCACCCACCTGGTCATCCACCCGCAGATGCGGGTGCGCAGGGACATGACCGGCAAGCTGCTCGGGTCCGGCGAGGAGGACGTCACCGGGCAGGTGCTCGCCGAGTCCTGGATGCACTTCGAGATCGACCGGCAGAAGGACCCGGCCGTGCTCAAGACGATCGAGGGCGACCTGCAGCGCGTCCTGGAGGACGTGCGCGGCGCCGTCGAGGACTTCGTCAAGATGCGGGCCCTCGCCCTGCGGACCGCCGAGGACGTCTCGGCCAACCCGCCGCCCCTCGACCCCGCCGGGGTGGAGGACAGCCTGGAGCTGCTGCGCTGGCTGGCCGACGGGCACTTCACCTTCCTCGGCTACCGCGAGTACCGCCTGGAGGAGGGTGAGGGGGGCGACAGGCTGCACCCGATGCCCGGGACCGGGCTGGGCATCCTGCGCAGCGACAGCGCCGACTCCGGCAGCTTCGCCGCGCTCCCCCCGGAGCTGCGCGCCAAGGCCCGCGAGAAGCAGCAGATGCTGATCATCACCAAGGCCAACACCCGGGCCACCGTCCACCGCTCCGCCTATCTCGACTACGTGGGCGTCAAGCTCTTCGACGCCTCGGGCGAGGTCGTCGGCGAGCGGCGCTTCCTCGGCCTCTTCACCCACGTCGCCTACAGCGAGTCGATCTCCCGCGTCCCGGTGCTCAGGCGGAAGCTGGCCGAGGTGATCACGCTCGCCGGGCTCACCGCCGACAGCCACGACGGCGGGGACCTCATCGAGATCCTGGAGACCTTCCCCCGCGACGAGCTCTTCCAGACCTCCGTGGACCAGCTGCTGCCGATCGCCCTCGGCGTGCTCAGGCTCCGCGAGCGCAAGCAGGTCAAGGTCTTCCTGCGGCCGGACGACTACGGCCGCTACGTCTCGTGCCTGGTCTACCTCCCGCGCGACCGCTACACCACCAAGATCCGCATCAAGATGCAGGAGATCCTGCTCAAGGCGCTCGGCGGCACCTCCTTCGACTACAGCGCGATGATCGGCGAGTCGGCCCTCGCCAGGCTGCACGTGGTGGTGCGCGGCGAGCGCGGCAGGCCGCTGCGCGCCGACGCGGTGAACGTCGAGGAGCTGGAGGCGAGGCTCGCCGCCGCCACCAGGTCCTGGGACGACGACCTGGCCTCCGCGATCACCGAGCTGAGCCCCGAGGAGGAGGCGCCCCGGCTCGTCCGCCGCTACGCCCCGGCCTTCCCCGAGGGGTACAAGGCCGACTTCCCCGCCCGGATGGCGGTCGCCGACCTGCGCCGCCTGGAGG
Organism: Streptosporangium heterodermiicola; assembly: GCF_051390675.1. Classification (NCBI taxonomy): domain Bacteria; kingdom Bacillati; phylum Actinomycetota; class Actinomycetes; order Streptosporangiales; family Streptosporangiaceae; genus Streptosporangium; species Streptosporangium heterodermiicola. The sequence continues at coordinate 178,461 of NZ_JBPJSR010000009.1, forward strand.
TGCTGGCCGCCTCCACCGACGAGATCGGGATGAACCTCTACGAGCCGTACGACGCCTCGGAGGGCGAGCGCCGCTTCAAGCTCTACCGCCTCGGCGCGCCCGTCTCCCTGTCGCGCGTGCTCCCGCTGCTCCAGCGGATGGGCGTGGAGGTGGTCGACGAGCGGCCGTACGAGATCGACCGCGACAACGACCCGGCGACCAAGGACGCCTGGATCTACGACTTCGGCCTGCGCTACACGCCCTCGCCCGAGGTCGACAGGGACGAGTTCAAGCGGCTCTTCCAGGACGCGTTCGGCGCCCTGTGGGCCGGGCGGGTGGAGAGCGACGGGTTCAACGGGCTCGTCCTGGCCGCCGGGCTGACCTGGGAACAGGCCGAGATCCTGCGCGTCTACGCCAAGTACCTGCGCCAGGCGGGCACCACGTTCAGCCAGGAGTACATCGAGCGGGTGCTGCTGGGCAACGTGCGGCTCGCCCGGCTGCTGGTGCGCCTGTTCGAGGCCAGGCTCAACCCCCGGCGCCCGGCCGAGGTCCGCGCCGACCTGTCCGACGCGCTGCACGAGGAGATCCTCGCCGCCCTGGACGACGTGGCCTCGCTGGACGAGGACCGGATCCTGCGGGCCTACCTGGAGATGATCGGCGCCACCCTGCGGACCAACTACTTCCAGCGGGTCGACGGCGAGCGCAAGCCGTACGTCAGCCTGAAGCTCGACTCGCCGTCGATCAGCGTGCTGCCGCTACCCCGGCCCAAGTTCGAGGTGTTCGTCTACTCGCCCCGGGTCGAGGGCGTGCACCTGCGCTTCGGCAAGGTCGCGCGGGGCGGGCTGCGCTGGTCGGACCGGATGGAGGACTTCCGTACGGAGGTGCTCGGGCTGGTGAAGGCACAGATGGTGAAAAACACCGTCATCGTGCCCACCGGTTCCAAGGGCGGCTTCGTGGTGAAAAATCCGCCGAAGTCGGGGTCGCGGGAGGACACCCTGGTCGAGGGCATCGCCTGCTACCGGATGTTCATCTCCGGCCTGCTCGACCTCACCGACAACCTCGTCGACGGCGCGGTGGTCCCGCCCGCCGACGTGGTCAGGCACGACGGCGACGACACCTACCTGGTGGTCGCCGCCGACAAGGGCACCGCGACGTTCTCCGACATCGCCAACGCCGTGGCCAAGGAGTACGGCTTCTGGCTGGGCGACGCCTTCGCCTCCGGCGGCTCGATCGGCTACGACCACAAGGCCATGGGCATCACCGCCAGGGGCGCCTGGGAGTCGGTCAAATACCACTTCCGCACGACCGGCGTCGACATCCAGACCACCGACTTCACCGTGGCCGGGATCGGCGACATGTCCGGCGACGTGTTCGGCAACGGCATGCTGCTCTCCCAGCACATCCGGCTCGTCGCGGCTTTCGACCACCGGCACGTCTTCGTCGACCCCCAGCCCGACGTCGCCGGGAGCTACGCCGAGCGCGCCCGGCTGTTCGCGCTGCCCCGCAGCTCCTGGGAGGACTACGACGCCTCGCTCATCTCGAAGGGAGGCGGCGTCTGGCCCCGTACGGCCAAGTCGATCCCCGTCTCCGCGCAGACGCGCGCCGCGCTCGGCATCGAAGGCGACGTGACGTCGCTCGCCCCCGGCGACCTGATCAGCGCCATCCTGCGGGCCCCGGTCGACCTGCTGTGGAACGGCGGCATCGGCACCTACGTCAGGGCGTCGGGCGAGTCCAACGCCGACGTCGGCGACAAGGCCAACGACGGCCTGCGGGTCACCGCCGCCGAGCTGCGCTGCAAGGTGATCGGCGAGGGCGGCAACCTGGGCTTCACCCAGCTCGCCCGGATAGAGTTCGCGCTCAACGGCGGCCTGGTCAACACCGACTTCATCGACAACTCCGCCGGGGTGGACACCTCCGACCACGAGGTCAACATCAAGATCCTGCTGGATCGGGCCGTCCGCGACGGGGAGCTCACCGACAAGCAACGCAACCAGCTCTTCCTCGACATGACCGACGAGGTGGCCGGGCTGGTCCTGCGCGACAACTACGACCAGAACGTGGTGCTGGCCGCCGCCCGCGCGCAGGCCCCCGAGATGCTGCACATCCACTCGCGCCAGCTGCGCAGGATGGAGCGGGCCGGGCTGCTCAACCGGCGGCTGGAGTTCCTGCCGTCGGACAAGATGCTCGCCGAGCGGCGCCAGGCACGGCTCGGGCTGACCGCGCCGGAGTTCTCGGTGCTGCTCGCCTACACCAAGCTGGTGACCGACGCCGAGATCCTCGCCTCCGACCTGCCCGACGACCCCTACCTGGAGTCCTGGCTGGTCTCCTACTTCCCGTCGGCGCTGCGCGGCCCCGGGCTCCGCGCCTACATGGACGCCCACCCGCTGCGCAGGGAGATCATCACCACCGGCGTGGTGAACGACCTGGTCAACTCCAGCGGGACCACCTTCATGTTCCGCCTCGGCGAGGAGAGCGGCGCGTCCAGCCCCGACATCGCCCGCGCCTACCTGGTCACGCGCGAGGTCTTCGACATGCCCAGCCTCTGGCACCAGATCGAGGAGCTGGACAACAAGGTCGACACCTCCACCCAGATCGCGATGGAGCTGGAGGCACGCAAGCTCGTCGAGCGGGGCACCCGCTGGCTGCTCGGCAACCGGCGCCCGCCGCTCGACCTGGCCTCCACCGTCGGCTTCTTCGCCAAGGGCATGAACGGCCTGCTGCCGCACCTGCCCAAGCTGCTGACCGGGTCCGACCTGTCGGCGTTCGAGGAGCGCCGCGACGGCTTCGTCTCCCGGGGCGTCCCGTCCGAGCTGGCCGAGCGCGTCGCCGCGATGGTGCCCGCCTACTCCACGTTCGACCTGGTCGAGGTGGCCTCACGCACCGGCCGTCCCGTCCACGACGTCGCCGAGGTCTACTTCGACCTCGCCGACCGGCTCCAGCTCTCCAGGCTGCGCGAGCGCGTCGTCGCGCTGCCCAGGGACAGCCGCTGGAACTCCATGGCGCGGGCCGCGCTCCGCGACGACCTCTACGCCGCGCACGCCGCGCTCACCCACGACGTCCTGACGCACAGCACGCCCGGGCTGTCGCCGGAGGAGCGCCTGGCGCGCTGGACCGAGGCCAACTCGGCGGCGGTCTCGCGGGCGCGGCAGACCCTGTCGGAGATCTGGGAGAGCGACAACTTCGACCTCGCGACGCTGTCGGTGGCACTGCGCGCGATCCGCACGCTGGTGGCCACCATCAACCTCCCGCACGCCGACGCCTGACCCGCCCGACGCCCGGCCGGGCCCCCTCACCGGGGCCCGGCCGCGCGGCCCGTCACCCGGTAAGGCGAGTCGGTTCTCTCTGCGGCACGGCCCCGTGTCCGGGTACGGAGAGTCCGTCACCCGGTGTGGCGAGTCGGTTCCCCGGCGGCGTGGTCCCGTGCTCCGGTGCAGCGGGTATGGCCCGCCGGAGGGAGCGGCGCGGGCAGTACAGCCAGCCCGCGACGGCTAGCCCACGGTGACCTTGGTGAGGCCGCCCAGATAGCCGATCACCTTGGCCGGACGGCCGCTGCTCCTGGCCGGGACCGTGCTCACGTACAGCTGCGTCTCCACCGTGCGCAGCTCCTTGAGGATGAACCGCTCCTTCGTCAGCCTCCTGGCCTCGGGCGGGATCCGGATGTCCGACCCGCACGGCGTGACCCTGATCGTCCGTGTCGTCGTCCTGATCAGGGAGTAGAGGACCAGCGCGCCCCCGTCGGCGGTGCGCAGCGCGTGCACCGGGTAGTTGCTCGCGGCGAAGATCGAGTCGTAGTTCAGGCAGTCGTTCCGCTTCTCTGCCGTGCGACTCCTGGTGATCTCGTCGGCGAAGCCGGTGGTGTGCGGGCCCTCCTCGATCAGCCCCGCGGCGAACCCCCGCTCGCCCTCCTCGGCCGAGGTCGCGTGCAGCGGGGCCATCAGCCGCGGGCTGATGGCCAGCGTCTCGTCCTCCTCGCCCAGCGCCGTCGCGTACCCCTCCGCGTCCGTGGCGACCACGGGAGGCCGGACGCCCTCGTCGAGCAGCGAGGTCGAGCTGACCCGCCAGTCCTCCCCGTCCTGCCGCATCAGGGTCAGCACGGCGGTGCGGACCCGGCCGGAGGGCTCCTCGCGGTCCAGGACCGCGGCGAACCAGAGGGGACCCCGCTGGTCGCGCGGGACCAGCAGCCGGGGCGTGCCCCACGTGTAGTGGGGGAGGGCCTCGGCGGAGCCGTCGAAGGCCGCCGCGGTGAGGGCCTCCTGCCCGTCGCGGGTCTGCGCCCGCAGGAGCCTGCGGTCGGCCTCCAGGTGCGGCACCGCCGCTCCCAGCACCCCGTCGGCGCCCACGACACCCGCCAGCGCCTTCGCCGCCTCGGTGAGCGTGACCGGGGGCGGCGGGGGGGCGGACGCGGGTGAGACGGCCGGTGTGGCGGCGCCGGACGAGGGGCTCCGCTCGGGCGGCGCGTCACCGGGACCGGAGCACGCGACGGTCGCCGCTGTCGCGGTGATCAACGCCAGCGCGAGTGCGAGCACACCCCGTCGCCCGTGTTCGCGCACGTCCACCTCCCGATGCTCCCCGATGCGGGCCATGCTAGCCATGGTGGGGGAGCGCGCCGTACACGATGGGGTTCGGAGGTCGCGTACCCTTTACAGACGTGGCACTCATCGATCCGGCAGAACAGATCAACGAGCTTACCGGGACGCTGAACAGCATCCAGGACGTGCTCGACCTCGGCGCGATGCGCAAGCAGATCGAGGAGCTGGAGGATCAGGCCGCCGCGCCCGATCTGTGGAACGACCAGGATCGCGCCCAGAAGGTCACCAGCAGGCTCTCCTACCTCCAGGGCGAGGTCAACAGGATCGAGTCGCTGGGGCAGCGGCTGGACGACATCTCCGTCCTGTACGAGCTCGCCGCCGACGAGGCGGACGACGACACGCGGGAGGAGGCCGACCGCGAGCTGGAGTCCCTGAAGAGCGACATCGGCGCCCTGGAGGTCCGCACCCTCCTGTCCGGCGAGTACGACGCCCGCGAGGCGGTCGTCACGATCCAGTCACAGGCGGGCGGCGTGGACGCCGCCGACTGGGCCCAGATGCTCCAGCGGATGTACCTGCGGTGGGCCGAGCGCAAGGGCTACCCGACCGACGTCTACGAGACCTCCTACGCGGAGGAGGCCGGGATCAAGTCGACGACCTTCACGGTCAAGGCCCCCTACGCGTACGGCACGCTGCGTGGCGAGCACGGCACCCACCGGCTGGTCCGCATCAGCCCGTTCGACAACCAGGGGCGCCGCCAGACCTCCTTCGCGGGCGTCGACGTGGTGCCGGTCGTGGAGACGACCGACCACATCGACATCAACGAGGACGACCTGCGCGTTGACGTCTACCGCTCCTCGGGCCCCGGCGGCCAGGGCGTCAACACGACCGACTCCGCGGTCCGCCTGACCCACCTGCCCACCGGCATCGTGGTCTCCTGCCAGAACGAGCGCTCGCAGCTGCAGAACAAGGCGACCGCTATGGCGGTCCTGCAGGCCAAGCTGCTGGAGCGCAAGCGCCAGGAGGAGAAGGCGGCGCTGAACGAGATCCGGGGCGAGTCGACCACGTCGTGGGGCACCCAGATCCGTAACTACGTGCTCCACCCGTACCAGATCGTCAAGGACCTGCGGACGGGCGCCGAGGAGGGCAACCCGAGCGGGGTGCTCGACGGCGACCTGGACGGTTTCATCGAGGCCGAGATCCGCTGGACCCGCCGCCAGGAGTCGGGCGCCGACGACTAGGGCGTCCTCGGGCGGCTCCGGAAACCGGCAGCCGAGGGCCGGGCGCCGGGTGTCGCGCGCCGGAACCGGGCGCCGGTGAGGAGAGGGGCGTCTCCCGTCCCCGGCTCCGCCGGAGACCTCGTTCACGGGCGCCTCTGAGCGCCCGTGAAGCCGTTCCCGTCCGCGAGGCCGGGAAGTCCGGGGAGAACCCCGGGAGAGCGGTCAGGTGCCGCTGAGGTGCTTCAGGGCCAGGGTGAGGAAGAAGAGCACGATCAGCAACAGCGACACGAGCGCCGGGGTCATGCCTCCGAAGCCGTTCTGGTGCATCCGCTCGCGGTACGCGCGGCAGCGGGGGCAGCGGCCTTCGGCCACGGGGTGAGCGCACCCCGCGCAGACCAGGTCCTCACAGCTCATGACGTCCTCCCTCTTCGAGGTCAGAACCACTTTATGCGGTCGTTACCAGGCACCGAATCGTTTTGTTTCCGTTATGGACGTTCCATGCCAGTCTTCCCCCTAGACTGGGCTCCGGCCAACCGGAACGTCGATCGAGAGTAAAAGACCGGCGCCCCCCGGCCGGCGAGAGGCGGGAAGTGGCCCTCTGCCACTCCTGTGACCGTCCTAACCCCTAGACTGGCATGCCGTGATGCGCCCGTGATCCATTTTGATAATGTCACCAAGGTCTACGCGAACCAGAACCGGCCCGCGCTGGACCACGTCAGCGTCGATGTCGACAAGGGCGAGTTCGTGTTCCTCGTCGGCCCCTCGGGGTCCGGGAAGTCGACCTTTCTCCGGCTGGTCCTGAAGGAGGAGCGCCCCAACTCGGGCGCGATCCACGTGGCCGGCAAGGACCTCGCCCGACTGTCCAACTTCAAGATCCCGCACCTGCGCCGCCGGATCGGATGTGTCTTCCAGGACTTCCGGCTGCTCCCGAACAAGAACGTGTACGAAAACGTCGCGTTCGCTCTGGAGGTCATCGGCAAGCCCCGGCGTTTCATCCGTAAGGTGGTCCCGGAGGTCGTCGAGCTGGTCGGCCTTGAGGGCAAGGCACACCGGATGCCCGACGAGTTGTCCGGTGGCGAGCAGCAGCGGGTCGCGATGGCCCGGGCGTTCGTCAACCGGCCGATGATCCTGCTGGCCGACGAGCCGACCGGAAACATCGACCCCGCGACGAGCATCGGCATCATGAAGGTGCTCGACCGGATCAACCGGACCGGCACCACGGTCGTCATGGCCACGCACGACGCGGCCATCGTCGACTCCATGCGCAAGCGGGTGGTGGAACTGGAGGACGGAAAGATCGTCCGTGACCAGTCGCGAGGCGTGTACGGCCAGGCGTACTGACACCAGGACCGGATAGAGCGACAGGAAGAGCATGCGGGCAAACTTCATCTTCTCCGAGGTCTGGATCGGCCTCCGCCGCAACCTCACGATGACCATCGCGGTCATCGTGACCGTGGCGATCGGCATGGCGTTGCTGGGCGTCGGTCTGATGATCAACTCCCAGATCAACAGCATGAAGGACTTCTGGGCGGACAAGGTCGAGGTCTCGGTCTTCCTGTGCAAGAAGAACGATCCCTTCCCGCAGTGCAAGGGCAGCGGCGGCGTGAACGCCCAGGAGCAGGCCGAGCTGAAGTCGACCATCGAGGGCATGTCCCAGGTCGAGGCGGTCACCGTGGAGAACGCGGCCGAGGCCTACAAGAACTTCCGGGACCAGAACGCCAACAACACCGTGCTGCTCTCGGCCATCCAGGTCGAGGACATGCCCGAGTCGCTGCGGGTCAAGCTCAAGGACCCCAACGCGTACGGGCCGGTGATCGAGGCCGTCAAGGGCGCCCCGGGGGTCTCCAACGTGGTCAACCAGAAGGAGCTCCTGGAGAAGTTCTTCGGGCTGCTGGAGAAGCTCCGCTGGGCGGCCCTGGTGGTGGCGATCATCCTGGTCTTCGCGGCCACGCTGCTGATCGGCAACACGGTCAGGCTCTCCGCGTACAACCGCAGGCGGGAGACCGGCATCATGCGGCTGGTGGGGGCCTCCAACCTCTACATCCAGCTCCCGTTCGTGATGGAGGGCGTCATCGCCGGCCTGATCGGCGGTGTGCTGGCCGCGATGCTGCTGATCGTCAGCAAGGTCTTCCTCTTCGACGGGGTCCAGCTCTATCTCTCTCCCAACAGCCAGCTGTCGTGGGAGACGGTCGCCTCGGTGATCAGTGTCACCATGGTCTTCGGCGTGCTCATCTGTGTGCTGGCCTCCTTCGTCACCCTCCGCCGCTACCTGCGGGTGTGACGACTTCCGTGCCTCCGTCCGCCGTGGCCGCCCCGCGAGCGTGGCGCGTCCGCGCGCCGATCCAGGTCCCGCCCGCGCTCGCGGGCGCGGTCCATGGCTCCGGTCACCGGTAGGCTCCAGGCATGCCACGTGAGACCGGGCGTAAGGTAATCGCCCAGAACAAGCGTGCCTGGCACGACTACCACATCGAGGACACCTACGAGGCTGGTCTCGTGCTCCAGGGCACGGAGGTCAAGTCGCTGCGGCTCGGCCGTGCCTCCCTCCTCGACGGGTACGCCGTCATCAAGGACGGCGAGGCCTGGCTGATCAACGTCCACATCCCCGAATACACCATGGGGACCTGGACCAACCACGCCGCGCGCCGAACCCGCAAGCTCCTGCTGCACCGCAAGGAGATCGAGAAGCTGGTCTCCAAGACCAAGGAGGGCGGCCTGACCCTGGTGCCGCTCGCCATCTACTTCAAGGACGGCAAGGCCAAGATAGAGATCGGCCTCGCCAAGGGAAAGAAAGACTGGGACAAGCGGCAGACGCTGGCCGAGAACCAGGCCAAGCGGGAGATGGCGCGCGCGCTCAGGCACAGGAACAGGTGATCGTGAGGGGCAGGGCCCGGCGAACCGCCGCCGCCGCGCTCGCGCTGGTGGCGACGGCTCCCATGCTGTCAGCCTGCTTCGAGGAGCCCTCGGCCCACGAGGCGGTGCGCGACTTCCTGATCGGCTGGCAGACGGGCGACTACGCCGCCGCCGCCAGGCGCACGGACGGCGACCAGAAGGTGGTCAGCCGGGCGCTGGAGGACGCCAAGCTCCAGCTCGACGCGGCCTCGTTCCGCTTCAACGTCACGAGCATGCGGCGCGCGGCGGACGAGGTCGAGGCCGACTTCGACGCCGAGGTCGACCTGGGGGAGAACAACCCCCTGTGGGAGTACGAGGGCAAGCTGCCGCTCCACCTGGTCGACGGCCAGTGGAGGGTGCGCTGGTCGCCCAGCGTCCTGCACCCCCAGCTGCGCGAGGGCGAGCGGTTCGCCGTGAAGGTCACCCCCGAGGGCCGCCAGCCGATCCTCGACCGCAACCGCGACCCGCTGCAGGAGAAGGCCGTCCTGCACGTGGCGAGCGTGGTGCCGTCCAACCTGAGGAGCGGCGAGGCGGACGAGCTCTGCGAGAGGCTCTCCAAGATCACCGGTTTCCCGCAGGACCGCCTGCTGAGCCGGATCCGCTCCGCGCCGCCCAACCTCCAGGTGCCGCTGGTCACCTTCGGCCGTACGAAGTTCCGGCAGCTGCAGGGGCAGCTGGAGGCGATCCCCGGCATCACCCTGTCCGCGCAGGAGCAGGCGGTGGCCCCCGCCTCGCCCACCCAGATCGTCGGCACCGTCACCGCCGTCACCCCGGAGAGCGAGCAGCAGCTCGGCGGCCCGCAGCGGGCCGGCGACACGGTCGGCAGGGCCGGTCTGCAGAAGGCGTACCAGGAGCATCTGACCGGCTCGACCGACACGCGTGTGATCACCGTCGACCTCAAGACGCTCAAGGTGACCGAGCTCAAGAAGTGGCGGCCCGACCGCGCCACCTCGCCGGTCCAGACCACGCTCGACCGTTCCCACCAGAAGGCGGCCGACAGCGCGCTGCTGGGCGGGACCCCCGGGATGCTGGTCGCGGTCCAGGCCTCGACCGGCGACATCCTGGCGGTGTCGAGCACCGAGCAGTACAACCAGGAGAGGCACGCCCTCGCCGGGAGGTTCCCCGCGGGGACCGCGTTCTCGATCATGACCGTCGAGGGCATGCTCAGGGCGAAGATCGACCCCAAGCAGAAGCTGGCCTGCCCGGCCGACAGGTCCGTCGGGGGGGCCGCGTTCCACCAGGAGGGCGTGCCCGCCGGGGGCTCGCCGACCCTCCAGGCCAACTTCGCCTCCGGCTGCGTGACCGCGCTCGCCGCGCTGGCCCGCAGGATCAACGGCTCGGAGCTGGCGGCCGACGCCGCGAAGTTCGGGATCGGGGTGCCCTGGACCCTCCCGTTGAAGTCGTTCAGCGGCTCCATGAAGGCGCTGAAGAACGACGCGGCCACGGCCAGGGCCATCACCGGGCAGAACGTCCTGGTCAGCCCGCTGTCCATGGCGCTGGTCGCGGGGGCCGCCGCCTCCGGCACCTGGCGCCCGCCGGTCCTGGTCACCGAGCCCCGGACGGCCGACCCCACGACCGACGCCAAGCCGTCCAAGGCGCCCGACCCGGTCAAGCTGGACGACAAGACGGTCGAGACCCTCCGCGCCTTCATGCGCAGCGGGGTGACCGCGGGCTCCGCGCGGGCCGCCGCGGCCCTCGGCGACCCCGTCCACGGCATCACCGCCTCCGCCTCGCAGAACCGCAAGCCGCTCGCCTGGTTCGTCGGGTGGCAGGGGGACGTGGCGGTCGCCGTGCTGACGCAGAGCCCGGACGCCACGTCGGGCGCGGCCGTCGCCGGGCGGTTCTTCCAGGGGCTCCACGCCGGAATGTGACTCTCTGGAATATTGTTTTCACCCTGAGCAACCACGGGGTGTCTTGTTTGCGTCCTTCTAAGTGACCGGGCTCGCTCGGGGGGTTGCGGACCCGGTCGCTGTGATGAGATCAGGGCTTCATCTCGGGGGAAGCCCTGCCGTCAGGACCGGCTCGACCCTGCCGGTCGACCCCGGGGACGCTCGCGATTCGCGGGTGTCCCCGGGGTTTCGGCGTCCGGGGTACGGCGCGCCCGGCGGGAATTCGATTCGCGTCAGCCGTGTTGCAAGAGGTATCTTCGGATAGCTCGGCCCCTCGGGGTCGCGTTGAAAACTCAACAGGGGGTGACTGGTTTCGACTTTGGCTTTGCAAGTCAGGTGAAGCGGGTCGAGGACTGCGGACATAACCTCGTTAACACTGTGACCGCGACCAACAAGTGCCAATAAGACGCACTCCGAAGTCAGCCAGGGCAACCTGGCACTCGCCGCCTAAGCAGCGAGTGACTTCTGCCGGCCCGGGAGCGCCTCCGGCCCGGATCCGGCATCGCTAGGAGGCTCAACCGATCGACCCGGCCACGGGGAAGATCGGGAAATCTTACAGTGGCTGAGCCCGTCGGCGACTTGCCTGCGTGATTGCCGGGGCTGAGAAAAGCACAGCAGGCTCCACCCGGAGAAGCCCTGTCTTGGAGTTGAAGGACGCGGGTTCGATTCCCGCCACCTCCACCCCCGTCTCGCACCGAACCGTGCGAGACAGATCGCCGAAGGGCGGTCGGGCCGGCCCCAAGCCGCCCCGGCCGCCCTTTGTCTTTGCCGGGGAGAGCGCCGGGCCGGGGGGGTCGCCGGGGCCACGGCGAATCCGGTGCGAACGCTCGCGGGGCAGGCGGCCACGAACCCTCCGTTGGAGACTCGTCGAGATGACGGCGGAAGAGGACGAGATGGGGTCGTCGCGATGCGGCAGGGTCGCGCCGTTGGCCCTGTCGCGGCGGTTCGGCTGATGGGGTGTGGTCGGGCTGAACGCGTCCGCGCTCGGGCCGGCCCCCTGCGGCGTCTGGCGGTGGTTCCCCGTGGTTCCCCGTGCTTCTGCCCCCGGACGGCGTCTAGATGGTGAGCTCGTTCTCGATGCGCCTGAGGTGGTGCCGGGCGAGGGCCAGGTTGGAGCGGTCGCGGTCGAGCACCAGATAGAGGAAGGTGTGGCCGCTGCTGTCGGACAGGAGCCTGATGATGTGATACTGCCTGGCCAGCGTGATGAGGATGTCCTCGACGGCGTCGTTGACGTTCAGCGCGGACAGGGTCCGGACCTTGGCCCTGACGACCTCGGTGTTGCCCGCGGCGGCCACCTCCAGGTCGAGGTCGCGGCTTCCCCCGATCGTGCCGAGGCACATGCCGCTTTCGTAGTCGACCAGCGCCGCGCCGACCGCGCCGTCGATCGTCATGGTTTCCTTGAGGGCGGTTTCGATGTTCATGAGCTTCTTTCCCCAGGGGATCGCGTGCGCCCCGGCGCCTCGCCGAGTGGATCTAGGAATTTATCGGACGTGCGGATGAGTCCGTTTGTGGCTGCAGATACGTAAAGTACACTTATCTACTACCGTTAGTGAAGTGCAATATGGTGTAGTAGCGGATGATCGGCTCATTCGGGGACATATTTCGCGCTTCGGTCCGTGGTCGGGGTGCGAGCAGAACCAGAGGTGACCTTGTGCCGTCGTCGGCCGTGATCCAGCCGATGCCGTCCCGGGGAGCGGTGGACCGCTCCCCTTCCCGGAACGGGATGACGGCGTGACCGCCGGGGGGCCGGAGGCCCTGGGCGAGATCGGGAGATCGCTGCTCCGGCTCTCCCGCGAGGGTTTCTCCGGCGTGCTCCGCGTCGAAGGGGGCCCGGGAGGGGCGCTGTGGATCAGGGACGGCCTCGTGGTGGCCGCCACGACCCCGGCCGCCCCCGGCCCCGAGTCGTTGCTGCTGCGGTCGGGCCGGGTGTCGGAGAAGGACTGGACCGACGCGTACGCGACCGGTGCCCCCGCCGACCGGCTCGCCGCCGAGCTCGCCGGACGCGAGGTCATCGGCGAGGCGGCCCTGGAGGCGGTGTGCCTGGCCGCGCTCTTCGACGCGGTGTTCGCCATGGTTCTCTCCGGAGTCGAGTCGTGCGCCGCCGAGCCGGTGGGACCCGGTGACCGCCTGCCGCTGCTGCCGGTCCTGCCGGGCATCGGGCACGAGCGGCTGGCGCGGGAGACCGCGCGCCGCATGGAGCACGCGGAACGCTGGCGGCGGCTCGGCCTGTCCATGCGCGTCAGGCCGGTGCCCCCGGCGGTTCCCGCTCCCACGTTGCTCGGCGCCGACCGCATCCGCCGCGCCGTCCTGGAGCGGGCGACCGGCCGCAGGACGCCGCGCGACATCGCCTTCGTCCTGGGCAAGGGCCTGTTCGCGGTGATGAGCGAGATCGCCAGGATGCTTGAGGAGAGGGTGCTCGACCTCGGGGAGAGCGCCGCCCCGGCGGTAGGGGCTCCCGTTCCCGCGTCCGAGGAGGACGCGGACGGGAGCGCGGCCACCCGGCTGCCGCGCCGCCGCCCGGGTACCAGCAAGATCAACGAGGTGCTGGCCCTCACCGGGGGAGGACAGGCCCCCACGCGGCCCCTCCTCGCCCTGCGGTCCCTGCCGCCGGAGGCGGAAGAGGTCGGTCCCGCCGGTGAGTGACGGCTCCGGCGGCTCCGAGGGCCTCGCCGCGAAAGACCCGTCAGGCGGCACCGCGCCGCGCCTTCGTCTTCCCGGGGTCGAGACCCGGGGCCCCACGCTGGAGGTATCCGATGACCAAGCAAGCGGTGCTCGCCGAGCTGAAGATCCTGCGCGATCAGGTGGCCGGAGTGCTGGAGACGGCCGTCGCGTCCGTGGACGGGCTCCTCGTCGCGGCCGACAGCGAGGGGGCGAGGCCCGAGGTGCTGGCGGCCCTGGCCGCCGCCACGCTGGGCCTGGGCAAGCGCACGGGCTACGAGGTGGGCATGGGAGAGCTTCGTGAGGTGGTGACCCGCTGCCGCAGCGGGTACATCGTCGTCTACGCCGTCCGCCAGGAGGCGCTGCTCGTCGTGCTCGCGGACGAGGGGCTGGACGTCACCCGGCTGCACGTGGAGTCCCGGCCCACGGTCGAGCGGCTGGGCGCGCTGCTCGCCGGTGCCTGACGGGTTCTGCCGGTGACCGGCGTGCGGTCTCCGGTGCCTGACCGCTGCTCCCGTCACCGATCGGTGTACGGCCGCCGTCCGGCGCCTGACCGGTCCCGTCGGTGATCGGTGTGCGGTCGCCGTCCGGTGCTTGACCGGTCTCGTCGGTGATCGGTGTGCGGTCGCCGTCCGGCGCCTGGCCGGTCTCGTCGGTGATCGGTGTGCGGTCGCCGCCCCCCCGCCGTCGCGGGCCGGTGCCCGACCGGCGCGCCCCGCGACCCGGGGGATCCGCGGGTCGTACGGGGCACGTCCGGTGGTAGCGCGGGTTCTCAGGACACGTCGACCCAGTCGAGGGTGCGCTCGACCGCCTTCTTCCAGGCCGCGTAGCCGGTGGCCCGCCGCTCGTCCGACCACCGGGGCTCCCAGCGGCGGCCCTCCTGCCAGTTCTGCTTGAGCTCGTCGGTCGACTTCCAGAAGCCGACGGCGAGCCCCGCCGCGTACGCGGCACCCAGGGCGGTCGTCTCGGCCACGACGGGCCGGGAGACGGACACGCCGAGGATGTCGGCCTGGATCTGCATGCACAGGTCGTTGGCGGTGACGCCGCCGTCGACGCGCAGCACGTCTAGGGCGACACCGGAGTCCTGCCGCATCGCCTCGACCACGTCGCGGCTCTGGTAGCAGATTGACTCCAGGGTGGCCCGCGCGAGGTGGGCGTTGTTGTTGAAGCGCGACAGGCCGACGATGGCGCCCCGGGCGTCGGACCGCCAGTACGGGGCGAAGAGGCCGGAGAAGGCGGGGACGAAGTAGACGCCGCCGTTGTCCTCGACCTGCCGGGCGAGCGCCTCGCTCTGCGCCGCCCCCGAGATGATGCCGAGCTGGTCGCGCAGCCACTGCACGGCGGAGCCGGTCACCGCGATGGAGCCCTCCAGCGCGTACACCGGAGGCTCCTCGCCGAAGCGGTAGCAGACGGTGGTGAGCAGGCCGTTCTGGGAGCGTACGAGCTCGGTGCCGGTGTTGAGCAGCAGGAAGTTGCCGGTGCCGTAGGTGTTCTTGGCCTCGCCGACGCCGAAGCAGACCTGCCCGACGGTGGCGGCCTGCTGGTCGCCGAGGTCGCCGGAGAGCGCGACCTCCCCGTTCAGCGGGCCGGTCGCCCGGGTGACGCCGTACAGGCCGGGGTGGGAGGAGGGGGCGATGGACGGCAGCATCCGGCGGGGGATGCCGAAGAACGACAGCAGCTCGTCGTCCCAGTCGAGGGTCTCCAGGTCCATCAGCATCGTGCGGCTGGCGTTGGTCGGGTCGGTGACGTGCACGCCGCCGTCGGTGCCGCCGGTCAGGTTCCACAGCAGCCACGTGTCGGTGTTGCCGAAGATCGCGTCTCCCGCCTCGGCCGCCTCGCGCACCCCGTCGACGTTCTCCAGGATCCACTGGATCTTGCCGCCGGAGAAGTACGTCGCCGGGGGCAGGCCCGCCTTGCGGCGGATGACGTCGCCCCTGCCGTCGCGGTCCAGGGCGGAGGCGATCCGGTCGGTGCGGGTGTCCTGCCAGACGATCGCGTTGTGGTACGGGCGCCCGGTCCTCCGGTTCCAGACCACCGCGGTCTCGCGCTGGTTGGTGACGCCGAGCGCGGCCAGGTCGGAGGCGGCGAGGCCCGCCCTGTTCATCGCGGTCTCGATCACCGCCCGCGTGCGCTCCCAGATCTCCGTCGGGTTGTGCTCGACCCATCCGGCCCGGGGCAGGATCTGCTCGTGTTCGAGCTGGTGGCGGCCTATCTCGTTGCCGCCGTGGTCGAAGATCATGAATCGGGTGCTCGTCGTTCCCTGGTCGATCGCTCCGACGAAGTCAGGCATGGATGGTGCCTCCTCTGTGAGACTCTCCGGGAGATCTGCCGCTCTCCCCGTGACGGTTCCCGGCCGCGGTCGTCCCGCTCCCGTTCATGCGGGGGTGGCCCCCTCGTCGGACGGCACCCGCCCCACCTCGGGCGCGGCGTCCTCGGGGGGCAGGAACCTGGCGATCAGGAGCTGGTACAGGAACGCCCCTATCAGGCCCCCGATCACGGGCGCCACGATCGGCACCCAGAAGTAGAGCTGGCCGTACTGATCCTGCCAGGCGGTCTCGTATCCGGTGAGGTACGAGGCGAGTCGCGGCCCGAAGTCGCGGGCGGGGTTGATGGCGTACCCGGCGTTGGTGCCCCAGGCCATCCCGATGGCCACCACGATCAGGCCGACCACGAAGGGGGCCAGGTTGGCCATGGGCGCCGAGTTGCGCGCGTCGGAGACGGCGAGGATGAGCAGGAGCAGGATCGCGGTGCCGATCACCTGGTCGCGGAAGGCGCCCCAGGTGCCGATGGGCAGGCTCCCGTTGCCCGGCAGGGTCGAGAAGACGCCCTGGGTCTTGATCGTGAGCCCGGGGTCGGCCTTCTGCAGCACCTCGCCGTAGTTGAAGCGGACGATGAGCGCCGCCACGAACGCGCCCGCGGTCTGCGCCAGGGAGTACGGCAGGACCTTGCGCCAGGAGAACCCCTTGAAGGCGGCGAGCGCGATGGTGACGGCGGGGTTGAGGTGGGCCCCGCTGGTGCGTGCCGCGACGTAGACGCCCAGGGTCACCCCGATCCCCCACGCCCACGCGATGCTGTCGTGGTCGCCGATCTCGGCCGCCACGACCTGGGCCACCACCGCCACCCCGAACAGGATCAGGATCATGGTTCCGGCGAACTCCGCCGCCAGCTCGCCGACAAGCCCCCGGCCCTTCAGGCGCTCCGCCATCTTTCCCCCTCACGACGCCGCTCGGATGCCCGGACGGTAAGCGCGAATCTCAAGGCAGTCAACGGTAATGTGACGAAATTATTGAATTTTGGTCAACAATCTAAGTCATCGGTAACGAGACCGAAATGAAGCGCAACGTCCGCACTTGCGACGTCTCCGCTCGGTGAGAATCCGTCACCGTCCGGCGTCCCCGGGTGCCGGGAGCCCCGTCGTCCCCGGGGGCCGCGCGGCGCCGCCGAGAGCCGCTCCGGCGGGAACCTTTGCCGGGTGTGGAGGTCAACCCGCAGGTCAGAGGGGGATGAGAAGCGTATCGTCAGTGCGCTTTGGAGGAATTCGATGGGCCGTCTCAGAATGGGCAGGGCCGGTGTGGTCGTCGCCACGGGAGTCGCGACGGGAGCCGTGCTGGCCGGATGCGGATCGACGGGACCGGACGCGGGCGACGAGCAGCGGGCCAGGGTGGCGGCCTCGGCCAAGGCGTCGGCCGCCGCCGCCTCGCAGGCCAACCTCCTGAAGGCCAAGGTGCAGGCCGCGGCCAAGGTCAAGGCCAACGAGCTCGGGCAGGTGCCCGTCCTCATGTACCACCGGGTGGTCGACAAGCCCGCCACCCAGGACGACCGCACTCCCAGGCAGTTCCGTACCGAGCTGGAGCGGCTGGCCAAGGAGGACTACGTCGCGGTCACCGCGGCCGAGTTCGTCACCGGGCGCATCGACATCCCGGCGGGCAAGCACCCCGTCGTCCTCACCTTCGACGACTCCTCGCCCTCGCAGTTCGAGCTGGACGGGATGGGGCTGCCCAGGCCGAACACCGCCGTCGCGATCCTCCAGGACGTCGCCAAGACCCACCCGGGCTTCCGTGGCGTTGGAACGTTCTACGTGACGCGCGACATGTTCGGCAAGGCGACGCCGGAGGAGGGGGCGCAGATGCTCCTCTGGCTCACCGACAAGGGATTCGACATCGGCAACCACACCCGCGACCACCTCAGCCTGCGCGGCAAGCCGAAGAAGGCGGTCAACTCGGAGGTGGCGGCCGGACACCGGCTCATCACCGGCCTGATCAAGGTACCTCCGGTCACGCTCGCCCTGCCGTACGGCAACCAGCCCGACGGCAAGGAATGGGGGCTCAAGGGCTCCTCGGGGGACGTCTCCTACGACTACGGCGGCGTGTTCCTCGCCGGTTACACCCCGGCGCTGTCGCCGTTCAACAAGAAGTTCGACCCGCTCGGCATCCCGCGCATCCGCTCGATGGACAAGAAGGGCGACTGCGCCAAGTTCTGCTCGGTGGCCTGGCTCGACTGGCTGAAGGCGAACGCCGACGAGCGCTACACCTCCGACGGCGACGTGAAGACGGTCGCCTTCCCCAAGTTCAAGGCCCCCTTCGTGGCCAAGTCCTTCACCGACCGCGTCCTGCCCTACTGACCCGGCACCGACCCGGCCCGGCACCGACCCGGCCGGGCGGTCCCGGGGGCCCGGCGTCCAGCGGTCTCGCCGTACCGGGGGCCACGCCGGTCCCCGGTGCGAGACACCCGGGGGTGCCGGTGTCAGCCGCCGGGAAGCTCCTCAAGGGGGACGACCACGGTGGGCGTCGACCCGTCGGGGCGCAGGAGCTCGACCTTCGCGTCCTGGCCGGGCTTGAGCTGGGCGAGTACCGACGCCAGCTCCTGGGTCGACGAGGTGGGCATGCCGTCGATCGAGACGATCAGGTCCCCGGCCCTGAGTCCCGCCCGCTCCGCGCCGCTGTTCCGCTGCACTCGCACGACGCCGACGCCCGCGGGCTGCCCGTTCATGTCGATCACGGTCCGTACGACGACGCCGAGCGCGGCCCTGCGGGTGTTGGTGACCCTGCCGTCCCTGATGATCTGCGCGGCGACGTCCTTGACGGTATTGGCCGGGATCGCGAAGCCGATGCCCGGGGCCTGGGCGTTGCCGAGCTCGGGGTTGACGGCGGTCAGGGTCGGCACGCCGACGACCTCGCCCCGGAGGTTGACCAGGGCGCCGCCGCTGTTGCCCGGGTTGATGGGCGCGGAGGTCTGGATGGCCCCGCTGATCGTCGCGCCCGGCGAGCCCTCGCCCCCGGGCTCGGTGACCGTGCGGCCCAGCGCCGAGATGATCCCCTCGGTGACGCTGCCCGACAGGCCCAGCGGGTTTCCCATGGCCATCACGATCTCGCCGACCCGCAGCCTGGCGGAGTCGCCGAAGACGACGGGTTTCAGCCCGGACGGGTCGTCCACCTTGATCACCGCCAGGTCGCCCAGCTCGAACGAGTCGACCAGCCTCGCCGTACGCGGGGTGCCGCCGTTGGCGAGCGTGACCTTGAAATTCTTGGATTCCCCGACCACGTGGGCGTTGGTGATGATGTGCCCTGCGGTGTCGTACACGATCCCCGAGCCGAGGCCGTCCCCCGTGGTGATCTGCACGATGGACGGCAGCACCCTGGCGATGGTTTGCTCGTACGCGTCCTCAAGGGCGTCCGGGACGGGGCCGGGGGTGGTGGGGGAGCCCCTTGGGGAGGCTTCCGCGAAGGTGCTCGCCGATGGGCCGGGGGTGGGGGCGCCTGGCGAGCCCACCGTCCCGGCCGTTTGCAGTTGCAGGCCCTGACCGCAGCCCGCGAGCGTCATGACGGCGGCCGCCAGCAGCGCGGCGCCTGTCGTTGGTCCCCCCATGCAAGGGTATTTGCCCAGCTCAGGCAGGAAGATACGTATTGCGAAGGTCGCTCCGGCTGAGCTTGCCCGTGGGAGTGCGCGGCAGCGGGTCGCGGTACTCGATCACCCGGGGGTGCTTGAGGCGG
Organism: Streptosporangium heterodermiicola; assembly: GCF_051390675.1. Taxonomy (NCBI): domain Bacteria; kingdom Bacillati; phylum Actinomycetota; class Actinomycetes; order Streptosporangiales; family Streptosporangiaceae; genus Streptosporangium; species Streptosporangium heterodermiicola. The sequence continues at coordinate 197,612 of NZ_JBPJSR010000009.1, forward strand.
GCGAGCCGGGTGTCGCAGTGGGCCAGCAGCTCGCCGGTGAGCTCCGCGCCGGGGACGGCGCCCGGCGCGGGCTGGACGAGCGCGACGACGCGCTGGCCCCACTCCGGGTCGGGGACGCCGATCACCGCCACGTCCGCCACCGAGGGGTGCTCCTGGAGCACGGCCTCGACCTCGGCCGGGTAGACGTTGACCCCGCCGGAGATGATCAGGTCTGTGCGCCGGTCACAGAGGAACAGGTAGCCGTCCTCGTCCAGATAGCCGATGTCGCCGGGCGTGTAGAGGGCGCCGCGCATCGTGGAGGCGGTCTTGGACGGGTCGCGGTGGTACTCGAAGTGGTTGATGCCGCCGATGTAGACCATGCCGGGCTCGCCGGGCGGGAGCTCCGCGCCGTCGTCGCCGAGGATCGTGAACGCGAGGCCGTCGATCGCCCGGCCGACGGTGCCCGGCCGCTCCAGCCACTCCGCCGAGGAGACCATCGTGGCCACGGCGGCCTCGGTCGAGCCGTAGTACTCCCACAGCACGGGGCCGAGCCAGTCGATCATCGCCTGCTTGGTGGAGGGCGGGCAGGGCGCGGCGCCGTGGTAGAGGTGCGTCAACGACGACAGGTCGTGCTTCGCCCTGACGGAGGCGGGCAGGGCGAGCAGCCGGTGGAACATGGTCGGCACCATGAACGCGTTGGTCACCCGGTGCCGCTCGACCAGCTCCAGCGTCTCCGCGGCGTCGAACCGCTCGGTCACCACGACGGTGTGCCCGAACTGCAGGGCCATCATCGCCTGCCCGTACGGCGCCGAGTGGTAGAGCTGCGAAAGGAGCAGGTGCACGCCGTCCGGAGGCAGGCCGAAGTGCCGCCAGCCCTTGCGCGTCAGGATCGGGTAGAGGTCCTCGGGGCTCAGCTCGATCAGCCGCCGCCGCACGCCCTTGGGCCTGCCGGTGGTCCCCGACGTGTAGAGCATCATCGACCCGGCCCTGCGCCCCTCGGGCGGTGTGGCGGGCCGCCCCTCGGCGAGGTCGCCGGTCTCCGTGAACCCGCCCGGCACCGCGTGCCCGTACCGCCCGGAGCTCACCACCACCCGCGCCGCGCAGTCGGTGACGATGTAGCCGACCTCGTCGGCCGTGTAGTGCCAGTTGACCGGGACGTGATAGGCGCCGATCTGGTACGTCGCCAGCATCATCGTGATCGCGTCGACCCCGTTGGGCAGGACCGTCACGACGGTGTCGCCGGGCCGGGTGCCGCGCGCCAGAAGGCCGTGCGAGACCTGGTTGACCCGCTCGTACAGCTCGCCGTAGGTCGTGCTCACCGTCGCGGCCGCGCTCGCGTCCCCGGCTGGGCCCTGGGTCGTACCCGCCTCCGTGGAAGCGCCCTTGACAGTGGTCGCGGCCGCGTCCGTGACGACGGCGACGCGTCCGGGATCGGCCGGCGCGATCTCGTAGAAGCCCCTCGTAGCCCTCATGGCGCGACCATACAGAACGACATTCTGTTCATGGAAGGGGAAAGACGGTTACCTGGGCTGATGCACATCCCGTGGCCGAAGCGTAATAAACGACGATGCGTCGAATCTTTCCGGGGTGACATAACCTGACGCGTATGGCGGACGTCGGCGGCAACTCCTCCGGGCGCTCTCACGAGAGATACATCCCCTCATATGACGCGCCCACGGCTCCCATACCCGCCATTCCCGCCGAGGACGGTTCGATCATCAGCCCCCGGGTGCCCCGGAGGTTCCCCATCGGCGACGGCGAGGAGACCGCCCTGGTCTCCAGGCCCCCTGGATCGTTCCCCCGCCCCGTCGCCGCGCCCGGCGACCGGCGGGACGAGCCGGAGGCCGACGCCGGCCAGGTGCGAGAGTCGGGCGGGCTCGGCACGATCCCGGTCAGGCGGGTAGGCGGATCCGCGGGACCCTGGCGTCCCGACAGGACCGGAATGCCCGGCCGGCCGGGCGCGGGGCCCCTGGCGGGCGCCGGTGACGGCCACGGCAACCGGCACGGCAACCGGCAGGGCGGCGGGCAGGGCGGGCAGGACGTGGCGGCGGGGTGGCCCGGCGCGGCGCAGCGGCCCGAGGTGTTCGGGGAGTCCGGCGGCGCGCGGGGCGGCACCGAGGCGAAGGACGGGGCGAAGAGGTCCGGCGGCCTGCTGATGCGGATCGGCGACATCCCGATCCGGGTCGCCTACAGCCTGGGAGCCGCCGCACTCACCGGTGTCATCGTGGTCCTGATCTTCGTGCTGTTCTCCGGTGACGAGCCCGGCGATCCGGCCGGGGTCGGCCGGGCCGTGGTGCCCACCGCGAAGCCCTCGCCGACCGTCTCGCCGATCACGCTGCCCGCCCTGCCGGGCGCGACCGCCCTGCGGGTGCTGCCGGGCACCCCGAGCGTGGTGCTGGGCGCGGTGACCGACACCAGGTCCGCGCTGACCTACGTCAGCCTGGGCGCGCCGTGGGCGACCAAGGCCGTGCCGTCGTTCTCCGTCGGCCAGCAGGTCGGCGCGGCCCGGCTGCCGCGCACGGTGATCGCCTCGGGGCCGCTCCCCGGCGCCACCCCGGCCAAGGCCCTCAAGAGCGACGCCGACTACCGCAGGGCGGCACTGAACGCGGTGCGGTGGACGATCCGCAACCACCACCCCGCGGGAGGCAAGGTCACCTGGACCGCCTCGCAGCGGCCCGCCGGGGGCAAGGGTTGGACGCTCGGCTACCGGGTCACCTACGAGGTCAAGGGCGAGAAGCGCGCCTCCCAGGCGGCGCTCGCGGTGATCGACGTCGGCCGCCGCAAGCCCTCCGTGCTCTTCGTGACCGTGCCCGACACGCGCAAGCGGCTCTGGGCCGACATCGCCCCCCTGATGGCGAGCGTCCGCGCCCTCTGACGTCCTCCGTCGCGCCCCGGTTCCCGGCCGTACCCGGTGATGGAGGCTCGCGCGTTGTGATGGAAGTACCTTCTAGAATATGGTTCTGGCATTGAATCCTGTCTGGAGGCTGTCATGGCGATCGGGTTGAGCGAGGAGCACGAGGCGCTCCGGGAGTCGGTGACCAGGTGGGCGGAGCGCAACGTCCCGTCCGAGGTCGTGCGCGCCGCCGTCGCGGCCGAGGGGGAGGAGCGCCCCGGTTTCTGGGCGTCGCTGGCCGGCCAGGGGCTGCTCGGCCTGCACGTCCCCGAGGAGCACGGCGGCAGCGGCTACGGCCTGCTGGAGACCGCCGTCGCCGTCGAGGCCCTCGGCGAGCGCGTCGCTCCGGGCCCGTACGTTCCCACGGTGCTCGCCAGCGCCGTGATCCTCGCCTCCGACGGCAAGACCCACGCCGAGCTGCTGCCCGGCCTCGCGGACGGCACGCTGACCGGCGCGGTCGCGCTGGGCGCCTCGATCACCGGCAGCCGGGGCGACGACGGCACCCTGACGATCTCCGGCACCGCCGACCTGGTCCTGGGCGGCGGGTCGGCGGACGTCCTGGTGCTCCCGGTGAGCACCGACCGCGGCGAGGAGTGGGTCGCGGTGGACGCCTCCGCGGCGACCGTCACCCCGGTCAGGGCGCTCGACCTCACCCGTGGGGTGGCCAAAGTCGAGCTGGACGCGGTCACCGTACCGGCCGGGCGGGTCCTCGACGGGCTTCAGGGGCCCGGGGTCCTCAACCTGGCCGCGATCCTGCTCGGCGCGGAGGCCGCGGGCGTCGCGTCGTGGTGCGTGACCGCCGCCGCCGGATACGCCAAGGTCCGCGTGCAGTTCGGCCGCCCGATCGGGCAGTTCCAGGGCGTCAAGCACAAGGCCTCCCGGATGCTCGTCGCCCTGGAGCAGGCCCGCGCGACCGTCTGGGACGCCGCCCGCGCCACGGACGGCACGGCCGGCGGCAACGGGGCCACCGAGGTGTCGGCCGACGAGCTGGCCTACGCCGCCGCGATCGCGGGCGTGGTCGCCCCCGACGCGGCCGTGCTCTGCGCCAAGGACGCCATCCAGATCTTCGGCGGCATCGGCTACACCTTCGAGCACGACGCCCACCTGTACTACCGCCGCGCGCTCACCCTGCGCGCCCTGCTCGGTTCCTCGGGGGAGTGGGCCGAGTCGGTCGCGGAGCTCGCCCTGAACGGCGTGAGCCGGGAGCTGGAGATCGAGCTGCCCGAGGAGGCCGCCGAGCTGCGCGAGGGCATCCGGGCCGAGATCGCCGGGTTCGCCGCGCTGGAGGGCAAGGAGCAGAAGCGGGCGCTGGCGAGCGCCGGATACGTCATGCCGCACCTGTCCAGGCCCTGGGGCCGCGACGCCAAGCCGCTGGAGCAGGTCCTCATCCTCCAGGAGCTCAAGGCCGCCAGGGTCAAGCTGCCCCAGATGATCATCGGCGCCTGGGTGGTGCCCTCGCTCGTCTCGTACGGCACCCCCGAGCAGCAGGAGCGCTTCCTGCCGCCCACGCTGAGCGGCGAGATGATCTGGTGCCAGCTCTTCTCCGAGCCCGGCGCGGGCTCCGACCTGGCGAACGTGCAGATGAGGGCCGAGAAGGTCGAGGGCGGCTGGCGGCTCAACGGCCAGAAGATCTGGACCTCCGTGGCGCACTTCGCCGAGTGGGGCATCTGCATCGCCCGCGACTCCTCCGAGGGCTCCAAGCACGAGGGCATCACCTACTTCCTGGTCGACATGAAGGGCACGGGCGTCACGGTCAGGCCGCTCACCGAGATGACCGGGGAGAACCTGTTCAACGAGGTCTTCCTCGACGACGTCTTCGTCCCGGACGACCTGGTCGTCGGCGAGGTGGGCCAGGGCTGGAAGGTCGCCAGGAACACGCTGTCCAACGAGCGGGTCTCGCTCTCCTCGGGATCCGGCGGCACCGGCTCGTCCGTCCCCGACCTGATCGGCCTGGCCGGGCGCCTCGGCAGGGAGCTCACTCCCGCCGAGCGCCAGGAGCTGGCGCACGTCGTCTGCGAGGGCCACTCGATCGCCGCGCTCGGGCTGCGGGTGACCCTGAAGCAGCTGACCGGCCTGGAGCCCGGTGCCGACGCCTCGGTCCGCAAGCTCCTGTCCACCTCGCACGCCCAGCACGTCTCGGAGTGCGCGGTCTCGCTGCTCGGCGCCTCGGCCGTCACCGCCGCCGACATGAAGCTCGGCGACGCGGGCTACTGGAACCGCGCGGTCCTCTCCACCCGGGCCATGACGATCTACGGCGGCACCACCGAGGTGCAGCTCAACATCATCGCCGAGCGCATGCTCGGACTGCCCCGCGACCCCGAGCCCGGCAAGTGAGGTTCGGTTAGGCTTCGCGCATGTCGATGCGGTTCCGGCCAGGTGTGGTCGTCCGGAGCGCCGTCGCCGGTGCGATCCCGTTGCGCTGGTTCGGCGCCGTGATCCGCCGGGTCTACCCCCGGCTGGACGCCGAGCTGGCCCGCGCCGGGGAGTTCGCGCCGCGCGGCGGCACCGCCGTCGACGTGGGCGTCTGGTACGGGCCGTGGACCGCGAAACTGCGGCGGCTCGGCTGCGACGTCGTCTCGATCGAGGCCAACCCCCGCCTGGCCGCCATGCTCCGACGGACCTTTCCCGACGTCCGGGTGATCGCCGCGGGCGCCTCGGACCGCTCGGGTACGGCGCGGCTGTGGATCCCCGGCGGCGGGCGGGGAGCGGAGGCCACGGCCTCGCTCGTGCACGGGGAGGGCGAGGGTGTTCCGGTGGACATCCCGACCGTCACCATCGACGAGCTGGGGCTGAAGGACGTCCGGTTCATCAAGGTCGACGTGGAGGGCCACGAGCTCGCCGCCCTGCGCGGCGCGGAGCGGACCGTCCACCGGGACCGGCCCGTCCTGCTCGTCGAGCTGGAGACCCGGCACCAGGACATCGGGCTGGTCGTCGACCAGCTCGCCGAGTGGGGCTACACCGGCTCCGTGCTCACCGGCGGGACCTGGGTCCCGCTGGACGGCTTCGACCTCGCCGCCCACCAGGAGGCGGCGGTCGGCGAGGTGGAGCGGAGCTTCATCTCCCGTCTCCTCAGGCCCGGCGGCGAGTACGTGAACATGGTGCTGTTCCGCCCCGCAGCCCGCTAGTGCGAGCCCTTCGCGCCTCCACGCCGTTCCTGGCTCCCGCCCTGGTGGGGCTGCTTCTCGGGGTGCTCGCGCTCTGGCCCGCGCTCGGTCCCGGTTTCGTGCTCCGCTACGACATGGTGTTCGTGCCCGATCCGCCGATCCCGGCGATCCCGCCTACCGGCGGCGGCTTCCCCCGCGCGGTGCCGAGCGACCTCGTGGTGGCCCTGCTCTCGTCGGTCCTTCCCGCCCAGATCGCGCAGAAGGCGATCCTGCTGGGGATCTTCGTGCTCGCCGCGACGGGCGCCGCGGCCCTGGTGCCCGGGGAGCGCCAGGTCGCCCGGCTCGCCGCCGCCGCGTTCTACGCCTGGAACGTCTACCTCGCCCAGCGGCTGCTGCTCGGCCAGTGGGCGCTGCTGCTCGGGTACGCGGGCCTGCCCTGGGCGGTGCGCGCGGTCACCCGCGAGGGGATCTGGAGGACGGCCCTCGCCCTGGTCCCCGCGGCGGTCGGCGGCTTCCAGGCGATGCTCGTCTCGGCGATGGCCGTGCTGCCCGTGGCGGGCCGCCGGGCGCCGCGCGCCCTGCTGGTCGTCGCCGTGCTGAGCCTGCCGTGGCTGGTCCCGGCCCTGGGCAGCGCCGCCGTCACCGACCCCGCCGGGGTGCGGGCCTTCGCGCCCCGCGCCGACGGGCCGCTGGGCACCCTCGGCAGCCTGCTCACCCTCGGGGGCGTGTGGAACTCGGGAGCCGCCGTACCGGGACAGGAGACCTGGTGGTCGGCCCTGGTCCGGCTCGCGGTGGCGGTGGCGGCGGTGGCGGCGTACGCCCTGCTCAAAGGGGGGTGGCCGCTCGCGACGCGCGGTCACCGAGGTCAAGGTACGGAGGAGGGACGCGGCGGGGACTCCGGCGAAGGTGACGGGGAGAGCGGCGGGCGGCCCGCGTACTGGGGTGGGCTGGCGGCGGCGTCGGCGGCGGGGCTCGCGGTGGGGTGCGCCGGGGCCTTCCTGCCGGGGGTGGTGGAGGCGATGGTCGGGCTGTGGCCCGGCTTCGGGCCGCTCCGCGACGGGCAGCTCTACCTCGCCCCCTTCGTCCTGCTGCAGGCGGTCGGCCTGGCCGCGGTGACCGCGCGCCTGGCCCCGGCGGTCCGGCCCGGCATGCTCGTGCTGCCCCTGCTGGTGCTGCCCACCTTCGCGCTGGGGGCGTTCGGCCGGCTGGTCGCGGCCGACTACCCGCCGGACTGGTCCAGGGCGCAGAGGATCGTGGACGCGGATCCCGCGCCGGGGGCGCTGCTGACGCTGCCGTGGGGGGCCTACCGGGCGTTCGGCTGGAACGGGGGCCGGGTGGTGCTCGACCCGGCGGTCAAGCTCTTCCATCGGAGGGTCGTCTGGAACGACGGCCTGCCGGTCGGGCTGGGGGACGGCCGCACGCTCACCCTCGCCACCGAGGACCCGCTGGCGCGCCGGGTCGGCGCGGTCCTCGCGGGGTCCGGCCCGCTGACCGGCCCGCTCGCCGCTGAGGGGATCGGTTACGTGCTGATCCAGAGATCGAACGAGAACCTGTTCCGTGACAGGCTCCCCGGCGCGAGACTGGTCTTCGCAGGTCAGGACCTGCTTCTCTTCCGCCTCTGATTCCCTGAGATGCAACTATGTCGCGATTTACCAGCTGGTAACATTATTTATCACATTTTTACCGATTGACTAGCTGAGGACCTGTATCAGGTTCTACTGTCGGGCAGACCGCACGACCACGCGTTGGAGGGAGAACTCGAGTGTTGCGAGTGATTGCCGCTCTGGCGGTAGGGGCGGTGCTGGCGGTCGGAGCGTCGGTGGCCGTCACGAACGTCGCGGCGCCCACCCCCGAGCCGCCCAACAGACCGCTCTACAACTACGGCACCAGGTGACGGCCCGGGGCCGCGGGCCGGCCCCGGCAGCCGCCTGAGCGCCGCCACCCCCGACGCGAGGGAAACCCGTTCCGGGTCACGTCGACGCGACAGGGCCCGGCCGCCGCATGCGCGAATTCCCCCCGGCGCCGTTCTCGCGCGCCGTACGGCGGTTCCTCCGGACACCCGTCGTACAGGGACACGCCACCCGGAGTCACAGGAGATGCAGGAGATAGGAGTGGTCGTGGCCGGACAGGGCGCCAGGGCGACCCCCCGGGCCTCGGGCCCGGCGCCCGCCGCGGGCCTGGTGGCCGAGACGGCGCGGCAGCGGCCGTCCATGCGCGGGGTGCGCGTCGCCGTCCTGAACTTCCGCGAGCCGCGGCAGTCCGTGGCGGGCGGCGCCGAGGAGTACGCCTGGCAGGTCAGCCGCTACCTGGTCGGGCAGGGAGCCTCGGTCACCTTCGTCACCTCCAGGGAGGCCGGGCAGTCCGCGGCCGAGGAGCGCGACGGCATCGCGCTGCGGCGGATGGGCAACCCGTTCCTCGTCTACCTGCTGGTCCCGCTCTGGCTGCTGTGGCGGCGCGGGCGCTTCGACGCCGTCATCGACTGCATGAACGGCATCCCCTTCTTCGCCCCCCTGGTCGTGAGGCGGCGCACGGCGGTCGTCTCCCTGGTGCACCACGTGCACGACCGCCAGTTCCACGCCTTCTTCCCGCGCTGGCTGGCCAGGATCGGCTGCTTCGTCGAGGGGCCGGTCGCCCGGCTCGTCTACCGGCGCCGCGCGACCGTCACGGTCTCGGAGTCCTCCAGGAACGAGCTGCGCGAGCGGCTCGGCTGGCTCGCGCCGATCCAGGTCATCCCGAACGGCAGCCCGGTGGCGCGCCCGGTCGCGAGCGTCGGGGACACGGCGGGAGATCCCGCCGTGGTCTACCTCGGCAGGCTCGTGGGCCACAAGCGCGTCGAGCGGGTGGTGGACCTCGCCGGTGACCTCGAAGCGGCCTGGCCCGGCATCCACGTGCACGTGATCGGGCGCGGCGGCGAGCGGGAGCGGCTCGCCGCCCACGCCGCCCGCCGGGGGCTGGAGGACCGGGTCCATATGCACGGCTTCCTGCCCGAGGCCGCCAAGAACGCGATCCTGGGGGCGGCGCGGGTCAACGTCACCGCCTCGGAGTTCGAGGGCTGGGGGCTGACCGTGATCGAGGCCGCCGCGCTCGGCGTCCCGACGGTCGCCTTCGACGTCGCGGGACTGCGCGACTCGGTACGCGACGGCGTCACGGGCTGGCTGGTCAAGGAGGGCGAGGCGCTGGCCGGCGTGGTGGACCGCGCGCTGCGGGAACTGTCGGACCCGGCCAGGCGCGAGGAGATCCAGCAGGCGTGCAGGCTCTGGGCCGCCGAGTTCACCTGGGGGAGAACGGGCGCTACGATGACCGGACTAATCACCACGGAACTATCTAAAAACGGTCGTCACCTCCATGTATCCGATCCCTGTCTCGCCACGGGTGAGACCGACCCGCCATAAGTGTCCGTGATCCCTGAGGCGTGGATCACCCGCCTGGCCGCGCCTCCCGCCACGTTCGGAGCCTCCGACACCGGGCTCCGCCGCAGGCTCAGGTTGCTCGCCGGGTGCCTCTTCCTCGCGGCCGTCGCCTTCAACATGGCGCCGGGCATGCTCATCGCCGAGACGAAGCTGGACATGCCGATCAACCCGATCGGCTTCCTCTCCCAGGCGCTGAACATGTGGGACCAGGACTATCTGGGACACCTGCAGAACCAGGCGTACGGCTACATCTTCCCGATGGGCCCCTTCTACACCCTGCTGATCAACGCGGGCATGCCCCCCTGGGTGGTGCAGCGGCTCTGGGTGACGCTGATCCTGTGCGTGGCCTTCGTCGGCGTCGCCCAGGTGGCGAGGGCGCTGCGGATCGGCGGGCAGCTCGCCGGGGTGCTGGCCGGTCTCGCCTACGCGCTCGCCCCGCACGCGCAGGCGCTCATGGGGTTCAACTCCGTGGAGTTCGCCCCCAGCGCGCTCCTGCCCTGGGTGCTGCTCCACCTCGTCAGGGGGGCGCGGGGAGAGACGAGCCCGCGCAGGGCCGCCGGCCTGTCGGCGCTGGCGTTCCTGTGCGCGGGCGGCATCAACGCCGCAGCCGAGCTGGCCGTGCTCGTCGTACCGATGATCTACCTGCTGACCCGGGAGGGCGGCCCGCGCAAGCGGCGGCTGATCGCCTGGTGGCTCGCCATGATCGCCGCGGTGTCGTTCTGGTGGCTCGTCCCCCTGGTGATGCTCGGCCGGTACGTCTTCTCCTTCATGCCGTTCACCGAGAACGCGTGGACGACCACGGTCGTGGGCTCGCTCACCAACGTGCTGCGCGGCATGAACAGCTGGGTGGCCTTCCTGCCCGTGGACGGCCGCCCCTTCCTGCCCGCCGCCTACGAGCACGCCACGACGCCCTGGCTCGTGCTGGTGACCGCGCTCGTCGCCGGGCTGGGGCTGGCCGGGCTCACCCTCGCGCGCACGCCCGAGCGGGCCTTCCTGCTGCTGACCACGCTCGCGGGCGTCGCGATCCTCGTCGCGGGACACGCCGGGCCGCTCGCCGAACCCGTCAGGGCGCTGCTGGACGGCCCGCTCGCGCCGTTCCGCAACCTGCACAAGTTCAACGCGCTCGTACGGCTGCCGCTCGTGCTCGGGCTCGCCGCGCTCGTCTCGTACGTGGGGGCGCGCAGGGCCCTCGTCCGCCTGCCCGTCGCGGTGGCGGGGGCCGGGCTGGTCGGGCTCACCCTCGTCCCCGTCGCCTCGGCGGGCATCGCGCCGAGCGGCGCGTTCGCCGACGTCCCCGAGCACTGGCGGCAGGCGGCCTCCTGGCTGGACGACCGGGCCGACCAGGGCACCGTGCTGGTCCTGCCGGGAGCCAGGCGCGGCGAGTACACCTGGGGGAGGCCGCTCGACGAGCCGTTCCAGCCGCTGCTGAGGAAGGCCCGCTGGGTGAGCAACACGATCGTGCCGTGGGGCACGGCCGGCTCCAACCGGCTCGTCAAGGCGATCGACGACCGCTTCGCCAACGGGCAGGGCTCCGAGGGGCTCACCCAGACGCTGCGCCGGATGGGCGTGCGCTACCTGCTGATCCGCAACGACCTCGACAGGGTCGCCTTCGGCGACGCGTGGCCCGCCCGCGTGCACGAGGCGCTGGACCGTTCTCCCGGCCTGAACCGGGTGCGCGGCTTCGGGCCCACGGTCGGCTTCGAGGACTCCTCGACCGGCGCGGGCTGGCTCGACCAGCCGTACACCTCCCTGGAGATCTACGAGGTCGCCGGGGCGCGTCCGGTGGTCGGCACGGTCGCCGCGGCACGGCCGCTGCGGGTCTCCGGCGGCCCCGAGGCGCTGCTCACCATGGCCGAGGAGGGCGTCCTCGACGACGACCGGCCGGTGATCCTCGGCGACGACCCCGGCGCGGACGCGATCCCCGCCGCCGACACCGTGCTCACCGACACCATGCGACGGCGCGAGCTGGTGGTGAGCGACCTGCGCAGGCCGTACGGCGAGACGATGACGCCGGACGAGCCCTACGAGGGCCGGGGGCCCGCCCACGACCTCACCGATCCGGTCTGGGCCGAGCCCAAGACGGTCGCCGTCTTCACCGGGATCAAGGGCGTCACCGCCTCCTCCTCGCAGTCCAGGCTCGGCGTGACCCCCGGGACCCGCGACGGCGGGCAGCAGCCGTTCGCCGCGGTGGACTTCGACCTGCGCACCGGCTGGCGCTCCACCGGCTGGGAGCCGCCCACCGAGCAGTGGCTGGAGGTCCAGTTCGCCGAGCCGATCCCGGTGCCCTCGATGCAGGCCGTCTTCGAACGCTCGGAGAACGCGGTGACGGTCTCCGAGGTCATGGTCGAGACCGACACCGGCCGGGTGCGCACCCGGCTCGGCCTCACCTCCCTGTGGGAGAAGCTGAACGTCCCGGCGGGCAGGACGTCCCGGCTCAGGATCCGGGTCACCGGGGTCCTCCGCGACCCCAACCCCCGGGTCGGCATCACCGAGCTGTCCATCCCCGGGGTCCGCCCCGGCCGCACGCTCGTGGTGCCCGCCCAGGGGCCCGCCTCCTCGCCATCCTCCTCGGCGGACCCCTCTGAGCCGGGGCGGACGGTCGTGACCAGCCGGACGGACACCGCCCCCGGCTGCATGCTCGGCTCCTACGCCTGGACCTGCTCGGACAGGCTGCGCTTCGTGGGCGAGGACGGTTACGGCTTCGACCGGTCGGTTCCCGTCGCCACCGGGAGGCGGGTGCTGGAGGGCAGGGCCGTGCTCACCGACCAGCGGGTGGCGGAGACCCTGCTGATGCCCACCGGGAGCTTCCCGCGCGCCACCGCCTCCTCCACCGCGGGCGACATCCCGGCCACCGGCGCCTACGCGGCCTTCGACGACGACCGCAGGACCATCTGGTACGCCGGGGACAAGGACCTGGCGCCCTCCCTCTCCGCCGAGCTGGGCAGGAAGGTGACCCTGTCGCGGCTGCGCGTCGACTTCCCCGACACCAGGCTGGGCGCCCCGCCGGTCCGGGTCACCGTCGAGACCGACGACGGCGTCCGGTACGCCTGGGCCTCGAAGGACGGGTGGATCCGCTTCGCGCCGATGAGGGCGAGCCGGGTGAAACTCACCTTCGCCGCCCTCGGCTCCTGGCGGATGGAGGTGCTCGGGGTGGCCGTTCCCGGCGTCGCGCCGCTGCCCGCCCTGGGTACGCAGCCGGTGAGGATGCCCTGCGGGTTCGGCCCGACGCTCACCGTCAACGGGGTCGAGACGCCCACCGAGATCCACAGCGGGACCCTGGGCGACCTGCTCAACGGCCGTCCGGTCGGCTACCGGGCCTGCGAGGCGGTGTGGTCCCAGGGCGGCACGCTGCGGGTGCGCGCCGCCGCGCTCCAGGGCTTCCGGGTGGACTCGATGGTCCTGCGCGCCACCGGAGGCGGTACCGGGACTGCCGGGAGCACTACGAGCACCGGGGGCGCGGCGGCGGTGACCCTGCGGGCCGCGGCCGTCGAGAGGTGGGACGCCGGGGAGCGCCGGGTCAAGGTGTCCACGACGGAACCCTCCTACCTGGCGCTCGGCGAGAACTTCAACCGGGGCTGGCAGGCGTCGTTCGGCGGGCGCGTGCTGGAACCGGCCAGGCTGGACGGCTGGCGGCAGGCGTGGCTGCTGCCCCCCGGGAGCGGGACCGTCGTGCTGACGTACGCCCCCGACGGCCTCTACCGGACGTCGCTGATCGTCGGCTGGGCGCTGGTCGCGCTCGTCGTCGTGCTCGCCCTGGCCCGCCCCCGGCCGGGCAGGAGACTTCCCGCGTCGCCGCCCGCGGCGGTGCGGGCGGCCTGGCTGTGGCCGCTCGCCCCCGCGCTGGGCCTGCTGGCCGAGGGCTGGGCCGGTGCCGCGCTGACCGGACTGGTGGCGGCGCTCGCCCTGTGGCTGCGGGGCGTCGCCGGGGCCGGGCACAGCGCGGGCGGCTCGCCGTACCGGATCGGCCGGGTGCTGCTCACGCCGTTCCCGGTGGCGGCGGCGCTCGGCGCGGCAGGTCTCGCGCTCGGCTACGGCGGGGACGCCGGGGCGGTGGCGGCGCAGTACCTCTGCCTGGTCGCGCTCGGCCTGCTGCTCGCCGCGGCGCGGGTGCCGCCGCCACCCCGCTCGTGGCTGCCGGTACGGGCACGCGCCCAGGACGGTCCCCTTCGGCAGGACGGCCCCCTCCGGCAGGACGGCTCCCTCCGACCCGGGGAGCGAGGATGAACGACCAGAGGTCGCGGGGCGTGCTGCTCCTGGTCGCCGGGGCCTTCCTGATCACGCTGGCCGCGCTGGTGCGCCTCCACGTCTACCCCAGCGGCCTGCTGCTGCCCGCCGAGCAGGACCGGATCACCAAGCTGACCACCGAGTCCGGCTCCTACTTCGACACCGCCACCCTGCGCACGCACCGGGGCGTCCCGCTGGAGACGGTCGTGGCCAGGTACGGGGACACGGTCAGGTCCACGCCCGACGTCGCCGTGTGGACCGAGTTCGTCTCCCTCGCCACCCGCGACGGGCGGCGCGTCGACTACCACGAGCGGCGCGCCGCCTTCGACCGCCGTACGGGGCTGGCGGTCAACTGCTGCGAGAACTACGTCGACGAGAACGCGAACCCCGCCCCGCGCGGGCTGGTGTTCCGCTGGCCCTTCGACGCCCGGCCGATCGCCTACCAGGTCTACGACCCGCTCGTCCGGCGCCCGGTGGCCGCCCGCTTCGAGGGGATCGAGACCCTGTACGGCGTCCGGGTCAACCGCTACGCGCAGCGCCTGGTCAACGAGCGGCTCGCCCAGCAGCCCATGGAGCTGCCGGGGTCGGTCCTCGGCCTGGGCGGCGCGAGGCCGTTCCCCGTCAACGCCTACGTCGAGGGGACCCGCACCTTCTGGGTGGAGCCGGAGAGCGGCATGGTGATCGGGTTCAGGGAGAACCTGGTCAGGACCCTGCGCACCCCCGACGGCCGGGGGCGGCTGGTCGCGCTCGCCGCCGACATGCGCACCAGCGAGGGGGACGAGCGGTGGAACGCCGGGGAGGCGGAGCAGTTCGGCCGCTGGACGACGCTCGTCAACCGGGTGGTCCCGCTGTCGTGCGCCGTACTCGGGGCGCTGCTGCTGGTGGCGGGCCTGCGCGTACAGGCCCGAGTCCCCGCTCCCGCGAGCTCCGGGGACGACCCCGGGGAGAAAGAGGAGGACGGGGTCAGCGACGACGGCGGAACCGACGCAGCCGCTGCGCCGGAGCCTCGACCAGCCGGTGACTGAGGTCGGCGAGCAGCACGGTGAACGCGGTGCACACCACCAGCGTCGTCAGCAGGCCGCCGGTGAAACTCTCCTGGCCGGTCAGCTCGTACCAGCCCACGATCACCACGAACTGCCACAGGAAGACGCCGTAGGAGATGCGGCCGAGATAGCGCATCACCCGGTTGCCGAGCAGCGAGCGCAGCGGCGAGGGCGGCGAGGACGCAGCGGTCTGCAGGGCCACCGGAGCCAGCAGGGCCAGCACGAAGGCCGTGTAGAGGATCATCTCGAAGATGTCCGTCCACAGGTCCTGGATCTCGAAGAGGCGGCCCCCCGCGACGGGGCTGGCCGCGACGGCGTAGACGAGGGCGGCGATGATCCAGCAGGTCACCCACGACTCGCGCAGCCCCCTGGTCAGCCGCCGCACCGGGGCGTCCGGGTCGGTCTCGGCGTGCGCCCAGAGCGAGACGACGGCCAGCGCCATGCCCGTCGCGAAGTAGAGCATCGACCGGGGGAGCCAGAGGCCGAGTTCCGGCCGGTGCGCCGGGAGGTGGCTGAAGATTGCCCAGAGGGGGGAGACCAGCGCGAGCGCGCAGATGCCGGTGAGCAGCAGCCGGGCCCGCGCCACCGGGTCCGCGCCGCGCCGGGCCAGCGCGCGCAGCGCGACGGCGATCAGCGGGAGGGCGAGATAGAAGGTCATCTCGACCGAGAGGCTCCACATCTGCCCGAGCCCCGGCGGGCTCGCCCCGGCCCACCACGGGTCGGGGACGTAGTTCTGCACCAGCAGCAGGAAGGGCAGCCAGCTGACCGGGTCGGCCGCCCGCGGCCACGACCACAGCGACAGCGCGACGGCGACCACGAGCCAGTACGCGGGCAGGATGCGCAGCGCCCGCTTCCACAGGTAGTCGCCGACGCGGGGTGGAGGCGCGCCCGCTGTGCCCGCCGCGCCCTCTATGGCCTCCCTGGCCCAGGGCCGGTACAGGAGGAAACCGGAGAGCAGGAAGAAGATCGGCACCGCGATGTCGCCCCGGGAGAGCAGGGCGGGGAGGAACCCCTCCCGCAGCGATGCGCCCGTCGTGCTCGCCACGTGGTATACCAGAACGCCGAAGGAGGCGACCGCGCGGACGCCGTCCATCGCGTCGAGATGCCCGCCGACCGCCGGGAGATCCCGCGCGTCCCCGCCGGTCAACTCCCGGTGAACCGGCATAGAACCTGTTTCGGTCACTTTTTGGCATCCCTGGTGACGTAGATGATTCCCGGCACTAACATATCGCGAAATGGAACATGTTATAGGGCGATCCGGACACCTATACAGCGCACGGCCCCTGGAGGAGCGATGCGTCGCGTCATCGGTTTGGTGTTGATCGGAATCGGGGCATTCCTCATTGTTCTCGCACCGCTCGTACGGTTCCAGGTGGCGGCCAGTCTCATCGCCGCCCCCGCCAACCAGTACGGCATCAGCAAGCTGGAGGCCGTAGACGCCCAGTACTTCAGCCCCGGGGACCTGAAGGTGATGACGGGTGACCTCGACATCACCGTCACCACCAGGGGTGACGTCGCCGCCGCCGAGGGCGACCGGGTCGTCTGGGAGGAGGCGATGGCGGTCAACGACGTGACCAACCAGAACCCCCTCATCAACTTCACCGAGCGCCGCAGCGCCTTCAACAAGTACACCGGCGAGGGCGTCAACTGCTGCGACGTCAACATCGACAAGGACCCCGTGCGGCTCCAGGGCCAGATCTACAAGTGGCCCTTCGACGTCGAGAAGAAGACGTACAGCGTGTTCAACTCGACCACCGGCAAGGCGTTCGACGCCAAGTTCGTCGGCGAGGAGCAGGTCGGGGGGCTCACGGTCTACCGGTTCGAGCAGTCCGTCCCGGCGACCAAGATCGACACCATCACCGCCCCGGCCTCCGTCCTCGGCATGGACGACACCGGCGACGTGCAGGTGGACCGGATCTACGACGGCGTCAACACCTACTGGATCGAGCCGGCCACCGGCTCGCCGGTGCGGCAGGAGCAGCAGCGCCACGACGTGCTCAAGACCCAGGACGGGGTCGAGCGCTCGCTCGCCTTCGTCGCCACCGCGAAGATGACCCAGCAGACCCAGGACGACCTGGTCAAGAACGCGGTCGACGGCAGGAACACCATCACGCTGCTCAAGACCACGATCCCGGTGGCGCTCCTGGTGGGCGGCCTGATCCTGGTCGTCGTCGGCTTCCTCCTCATGAGGCGCCGCAGGGACGTCTGAGGCCCTGAGGGAACCACCGAGGGAGGCCGCGGGCACACGCCCGCGGCCTCCCTCTTTTCGTGCTCTCCGGTGGGTGACTACTGGAACGCGTTCCACCTTTCTTCCCGCTTCATTACTCGCGAGTAGCTTTGGGTTGCGACAAACGGAAATGTTCTGGAATAGAACGCGTTGCAGTTTGTTCTCGGCCGGTCGTACAGTCGTGGTATGCGGACACGTGTTACCGACATGCTCGGGATAGAGTTGCCGATCTTCGCGTTCAGCCACTGCCGTGACGTCGTCGCCGAGGTCAGCCGCGCGGGGGGGATGGGCGTGCTCGGCGCCCTCTACTTCACCCCCGAGGAGCTCGAAACGGAGCTCAAGTGGATCGACGACCACGTCAACGGCAAACCGTACGGCGTCGACGTGGTCATGCCCGCCTCGTACGCGGGCTCCGACCTCGGCGTCGACTCCCCCGAGGACCTCGTGGGACGGCTCCAGGGGATGATCCCCCAGGGGCACCGGGAGTTCGTCGACGGCCTGCTCGCCGCCCACGGCGTGCCGAAGCTGTCGGCCGACGCGGACGCCGGGAGAGTGCTGCTCGGCTGGACCGACGCCACCGCCCGCCCGCAGGTCGAGGTGGCCCTGCGGCACCCGATCGCACTGCTCGCCAACGCGCTGGGCCCGCCCCCCGCCGACGTGGTCGAGCAGGCCCACGCCAAGGGGGTGAAGGTCGCCGCGCTCGCCTCCACCCCCCGGCACGCGATCAAGCAGGTCGAGGTCGGCGTGGACATCGTCGTGGCCCAGGGCACCGAGGCGGGCGGGCACACCGGGGAGATCTCCACGATGGTCCTCATCCCGCAGGTCGTGGACGCCGTCGGCGTCCCCGTGCTCGCGGCGGGCGGCATCGGCGACGGCCGCCAGATGGCGGCCGGGCTCGCGCTCGGCGCCGAGGGGGTGTGGACGGGGTCGATCTGGCTCGCCGTGGAGGAGGCCGACACCTCCGAGGTGGTCAAGCGGCGCATCCTGGCGGCCACCTCGCGCGACACCGTGCGCTCGCGGTCCTGGACCGGCAAGCCCGCGCGGCTGCTCAAGAACGAGTGGACCGACGCCTGGGAGTCCCGGGAGTCGCCCGGCACGCTCCCGATGCCGCTGCAGTTCATGCTGATCTCCGAGGCGCTGCGCCGGATCGGCCGTTCCGACGCGACCGAGCTGGCGACCTTCCCGGCCGGGCAGATCATCGGCACGATGAACCAGGTCAGGTCCACCAGGGACGTCGTCTTCGGCATGATCGAGCAGTACGTCGAGGCAATGGAACGATTGGGCCGCATTACCAGCGAGTAGGTAGCTCATACCTGGACGAATGGGCTAAGAACTCATCAGAGCCGATGAGTTTGGAGAATGATGGCGTCGCCCCAGGTCACCGACCGTGCCCCCGATCCCCTGGCGAGGGCTTCCCGGCCCTTCCCCGGGAGCCGGAGGGTGTTCGGCGTCGCGCTCGTCCTCGTCGCGGCCCAGCTGGCCTGGCGGGCCGTGGTCCTGCACCGGGGCGGCTTCTTCGGCGACGACCTCAACATGGTGGGCCGGGCCGCGGCCGAGCCGTTCGGGCTCGACTATCTCTTCGGGGTCTACTCCGCGCACGTGATGCCGGTCGGGATGATCGCCAACAAGGTGGTCACCGCGCTCGGCGCGTACAACTGGACGGTGACCGCGGCGGCGCTGCTGCTCTTCCAGCTCGCCGCCTCGCTCGCCGTGTACCGCATGCTGCGCGTGCTGTTCGGCGCCCGCTGGGCGATCCTGGTGCCCCTGTCCCTCTACCTGTTCACGCCACTCGCCCTGCCCGCCTTCTACTGGTGGGCGGCGGCGGTCCAGGCCCTGCCGCTGCAGGTCGCCATCGCGATGGCGGTCGCCTCCCACGTGACGTTCCTGCGGTCGGGGCGGGGCGTGGACGCGGTCGTGACGGGACTGTGGTTCCTGTTCGGGCTCGGCTCCTTCCACCTCAAGGCCGTCTTCGCCATTCCACTGCTGCTCGTCCTGGTCACGGTCCTGTACTTCCCGGTCCGCGAGCGCCTGCGCTCCCTGGCGGTGGTGTTCGGCGCGTACGCGGCCATGGCGGGCGCGTACTCGATCCTGTTCGTCATGCAGCTCGACCGCCTGCACGGCCAGACCGTCGGGGCGCCCGCCTCGGAGGTGGCGGGCCGGGCGATGGCGCGGATGCTGGGCGTCACCCTCCCCGTGCTCGCGGCCGGTGGCCCCGGGCGCTGGTGGTACAAGTTCTACGCGGTCCCGCCGCAGCTGATGATCGGCGCGGCCTGGCTGCTCGTCGCGGTGGTCGTCGCCGTCACCCTGTTCTTCCGGCGCGGGGCGTGGAAGGCGTGGCTCGTCCTCGCCGTCTACCCGCCCCTCCTCATGGTGCCGATCCTGGCCGGACGCTCCCTGGACCGCGCCCTGGGCGAGGAGGCCCGCTACCTCGCGGACGTGACCCCGGTGATCGCCCTCTGCCTGGCGCTCGCGATGCTGCCGCTGCTGGGCGAGGCGCGCCCGTACCGCAGGCGGATCCCGGCCCGCGCCGCCGTCAGGACCGCCTGCGCGCTGCTGGCGGCCGGGGTCGCCGCCTGCTCCGTCTACTCCGCGCACAGATACGTGACGGGGACGGAGCCGGGGCGGGCCGAGATCCGCTCCTACCTCGCCTCGGTGCGGACCACGCTGGCCGCCGCCCCGCCGGGCAGTGACGTCTACCCCCAGCAGACCCCCTACGACCAGTTCGGCTTCGGGTACGGGGACGAGGGGCTCAGCAACCTCACCCTCAGCCCGCTGGCCCCGCCCGAGCTGGCCGCCCTCATGCGCAACCCCCGCCCGGCCACCGCCCCGCTCGTGCTCGACCGCACCGGCCGCCGCCTCGTCCCGGCCCGCCTCACCGGCCCCTACGTCGCCGCCACCGGCGGCTGCTTCCCCCAGCGCGGCGGCGTGATCTCGGTCCCCCTCACCCACAAGGGCGGCATGGTCGTCCTCGGCCTGGACTACCGCTCCACCGCCCGGACGGCGGCCTACGTGCGCGTCGGGGAGCAGGAGACCGAGGTCGTCTTCGAGCAGGGAACCGGCAGGATCCACATCCCCTTCACCGCCCCCGGCTCCTCCGTGCGGCTGGAGATCCTGTCGGCCGAGACCCAGGTCTGCGTCATCGGCGGCCTCTTCGGCGGTCCGGTCCCGCGCTAGAGGAGTAGGTTCCGGGCCGAGCCTGCCCTTGGCGGCCCCCGGCCGTCCCGCGTCGTCACACCCTTCTGTCGTGGTGAGTGAGACTTTCGTCGATTAATGGCAAAAAGGTATGGGCAAGCCGAAGATCTTGCCTTAGATTACGGCGCAGAGCAGCGTTAGCTCCTCCGTGTCACAGCGAACAAGACCCGGCGTCCGCCATCCGATACGGCCGTATCGGCTACATCGGCCGTATCGGCGGTGCCGCACCCCCCACGCCGCGCCGGACGCGGCACCCTCACCGAGATGGGAACGGCCATGCGGAAATTACCCCTGTTATCCGTCTCACTGCTCACCGCGCTCTCATGGCTCGCCGTACCCGCCCAGGCGCACGCGGCGGTGCCGCCGCAGCAGCCGGGCGTCACCCTGCGCACCTACGACGTCCAGGTCGAACTGTCCAAGCTCTGCACGCTCAAGCCCGGCCAGACACCCAACGTGGACAAACTGATGCCCACGATCGACTGGACCTCCGACGCGGACTTCGGCCTGACCGACAAGTTCGTCACCGAGGCCGTCGGCAACATCTCCATCGCCACCGCGGGCACCTACGAGTTCCGGCTCACCAGCGACGACGGCTCCCGGCTGCGCGTCGACGACACCGTTGTGATCACCAACGACGGGCGGCACGCGGCGATCGCCGTGGACGGCACGATCAACCTGACCACCGGCTACCACGCGTTGCGCGTCGACCACTTCGAGCACCTGTACGGCCAGCGGCTCAAGCTGGAGTGGAAGCCGCCCGGCGCCTCGGCGTTCACCCTCGTGCCGAACTCGGTGCTGAGCACGGACGCGGACGTGGTGCGGGTCACCGCCCCCGGGCGCAAGGACTGCGAGAGCGGCGCCGACTCCCCGGGCGACGGGCTGCCGCTGGAGTCGGTGCACCCCGACTTCGCGCTCACCGACCTGCGACCGGCGGGCTTCCAGCCGCAGGTGACCGCGATGGACTGGCTGCCCGACGACCGGCTGGCGATCACCACGTGGGGCGGCTCGGAGAACAGGCTCGGCGAGGTCTACCTGCTCGACAACGTCACGGGCGCGACCTCGCCCGCACGGGTGACCACCAAGAAGATCGCCAGTGGGCTTCAGGAGCCGATGGGCATCAAGTACGTGGACGGCAAGCTCTACGTGTCGGAGAAGTCCCGGCTGGTGGAGCTGAACGACACAGATGGCGACGAGGTCGCCGACAACCTCAGGACCGTGGCGACCTGGCCGTTCGGCGGCAACTTCCACGAGTTCGCGTTCGGGATGCTCTACCGCGACGGCCACTTCTACATCAACCTCTCCGTCGCCATCAACTACGGCGGCGCCACCACCGACCCGCAACCGGCCCCCGACCGGGGCACGACCATCAAGGTCGACAAGGCCACCGGCGCGATCGAGTACGTCGCCGGAGGCCTGCGCACGCCCAACGGGCTCGGCTGGGGCCCGAACGACGACCTGTTCGTCATGGACAACCAGGGTGGCTGGCTGCCCGCCTCGAAACTCGTACACGTCAAGCAGGACCGGTTCTTCAACCACTACACCAACCCCGACGGCCGGTTCGACGACAACCCGGTGACCGCGCCCGTGCTCTGGCTGCCGCACAACGAGATCGCCAACTCCCCCAGCACGCCGCTGCTCGTGAAGCAGGGCAGGTTCGCGGGCCAGCTGCTGTTCGGCGACGTCACCTACGGCGGGATCCAGCGCGGCTTCCTGGAGAAGGTCAACGGCGAGTACCAGGGCGCGGTCTTCCGCCTCACCCAGGGCCTGGAGGCCGGGGTCAACCGGATCAGCCTGGGACCCGACGGCGCGATCTACGCCGGAGGTCTCGGCGCCGGTGGGAACTGGGGCCAGACGGGCAAGCTCACCTACGGGCTGCAGAAGCTGACCCCCAGCGGCGACAAGGCCTTCGACATCCTGAGGATGCGCGCGATCGAGGGCGGCTTCGAGCTGGAGTACACCCAGCCGCTGTCGGCCGCGACCGCCGCGTCGCTCGCGTCCAGGTACCAGATCACCCAGTGGCGGTACGCCGCGGCCTCCTCCTACGGCGGCCCCAAGGTGGACGAGGAGCCGCTGACCGCCACCTCCGCGGACCTGAGCCCCGACGGGAAGAAGGTCACGCTGAAGATCGCGGGCCTCAAGCCGGGGCGCGTGGTGCACCTGCGGTCGCCGCGCCCGTTCAGCTCGGCGTCGGGGCAGCCGCTGTGGAGCACCGAGGCCTGGTACACCCTCAACACCCTGGTCAACGGCCCGGAGACCGACACCGTGTACGAGGCGGAGAGCGCCTCGCACAGCGGCGGCGCGAAGCTGAACACCGACCATCCGAGCTACTCGGGAAGCGGCTTCGTCGACGGCTACCAGACCGTGGGAGCGGCCACGCAGTTCGCCGTGCGCGTGCCCAGGGAGGGCACGTACCACGTGGGCCTGCGCTACTCCAACGGCCCGAACCCCGCGCCCGGCACCAAATCCCTGAGCGTGTACGTCAACGGGACCAAGGTCAGGCAGGTGCCGCTGCCCACCACGGAGACGTGGGACCTGTGGGCCACCCGGGTCGAACCGCTCGCGTTGAAGGAGGGCGCCAACACCATCGCCTACAGGTTCGACAGCGGCGACAAGGGCAACGTCAACCTGGACTCCATCACCGTGGCCGCGCAACGGGTGTTCGAGGCGGAGAACGCCACGCTGGGCGGTGGCGCGAAGGCGAACCAGAACCACCAGGGCTACACCTACAAGGGCTTCGTCGACGGCTACTGGAACGAGGGCGCGAGCACGTCGTTCTCCGTGTGGTCGGGCTCGACCGGCCCGCACAACGTCGGGCTCCGCTACGCGTCCGACACCGGCAGGTCGGTGAGCGTGTACGTCAACGGCGAGAAGGTCAGGCGGGTGCGGCTGGCCGCCACCGGCGGCTGGGACGCCTGGGCCGTCCAGACGGAGGCGCTCACCCTGAACCGGGGCACGAACACGATCGCCTACAGGTACGACTCCGGCGACACGGGCAACGTCAACCTCGACCACCTCACCGTGTCGAAGGCGGAGCGGATCACGCTGTTCGACGGGTCCGGCCTGGCGGCGTGGGAGAAGCGGGGCGGCGGGGCGGCGACCTGGCCGGTCGCGAACGGCTTCGTGGAGTCCTACGGCGGCGACATCCGCACCCGGCGGACGTTCGGCGACTTCAAGCTCCACGCCGAGTGGTACGAGCCGGACTACCCGCCGAACGTGACCGGGCAGCAGCGCGGCAACAGCGGCATCTTCCTCCAGGAACGCTACGAGGTCCAGGTGCTGGAGTCGTTCGGTGACACCACACCGGCCGCCAACGAGGCGGGCGCGATCTACAACAAGCGCGCGCCCGACCGCAACATGGCAACCGCCTCGGGGACGTGGCAGACCTACGAGATCACCTTCCGCGCGGCCCGCTACACCGGCGCGGGAGTGAAGACCGACAACGCGCGGGTCACGGTCGTCTGGAACGGCGTGGTGGTGCACGACGACGTGGCCGTCGACGGCGGCACGGGCGACCACATCCCGGAGAGCGCGGCGTCGGGCGGGATCCGCCTCCAGGACCACGGCGACGCCGGCGAGAACCCCCGCTTCCGCAACATCTGGATCGAACCCGTCTCCTGACCCCGTCCGCCCGGCAGGCCGCCCCGCCCTTCGCGCGTGGCGGTCTGCCGGGCCGGTGCCTCACGCGGGCTCCGGCCGTACCGCCTCCCCGGCCAGCTCGTGGACGCCCTTGAGGAGCCTGTCAACGTCGGACTCGTCGGTGTACGGCGCGATCCCGGCCCGGAGCGCGCCGGTGTCGCCGAGGCCCAGGCGGCGGGAGCACTCCAGCGCGTAGAAGCTGCTCGCGGGCGCGTTGACGCCGCGTTCGGCCAGGAAGCGGTAGGCGTCGGCCGGCCTGACATGGCCGACGGAGAACAGCGTCGTGGGGGTCCGGCGGCGCGAAGCCGCGCCGTACGAGGTCACCCCGGCGATCTCGGCCAGACCGGCGTCGAGCCGGTCGAGCATCACCCTCTCGTGCTCCTCCAGCGCGGCCATCGAACCGGTGAGGCGTTCGCGCCGGGTCCCCTCGCCGGGCACGAGACCGGCGAGGAAGTCGACCGCCGCCGTCGTACCGGCGAGCAGCTCGTACGGCAGCGTGCCCAGCTCGAAGCGTTCGGGCACCGCGTCGCTGGAGGGGAGCAGCTTGTCGGGGCGGACGCTCTCCAGCAGGCCGGGGTCGGCGGCGAGCACGCCCAGGTGCGGCCCGAGGAACTTGTACGGCGAGCAGGCGTAGAAGTCGGCGCCCAGCCGCCCGACGTCGACCAGGCTGTGCGGCGTCAGGTGCACGCCGTCGACGTAGAGCAGCGCCCCCGCCCCGTGTACCCGCTCGGCGATCGCCGGGATGTCCGGGCGGGTGCCCAGCAGGTTCGACGCGGCCGTGACGGCCACCAGCCTGGTGCGCTCGGTGAGCAGGTTCGCGATCGCGCCGACGTCCAGCTCGCCGCTCTCCGGGTCGAAGTCGGCCCAGCGCACCGTGACCCCGCGCGCCTCGGCGGCCTGCGTCCAGGGCCGGATGTTCGCGTCGTGGTCCAGCGTGGTGACCACGACCTCGTCACCGGGGTGCCACTCCTTGGCGAGCGCGCGGGCCATGTCGTAGGTGAGCTGCGTCATGCTCCGGCCGAACACGACGCCGCCCGGCGTGGCGCCGAGCAGGTCGGCCATCGCCCGGCGCGCCTCGGTCACGATCCCGTCGGCCCGCCGCTCGGCGGCGGTCTCGGCCCCCCGGTTGGAGACGGCGGCCCGGAGCGCCCCGGCCACGGCCTCCGCGACCGCCTCGGGCACCTGCGACCCCCCGGGCCCGTCGAAATGCGCCGCGCCCTCGCGCAACGCGGGAAAACACGCCCGTACGGCCGTTACGTCGTATGTCACAGAACCTCCAGGGTCGCTGTCGACAATACGGAAGTGCCCCGCTGCTCGCGAGCAGCGGGGCACCGATCCCGGACGCGTCAGAGCAGCTCCCGGACGAGATCCACGGCTCGGGCACTCACGGCGCCGACGTCTTCCACGGGGTGCACCTCGGCGCCCAGCGCGCGGAACACCTGCTCCGCCTCCTCGTAGGCCGTCTCCTGCTGGGCCGTCTCGGGGGTCGCGATGACCACCTGCAGATTCACGTCTCGGGAGACCTCGCTCGAACGGCCCTGGGCGTCCACCATCCGCGCCTCGTCACCGCGACGCAGGCGTTCCAGCGCGAAGCCCCAGGCCTTCACCTGTGTGAGGAGCCTGTCCATGCCGGTGACCCGGAAGGACCAGCCCTGTGCCAGCTGTGCGACCTCGCCGTTGGCGACGGCTATGTCGACGGCGGAACGCAGCTTGTCGCCGATGAACACCTCCGATTTCGGTCTCAGGAGGTGCGCCGGGATCTGCGCCTGCGCATAGGCTCTACGAAGATCCTGAACGACTCGGTCCTTTCCGACGGTGACCTGTCGTGGTTGCGACGCCGGATCGATGATCATTCGCCCGAAGACGATGTCGAGCGCGGCCTCGGCGTGGTTGGCGACGATCGGAAGCGGCGGACTGAGCTGCACGATGTTGCGATGGTCGTGATGCAGCCTGCGGAGCCAGTCGTCGTCGAACGGGTGACCGTCCCCGGTTTCCAGGGTCTCTCGCGCCTCGGCTATCTAACTGCTCAGGCGGACCATGAAACGGTCGGTGACATTGATCGCCGCGGGCGGTGCGAACTTTTTGATCCGGTCGGTGTTGCTCAGGCGCCGGACAGCCCAGTCGCCGGTGTCCGGGTCGCCGGCCACGGCGCCGACGTTGACGAATTCGCCGGTTCGCGGATCGGGGAGACAGCGAACGATCGAGTAGATGTATCTGCTCACCGGGTGTCACACCCCCTTCAGGCTAGGGCTCGGAGACGGCTCGCCACGGCGGGCGCCCGGTGTTCGAGGAACCAGCCGAGCGTTGCCAAAGCCTCGTCGCTCACCGGCCACGATGCTGGCACGGCACGCAGGACATTGACGAGAGCATCGCGATCTATTTTCTCAAGGGCCCGCGCGACGGTCTCGACCGCCGTCGGATCCAACCCCTTCGGGGCGTCGGGCAGCGTGTTCGGTTCGTCGGCGGACCGTTTGAGGATGTCGGCGTCGACGGCGCCGAGGTTGGGTGGGAAGTACAGGCCGTGATCATGTGAATAGATGGACCGGTCGTCGTCGAGGTCGTAGAGCCACTGAGCGTCGTCTCCGTAACACCAGTCTTACAGTGCGTAGACGCCGGCGTGGCGGGCTCGGTTGTGATCCTGGTCGCGGTACGCCAGATGGTCGCGTTGCTCGTCGGCGTGTTCCAGGGCCTTGCCGGCGTGGGCGATTCCGGGCACCAGGGGGACGCCGGGACGGATCTCGTCACCCCTGAAGTCCTCAGGTATGCGTATCAACCGGCTGTCACACACCGGGGCTTCGATCAGCTTTCCCACTCGGCCGACGACGTACTCGACCGCGAGTGACCCTCTGGCCCAATCTCGTCGGCAGGACTCCAAGGTCTTGACGAGGCAGTCGTTTCCATCGTCGGCGATCGCGCGAAAGGGACTTGCCCAGCTTTGCCCGCCGGGGGCGACGATCGCGACCAGCCGGAGGGCGTCGTAGTCATCGGTGCGCCCGCTGACCAGGCCGTACCAGCCGGCAAGATCGGCTAAGGCTGCCTCCGCTCACTCATCGACGGGTCATCGCGGCAGCATAAACGGGCCGTGGGCATCGCGGGTGGCGGTTAACGAAGAAGGAATCGGTGGTGCTCCGGGTTATTCGCCTCGGTAGGCGGCCGGGCGTTTTTCGCGGAAGGCTCGGGAGCCCTCCTTGGCGTCCTCGGAGCCGATGACCGGCCAGCCGATGGTGTCGGAGACCTTCAGGGCCTCGGCCTCGGGCAGGCCCAGGGTCTCGCGGTAGGCGCGGAGGATGGCCTGGACGGCGAGGGGGCCGCACCCGGCTATCTGGGCGGCGATCTCCAGGGCGACGGTGAGCGCCTCGCCGTCGGGGACGACCCGGTTGACCAGGCCCATGGCCAGCGCCTCTCGCGCGGTGACGGCGCGGCCGGTGAGCAGGATGTCCATGGCGAAGGCGTACGGGATCTGGCGGGGCAGGCGGATCGCGGAGCCGCCCATGGGGAAGAGGGCGCGGCGGGCCTCGAACAGGCCGAGGGTGGCGGACTCGGCGACCACCCGCATGTCGGTGCCGACGAGCAGCTCGGTGCCCCCGGCCACGGCGTACCCCTCGACCGCGCAGACGATCGGCTTCGTCGGCAGCGCGCCGGAGTCGCGGAGCAGGCCCTTCCAGTGGAAGTCGGGGATGGCCGCGGCCCGCTCCCTCACCCGGGCGTCCTGCGACGGGCTGCCCATCGCCTTCAGGTCGGCGCCCGCGCAGAACGTCCCGTGCGCGCCGGTCAGCACGGCGACGCGGACCCCGGGCTCCTCGGAGACGTACGCCCAGGCGTCGGCCAGGCCGACCAGCATGTCGGTGGAGAGCGCGTTCTTGGCCTCGGGGCGGTCCATGGTGACGACCACGACGTGACCGTCACGCTCGACCCGGCAGTGCGGGGTGCTGATCGGCAGGAGTTCCACGGGACGACCTCCGTTGATTCGCCAGGTGCCTGATGGGAAATTCTGGACTCGTAGCGTTCCCGCCCGGGTGGGGGAGGGGTTCCGGTCGTTCCCGCGCGGCCGGGCCGCCCGGGGGAGACCGGGGTTCCGGCGACCTCGGGCGGGGCGCCGCCCGGGGAGGACCGGGGTTCCGGCACCGCCGGGGGAGGCGTCTCCCGGGGTGCCGATCCTGCATTGAACGGGCGGGGCCGGTGCTGAGTCAAGCGCTTGCTAGGCGTACCTCGCGGGGTTAGTCTGCCCATGCGTACAAGAACAGATTCTTGTTCTAAATACCCCGTTCCGCCAGGGCTTGTCGCGATAAAGAGAACGTGATTCACTCCGGCGTGCCGGGGCCTTTCCACCGAGAGGATTTCCGATGGGTACGCTCGGTTTCTGGAGATTGGCGCAGGCGGACCCCGAGTGGGTGGCCGCCGTCGACCCGGACGGCACCGAACACCGCGCCGGAGACCTGCTCGCCCGCGCCAACCGCCTCGTGCACGCCCTGAGGGGGCTCGGCCTCAAGGCGGGCGACGGCGTCTGCGGGCTCGTGCCCAACGGCTCCGACGGGCTCACCCTCTATCTCGCCGCCCTGCAGGCCGGCTGGTACTACACGCCGATCAACTGGCACCTCACCGGCCCCGAGATCGGCCACATCGTCGCCGACAGCGAGGCGCGCGCCTTCTTCGTCCACGAGCGCTACGCCGAGGAGGGCCTGCGCGGCGCCGCCGAGTCGGGCATCGCCGCCGACCGCGTCTTCGCGTTCGGGCGGATAGAGGGGACGCGGCCCGCCTCCGAGCTGACCGAGGGACAGCCGGACACCGCCCCCGCCGACCGTACGGCGGGCGCCACCATGCACTACACCTCCGGCACCACCGGCAAGCCCAAGGGCGTGCGCCGCCCGCTCAGCGGGCTGGACCCGGACGAGGGGGCCGAGCTGATGACGTTCCTGCTCACCCTGTTCGGCGTCACCCCGGGCAAGGAGAACGTCCACCTGGTCACCTCGCCGAACTATCACACCGCCGTCACCCAGTTCGGCGGGACGGCCCTGCAGATGGGGCACACCCTCGTCTACATGGACAGGTGGGACGCCGAGGAGACGCTCCGGCTCTGCGAGAAGTACCGGGTGACCAACTCGCACATGGTCCCCACCCACTTCAAGCGCCTGCTCGCCCTCCCCGCCGACGTGCGGTCCAAGTACGACCTCTCCTCGCTCAGGTGGATGATCCACGCCGCCGCCCCCTGCCCGGTCCCCGTCAAGTGGGCGATGCTGGAGTGGTGGGGTGACTGCGTCTACGAGTACTACGCGGCCACCGAGGGCGGCGGCACCATCGCCACCCCGGAGGGCTGGCGGAGCCATCCCGGCACCGTCGGCACCGCCTGGCCGATCAGCGAGCTGCTCGTCGTGGACGAGAACCTGGAGCCCGTCCCGACGGGGACCCCCGGCACCATCTACATGAAGATGCTGGGCGTCCGGTTCGAGTACAAGGGCGATCCGGTGAAGACCGCGGCGAACCGGCTGCGCGACCACTTCACCGTCGGCGACATCGGCTACCTGGACGAGGAGGGCTACCTCTTCCTCTGCGACCGCAAGGCCGACATGATCATCTCCGGCGGGACCAACATCTACCCGGCCGAGATCGAGAACGAGCTGATGGTCCACCCCAAGATCGCCGACGTGGCCGTGTTCGGCATCCCCGACGAGGAGTGGGGCGAGCAGATCAAGGCCGTGGTCGAGCCCGCGGCCGGAATCGTCCCCTCGCCGGAGCTGGCGGACGAGCTCATCGAGTCGCTGCGGGGCCGCCTGTCGAGGATGAAGTGGCCGAAGTCCGTCGACTTCATCGCGGAGATGCCCCGCGAGCCCAACGGCAAGCTCCTCAAACGCAAGCTGCGTGACCCGTACTGGAAGGGACACGAACGTGCCATCTGACGACACCGCCGGGACGCCGCCGCGGGCGCGGCACGTGCTGGAGTTCCCCGGCGGATACACGCGCACGACGGGACCGGTGATCGGGCGCTTCCTCACCGAGCTGCGGGACGGGCGGCTCGTCGGGGTCCGAACGGCGGGCGGGCGCACGCTGGTGCCGCCGCTGGAGTACGACCCGGAGACCGGCGACGCCGTGACCGGCGAGTTCGTCGAGGTCGGCCCCGCGGGCACCGTGGAGAGCTGGGCGTGGGTGACCACCCCGAGGAGGAACCACCCGCTGGACCGGCCGTTCGCCTGGGCACTGATCCGGCTCGACGGCGCCGACACCGCGCTGGTGCACGCGGTGGACGCCGGGGACGTCAGGGCGATGCGCCCCGGGCTGCGGGTGCGCCCCCGCTGGCGGGCCGGGCGCACCGGGCACATCACCGACATCGAGAGCTTCGTCCCCGAGGTCACCAGGATCGTCTCCGAGGTCAGCGTCGCGTACACCGTGACGCCCGGCCTCGCGCTGACCCGCTTCCTGGAGGGGGTCGCGCAGGGCGTTCTCATCGGCTGCCGGTGCGGCACCTGCCACAAGGTCTACGTGCCCTACCGATTGTCCTGTCCCGAGTGCGGGGTGTCGATCACCGAGGAGACGGTCGTCCCGGACACCGGCACGATCACCACCTTCGCCATCAACAACCTGCCCGACCCGCGGGCCCCCGAGGTGCCGTTCGTCTCGGCGTACATCCAGCTCGACGGCACCGACATCCCGATGATCGCCCTGGTCGGCGGGATCCCGGCGCACGAGGTGCGCCAGGGCATGCGGGTGCGGGCCGTGTGGGTGCCCGAGGAGGAGCGGACGACGTCCATGTCGAACATCAAGTGGTTCGCCCCCACCGGCGAGCCGGACGCGGAGCTCTAGATGCGGGAGATAGCGGTCGTCGCGTTCGCGCAGACCCGGCACAGCGCCGTCGACGAGGGACAGAGCGAGGCCGAGCTCATCCTGCCCCCGCTGGAGGAGGTGCGGGCGGCCACCGGGCTGCGGAGGTTCGGGTTCACCTGCTCGGGGTCGTGCGACTACCTGGCGGGCGCGCCGTTCTCGTTCGTCTCCGCGCTCGACGCGCTCGGCGCCTGGCCGCCGATCTCGGAGAGCCACGTCGAGATGGACGCGGCCTGGGCGCTGTACGAGGCCTGGGTCAGGCTCCAGCACGGCGACGTCGACTCGGCCCTGGTCTACGGCTTCGGCAAGTCGACCCAGGGAGACCTGCGGGAGATCATGACGCTCCAGCTGGACCCGTACTACCTCGCCCCCCTCGGCCTGGACCAGGTCTCCTTCGCCGCGCTGCAGGCGTCGGCCACCGGGGCGGACCGGGCCGAGCTGGACGAGATCGTACGGCGCAGCCGCGCCGACGGCCGGGCCAACCCGTACGCCCTCGACCTGCCGGACCCCGGCCCGGATCCCACCGGGGAGGAAGCGGAGGTCGCGCCGCTGCGGCCGTACGACATCGCCCCGATCACCGACGGCGCCGCCGCGCTGGTGCTGGCGGCCGGTGACCTGGCCAGGGAGCTGTGCGAGCGGCCCGCGTGGATAACGGGGATCGCGCACCGCATAGAGCCGCACTACCTGGGCATGAGGGACCTCGCCCGGTCGGTCTCCGCCGCCGACGCCGCACGCGCGGCGGGGGCCGGCAAGGGTGACGTCGACGTGGCCGAGCTGCACGTCCAGTTCAGCCACGAGGAGCTCATCCTGCGCGAGGCGCTGGAGCTCCCGCAGGGCACGCGCGTCAACCCGAGCGGCGGCCCCCTCGCCGCGAACCCGGTCATGGCCACCGGCCTCATCAGGATCGGTGAGGCGGCCGGGCGCATCCTGGACGGCACCGCGGGCCGCGCCCTCGGGCACGCCACGAGCGGTCCCTGCCTCCAGCACAACCTCGTCACCGTGATGGAGGCTTAGAGACCATGGGCAATCCCTGCGCCGTCATCGGTGTCGGCCAGACCCACTACACGACCAAGCGGCGCGACGTCTCCCTCGCCGGGCTGGTCCGCGAGGCGGCGCTGCGCGCGCTGGAGGACGCGGGCCTGACCTGGAAGGACATCGACGCGGTCGTCATCGGCAAGGCGCCCGACCTGTTCGAGGGCGTGATGATGCCCGAGGCGTACCTCGCCGACGCGCTGGGCGCCGCGGGCAAGCCGATGATGCGGGTGCACACCGCCGGTTCGGTCGGCGGGTCCACCGCGCTCGTCGGCGCCTCGCTGATCCAGGGCGGCGTGCACGACCGGGTGCTGGTGGTGGCGTTCGAGAAGCAGTCGGAGTCCAACGCGACCTGGGCGCTCTCCACCCACCTGCCGTTCAGCGCCTCGCTGGTCGTCGGCGCGGGCGGCTACTTCGCCCCGCACATCCGCGAGTACATCCGCCGCTCCGGCGCCCCCGGGCACATCGGCCACCTGGTGGCCGTCAAGGACCGGCGCAACGCGCTGAAGAACCCGTACGCCCACCTGAGGATCCCCGGTATTGATCAGAAGATGGTCGAGTCGACCCCGATGCTCTGGGAGCCGATCCGCTACCTCGACACCTGCCCGTCCTCCGACGGCGCCTGCGCGATGGTCCTCGCCTCGGAGGACAGGCTCACCGGCGGCACCCCGGCCTGGGTGCTCGGCGCGGCGTCGCGCTCCGAGCCGATCTTCCGCGCGGGCCGCGACACCGTGAACCCGCAGGGCGGCAAGGACTGCGCGGCCGACGTCTACCGGCAGGCCGGGATCACCGACCCGCGCCGGGAGATCGACGTGGCGGAGGTGTACGTGCCCTTCTCCTGGTACGAGCCGATGTGGCTGGAGAACCTCGGCTTCGCCGCCGAGGGGGAGGGCTGGAAGCTCACCGAGTCCGGGGCCACCGCCCTGGACGGCGACACCCCGTGGAACGCCTCGGGCGGCGTGCTGTCGAGCAACCCGATCGGCGCCTCCGGGCTGATCCGGTTCGCCGAGGCGGCGCTCCAGGTGCGGGGGATGGCGGGGGAACACCAGGTGGACGGCGCCAGGCGGGCCCTCGGGCACGCGTACGGGGGAGGCGCGCAGTTCTTCGCGATGTGGATGGTCGGCAGCGACAAACCCTGATCCCCCAGGAGGGGTGCGAATGGAGTTCAACCACGCGGATCTGTTCGAAGGGCTCGCCGACGCGGTAGGGCACCGCACGGCCGTCGTCTGCGGTGACCGCCGCGCGACCTACGCCGAGCTGGACGCGCACGCCAACCGGCTCGCCCACTTCCTCCAGGGCAGGGGCGTGCGCCCCGGGCAGCACGTCGGGATCCACCTGTGCAACGGCGTCGAGTACGTGGCCGGGCTGCTGGCCACCCTCAAGATCCGGGCGGTGCCGGTCAACGTGAACTACCGCTACGTCGAGGCGGAGCTGCTCTACCTCTACAAGGACTCCGACATCGTGGCCCTGCTGTTCGACGTGGAGTTCGACGCCCGGGTGGCGGCCACCGCCCCGGACGCCCCCGCCCTGGAACACCTGATCGCGGTGGGGGGACCGTCCCGGGTCGAGGGCGCGGTGCCGTACGAGGCGGCGCTGGCCGGGCAGCCTGAGACGCGCGGGTTCCCCGAGCGGTCGGGCGACGATCTCTACATCATCTACACCGGCGGCACGACCGGCATGCCCAAGGGCGTGATGTGGCGTACCGAGGACCTGTTCTTCGCCTTCGGCGGCGGCAACCCCTACGGCGAGCCGCGCGCCACCCCGGGCGAGGTGGTCGAGGCGGCCGTCGCCGCGGGTGAGATGACCATGATGGCCGCGGCCCCGCTGATGCACGGCGCCGCCCAGATGGGCACCTTCATCACCTGGTGCATGGGCGGCACGATCGCGTACGTCCGCAAGTTCGACGCGGCCGAGGTGCTGCGGACGATCGAGCGGGAGAGGGTCCTCACGCTCAACATCACCGGGGACGCGATGGCCCGCCCGCTGGTCGAGGAGATCGCCACCGGCGCCTACGACCTGTCCTCGCTGTTCGTGCTGAGCTCCACCGGAGCGATCCTCAGCGGTTCGGTGCGCGAGCGGCTGGAGGAACTGCTGCCCGGCAAGATGATCGTCGACAGCTTCGGCTCCACCGAGTCCGGCTTCACCGCCTCGGCGGTCCCCGGCTCCTCGCCCGAGTCCGGGCTGCGCTACCAGGCGAACCCCCAGGCCACCATGGCCGTGCTCAACGAGGTCCTCGAACCGGTCAAGCCCGGCTCGGACGAGCTGGGCACGGTGGCGAGGAGCGGCCGCATCGCCTCCGGCTACTACAAGGACGAGGCCAAGACGGCCCGCACCTTCGTGACGGACAAGGACGGGGTCCGCTGGCTGCTCACCGGCGACATCGCCAGGGTCGAGGCGGACGGCACCATCGCGATCTTCGGCCGGGGCTCCGCCTGCATCAACACCGGCGGGGAGAAGGTCTTCCCCGAGGAGGTCGAGGCGGTGCTCAAGGGCCACCCGGCGGTCTTCGACGCGGTCGTGACCGGCATCCCGGACGAGCGGTGGGGCGACCGGGTGGCGGCGGTGATCGAGCCGCGCCCCGGCGCGGCGCCGACGGCCGAGGACCTGGAGGCCCACTGCCGGGGGAAGATCTCCGGCTACAAGGTGCCCAGGACCTTCGCCTTCGTCGACGAGATGGTCCGCTCCCCGGCGGGCAAGGCCGACTACCGCTGGGCGAGGAGGACCGCCGAGGCCGCCCGGACGAGCGGGGGCTGACCCTTCACCCGCCGTCGTCCCGTCGTGGCGGGGGCGCCTCCGGTGAGGTGCCGGTGTCCGTGAGGCGCCGGTGTCCGTGAGGCCGCCTCGCCGGAGGCGGGGCGTGAACCGCGAGGGGATCCGGTCCGTTTCAGTGGTGTGATGCGCTTCCTGCTCGCCGCCGTGCTTCTGCTCCTGACCGGCTGCTCCGCGACCACCGGGACCAGCGCCGCCGTCGAGACCACCCAGCCCGCCGTGCCCGCCACGACGGCCGGGGCCCGGCCGGGCGCCGTCGTCGTCCGGTACGTCAGCTGCGGCGGGATGACGTGCGAGGGCGGCGACGGCATGGCCGTCACCGCCGACGGGCGGGCCGTCTCGCTGCGGGACGGGGAACTCGTCGTCGTCCCGCTCCCGGAGGCCGAACTGCGCGACCTGCGGGCCGGGCTCGCCGCGTCCCTGGCCGGACGGGAGGGCACGCTCGACCGTACGGGAGGGGCCACCGACCAGCCCTTCGCCGTCGTGACCGTGGTGGACTCCGGCGGAAAGACCCATGAGACCCGGCTGGAGGGGACGCCGTCGGCGGAGGACGGGCCGATCGTCGCCGCGACCGAGCGCCTCTCGAAACTGACCGCCAGGATCCGCTCCACCGGCACCCCCGACCCCGCCGCGCCGATCACGGTGACGATGTACGAGGACCCGAGCACCCGGCCCATCAGGCGGGCGACCTGGCCCAGGGGGATCACCACGCCGATCGAGGCCGCGACCGGCGGCAACTTCGGCACCCGGACCTACCGGGGAGACGAGGCGACGACGCTGCGTGCCGCCCTGGGGAAGGCGGGGGACAACGTGACGGTGACCCCCGGAGGCAAGACCCTGATCGCCCGCTGGGAGGCGGTGCTTCCCTGATCTCGCCTCCGTGACGCGACGGGGTGTATTCACGGGCGAGCCGGTGCCGGACACCGTGGCGGGCACCGTCGGCCTTCGCGTTCTTCGGCTACCGCGCCTGCCCGGTCAGCACCCGGTGCCACATCTCCCGCGCCTCACGGACCCTCCACCGCCCGGTGAAGGCGTGCTCCGGCGGACTGCCCTGGACCACCCTGTGGATCATGTAGGCGCCGCCGCAGGAGACCAGCTCGTAGAAGACCGTCCGGCAGGAGCACGTGTGCTCCACGGCGCGGTAACGCCCCTGCGGCACCGAATCCCAGTCGAGAGCCTGGCACTCCGGGACGGCGCGTACCGGATGCGCGCTGACGCCGGGGCAGGGCCATTCGCCGCGGACGTCCTTCGGACCGCCGCTCGGGGTGCCGGGCGTCTCGTGCCCCTCTTCGAGGTGCGGAGGGCCGGGCGACGACTCCCGGCCCTCCGCCCGGCCCCGCCGCGGCCCCTGGTCACGCACCACCGCTCGCGGGGAGTGTGGCCCGACGGCACGGGCGGCTGGCCGCCGTGCCGCCGCGCCGCTCATGGGGCCGTGGCCGGCTCGGCGTAGTGCTCGCCGAGCCGTCCGGCGATCCGGCGGGCGACCCGCGGCAGGTCGTCGGCCGGGGCGTGGTCGGCGGGTTCCTCCAGGTGGTGGGTGCCCCAGCAGAGGAACATGCCCTCGCGGTCGGCCCAGACGGTCAGCGTGCCGTCGCCGATCACCAGGCGGGGCTGCCCCTCGTCGCAGGCGATGGCCGGATAGATCCGGTGATCGTGCAGCTCGGTCCGCAGGTGCTGGAGCGCGGCGACGGCACCGGGCCGCCAGGTGGCCGCGCCGAGCCGGTCGCCCCCCGGTGTGCCGTGAGACGGGATCACGTCCGCTTCCTTCCGCTCAGCATGGGACGACATCGTCGGCGTCGTCGGGCAGGAGCGCGTCGGCCAACAGCGGCAGCTCGCCTTCCAGGACGCCGGCGGCGGGGCGGGAGCGCAGGATCCGGTAGTGCCCGGCGAGCCGTTCGGCGGCGAGGGGCAGCGTCAGCCCGGAGCTGAGCAGGGGCGCGCCGGAGTCGCCGAGCCCCGGGCCGGTCCACCAGAACGTCTCGCCGTCGGTGTAGGCCAGGAGCCCGAGGAAGACGGACACGATGGCGTTGCCGGAGGCGAGCGCGTGGACGTCGGCCTCGATGCCGTAGACGTCGCCCAGGATGGCGGCCAGGTCCTCGGCGCGCTGCAGGGCGGGCGATGGTTCGGTGGTCGGCCGCACGTACTCGTGATCGGCGCTTCGGCCGGGGCAGCCATGCGCGGGGGCGTGCCCGCGGACGGCGCAGCCCATCGGCGGAGGCGACAGGTCGGCGAAGCAGCCGCAGCCGCTCGCCGTGGTCCGGTCGAGAATCGGAGCATTGGGGTTGTTCACAGGTCAGGACACCACTTCCTGATCAAGGGGTCCGTCCTGGCGCGCAATGCCATGGGCGGACTCCGCTGTTCTGGCGACGGTGAAGAACGCCAAACGGCACGTCATGTCTACGAGTAACGTTTCCAATACCGGAGGTCATGGGCCAGGTATTGGCCGTCCCCCGCTGTCCGCAGAAACTGTGGACAATGGTGGACGACCGCGAACGCGCCAGGAGCGGAAGCATGGACTCGGAAACGTTCGGCCAGACATTGCGTCGCCTGCGCGGTGACCTGTCGATACGCGACGTGGCGAACCGGGCCAAGTGTGGGAAGAGCTACGTCTCGGCATTGGAGCACGACCGCCGCACTCCCAGCCCTGCCGTCATCATCGCCCTCGACGAGGCGTTGGGCGCCCGGGGCGAACTCATCGCCGCAGCCTGCAAACCGTCAAGGCCATCCGTACTGGAGCGGGCCGAGGAGTTGCGCCGAGGCATGACCGACGTACTGGCCAGTGGAGGGATGAGCGACGCCGGTATCGAGGACTGGGAGCGCGTTGTCGCCCGTTACGGACGGGCGACCAGGTATCGGCCCGAGGCTGATCTTCTCGCTGACCTGCTGAGCGATTTCTCTGACCTACTCCAGGTGCTGGAGCATCGCCACCCTGCGGCGGTTCGGCGCAAGCTCAGTGTGGTCGCAGCACACCTGTCGGGGCTTGTGGCGTTGACACTGCTCAAGTTGGGAGATGACCGGTCGCGCGACTGGTGGCGGACCGGCCGAGCAGCTGCTGCTGCAGCGGAGGATCGGGCGGCGCAGTCGTGGATGTATGCGCAGGAGTCCTACGCTCTTTACTACGACGGGGACATGATCGGCGCGATCGAGCTGGCGCAGCGGGCGCAGAGCGTCGCCGAGGGGGAGCCGTATGTGGGGGCTGCCCTGGCTGCGCCGCTGGAAGCCCGAGCGCATGCCGCGCTGAGGCGCGGGGACGCTGCGGACCACGCGCTACGGCGGGCGGAAGAAGCGCTGGAGCGTCTTGACCCCGAGCTCGCCACGGCGTCGGCCTTCGGCTACAGCGAGTCTCAGCTGCGATTCCATGCCGGGAACACGTGGACGCACCTGCGGCAGAGTGGCCGAGCCTGGCAGGAGCAGCAGCGGGCGCTGGAGCTGTACTCCGAGGAAGAGCACACGGATCGCACGCTGATCCACCTCGATTGGGCACTGTGCCTGGCGCATGACGGAGATACGGCGGCAGCGGCGGCGCACGCCACCACCGCTCTCGTCGCTCTGCCTCATGAGCACCGCAGCCACTTGATCATTGAGCGTGCCCGACATTTGACCAATAGTGTGCCTGCATCACGATTGAAGTTGTCGGAGGTGCGGGCGCTCAAGGAGGTCCTCGCGTTGCCCGCCGACCGCGATGTGGAGGACTGAAGAGCTGATGACGCTCACGATCGAACAGGCCCGGCCGGAAGACGCGACCCTTATCTCGGAGCTGATCGAAGAGATCGAGATCCACTACGGGGTGAGCGACATCTCGCCCGAGGAGGAACGCGTTCGGCAGATCGAAACTCTGCTCTTCGGTGAATTCCCGGTCGCATGGGTGCTGCTGGCCCGAGACGAAGATCAGGTGGTGGGAATGGCCTCCTACTCGTTTCTCTGGCCAGCTGCCGGGGCGTCACACTCGCTGTTCCTGAAGGAGCTGTTCGTCCGGGAGTCGGCTCGGCGCCAAGGTGTGGCCCGTTTCCTCATGGAGCGCGTGCGGCAGATCGCCACGAAGAGCGGTTGCAGCAGGGTCGAATGGCAGACCGAGCGCGGCAACACCGATGCGCGGCGCTTCTATGAGGCGATAGGTGTGCCGATTCACGACGGGAAGATTTTCTATCGCATCAATACGTAGCGGTGCTGTCGCACGTAGGCGCGCTGGCATACGTCAGAAAGTGGCGGATTCCGCCGTACCGGCAGGTGGCCAACATCTCGCGCAAACGGATCGCCTTGGGGGAATCCCTATTGGCTTGGCCGCCACATCCCGAGGATGGTCAAGTTGGAGAACGAGTTGGACGTCGCGCGTGACATCCCGTGCGAAGTCACCCGGTTCGACCCGGCAAGCCGCTGATGCCGACGTAAGAACATCGAACGTATTCGGCGCCGGCTCGCCGCGCTGCGATGGCGGGTTCGCCGGGCGCGGCTCCCGGGGCGGCCTTGGGGAGGTCGGAGGTAATTTGGTCAGCCGACGCGACGGCCGTTGCTAGACGCGTCGATCGAGGGCGCGGGCATGGCCGGGTCGGCCAGGGGCAGGCGGACGACGAAGCAGGCGCCGCCCAGCGTGGAGTCCTCGATGTGGATCGTGCCGGAGTGGGAGGTGACGATGTCGCGGGCGATCGTCAGGCCCAGGCCGGTGCCGCCGAGGTCGCGTGAGCGGGCCTCGTCCAGCCGGATGAACCGGTCGAAGACGCGCTGCCTGTCGGCTTCGGGGATGCCTCGCCCGTCGTCGGCGACGGTCAGGATGGCGCAGTCGGAATCGTGGCTCAGCTCGACCTCCACGACGTGGTCGGCGTGGCGCTGGGCGTTGTCGAGCAACTCGGCGAGCATCCGGTTGATCTTCTCCGGAGCGGCGCCCACCAGGATTCTCGGCCGGCACCGCAGGCTGATCTTGTGTTCGTCCTTCCGCCGGTAGACCTGCCTCTGAACGATCTTGGCCAGGTCGACCGCCTTGTATTCGCCGATGCTCGTGCTCGCCTCCAGCTCCGTCAGGATGAACAGGTCGGTCACGATCGCCTGTAGCCGGTCGACGTTGCTCAGCGCGTGCGAGAGAAGGTTTTCCAGGTCGGTGTTCTGGGGGTTGCGCGCGGCCTCTTCCAGCGAGACGCGCAGGCCCGCGATGGGAGTACGCAGCTCGTGGGAGGCGTCGGCGGCGAACCGGCGCTGCCGGCGGATCTCACGGCTCAGCCGGCAGCGCATGCCGGTTATGGTGTCTTCGAGCTTGTCCAACTCCGCGACGCATTCACGTAGATCGGTCATATCCGGATTTCTCCTGCCCCTGACCTGTTTCGGGCGATCGAGACCTTGGGTTTTCCTCCGCACCGGCGTGGCGTCCGGGACGCGGTGACGCTCGGTCGACGTCTCACCCATCTGGATGATCACTTTGGCTCGGAGATCTCCCTGCGGGAAGCGTGAAACCTCCGCTACCTGGTCATTCGATCCCGCGGTGCCCCACGGTTGCCATCGGCCGCCCATGTGATTTTCCCGGCCTCCGAACCGGGACCGTCCTCGCCGGTCATCGAGGGCGTGGCCGACGAGGGGCGAGCGGATCCGCGCCGGGTGGCCACTGTGATGGAAAGCGCTTACCGTAGGAGAGTGGGCCTGGTGTGGCAGGCTCCGCTGAGGAAAGGCTTCCATCTTGATCCACTCAATCGACCCCAGGACCGGCGAGTCCGTCGGCGATCCCTTCCCGCTGACCTCGGACGACGAGGTGGACGCGATCGTCGGGGCGGCTCTCGCGGCCGGGGCCGGCTGGCGTACGGCGGACCGGGCGGCGGCGCTCGACGCGGTCGCGGCGGCGCTGGAGGCGAACGTCGAGGAGCTCTGGCGGGCGGCCGACGAGGAGACCGCGCTCGGGGAGACCCGGCTGCGCGGGGAGGTGGGACGGGCCGCCGGCCAGTTCCGGCTCTTCGCCCAGGTGCTGCGGGACGGCGGGCACGTGGAGGCGGTGATCGACCACGCGACGGCCCGGCCGCCGGTCCCCGACCTGCGGCGGATGAACCACCCGCTGCCCGGTGTGGCCGGGGTCTTCGCGGCGAGCAACTTCCCGTTCGCCTTCTCGGTCGCGGGCGGTGACACGGCCTCGGCGCTGGCCGCCGGATGCCCGGTGGTGGTCAAGGCCCACGACGGGCATCCGGCCACGTCGGAGCTGTCGTGGCAGATCATCCAGCGCGCCCTCCCCGACCCGGCCCTGCTCGGCCTGGTCCGCGGGCTCGACGCGGGGAAGCGGCTGGCCGGGCACCCGTCCGTGGCGGCCGTCGGGTTCACCGGCTCCATCCCCGGGGGCAGGGCCATCCAGGCGCTCATCGCCGAGCGTCCCGACCCCATCCCGTTCTACGGCGAGCTGGGCAGCGTCAACCCCGTCGTCGTGCTGCCCTCGGCCGCCC
Organism: Streptosporangium heterodermiicola; assembly: GCF_051390675.1. Taxonomy (NCBI): domain Bacteria; kingdom Bacillati; phylum Actinomycetota; class Actinomycetes; order Streptosporangiales; family Streptosporangiaceae; genus Streptosporangium; species Streptosporangium heterodermiicola. The sequence continues at coordinate 238,344 of NZ_JBPJSR010000009.1, forward strand.
GCGACGGCCTCGCCCAGGGGTTCGCCGCCTCGCTCACCCTCGGCACCGGCCAGTTCTGCACCAACCCCGGCCTGGTGTTCGTCCCCGACGACACCGAGCTCCTGGTCTCCGTCTCCGAGGCGGTCTCCGAGACCGTGGGCGGGCCGATGCTCACCGAGCGGATGCGGGGCGGCTACCTGCGCGGGCTGGCCAGGCTCGGCAAGCTCACCCCGCTCGCCGAGGGGCGGCCGGGCGAGGGGGCGTTCGCGGTGACCCCGCAGGTGTTCGTCACCGACCTGGCGACGTTCGCCGCGGACCTGCCCGACCTCGTGGAGGAGTGCTTCGGCCCGGCCGCCCTCGTGGTCGTCTACACCGACCCCGCGGACCTGCCTCCCATACTGGAGAGGCTGGACGGCTCGCTGACCGCGACGATCCACGCGACCGACCCCGCCGAGGCGCACGGGAGCGCCGAGGTGCTGCTCAGGAAGGCGGGACGGCTGATCTGGAACGGCTGGCCGACCGGGGTGGCGGTCCGCTGGGCCATGCACCACGGCGGTCCCTGGCCCGCGAGCACGGCCGCCGCCCACACCTCGGTCGGCGCCGCCGCGATCCGCAGGTGGCTGGTGCCGACCGCCTACCAGGACTGGCCGGCCCAGCTCCTGCCGCCCGAGCTGCGCGACGACAACCCGCTGGGCATCCCCCGCCGGGTCGACGGGGTCCTCGTCGAGGGCCGCGCCTGACATCCCGCCGATCTCCGGGCACGCCGGAGATCGGCTTCGCGCCACCCTGTTTTCGGCTTGCCCCTAACTCCCTATTAAAACGTAATAACAAAAAGAGTCTTGCCTGGGTGGCCTTCTGTCGGAAATGTCGCGTTAATCAACTATTGACGGTCCGGAAACGCTGATCTACTGTCCAGTCAGCTTTAAATCGATTTACTCCGTCTTGGTTCGCCCTGCCTTTTCGCCCCCCACGGATCGCAAGGAGACGGCATGCCATTCCCCTCCCTCCACCCCGGCCGGTTACGCACACTCCTGTGGACACTGGCCCTCTGCGCGCTGGTGGCGGGGCTGCTGCCCGCCGTCGCCGCCCCGGCGCGGGCCGCCGCCCCGGTCGGGCTCGCCGGGGCCAACTGGATCTGGTCCCCCGGCGGGGACGCGCGGCAGTCCGTCCCCGCGGGCACCCGCTACCTGCGTCGTACCTTCACCGTCCCGGCGGGCGCCGTCACCGAGGCGCAGTTCGTCGCGACCGGGGACGACACCCTCGACGTCTGGCTCAACGGGGTCCCGCTGGCGACCTCGCCCAGGGCCGAGCACTCCTGGCGGCGGGCGCTCTACGTCGACCTCGCCGCGGCCGTCCGCTCCGGCGCCAACACCCTCGCCGTGGCGGCCCGCAACACCACGGCCGGAGCGGCCGGGGTGATCGGCAGGCTGCGGGTCGTCACCGCCGGTGGCACGGTGGAGCTGGTCACCGACGGCGCGTGGAAGGCCGCCGAGACGGTCACCCCCGGCTGGACCGAGCCCGGGTTCGCCGACTCCTCCTGGCCCGCCGTCGCGGTCTCCGGGGCGTACGGCGTCACCCCCTGGAACAGCGACGTCGTCGCCCCCGACCTCGCCGCCGCCTCGCCGCTCACGGTCGCCGCGCCCGTCACCGAGCGCCGTGTCGCCCCGATCGGCGTCGACACCGCCAGGCCCCGGTTCGGCTGGCAGCTCACCTCCGCCGCCCCCGGGCAGATCCAGGCGGCGTACCAGATCATCGTCGCCTCGACGGAGGCCCGCGCGCAGGCCGGTACCGGCGACGTGTGGGACAGCGGGCGCGTCGTGTCAGGCAAGTCGGTGGACGCGGTCTACGGGGGCGGCGCGCTGGCCTCCCAGACCCGCTACCACTGGCGGGTACGGGTCTGGGACACCCAGGGCCGCGCCACCGGGTGGGGCCCGGCGCACTGGTTCGAGACCGGCCTGCTCGCCCCGGCTACGGAGTGGCGGGCGGCCTTCGTCGGCGCGCCCGGCAGCGCTCCCAGCCTGTCCGGCGCGAGCTGGATCTGGTACCCGGAGGGCGACCCGGCGGCGAGCGCGCCGCAGGCCACCCGGTTCCTGCGCCGCCAGTTCACGCTGCCCTCGGGGGCGATCACCCGCGCCAGGCTCACCGTCACCGGCGACGACACCGCCGACGTGTGGGCCAACGGCGTCCAGGTCAGTACCTCGGCCCGCGCCACCGACTCCTGGAAGTCCGCCGCGGTCGTCGACCTCGCCTCCCGGCTCCAGGCCGGGACCAACACGCTGGCCGTCTCCACCCAGAACACCACCGTCTCCCCGGCCGGGGCGATCGCCGCGCTGGAGGTCGTCGTCGGCGGCGCCACCACGCGGATCGTCACCGACGCGGCGTGGAAGGCCTCGCAGAGCGGCCCGTCGGGCTGGGAACAGCCGGGCTTCTCCGACGCCTCCTGGCCCGCGGCCCGGGTCGTCGCGGCCTACGGCTCCGGGCCGTGGGCCTCGAACGTCACGGCCGCCGAGGCGGCGCCGTACCTCAGGAAGGGGTTCTCGCTCGGCAAGCCGGTGGCCGAGGCGCGGCTGCTGGTGACCGCGCTGGGCCTGCACGAGACCCGGATCAACGGCACGAGGGTCGGCCAGGAGGTCCTCGCCCCCGGCTGGACCGACTACAACAAGCGCCTGACCTACCGCGCCTTCGACGTGACCTCGCTGGTCCGCCAGGGTGACAACGCCGTCGGCGCGCAGATCGGCCGGGGCTGGTACGCCGGATCGCTCGGCTTCGCCGGAAGCCAGAGGTACGGCACCCAGCCGTGGTACTCGGCGCAGCTGCGGGTCCGCTTCACCGACGGCACCGAGACCACCGTGCTGACCGACTCCTCGTGGCGCACCGCGCCGGGGCCGATCACCGCCGACGACCTCTACCACGGCGAGGAGTACGACGCCCGCGCCACCCGGACGGGCTGGGACGCCTCCGGGTTCGACGACTCCGGCTGGAGCGCGGTGCGGGTGCGCGGGGAGGCCAAACCCACCCTCGTGTCGGCCGTCGACCCGGGCGTGGTCGTGCAGCAGGACATCGCCGCGCGGTCGGTGACCCAGCCGAGACCCGGCGTGTGGGTGGTCGACCTGGGGCAGAACTTCACCGGCTGGAACCGGTTGCGGGTGCGCGGCCCGGCGGGCACCACGGTGACCATGCGGCACGCCGAGGTGCTCAACGCCGACGGCACGATCTACACCGCCAACCTGCGCGCCGCCCGGCAGACCGACAGGTTCACCCTCGCCGGGACCGGCGCGGACGAGGTGTACGAGCCGAGGTTCACCGTGCACGGCTACCGGTACGTGGAGCTGACCGGCTTCCCCGGCACGCCGACCACCGCGAGCCTCACCGGCCGGGCCGCCTGGACCGGCGGCGCGCCGACCGGCGTCTTCGACTCCTCCAGCGCGCTGGTCGACGGGCTCCAGCGCAACATCCTGTGGGGCGCCCGCTCCAACATGCTGTCGGTGCCCACCGACTGCCCGCAGCGCGACGAGCGGCTCGGCTGGACCGGGGACATCGCGATCTTCGCGCAGACCTCGACGTTCAACTTCGACGTCCACGGCCTGCTGGACAAGTTCTCCGACGACCTGACCGACGCGCAGCGCGCGGACGGCGCCTTCACCGACGTGGTCCCCGACGTCTGCTGCGGCGCGGGCAAGGCGGGCTGGGCGGACGCGGGCGTCATCGTTCCGTACACGCTGTGGCAGCGGTACGGTGACCTGCGCGTCGTCGACGAGCACTACGCGGGGATGAGGCGCTGGGTCGACTACTCGCGCTCCACCTCGGGCTCCGACCTGATCCGCAACCAGGACACCTACGGCGACTGGCTGAACGTCAACGACAACACGGCGAACGACCTGATCTCCACCGCGTACTTCGGCCACAGCGCCCGGCTGCTGTCGCGGATGGCCGCGGCCACCGGGCGGACCGCCGACGCCGCCTCCTACGGCACCCTGGCCGACCAGGTGGCCCAGGCGTTCACCTCCAGGTTCGTCGCGGCGGACGGCACGGTGTCGGGCAACACGCAGACCGGGTACGTGCTGGCGCTGTCGTTCGGGATGGTGCCGCAGAACCGGGCCCAGGCGGTCGCGGACAAGCTCGCCGCGAAGGTGGCCTCGCGGGACGGCCACCTGAGCGTGGGCTTCCTGGGCGTGGAGAACCTGCTGCCCGTGCTGGCCGACCACGGTCATCTCGGCACCGCGTACCAGATCCTGCTGCAGCCCGGCTACCCCGGCTGGGGATACATGAGCGGCAGGGGAGCCACCACCATCTGGGAGCGCTGGGACGGCATCCGCACCGACGGCTCCTTCCAGGACCCGGGGATGAACTCCTTCAACCACTACGGCCTCGGCTCGGTGGGCGACTGGCTGTACCGGACGGTGGGCGGCCTCGGCCCGGACACCGGCGACCCCGGCTACCGCCGGATCACGATCGCGCCACGCCCCGGCGGCGGGCTCACCTCGGGCAAGGCCGACCTGCGGACGCCGTACGGCAGGGCGCTCAGCGACTGGTCGATCGGTGGCGGGACGCTGACGCTGCGGGTGGAGATCCCGGCGAACGCCACGGCCACCGTCCGGGTCCCCTCGGCCTCGGCCGCGGCGGTCACCGGCCCGCCGGAGGCGGTGCCCATGGGCTACGAGGGCGGCGCGGCCGTCTTCCGGCTCGGCGCCGGTTCGTACACCTTCACGGCGCCCGCCTGACGCAAGGCTCGTACGTCTTCACGGCGCCTGAGGGCCCCGGGAAGCCGGGGCCCGGCATGGGCGACCCGGGTGGCTCGTCGTTCGCGAGCCACCCGGGTCCGCCGGGTCCCGCGGTGGCCCCGGAGGTGTCCAGGGGCCCTTCGGACACCTCCGGGTGTCTCGGGTGCCCCTCGACGTCCCCGGGATCCGCCGGATCTCCGGGGGCCACCGGGTGTCCGTTCGAATCCGCCGGGGTTCGTCAGGGGACCCGGACGCCACCGCGGGCCGTCCGGGGGCGTGCGGCGGCCCTGGATCTCATCGGACCGCCGCACGCTCGCTTCCGGCCTCCCCACACTCGTGCGCGGTGGTCCTCAGCGGGACCTCCCGCGCGCTCGTGTGCGGTCGGCGGGGATCTCCCGCACGCTCACGCGCGGCCGTCCTCAGTGGATCTCGCCCACGCCCGCGTGCCGGGAGACCGAGCGGTCCACCGTCCGGGCCGGTTCGATCGCCGTGTGCAGGACGGGGGTCCAGCCCGCGTCCGTGCCGAGGTCGGGGTCGTAGGCGGCGTTGTGCGCGGCGACGAGGTCGATCGGGGTGACCCTGCCGCCGACGCGGAGCACGTTCTCCCTGGCGGTGAGGGTGGTGCCGCCCCAGTTGTAGAGGAGGTCGGCCGGGGCGACCGCCCGGCCCAGCCGGAAGAAGTTGTTCTCCGCGAAGATCTGCGACTGCACCCCCACACCGAGGGCGTACTCGAAGGTCGAGGCGTCGGGGATCTCGTAGTAGTTGTTGTAGACGTGCACCTGGCCGAAGCGCACGCGCGGGAGCCGCTGGAGCACGTCGTCGAAGTGGTTGTGGTGGACGGTGACCTTCAGCTTGCCCGTGTCGTTCGCCGGGTTGTTGGTCGAGCCGATCAGCATCGTCTTGTCGTGGCCGGAGAAGCGGTTCCAGGAGGCCGTGACGAGGTTGGCGGCGTTGGTGATGTCGAGCTGCCCGTCGTGCACCTGGTAGGGCCTGCCGAAGTATCTCGGCTGGTTCGAGTCCGGGTTGTCGCCGTCGGTGAAGGTGTTGTGGTCCACCCACACGTGCGTCGAGCCGGTCACCGAGATGTTGTCGTAGAGGGAGTTCCAGTTGCCCTCGGCGCCGTCGGTCGGGTCCCACTTCGGGAAGCAGTCGGCGGTGTCCTCGAAGAGGACGTTGCGGATGATGACGTTGTCGGCCTTGTCGACGTGCAGGTTGACGCCCCGGATGCGCGCGTTCTTGCCGAGGCCGACGATGGTGGTGTTCGAGCCGACCTTGAACTTGATGTTGGCGGTCTGCCTGGCGGCCGAGGCGACCCGCGCGTCCTCCAGCGGGCCCGAGGGCACGGCCGCCCTGCCCCACACCGCGGGGTCGTACGCGGCGAGGTAGGCCTCCAGCGTGTAGCCGCCGGTCGCGTAGTCGGCGCAGGTCCTGTCGGTGTCGACCGTCCCCTTCACGTAGATGATCTTCGGTGAGGGGGCGGCGAGCGCGGTGGCCAGCTCGGTGCGGGTGGAGACGGTGTGCACGTTCGACGCGGGCGCGGCGGCGCCGCCGGTGGTGCCGGTGCCCTCGGCGGCCCAGCCGTCGTTCGCGGGCAGGGTCTGCCGGCCCAGGTCCGGCTTGCGGCCGGAGGTCTCCGAAGAGGCCCCCGGGAGGGCGACGGCGGACGCGGGCGGGGCGGCGAGGATCGCCAGGGACAGCAGGGTGGTGAGCGCGACGGCTCGTTTCACGGGAATTCCTCCGCTGGTCAGGTCGGGAGGGAGGCTCCGTACGGCCCCCGAGAGCCTTCCGGGTGGTGGAGGCGGGCGCGCCCAGGTCAGGGATGGGCGCGCCCGCCCCGCTTTGACGGCTCAGCCGCCGTTGCGCTGCCTGTACGACGCCTGCGCTTCGGTCAGCCTGGCCGCGAACGTGTCCAGGAAGTCCTTGGGGGCGAGGCCGCCCCGCAGGACCTTCTGGAACTCCGGCTCCATGTCGGTCTTGGCGATCGCGTTGAACTCCGGCTTGAACCAGTCGGTCCGATACCAGAAGACGTCCATATTTGTGGATATCGGCACCAGGTAGGTCTTGCCGTCGGGCACCGTGCTCTTCACCGTGGCCAGCACCTGCTCGTTCAGCACGCCGTTCAGGGCACCGCCGGAGATCCGGGTGTCCACCGGCTCCAGCGCCTTCTGCGCCACCAGGCTCGACGGCATCGCGGTGGACACGCCGCCCACGTCGGGCAGGCCCCCTCCGGCGATGGCGGTGTCGTACTTCTGCTGTGCCTGGGCGATCGGGATGCCGACGTACCTCACCTCGATGGCCGGGTTCGCCTTATGGAACTCGGCGATGACGTGCCGCCACACCGGGGTGCGGGCCGGGCCGCCGTTGTCGTCCCAGAAGGTGAACGTGATCTTCCCACCGGAGGACCCCGACGGTTCCTCCGAGCCGCAGGCGGCGAGTCCCGCGCCGAGCGCCAGGGCCGTGGCCGGGATCGCCACGCGCTTGGAGCGTGTGATCATCTGCTCCTACCTCTCTGTGTCGTGTCCGCCGAGATGCCTTGACCACGCGGGCACCGGCCGTCCCGCCTCGGTACGGCGCCCGCTCCAGGGCACCCGGAGTTCCGAGTAGAGCGCGAGCCGTTCCGCGCTCGTCGCCGTCACCTCGGCGATCCTGGGCAGCACCCGGCGCTCGTCGCCGACCTCCTGGAACACGTCCGGTATGGCGAGGGGCTCGGGCGCCAGCCGCACCGCGTCGAGGACGCGCATGAAACCGGCGGTCCTCTCCAGCGGCACGAGCAGGCCGGCGCCGTCGCGGATGTGCGCGACGAGGTTCTCCAGCAGGTCGGTCCTGGGGTGGACGACCGAGGTCCCGTCGAACTCGACCCTGTCCTCGGTGTAGGTCAGCCGGATCCGGCCGCTCTCGCCGTGCACGATCAGGTACGGCTCGTGCCGCCGGTCCGCGCACAGCGAGACCGCGACCGTCACCACCGTCCCGTCGTCCATTCGCGCCCGTACGCACGAGGTGTCGTCCGCCTCGATCACGTTGGCCCGGTAGAGCTCGACCTCGACGTCCTCGACCCCCGCGCCGGAGACGGCCAGCGCGGTCGCGGTCGCGTGCGCGAGCGGGTTGGTGAGGACGCCGTCCATCACGGGGACGCCGTCGACCTCGCGCCTTCCCGCCCACGGCACCCGGCCGTAGTAGGAGTAGGGCCGCTCCCAGGCGCCCGCCGCGCCGATACCGGTGACCCGGCCGATCGCCCCCTCGGCGATCATCCGCCGGACGGCCGGGATCGCCTCCGAGCCCAGGCTCTGGAACCCCACCTGGCAGGCGAGCCCGGTCTCCTCGGCCACCGCGACGATCCGCAGGTAGTCCGCGTACGTGGCGGCGGGCGGCTTCTCCAGCAGCACGTGCGAGCCGGCGCGCAGCGCCTTCCCCGCCAGCTCGGCGTGGGTGTGGATGGGCGTGCACAGGATCGTCACCTCGGCGCCGGTACGCCCGATCAGCTCGACCAGGTCGCCGGAGAACTCCGCCCCCTCGGGCAGGTCGTCGACGGGCCGCACGTCGCACACCCCGGCCAGGTCCACCAGCCCGGCCTCGGACAGCCGCCGGACGTTCGACAGGTGCCACCAGCCGTGCCCGTGCGCCCCGGCGAGCACCACGCGAACCGGTTCCATCACGCCATCTCCCATCGCAGTCCCCGCCCACCGGGCCGGACCCGGCCGGCCCGGCGGGCTCTTCCACGTGTCCGTGTCATCGGTCGCTCACCGCTCCTCGCTCGTCGGGTCGGCCGGGGCCGGGCAGTCACGGGCGCCACGGGCGTCACCGGTCTCGCCGTCACGGGGGCCGGGGCGCTCACCGTCACGAGGAGCGTCATCCCTTCACCGCCCCCGCCGACATGCCCTGCACCAGGTAGCGCTGGACCACCGTGAAGACGAGCACCACTGGCACGGCGGCGACGACCCCACCGGCCGCCAGCGCGCCGAAGTCCACGCTGAACTCGCCCAGGGTGTACGCGAGCCCGACGGGCACCGTGAACTTCTCCTGCTCGTTGACGAACATCAGCGCGAACAGGAAGTTGTTCCAGCTGTGGACGAAGGCGAACGAGCCGACCGCGACCAGGGCGGGGGCGATCAGCAGGTAAGGGGTCCTGGCGGCGCGACCTGGCCGGCGGCGTGTCAGGGGACCCGCCGTGGAGATTGCCATCGCCGTCAACTCCCTCCGGGTCGGCGTCATGGACTGCAACCGGTTGCAAGAAACACTGAGGACATCTTCCGGCAACGTCAAGGGCCCAATTTGGTAAATCACCCGCCATCTGCGGATTTTTCGGTATTTCTGATAGCCAGAGGTGCGCAACCGATCTCGTACCGCTTCGCAAAGCATCCGATTCCGGCGTTGACAGTCACGCAACCGCTTGCACTAATGTGCTTCAGGGCCCGATGCCGGGTCGGGGCGAAGGAGCATGGTGGCAGCGACGATCAGGGATGTGGCGCGGGCGTCGGGAGTGCACGTCTCGACGGTGTCCCGCACCTTCTCCGCGCCCCACCTGGTGAACACCGAGACCCGCAACCGGGTGCTCGCCGTCGCCGAGGACCTCGGCTACCGCCCCAACCGCGCCGCGCGGGCCCTCACCACCGGCAGGACCCACAACATCGGCCTCATCGTCGCCGACATCTCCAACCCGTTCTTCCCGCCGCTGATCAAGGCCGCCCAGGCGCACGCCAGGGCCCGCGACTACCACGTGTTCGTGGCCGACACCGACGAGGACCCGCTGGTCGAGGAGGAGCTGATCCAGACCCTCGCCAAGCAGGTCGACGGGGTCCTGCTCTGCAGCCCCCGGCTCTCCAACCGGGCCATCGAGCGCCTCCACGCCGACGTGCCGTTCGTGGTGGTCAACCGGCGGATGAAGGGCCTGCCGACGATCCTGATGGACGTCGGCGAGGGCGCCCGCCTCGCGATCGAGCACCTCACCGGCCTCGGCCACCGCGGGATCGCCCTGCTCTCCGGGCCGAGCGGCTCGTGGACCAGCGGCGAGATGAGCGCCGCCGCCACCGCGATCGACGGTGTCGAGCTGGTCATCCTCGGCCCGAACGCGCCCACCGAGCAGGGCGGCCTCGCCGTCGCCGGCGAGGTGGTCGCCTCCGGGGTGACGGGCGTGCTCGCCTACAACGACCTGGTGGCCATCGGGCTCATCGAGGGCCTGTACGAGCGCGGCGTGCGCGTCCCAGACGACATCAGCGTGGTCGGCGTCGACGACATCGTGTCCGGGCGGCTGAACCGGCCCAAACTGACCACCGTGGCCATGCCCACGGCCGCCGCCGGGCGGATGGCGGTGGACCTGCTGCTGCAGTCGTTCGGCGAGGGTGCCACCCCCACCCTGGCCACCCTGGACACCAGCCTGGTCGTCCGTGAATCCACCGGAGAGGTGCGCACATGAGCTTCGGAACCACCCCGTCGGGCGAGCAGGTCGAGCGGCACGTGCTGTCGAACGGGCGGATGCGCGCCGCGATCCTCGGCTACGGGGCGATCCTGCAGTCGCTGGAGGTCTCCGGCGTCGACGTGGTCCTCGGCTACGACAACCTCGGCGACTATCTGACGCGCAGCCGCTACTTCGGCGCCGTGGTCGGCCGGTACGGCAACCGCGTCGCGAACGGGCGGTTCACCCTCGACGGCCGCGACCACGAGCTGCCGGTCAACAACGGCCCCAACAGCCTGCACGGCGGGCCGCAGGGCTTCGACACCCGCGTCTGGCGGATCACCGGCGCCTCGGACACAGCCGTCACCCTGGAGTACGTGAGCCGGGACGGCGAGCAGGGCTACCCCGGCACCCTCACCGTCTCGGTCACCTACACGCTGACCGGCGACGCGATCCGGCTCGACTACGACGCGGTCACCGACGCGCCGACCGTGCTGAACCTCACCAACCACTCCTACTTCAACCTCGCCGGGGGCGGCGACGTCCTCAAGCACGTGGTCCGCATCGACGCCGACCACTACCTGCCGGTCGACGCCACGCAGATCCCCACCGGGGAGCTCGCCCCGGTCGCCGGCACCCCGTTCGACTTCACCTCGCCGTGCGAGATCGGCGAGCGGATCGCCGACCCGGCGCTGGGGGACGGCTACGACCACTGCTACGTCCTGCGCGGCGGCATCGAGGTCCGCGAGCCGGCCGGGGGGCTCAGCATGGAGGTCACCACCACCGAGCCGGGCGTGCAGTTCTACACGGGCAACTTCCTGGACGGCGTCGCCACCGCGTACGGCAAGCACGCGGGCCTGTGCCTGGAGACCCAGCACTTCCCCGACTCGCCGAACCAGCCGCACTTCCCCTCGGTGATCCTGCGTCCCGGCGAGCGGTTCGCCTCCACCACCACCTACCGCTTCACCTGACGGCCCCGGGCTCCCCGGTGAATCATCGGGTGAACCATCCGGTGGGCCGTCAGGTGGGCCAGAAGTAGAAGGTCAGCGAGGGGCGGCGCGCGTCGCCGCCCAGCGCGATCAGGCCCAGCCTCACCCCGGTCCCGTGAGCCGCCATCGCCTCCCGCAGGCGCAGCAGCGGGCCGAGGTCGTGCTCGTACGACCTCCGCAGGAAACCGAGCAGCTCCGCGAGCCCGGCCGGATCGTCCCACCCCCACGGGGCGCAGAGGAAGAAGATCTTCTGCCGCGTCGTGTGCCCGTCGTGCGACAGCTGCAGGAAGAGCGACCGGCCGGCGGGCCTCGGCCGCGACGCGGTGGCGAAGAGGTCGTGCAGCCGAGTGGCGGGGAGCAGGTCCGGGTGCGTCCCCGCGCGCTCGCCGAGGGTACGGCCCGGGCCCGCGGGCAGCCACTTGTAGGTCTTCCACGCCGTGAGCTCGCCGCCCGCGAAGTCGTACCCGATCACCTCGACGTCGCCGGGAAGCCCGCAGCCGTGCAGGCGTTCCGCCCGCCCGAGGGTCTCCACCAGCGCGGGGAACCTGGCGGCGAGCTCGTCCGGGCGCAGCCAGCCGGTCCTGAAGTAGACCGTCCCGCGCCCGCCGCCACCGGCCCCGTAGCCCAGGCCGAGCATCAGCGGCGCCGGGAGGTCGGCGGGGGCCCCGGCCAGGTGGGCCTCGAACAGGCCGGACATCCGGGCGGACTGCTCCCCGGTGGAGCACCCGGCGGCGGATCGGGCACGCGCCAGGGAGTCCGCCCGGTCGCCGGGCCGGTGCCCGGCCAGGTCGACGACGCAGCGCAGGGACGGGACGCCCCGCTCGCCGAGCTTCAGCGAGACCTCGACCGGTACGTCGGAGCCGGTGAGGAGGGAACGCCGCCGGGGCTCCCCGGTGATCCGCAGCAGCTCGTCCGCGACGGCACCCGCGTCGTCGCGCACGCCGAGCCGCACGGCGAGATCACCGAACGCGGCGGCCAGCCGAACCGTCGGCGTACGACCGGCCGGGGTGGAGGGTGTCGTGTCCGGTACGGGACCCCTCAAGTCAGGAACGGGTCCCTTCAGGCCGGGCACGGGAACCACCGGGGCCGGAGCGGACCCCGCCGGACCCGGCGTGGAGGCGGATGGGGCCGGGGGAGTGGAGGCGGATGGGTCCGGCGGGGGGAGTGCCGGTTTCGCGGGCCGGGGGGATCGCCTCCCTGTTACGGTGCTGCTGCCCGGAACGGTCAGGCCCTGACCGTCGCCCGCCCCGGCCGAGCCGGGCGATGAGCCGCTCCCGTGGGAAAACGGGGGAGTGGAGGCCACGGTTCTCTCCTCGGATCGGGTGGGACACGGTGACGGCTCGGACCGGGCCGGCACGGGGACGGTTCGGATCGGACGGGGCACGGTGACGGTTCGGACGGGGCACGGTGACGGCTCTGATCTCGGCACTGTGACGGCTGGGATCGGATGGACACGGTGACGGCTCGGATCGGGGGCGCGGTGACGGCCGAGACAGCCGACGTGTTGGTCATCGGTGCCGGTGTCGCCGGGCTCGCCTGCGCGCGAGAGCTGTCCGCGCGGGGATTCCACGTCGTGGTGGCCGAGGCGAGACCCACGATCGGCGGCAGGGTCCGCACCCTCAGGACGGGCCTGGCGGGACCGGTCGAGCTGGGCGCCCAGGTCGTCCATCCGGCCCGCTGCGACGCCTTCGACGAGCTGCTCCGCGAGGCGCGGCTCACCACCGCGCCCATGGAGCCCGCCGCCGGGTTCGTGGTCGTCTCCGGGGGCGCGCACCACGACGCCGCCGCCCTCGCCGCGCGGGTGCGCCCCCTGCCCTGGGCTGCCGAGGACGGGCTGTACGCGTCGCGGCCGCTGTCCGGAACGGTCGACCGCGCCCTCTCCGGCCTCGCCCCGCCCGCCCGCGCGCTGGCTCGCTCCTGGATGGAACAGGTGGTGGGCCAGGATCCGGCGCTGCTCGGCCTGGCGGAGACCGCCGCGTCGTACCACGGCAGGGGACGGGGCGGGGAGCGCGTGGTCGTGGACGGGTTCGACCGGTTGGCCTACGCGCTCGCCGGGGGGCTGGAGATCCGTACGGGCTCCCCGGCCGAGCGGCTGCGCTGGGGGCCCGGCGGTGTGGAGGCCGCGACCGCCTCGGCGGTGATCCGCGCGCGTGCGGCCGTGGTCACCCCGCCCCCGCAGGTGGCCGCCGGGAACCTCGTCTTCGACCCGCCGCTGCCCCGGAGCAGGATAGACGCGGCCGGGATCCTCGCCTCGTGCGACGCCGTCGCGGTCGTGCTGGTCACCGCCGGGCCCGCCGCCCGCTCCCGCTCGTTCCTGCTGGCCGACCCTCCCGGCGGTCTCTGGACCCGCCTGGCCGGTTCGCGCCTCACGACCGGCCACGTCAAGGGCCCCTCCGCGAAGTTGGCGCGACGACCCGGATGGGAGAACGACCTGATCAGGGCGTTCGGCCCCGACCTCGAAGGCGTGGACGACGTGCTCGTCATGGACTGGGGACGCGACCCGTGGGCACGCGGCGCCTACAGCGTTCCGGTGACCGGTGCCGCCGCCGCCTCCGCCGCGTGGGCCGAGCCGCTCGGCGACACCGTCTTCTTCGCCGGGGAGGCGTCGGCGGCACCGGAGCTGCGCGGCCTCGTCCAGGGGGCGCTGGCAAGCGGCCGGAGAGCCGCCGCCGAGGTGGCGCTCAGCCTGTCCGGCGGCCGTGACACCCGCGACAGGCCGGGCGGCGACGGCGACACCCGCGACCGGTGCGGTGCCGAGAGACCACGTGACGGACACGACCCTCACGACCAGCGCACCGGCAGGGACGCGTAACCGCGGGGAACGACGCCCGGCCGGCGGACGGCGGGCGCACCAGGCCGCGGCTCGGCCCCGCATCCCCGGATCGCCGAGACCAGCAGCCCCGCGAGCAGCCTGACCAGGGGCGCGCCGAGGCAGGTGTGCGGTCCGGCCCCGAAGGACAGGTGCGGGTTGACGCGGCGCCCCAGATCGAGCCGGTCGGGGTCGGCGAACCTCGCGCCGTCGCGGTTGGCCGCCCCGAGCAGCGGCACGACGCCGTCACCCCGGCGGATGGACCGGCCCCCGACGACGAGATCCTCCCCGGCGGTACGCGCGGTGAACTGGATGGGCGGATCGATCCTCAGCAACTCCTCCACGGCCCGCCGCTCCGGTGACCTGGTCTCCGGTGAGCGGGTCTCCGGGGGCGGGGGCCGCTCGGGCGACCGGCCGGGACTCGCCAGGTCGTGCCAGCGGCCCGGTTCGGCGAGCAGGGCGGCGACCGCGTTGGTGATCATGTCGGCCAGGGGCTCGACGCCGCCGACGACGAGGAGACCCGCGGTGGCCATCGCCTCCGCCGGAGCGAGCAGCCCTTCGGCGTGCCCCCGCGCCAGGACGGTGAACGCGTCCGGGCGCGGGTCGGCGATCCTGGCGAACAGGTGGTCGGCGAACCGGTCGCACATCGCCGACATCGCCTCCTCCCCGCCCCGCCCCGGACCGGCGAACGGGTCGAGGTTGCCCGCCACGGCGTCGGCCCAGCCGCCGAAGTCGGGCAGGTCGTCGTCCGGCAGCCCGAGGAACCCGGCGACCACCCGGACGGCCAGCGGGCGGGCGAACCCGGTGGCGAGGTCGATCTCCCGGCCCAACCCCGCCGCCTCGCGGACCCGCGACACCCACGCGGTGACCAGCGGGGCGAGCGCGCGCTCGTACTCGCGAAGCGCCCGAGGCAGGAACGCGGGCGTCGCGGCCCGCCGGAGCCTCGTGTGGTCGGGCGGGTCGGTGTTCAGCATGGACACCGGCAGCGCCGCGTGCCCCTGCCGCAACCGCTGCCCCTGCCGCGCGGAGAAGCGGGCGTCGCCGAGCACGGTCAGGCAGTCGCGGTGCCGGGTGAGGAACCACACGCGGGCCCCCGGCACGAGACGCATCGGATCGTGCTCGCGCAGGGCACGGTAGGCGGGATAGGGATCGGCGTGGATCTCCGGGGCACGAGGGTCGTACGCGGGCTCTGTCATCGGCGTCACTCGGTGTCACTCGGTGTCAATCGACGTCACTCGGTGTCGATGGAGATCAGTGCATGGTCAGGCCGCCGTCGACCGTCAGGACCTGGCCGCTCATGAACTCCGAGTCGGAGGAGCAGAGGAACAGCATGGTGCCGACGAGGTCGCGGGGGTGCTGGTGCCGTTTGACGGACTGGTACTGCAGGATCTCCTGCACGGCCTCCCGACCCGCCGGAGTGAGCCGGCGGTCCGGGAGATCGGGGACCACCGCCCCCGGGGCCAGCGCGTTCACCCGGACGCCGTGTTCGCCGTACTCGCGGGCGAGGGCCTTGGTCAGCCCGATCACCCCCGACTTGGCCGCGATGTAGTGGGCCATGTGGGACAGCCCCGACCACACCAGGTTCGTCGTCACGTTGACGATCACGCCGTGCCCCTGCTTCCGCATCACCGGCAGCACCGCCCGGCAGCACAGGAACACGCTGTCGAGGTTCAGGGCGACCACCCGCCGCCAGGCGTCGTGGTCGATGTCCTCGAACGCCACGTGCGGGTAGCTGCCCGCGTTGTTGACCAGCACGTCGACGGCCCCGAACCGCGACAGCACGGTGGCGGCCATCCCGGCGGTCTCGTCGGGAGAGGTCACGTCGACCCCCAGGGAGTGCGCGCGCTCCACGCCCGCCCGCTCGTTGAGCCAGGCGGCGAAGCCGGCCGCGCTCCGCTCGTCGATGTCGCACACGACGACCCGGGCACCCTCCTGGACGAGGGCCGTGCAGTACCAGCGGCCGATGCCGTTGGCCCCGCCCGTCACGATGACGACGCTGTCGTCCAGCCTGCCCATCAGATCCTCTTCCGGTCGTCGTCCGGCTGGTAGAACATCAACCGGTTGCCGTCGATGTCGCTCGACTCCAGGAACCGCGCGACGCCCGCGACGTCGCGCGTACGGGCCGGCGGGGTCGTCCCGTCGCCGTCGAGCAGCTCGCGGACGCGCTCCAGGTCGTCCACCCGGAAGTCGAGCACCGCGCCGCCGCTCACCCCGGCGGTGGGGATCTCCGACAGGCCGATGCTCACCCCGGGCACCGGGGACGCCAGCTCGATCCAGCCGAACTCCGGGATCGCCGCCATGACGCGGCAGCCGAGCACCCGTTCGTACCATCCCGCCGCGACCTCGGCGTTCGCCACCGTCAGCACGCACTGCAACCTGCGGTCGTCCGTGCCGGCGACGGCCGGGGGCTGGGCGGCCATCCGGGCGGCGGCGCTGCCCGGGGAGGCCGAGGTCGCCGCCGCCGGCAGGTCGCCGTCCAGCGGGAGCGCCCTGAGCGCGTCGATCAGCTCCTCCCGCCGCTCCGCCAGGAACCCGGCCACCGTGCCCGCCGCGTCACCCTCCGCTGTGCCTGTTGTGCCCGTTGTATCGCCCGCCGTGCCCGTCGTGCCCTTCGTGTCTGTTGTGTCGCCCGCCGTGCCTGTCGCGTTCGTCGTGCTGCTCGCGGTGGCCGCCGCCGTGACGTACGCCTTCCCGCTGTTCTCCCTCGGCGGGCTCCCCGACGAGCGCCCGGCCGGTTCCCCGGCTGGATCCCCGGACGGTTTCCCGGACGCCTTTTTGGTCGTTCCGCCGGTCGTGGGCAGTCCCGAGCGCCAGGTCTCCCGCTCCTCCAGGCGGGGCCTGACCGCGTCGGTGAGGAGTTTGAGGATGTCGGCGGGGGCGAACGCGATGTTGACGGCGAGGGAGTGCCCCACCGCCTTCGCGCTGTGCCAGGTCCCGGCCGGCAGGCACAGGACGTCGCCTGGCCCCAGCAGGACCTCGGCGAACGTCTCCTCGGAGATCTCCGGGCGCTCCCAGGGGCGGACCGAGCTGGGGGCCCGCCCGATGTAGCGCACCCCGCCGTCCGGGCCGGCGAAGGCGTTGCCCAGGGGGAACGGGACCCCGGGCGCCCGCGACAGGCGCCAGCGCTTGTGCCCGTCCAGCTGCAGTGTCGTCACGACGTGGGCGTCGAAGTGGGTGTTGAAACCGTAGCCGTGCGGTGAGAGGTAGCACTTGACGCTCGCGTCGCCGTGGTGGCCCAGCTCGTGCTTGAGCCGGGCGGCCAGCTCCGCGATCCGGGGGGCGGCACGCTCGATGGGCTCCACGCAGATCGAGGCGCCACGCCCGAGATGCCCGGCCACGTCGGAGGCCTCCACCGCGACGTGCGCCCCGGCGGCGCCCCCGTCGCCCTCGTGGTCGCCGCTGGCGCGGATGAGCAGGCCGAGCTCGCGCTGGCGGCTCACCGCCTCGCGCAGGTCCGCCATGGTGAACAGGTCGCGGAACCGGCCGGCGGGCCCCTGGACGTGCAGCGGCCTGCGCTGCCAGTACGCGGTGCGGAACACGTCGGGGTCGAGCGGGTGCACCAGCGAGGCCAGCGCGGAGGCGCCCCGCCCCGCGGGCCCGGGGGCGGTGACGGTCAGCGGCCACGTCCCTGTCGTCCCTGTCGTCCCTGTCGTCCCGGCCGTCTTGGTCGTCCCAGCCGTGCCGGTCGTCTCGGCTGTTCCGGTCACCTCGGTCATTCCGCCTCCCGGGAACCGAGGAGGAGGCTGTAGACGACCGACTCGTGCAGCCCGTCGAAGCCGAGCAGGTCGTCGAGCTCGCGGTCGAAATAGCCGCCGACGGGCACCGCCGCCAGGCCGCGCCCGGAGGCGGCGAGCACCGCGTTGTGCACGGCGTGCCCCGCTTCGACGAGCACGAAGCGGTAGCCGCGCTCGCCGTACTTGAAGACGGAGCGCTGGAACACCGCCGACACCAGCAGCACGGCCGGTGCCGAGGCGACGAGCTCGGACTGGACGAAGCAGCTCCCGGCCTCGAACTCGCCCAGCTCGTGCAGCTCGTGCGCCGTCGGATCGTAGTGGTAGAGCCCCTTGACCAGGCCGGACACGTCGCGCGCCCAGAGATACAGCTCCAGGGGGTACAGGGCGCCGCCCGAGGGGACGGCACGGAAGGGGCGCGGGTAGCGGCTGTCGGCGTTGGGTCTCGTCACCCCGTACGCGCACCGCAGGACCTTCGAAACGTCGGGCAGTCCCACCGGCCCCCGGCCGAACCCCCGCGCGGACTCGCGGCCGATCAGCGCCTCGTCAAGATCGATCTTCGACGGCGGGAGCTCGTACGGCAGCGCGATCCGGGGACGGTCGCGGTACGGCTTCGTCTCGCGCAGCCCGTTCATCACCGCGACGACCGTGCTGTCGGCGGGGTGCCTGTCGAAGTACAGATGGGGTGTGGCCCGGCTCGTCTTGGAGTTCTCGTGGAAGCTCTCCCAGACCGCCTCCTCGCTCTCCTCCAGCAGGAACGCGTCGACCGGATGCATGGTGGCCCTTCCTCGTCGGGGATCTTCCTCGTCAGGGAAACGGGTGGGGATGCGGGTTGTCCTCGCCGGGGGACCAGCCGGGCAGCGAGGTCAGCCGCCACCCGCCCGTCGCCCGGTTGGAGTGGCCCATGTGCAGCGGATGCAGGCCGGGAACGACCACCCGCACGACCGACAGTCCGAGCTCCGCGACGTCCGGCGTCGTGAGGTCGCAGGCGATCACGTCCTCGCCGGTCGCCGCCACCCCCGCGACGAGCGCGCGAAGGGACAGGTCGCGGTCGCCGGACAGGTCGAGGTCGGTCTCCTGGGAGGAGTCCCAGGAGAAACGGGCGTACTCCTTGGACTCCTGCGGGCAGTAGTAGCGCAGATGGGCTCGCTGACCGTCCACGGCGGGGTGGCCGGACTCCACGTCGACGGGGACGGGGGGCAGGTAGTCCATCACCTGGACGGAGAACTTCCGCGTGTGCGCCAGCTCCTCCAGGCTCTTGCGGCAGGCGACCTCGGCGTCCGGGTGGGAGGCCGCGGCGAAGGCGAGGGCGGGTGACGTCCGGGTGAAGCCCTCCGCGATCGTCATGATGGACGGGCAGCCGACGTCGGTGCCGATGTCGACCATGTGCACCGTCAACCCGACCTCCTCGAAGCGCCGCACCAGGTCGGTGAGGGAGTCGGGCAGGCGGTCGAGCCTGATCCGGGGACGGCTCAGCCGTCCCTGCCACATGAGCGTGAACGCGTCACGCTCGACGACCTCGCACAGGGCCGACACGGTGGCCTCCTGGACGGAGGACCCGCAGGCCAGGCCGGTGGAGATGGGCTGGGCGATCGGCGTCTCCGCCCGGTAGTGGTAGGGGACGTACACGAAGGAGGCGGGCAGCAGGATCTCCTCCCCGGTGACCAGGGAGCGCCCGCGCGTCCAGGCGACCCGGGTGGCCGACGTGAACGGCCGCCAGGGGAAGCCCGGGATGGCGTACTGCTCGGGCCGGTAGAGGGCGTAGGTGCCCGGCGGGGTGGCCGGGTTGTCGAGGTCGTCGTAGGCGGAGACCAGGAGATCGTCGTAGGAGAAGCAGGCCGAGCAGTAGCGCTCGACCGCCTCGCCGATCGCCTTGGCCAGGGCCCGGCGCCGATCGGTCGCGGCGCCGCCGTTGTTGCCGAAGTTCTTCAGGAAGCCCATCGCCTCGGTGGAACAGGCTTCGGACAGGTAGTGGACGAAGCGCGGGTCGTCGTCGTCGATCCGCAGCTCGGTGATCTCGCGGACGATGCCCGTACGGGGATCCACGAGATCCGTCCACGCGTCGAGCAGATCCATCGGCCTCCTTTTCCGGTGATCCTGATGACCGCTGTGGTCCCGGTGGTCCCGGTGGTCCCGGTGGTCCCGGTGGTGTCCTTTCCGGCGGTGTCACCGCGGACCCGTGACGGGCTGGGGCCCGCGACCGGCGCGGACCCGTGACGGGCGCGGACCTGCGACAAGCACGGGTCCGCGACGGGTTCGGGCCTGTGACGGGCTCGGGGCCGTCACAAGTCATTCGGAGAGCTGGGAACCGTGAGTGATCACGGGTGCGCCCTGCCTGGCCGTCCCGCCGCAGTCGGGGCAGCGCGGCACCCGCAGCACCCGGCGCACGGCCGAGCGGAACGGCACGAGGCCGACCTCGATGACCCGGCCGCACGCGGTCACCGGCAGCCCGGCGAGGTGCTTGACGGCCTCGGTGGCCGCGATCTCCCCGGCCACCGAGGGAATCGAGGGCAGGAACCCGGCACCGGGCGAGCGCTGGGCGCGCAGCATCGCGTGGGCCTCGCGCCACACGTCGCCCGAGTCGATCCTGAGCAGGTAGCAGCGCAGGCAGGCGGTGTCGAAGGGATGGGTGAGCGGGCCGACCCGGATGACGAGGTCGTCGATCCAGACGGGCAGCAGGACGACGCGCGCGTCGAGCGCGCGCCGCGCCACGTCGACGAGGGCGGGGTCGGCCGGGCCGTCGGCCGCGGCGCACCAGAGGTCCCAGCCTTCCTCCCCGGCCGCCGGCGCGGGCCGCGACCCGACCCGGCCCACACCGCACGCCACCAGCGACCGGGTGAGCGCGTCGGCGACCTGGCCGGTGCCGGTCACGAGCACCGCCGACTTCGCGATCTCGCCGGGCCCGTCCGGGGACAGCCGCGCCATGCTCGACCAGAACCGGGCCGCGGGGTCGTCACCCGCGTCCTCGCCGAGCAGGCCCCGTGCCCGCAGGTTGACGATCACCTCGCGGACGCCCTCCCGCTCCCGCGGGGGGAAGGCGTCGACGAGCTCGTCCAGCGAACGCGATCCGTCCGCGAGTTCGGCGATCCGGGTGAGCAGGGCGCCGATTCCGGGCGCGGCCAGCCGCACCTCCGCCAGCCCACGTTTCGCGACGGCCTCGTCGGGGCCCAGATGGGCGATCTGGAGCTCCCGGCCGCTCAGCGGTTCCTGTGTCGCCAAGGCGCTAGGAGGCCGTGGGGGTCATGTCGGCCGCCGCGCAGGAGCAGCAGGGCGTGCAGCAGCAGCACGAGACGTCGACGCTGCGCACCGTGGCCCTGCGGCTGACGAGATCGCTGCCGACGGCGCGCTTGAACTCGAAGAACACACCCTCCAGGTCCTGCAGGTCGTCGAGGCTCAGGGCCGCGACGCGGCGGTTGTCGGTCGGGATGCCGCTGAACTCGGCGGCGAGGTCGTTGAGGTCGTGGACCGTCAGGTCGCGGATCCTGGGCAGCCGCTCCAGCTGCTCGGGGGTCGCCAGGCCCAGGTCGGCGACGGTCCGCGACTGCTCCTTCTTCTGGAGGTTCTCCGCGCGCTGCAGGTCGTCCGGATCTCTCGCGGGCACCGCGGACAGATCCTTGAAGGGATTGTTCTCGGTCATTCGAGTCACCTCTTTCGGTTGGGCGCCGTTCCTGTACCGTAAACTTTTGAAGCTTGCCGGGCAATGGCGAATAATTATTCAGGAATGAGTTTTCCGTGGTGAGGTAACCGTGGTTTCGGGCCAATCGAAAGGAGGGGGAATTGTCGATCTCCTCGGGATGGACGCAGCTGGCGTTCGGCGCCGACCTCGGCGACGACGTCGCCGTCCTCGACCTCGCCGGACGCTCGCTGGTCGCCGTACGGAGCGGTGGTGACGTGGGAGTTTATGACGCGACATGTCCGCACAGGGGTGCTCATCTCGGATACGGCGGAAAGGTCGACGGAAATGCAATTATTTGCCCTTTTCACGGGCATCGAGTGCAGTTAGGGGGCGAGAGTTCCGGTCGTTTCCGGATCGACCGCCACCGCTCGACGCTCCGGGCCGGGGGCCTTTTCGTGCTCCTCGATCCGTCGTTCGACACCGGGCTCGAAGATTTCCTGACGAACTTACAGGAAAGCCACAGAATTGTGTCGGGATTCTCGCTCCACGTGAAGGTCCCGGCGGAATACGTCATCGAGAACGTCTTCGACGCCGATCATTTCGCTCCCGTCCACGGGCTCGGCAGGCGTCCCCGGCTGAGTGTCCGCCCGGCGGAGGGCGGCGTGCTCTGCGTCGAGGGGGACCTCGACATGGTGCGTCCCAACCGCTGGCAGGCGGGAGAGCCCGGGGACGACCCGGCCAGGGCCCACTTCCGCGCCCTGGTGTTCAGCCCGAACCTGGTGGCCACCGAGCTGGGGTCGCCGGACGAGCCCAACGTCGTCATCACCGCGGCCACCCCGGCCGGTGACGGGGCGTGCGTGGTCAGGGTGACGGTCGCGGTGCCCGCCCGCAGGGCCTCCGGCTCCCCGACCGTCCGCGAGGTCGCCTCGCTCGTCGGCGGCAGCCGCACGGCGTTCGAGCAGGACGCCCTGATCTGGGAGCACCTCGACACCACCGTCGTCCCCCGATACACCGAGGGGGACGAGCTCGTGCGCGCCTACCGGTCGTACTGCCGGAGGTTCGGGGGCCCCGATGAGCGCCGACCGGCCTGACCCCTCCGTGCCCGGCCTCGCCGTCGCGGATGACGGCGACTGGGACGGTCTGGCCGTCATCGCGAGCGGTTCGGGGACCGGAGTGCTGTGGCTGCACGGCTACACGATGAGCGCCGCCGTCTGGCCACCGCTCTGGAGGCATCTGCCCGGCCACCGGCACGTGGCCGCCGACCTCCCCTGGCACGGGCGCTCCAGGCCGCCGCGCGACGGCGAGGACCGCGCCGCGCTGGCCGACCTGCTGGTGACCCGCGCCCTGGACGCGGGCGTACGGCACGTCGTCGCCCTGTCCTTCGGCACCGTGGTGGCCCTGGAGATGGCACTGCGCCACCCCCACGCGTTCGCCTCCTGGACGCTCGCCGCCCCCTCCTACGCGGGCGGCCCGCAGGACCGGGCGGTCGAGCGCCACTATCTCGACCTGCTCCTCCTGCGCCGCGGTGACGGTTCGAGGGCGCGGACGGCCGCGCTGTGGATGTCGTACGCCCCCATCTTCGGCGGGATCGCGGCCCGGCCCGAGGCGCGTTCCGCGCTCGCCGACGTCGTCGGCGGGCACGCCTGGGACGAGCTCGACGGCACCGGCCTCCGTCCCCTCCTGGAGCCCCGGCAGCCGGTGGCCCGCCTGGCCGCGCTGGACGCGCCCCTCCTCGTGCTCGTGGGCGACGGCGAGATCCCGGCGCACCGCGCCTGCGCGGAGACGATCGCGGCGGCGGCGCCCCGGGGTCTCCTGCGGGTCATCCCCGGGACGGGGCACCTCGCCCCGCTGGAGGAGCCGCGAACCGTCCTGGGGATCGTCGGCGCGCACATCGCCGAAGCCGAAGCCGATGCCGCCAACGACGCCGCCAACGCCAACGATGCCGCCAACGACGGCGACGCGGGGCACGGCTGACCCCGTCCTGTCCGGGGCGGGTCAGCCGTTGACCCATCTGACCAGCCGGTTGAGCACCCGCACGCCGTCGTGCGGGCGTCCGGCGTATCCGTGCTCGGCCGCCCCCAGCGGGACGACGTTGTCCACCCCGCACGCGGCGACGGCGTCCCGCAGCGCGAGCCGGGTCTCCTCGGGGGCGATCCCGACCGTCGAGACGGCAGGACCCAGCAGGGGCAGCGCCCGCCGCAGGTCGTCGACAGCGCGGACCAGGACGAGCCGGGACCCGGGATGCCGCGCGAGGTCGAAGCCGCCGTCGACGCGTACGACCGCCGACGACACCTCGGGCCACTCCCCGTTGACGTACCAGCGCCCGGTGCCGAGCAGGCCCCTGCGCAGCCGGGTGAGGCGTTCCTGGGCCTGCCGCGAGGGCCGGTGCGGGAGCGCCTCGTCCCACTCGGCCAGCACCCCGGCGAGCGCGCGGGCGTACGCGTCGGCCGTGGGGGCGTCGCACTCCACGACGTGCAGCAGCGAGGACGTGCAGGCGGCCTGGTTGGCGATCAGCGAGTCGACCGCGGCGAGGCGGGCCGCGGCCTCCGGGTCCGACCGGACCAGGGCGGCCCCGATCATGCTCAGCGAGAACCGCGGGCCCATGACCAGGGTGTCGGTGCCTCCGCCGCGGGCCGTCACGCTGCCGACGGTCTCCGCGGAGCCCCAGACGACCCGCCGGTCGAAGGCCCCGTCGGCGAACAGGGTCGCCTCCACCCGCCGGTCGCCGCCCCGCCAGTACGCGAGGGTCGTGTGCCTGGCCAGCGGGTGGCCGGGGTCGGTGTCGCGCAGCGCCGTACCCAGCGCGACGACGAGGGCGGCGGCCTCGGCGGCGGGTTTGATCACGCCGGCCCCCTTGGTCGCCCACGCCCACAGCAGGGAGACCACCGGGACCACCGGGGCGTTCCCCGCGGTCAGATGAAGCTGCCTGGTGGGGAGCGCGCGCAGCGCGGGCGGCGTCTCGCGGGCGTGACCCGCGAAACGGGCGGTCATTCCCCGTACGGGCGTCTCGCCGACCTCCCGCCAGGTGTCGAGCGGGCCCGTACCGAGGTCGCGCTCGATCATGCGGCCGACGGCGTCGCCGTCGAAGAGCGCCGGGAGCTGGGCGAGGAAGGCGCGGTGCGCGCGATCGGCGACCAGCGAGGTCGCCGCCAGCAGCGTTCCCGCCTCGGCGGCCTCGGGGGAGCCCGCCAGCAGCGCCCGCCCGATCGCGTCCACGAAGGAGAGCACCTCGGGTACGGGGGTGCGCGCGAGTTCCAGCAGCGCCCCCGCCGGATCGGGTTCGAGCAGGGAGGACGGGGCGGGGGCGGGCAGCACGAGCACCTGCGTCTCGCCGGTGAGCGCGAGCGAGTCGCGGTCCACCACCGGCCGCCCGATCAGGTAGCAGCCGTCGTCGCCCGTCCCCCGGACGTGGTGCGACCCCCGCTCGGCGACCGCCAGGCGGACGTCACCCACCCGGGGCCAGGGGGGCATGACGACCTCGCCCCGGACCACGGCCGGGAGCCGGACGATCTGCGTACCGGCGATCGTGCGGGCATCGAGCGTCATCGGGCCGTTCCTTCCGTTCCCGCTGTTTCCCCCGTTCCTCCCGTGCCTCCATTTCCTCCATTTCCTTCGGTTCCTCCCGCTTCCTCCCCGATGGCGCATCCGCGCTCGCCCGCTCCGGCGGCGCGGACGATCGGAGCGGCCAGGGCCGGTCCCGCCAGACCGCATCCGCAGGGGTCGCGGCGGAGCCTGACGGCGTCGCCCGTGACGACGAACCCCGGGTAGGACAGCGCGAACGGATCCAGCACGGCCAGCACCCCCTCCACGTCGTCGCCTTCGACGGGGGCGAGGAGCCCGTCCACGACGACCGGCTCGACACAGGGAGGGACGTGATAGCGGTCGTTGACGCAGCTCGGGAAGACCGTGTTCAGCTCCGAGGTGGAGTAGGTGTCGACATACCGTTCGCGCGGCACGCCGAGGTGCTCGGCCACCCGCTCCACCAGCTCCTCCCGGGGGATCGCCGTACGGCCCTTCCAGCCGCCTCCGGTGACGACCTGACTGCCGGGAGGCAGCCGGATCCGCCGGGCCGTCGGCGAGAGGTGGCCGAGGTGGCCGAGAAGACCGGAGAGTTCCGGGGGCGTCCCGAACACGAGCACGGGCCGCTCGGCGCCCCTCAGGAATTCGGCGGCGGCCTCGTGGCCGGTGGGCGCGTTACCGGCGCGGGACGGAACCTCGCCGGAGAGGGCGCGCAGGTCGAACGGGGTGTCCCGCAGCCGGTGGACGCGGACGGCCCCCGCGGCCAGGCCGGTCGCCCCCGACTGGATCCCCGTGCCCAGCCCGGGGGCGACGAGCTGGAGGAAGTCGTAGCCGCCGGTCGCCGGGGTCCAGGGCAGGCGCACGCCGGAGGTGGCGCGCAGGGCGGCCAGGGTGAGGCGGTCGCGGGGAACGATGGACGGCCGCCCGCCGGTACCGCTGGAGAACGTGACGTACACTCCGTGCCGCTTCAGGACGGCCCGCCACTGGTCGACGTCGTCGGCGTGCGGGCCGGGGTCGGTGAGCCGCTCGATGAAGATCGACCCCAGCCAGCGCGACAGTTCGGACAGCCCTCCCCGCAACCAGGCCGGGTCGTAGCCCTTGAAGAGCTCACCGGTGACCAGAAACCGGTCGCGGATGTCGGCGAGGGTGATCGCCCCGGTGGAGGACGACTCGCCGACGAGCGCCGCGTACGCGGGGACGGTGGCGGCGTAGCGGTGGTGGTTGCCGACGAGGGCGGCCTCCCTGAGCCTGGCCGCCAGGTCCTCGTCGATCGCGGCTCCCGAGGACCAGAGCCTGGCGCAGACGAGCAGGGACTGCACGGGGGAGACGGCCGTCAGCCGTGAATTCGGACCGGGCACCGTCCGATCGTCGCCCGTATTCGGTGGCCTGACCACCCCGCGAGCCGAGAATAACGGCGCGATTGTCAATCGATGAGCGCAATAAATCTGTATTCAATGGGAAATATCGTGAAATTTTTTCGTGGCATTGATGGCCGGAGGACCCGGCCCCGGACCCCGGCCCCCGGATCTCAGCCCCCCGGCCTTCGGGCCTCAGGCTCTGGCAGTGGAGTGCTCGCCGCTGAAGGCCGCGACGGCTCCCAGGCCGAGGTAGACGACACCGCTGGTGACGTCCAGGCGGCGGCGGGCGCGGGCCGAGCGGCGCAGACGGCCCGCCATGGCCGAGGCGAGCAGGGCGAAGGCGCCGTCGCTGGCCATCCCGAGCGCCGTCCAGATCAGGCCGAGCAGCACGATCTGCGGGGCGATCGGCCCTGCCTCCGGATCGGCGAACTGCGGCAGGAAGGCGAGGAAGAAGATCGCGGTCTTCGGGTTGAGCACGTTGACCACGAAGCCCTCCCAGAACATCCGGGACCTGGTCGCGATCCGCGGCTCGAAGGACTCCTCCCCGTTCGAACGGGTCATGAGCTTGCGTACGCCCAGCCAGACCAGGTAGGCGGCGCCGAGGTACTTCACGATCGTGAAGCCGGTCGCCGAGGCCGCGAGCAGGGCGCTGATGCCCAGGGCGGCGGCGGCCACGTGGACCAGCGAACCGAGGTGGATGCCGAGCACCGACACCAGCCCGGCGGACCGGCCCTGGGCGACGCTGCGGGTCACGATGTAGAGCACCGCGGGCCCCGGGACGAGCAGCAGGGCGAGAGTCGCCGCGGCGAAGAGCGCGAGAGCAGGCAGATCTGGCATGTCCGGATCGTAGGGTCATCGGTTTCCCCGGCGCCTCACATTTTCACCGCCGGACGGTCCTTGCCCGGAGCGGACAGCCCGGCAGTCCGGCAGCCCGGCGGGACGGCCGGACCGGTCGGAGCGACGTCGGCTCCCCCGCTCCGTTCGCGCCGGTCACGGCCCCGACCTAGCAGGGGGCCGCCGTGAGGCCGACGTCGCGGAGCACGGGGTTGCCGCCGAGTTCCACGCTGGGACCGTGACGATCGCCGTCAGCACCGTTCGGGGGTGGCCTCCGCCGACCCCGCCCGCGCGTCCGGCGAAGGCGGATCACCGGTGTTCGCGGATCATGGCTGCTCCACCGGGATCCGCGGGGTCGTCACCGAGGTCAGGGCGCTCAGCAGGGCGGTGGTGGCCGGGGGGTCTGGGGGCTCGCCGTAGGTGGCGGCGTAGACGTGGCGGGTCGAGCAGGGCAGCTCGGTCGTGTTTATCTTCGGGTGCCGGTGGGCGTGCAGGGCGAGCCCAGGCAGGGCGCTCACCCCGATCCCGGCGGCGACCAGGGCCTGGACGGCGACGATGTCGTCGGTGGTGAAGGCGATCTCCGGCTCGAAACCCGCCCTGGCGCACAGCTCCAGCAGGTGGCTGCGGCACCGGTCGCAGCCGCCGATCCACCGGGAGTCGCGGTACGAGGTCAGCTCGCCGATCGGGCCGGAGGTGACCAGATAGCTGGGGTCGTCCAGCAGGTGGAGCAGCCGGATCCCGTCGGCCTCGGGGGCGGTCTCGTCGTAGCGGAAGATGACCGCCACGTCCACGTAACCGGCCTTGAGCATGCGCAGCGCGTCGGGAGGCTCCGTCTCGGTCAGTCGCAGCTCCAGGCCGGGGTGCCCCTCGGCGAGGACGGCGGCGGCCTCCGGCACGAACGTCCCCAGGGCGGAGGGGAAGGCGGCCAGCCTGACCCGCCCGGCGCGCAGGCCCACGTGCGCCGACAGTTCCGCGGACGCGGAGTCGAGGCGGCCGATGATCTCGGTGGCCCGCTCGGCGAGCAGCCGGCCCGCCTCGGTCAGCCGGATGCCCCGGCCGGCCCGCTGGATCAGCTTGGCCCCGGTCTCGGCCTCCAGCTTCGCGAGATGATGGCTCACCGAGGGCTGGGAGTAGTGCAGCTCCCTCGCCGCCGCGGTCACCGAGCCGTGCCGGGACACCGAGGCGAGGACGCGAAGTCGCACGATATCGAGCATGTATTAACTTTATCTATGGATGAGCGGGAAGATAGGCATTGGACGCTATGGATCTCCCCGTCGCATCCTTGAGACATGACAACCTTGACGCTCACCCGCCCGGGCCTGGCCGAGCTGGTCGCCGGGGTCCGTGACCTCGTCGACCCGTCCGCCGACGCTCGGACCACGGCCTTCGCCGTGGCCGGGCTGCTGCGTGAACGGCTGCCGTCCCCCGAGATCCTCACCGAGGAGGAGCGCCTCGGCGACCCCGACCGCTATGTCGGCCACACCCTCCACGCCGAGGAGGACTTCTCGATCGTGGCCGTGGTCTGGCGGCCCGGTCAGAAGACCGTGATCCACGACCACATCGCGTGGTGCGTGTTCGGCGTGCTGCAGGGTGTCGAGTACGAGACCCTCTACCGCGACCACGGCGACCACCTGACCGAGATCGGCAGGGCCGCCAACCTCACCGGTGAGGTGAGCGGGTTCGCCCCGCCCGGCGACATCCACCGCGTCCACAACACGGGCGACGAGACGGCCATCTCGCTGCACATCTACGGGGCCGACCTCGGCGCCGCCCCCACCAGCGTCCGCCGCGTCTACGAGCTGCCCGTCCGCTGAAGGTCTTTTCGCCGGATTCGCTGGATTCACCGAATTCGCCGGATTCGCCGGATTCGCCGAAGGATCGTCCCGCGCCCCGCCCGTCCGGTGAGCGGGGACCACGGGCTCGGCTTCCCCATCGAGCCGGGCCCACCTCCGGCCGCCATCGAGCCCGCTCACCCCTGGCCGCCATCGAGCCGGGCCGTTCCCGGCCGCCATCGAGCCGGGTCTCCGGTCGCAGCTATTTCTCCACTTCGGGTTTCCTGTCGGCGTTCAGGCTCTCCCTGATGGCCTCCAGACGGGCGGCGCCCTCGGCGTCGACGGCGGCGCGCTCGACCTCGATCATCCGGGCCTCGACGGAGCCGGAGGTCAGCTCGGCCTCGCCCAGGGCGCGGGCGTAGCGCTTCTCGATCTTGTCGCGGACCTCGTCCATGGTGGGCGTCTCGTCGGCGGGGGTGAGGCCGGACAGGTCGCCCATCGCCCGGTTGAGCTCCTCCTGCACCTTGGCCTGGTCGAGCTGGGAGAGCAGGCGCATCCGCTCGGCGATCTTCTTCTGCAGGGCCATCGCGTTGGTCTCGACCGCGGCCCGTGCCTGGGCCGAGGCCTGCGCGGCCCGCTCGTGCGCCAGCCGCGACTCCCGCTGCGCGCTCTCAGCCGCCACCAGGCGCGAGGCGAAGGCGCGGGCCGAGTCCTCGTACGACAGGGCCTTGCGCTCGTCACCCGCGGCCCGGGTCCGCTCGGCCAGCAGGATGGCCTGGCGGGCGTTGGCCTGGAGCCTCTCGGTCTCCTCCATGGAACGGGCGAGCCTCATCTCCAGCTCGCGCTCGTTGCCGATCACCGCCGCGGCCTGCCGGCTCAGCCGCCGGTGCCGCTCCTTGGCCTCCTGGATGGCCTGCTCGATCTGGACCCGGGGGTCGGACAGCTCGTCCAGCCGCCCGGAGAGGGCGAAGACCAGATAGCGCCAGGCCCGACGGATGACCTTGAACATGAGGGCTCCTTATCGATCCAGCGCGTCGCGCGTGATCTGCTCGGTTTCGTGGAGGCCCTGGCGGACTCCTTCGAGGGTGTCGGCGAGCTCGTCCAGCACCCGGGTCGGCTCCAGCGGGCCGTTCGCCGACACCGCGGACAGCTCCACCAGGCGGGCGAGGAGCCCTTCGATGCCGATGGCGCTCGACTCCATCCGGGCGAGCACCCGCTCCCGGGTCGCGGAGAGCCGCTCGACCACGGCCCGCTGCGAGGCCAGAGAGGCGAGGGCGCGGTCGATGTCCCGGGCGAGGCCCTGTCCCGCCTCCTCGCGGGCTCGCGCCAGCCTGGCCTGCTCGTTCCCGAGGCCGCCGAGGTCGAACCTGGCCAGCGCGGCGCCGGTGAGCGAGGCCTGCTCGGCGAGCCGCCGCAGCGTGGCCGCCGAGTCGTCGATCCGGGGCCGCATCAGCGCGATCCGCTCGGCCAGCGGGCCGCGCTCC
The DNA here is from genome assembly GCF_051390675.1 of Streptosporangium heterodermiicola. Classification (NCBI taxonomy): domain Bacteria; kingdom Bacillati; phylum Actinomycetota; class Actinomycetes; order Streptosporangiales; family Streptosporangiaceae; genus Streptosporangium; species Streptosporangium heterodermiicola. The sequence continues at coordinate 268,545 of NZ_JBPJSR010000009.1, forward strand.
ATCGAGGCGCTCAGCTCGCCGAAGCCGTACGCGGCCGATCCGGCCCGCGCGAGCCAGTACTCCTCCGGGCTGCCGGGGGTGACGGCGAGCCCGTCGCGGTGCTCGCGGTCCTGCAGGATCGCGACGCCCGCCTTGGACAGCCAGACGACCACGCCCACGAACGCGGCGGCCGCCGGGTGCACGCTGACGGCCCACGCGGCGCCGCCGGCGGTCGCGCCCAGCAGCAGGCCCCACGGGTCCCTGAGTTCGTCGGCGAGGCGTGCCATCAGAAGTTGGATACCACCGCGGTGAACACCTGGTCGATACTTCCGGATTCGCGAGAATCGTACGCGGCGGCGGCGGTCGCCTCGGAGATCTGCCTCAGCACGCCGAGGTCGGCGTCCTGGCCGTAGGCGATCGTGAACATCCGCACCGTCTCCTGGCCCGCCTCGGTACGCAGGTCGGGCAGCAGGTTCTCCAGGGAGAGGCTGTCGGGGTCCTCGTTCTTGCCGTCGGTCAGGAAGACCACCGCGTTGATCGCGTCACCGTTCCGCAGCTTCCGCACCTGCTCGTGGGCCGCGAGCGCGGTGTCGTACAGGCCGGTGCCTCCGTCGGGGGTGAGGCCGTCGAGCCTGGCGCGCAGCCTCTCGCGCTGGGCGGTGTCGACGGTGGCCAGCGGGGCCAGTTCCAGGTGGTCCTTCGCGCCGTCGCGCTTGGTGGAGAACATCCACAGGCCGACCCTGTCGTGCGGGCCGAACTGGGGCAGCGCGTTGATCGCGGCCTGCTTGGCCAGGTCGAGCTTGCTCTTGCCGGTGTCGGGCACGGAGGCGCCCATCGAGCCGGAGACGTCGATGACCAGGAGGACGTTCGCGGGTTTGCGCAGGTCGGCCCAGCCGGTGAGTATCTTGTCGAGCACGTTCGGGGCGGGCGGGCTCAGCGTTGTTTTCGGCTCGGCGGGCAGCAGCCCGTTCGCCTGGGTGATCAGCTCGCCCGGCTTGCCCTCGTACGAGCGGAAGGCGAACTCGGCGAACCTGGCCTGCTGCTCGGGGGCCTGGAGGTGCGCCAGGAAGTCGGCCGCCACCGCCCGCTTCGCGTCGTCGACCCACGGGGCGGTCAGCACCGCGTACGGGTTGTCGGACATGAGCGTGCCCTCCTTGGGATAGATCGCCGCGAGCGGGACCTTGGGCTTGGCGTGCTTGCCCAGCGTCGCGGGATCACCCGTCGGGTTGCCCTGGTTGTAGTCCCAGACCGACTTCTCCTCGACGGCCACCGCGGAGATGTAGCTCAGGCCCGCGCCCGCGTCGTCGGCCCGCTGGAGGTTCGACAGGAACGTCAGCGTGGTGTCGCCGTAGTGCACGATCGAACGTTCGACACCCCGAACGAAGTCCCTGGCCTTCGCGTCGGCCACGTTCTTCTCCGACAGGTCGCCGGACAGGCCGGTCGCCGCGAAGTAGGCGCCGACGGTGGCGTTCAGGCCGCTGGTGGAGAAGTTGGGGTTGGTCTTGCCGAGTTTGAACCGCCCCCATTCGGGGTGCCCGTACTTCGCCCACGACCCGGCCGACACGGCGAGCACGTCCGACCAGCCGAGCTTCTCGCCCGGCCAGCCCAGCGCCTGGGCCATCGGCAGCGGCATCGCGACGACCAGCGGCGTCTTGGCGATCGACGGGTTGTCGGCGGCGACCAGGGAGCCGGAGTCGTTCGCCGAGGCGCGCTGCTGGAGGAGGGTGATCCAGCCGCTGCTGGCGGGCGACCACACGTCGGGGCGCGGGCCGTCCTGGCGCTCGTCCCAGCCCCTGGCCAGCGCCTGCATCGCGCCGCCGCTCGCCTTGGTCTCGACGACGACGTCGGCGCAGCGCCCGCCCACCTGCCTGCCGTTGTAGCCGGAGGCGATCTTCCTGAGCAGTTCGGCCTTCTCCGACGAGGCGGCGACGGTCAGGGTGACGCCCCCCTCGCAGACCTTGGTGGGCTGCTCGGTGGCCTCGCCCGCCACTCCGGCTCCGGGCTCGCTCGCGCCGACGAGGATCCGCAGGGCGACGATCAGGGCTCCGGCGAGAATGATGGCGACGATGAACGGGGCGAAGTTCCTCCGCCGTCGCCGCGGTTGCTGATACAACCCTGCCTCCCGGGGGGATGTCTGTACTTATCCGACGAACGAATCGCCCCGAGAGTTCTCCGTGACCGGAGTTGGTCGCGGGCGCCGGAAACGGGAGCGGTCGCGGGGGATTCCGGACCGTCGGCGACGGCTTCGAAAGCCTGTCGGCGGTGACTTCGAAACGTGTCGGCGGCGGCTCCGGAAATCCATCGGTGGCGGCCCCGGAAACCCCTCCGCCGTTCTTCGCCGTACGCCCGGAGCATGCCGGGACCGGAAGGACCAGAGCATTCCTGGACCGAATGAGTACGGGCGTACTCATGTGCGGCCGGACGCCTCGGGACGACGCTGGAGTCCTCGAAACGAGCGGCGGACGACGGGAAGGGGCGGCTGAGCATGAGGGAGGCGCGGAAACGCCGGGGGATCGTCGAGGTCGGCGACGAGGCGGTCGTCCAGGCCGAGACGCGGAAGGCGGCCCAGGCGCGGCAGGAACTGGCCGAGGCCGGGCTGAAGGTCCAGCGGGAGCGGGCGGCGTCGAGCAAGGCCGCGCGAAGGACGATCGGGGAGACCCTCCAGCGGCTGGTCACCCAGGACGAGGCCGGGCGGGAGGCGGCCCGGAGCCTCCTCGCCGCCCGGGAGCCGGCCTCACCGGACGACTCCACCTCGTCACCGGAGAGGAGACACGCCGCCCGGCCGTCGTCCGACGCGACGGCCGCCCCGGAGATCGTGCCGGGCGGGGAGACACTGATCTTCACCGGGCAGTCGTACGAATACTGGAACACCGGGAACACGTGGGGGTCCCTCGTGTACGGCAACGACCCGGCCGACGAGTACGCGCGCAGGGCGCAGTCCATCGACGGGGAGCCCGACTACGCCTACGGCGCGTACGGCTTCAGCCTCGTCCTGGAGGCGCGAACCGCCACCACCGTCGAGGTGCGGCCCTTCCTGAGGTACGAGTACCAGACCCGGCTGGAGGGGCCGACGAGTTTCTGGGGCGACGGGGAGGCGTGGTTCCGCTGGGGGCTGGAGATGGGGGTCTGGCAGGACGGGAACCCGGTCACCGACTTCTCCACCACGCAGATCTCCAACGGGAGCATCAGCGGCGGGGCGCCCATCGAGAGCTGGGACGGGGGCTACGCGCCCTCCGAGCTCAAGGTCGGTTTCCTCATGGAGGCCGACCGCCCCTACGTGGTCACGGTCGGCGCCTGGGCGAACTGCGACTCCTGGTGCAGCCCGGGAGCCTGCGGCAAGGTGACCGTCGACATGTGGCTGAAGATGCCCCTGCTCTTCGTCGACCCGGTCTGAGCCGGGGTGCGCCGGAAGGATCACCGTGTGACGCGCCTCCCGAGGAGACGGCCAGGGGGGCGCGTCACGCGCGCTTGACCGTGGCGCCGAACCTGGTCGCGTGTACGCGTACGTGCCCCGCCACCCGCTCGATCCCGGAGACGCGGAAGTCAGCGGGAACCACCGAAGATTCCCCGCCCACCGGCACGCGGGAAGGAGACGGCTCGTCCGGGAGGTAGGCGACGACGTGATCGACGAGTCCGGCGGCGACGAACGGCCCGGCGAGATCCGGACCCACGTCGAGCAGCAAGGAGCGGACCCCGTCCGCGTACAGCGCCCGTAATGTGCCCGCCGGATCGAGGACCGGCAGGCGTGGCGGAACGCGCAGGACACCCGCGCCGTGAGCGTCCGGTACGCCTTCCTCAAGGTGTCCGTCCACGCGGAGGACCGCGTCGGCGCCGATCCTGAGCCGACCGGCGGCGGGGACCCTTTCCAGTGCGCCGAAGGTCCCGGTGTCGTCGGTGACGTACGCCCACGTGACAAGCGGCCTGCCCAGGTCCAGCGCGCCGAGCCAGGGGCCGAGCACGAGCCGCGCCTCGTCGGCCAGTACGCCGGTCTCGACGGCGACTCCCGCGTTCCGCAGCGCGGTCACCCCACCCTCGCCCCGGGATGTCGGGTCGATCAGGGCGACGACCGTGCGGGCGATCCCCGCTTCGATGAGCAGTTGCCTGCACGCGGGCGCGCGTCCCACGTGATTGCAAGGTTCCAGCGTGACGACGGCCGTACCGCCCCGGGCCGCGACACCGGCCGCGCGCAGGGCGTTCCCCTCGGCGTGTGCCTCGCCCTTGCGACGGTGGTACCCCTCACCGACGGGGTGACCCCACGCGTCCAGGATGACGCAGCCGACCGGTGGATTGGGGCTGGTGGTACCCAGTCCGTGGGCCGACAGGGCGATGGCGCGCCGCATCGCCCTGATCACGGCGGGGGAGGCCATCAGACCACCAAGTCGCCGGACAGCGCGGCCTGGAACCTGGTGACGGCGGGAAGTGTGTGATGCGATTTCAGCGACCGGTCGACTGACTTGACCACATTCAAGATCCTAGTCGACCCGGCACTCCTGGCGATCTCCAACGCCTCCTCCGCTACGGTGACCGCCTGCTCCGGTTCGCCGGTGGCGGCGTAGGCGGCGGCCATCCCCGCCAGGGCCATGCCCCGGTCACGGCGATACACCGGTGGTAGCACGGGCAGGGCGGCCTCGTAGGCGGCCACGGCTCGGGACGGTTGCCTTAGCCGAAGCCAGCAGCGGGCTCGTTGTATCTCGATGTAGGCGGCCGAGCAGAACGAGCCATGCCCCCCACGGGCATCGCCGTCGTCGCTGATCGCCGCCGCGTGCGATTGCGCCCTGTCCAACATCGTGTGGCAGGACGTCTCGGCACCGTCCAAGGCATGTCCGTGGGCTTCCTGCTGAAGGATGGCGGCTCGCATGGGGGCGGGCAGCCGATCGGCCTCGCGCAGGGCGGCGGTCGCCAGACCGATCACTTCACCGGGATTCCGTTCGACCATCGCCTGCTGGCTCCGGCGGAACATCGTCCAGGCGAGCATCAGGTGATCGTCGGTTTCGTGGGCCCAGGCCGTCGCGCGGTCGGTCCAGTGGCGGGCCTGGTTCAGATCTCCCGCGTCCTCGTGCAGCCATGCCGTCGATTCGGCGTACTTGGCCGCCAACCGGAGTACGTCGAGCCGGACACTCCCGCGTGCCGCTCCCAGGAGCGATTCCAGGATGGCCAGCTGGTCCCGCACGGCGACCAGGGCGTGTTGCGGCCCCAAGAGGTTGTCTCGTTTGACCAGCAGATGCCACTGATCATGGAAATGCGTCATCAACTCCGCGAGCTGGTCGCCAGAGAACGCCTGCAAACGGACGGTTACCGGTCCCTGCCGCCCCGCACGGACCGATCCGGGACTTTGTGTCCCACCGCCGTCGAACAGAACGGTCTCCGCGACGCCGAACGCTCGCGCGAACAGCTGGGGGTAGGGATCGCGCGGACGGTGCCTCCCCGACTCCCAGGTTCTGAGGCTCCGGACCATGGACTCCCGGGTGGGCAGCCGGGCACGAATACGGTCGTCGGCCGCGTCGGCGAGTTGTTTGGCCATCTCCCTCTGCGACCAGCAGCGGTTACGGCGCTCGGCTCGCAGGCGGGCGGCCCAGGGCGGGACTTCGTTCACGTGGCACCTCACAGAGGTGGGAATCCGCTTGTCTCCTCCAGTTTTCACTGTCAGGGAGCGGTCACGCAGCGTCGTGGCGAAAGTGTGCGGACATTGGACCGCACACCGCCGCCTTCGCGCCGGGCGTGTCCGTCAGAACGCCGCTGAGCCGTACTCCTGGAGGAAGAGCGCCTCGGCGGTGGCGGTGCGGCGGAGTTCCTCGATGTTCACCCGCTCGTTGGGGGCGTGGATCGCCGCGTCGTCGTCCTCGGCGCCGAAGAGCAGGATCGTGGCGGCGGGGAACTGCCTGACGAAGGTGGAGACGAGCGGGATCGAGCCACCGGCGCCGACGTCGCGCGGGGGACGGCCGAAGGCACGTTCCATCGCCCGGTTCAGCGCGGAGCGGGCCGCGCCGCCGGTGTCTGCCAGGTAGCCGGAGCCCATGGTGTAGTCGCCGACGTCCACCTGGACGCCCCAGGGGGCGACCTGCCGCAGGAAGTCGACGACGGCCTCGACGGTGGTCTTCGGGTCACCGGCCGGGGGCACCCGCACGGTCACCCTGGCCCTGGCGACGGCCTGGACGGCGTTGATCGCGCCGGAGACCGTCGGCACGTCCAGGCCGGTGACCGTGATCGCGTACGACGCCCACAGGCGGTCGGCGAGCGAGCCGGAGCCGACCGCGGAGACGCCGTCGAGGATGCCCGCGGTGGAGCGGAAGTCCTCCTCCGACGGTCCGGTGCCGAGGAAGCTGCCGCGCGGCAGGCCGGGGACGCGGATGTCGCCGTGGTCGTCGTGCAGGGCGGCGAGCATCCGGATCAGCGCCGCGAGGGCGTCGGGGGCGGCGCCGCCGAACGAGCCGCTGTGCAGCGACTCCTTGAGGGTGCGCACCTCGACGGTGAAGGCGCCCATGCCGCGCAGCGAGGTCGTCACCGCCGGGTCGCCCACCCGGGGGTTGCCGGTGTCGGCGACCACGATCGCGTCGGCGCGGAACAACTCGGGGTTGTGCTCGACGAAGGACTCCAGGCGCTCGCCCGCGTACTCCTCCTGGCCCTCGATGATGACCTTGACGCCGACCGGGAAGCGCCCCTGGAAGGCGCGGAGCGCCGCGACGTGGGAGATGACGCCCGACTTGTCGTCGGCCGCGCCCCGGCCGTGGATCGCGCCGTCGATCTCCGTCGGCTCGAAGGGCGGGGTGCGCCAGAGCGCGAGGTCGCCGGTGGGCTGCACGTCGTAGTGCGCGTACAGGAGAACGGTCGGCGCGCCGGGCGGGGCCGGGGCCTCCGCGTAGACGGCGGGGAAGCTGCCCTCGACGGGGATCTGCCGGACACGCGGCAGGCCGGTGCTCCGCAGCAGCTCCTCGACCGTCGCGGCGGCCGCGTGCACGGGCTCCTCGGGGTGGCCGGGGAAGGCCACCGACGGGATGGCGACGAGCCTTTTGAGGTCCGCCGTCGCCTGGGGCATGCCGGCGGTGACGGCGTTCTCGATCTCGTCAGGAGTCACGACTTTCCCCCGCATCTCAATATCTGGTGCGTCCTATTGGATCACAACCGTAGGTACGGCCGCTCTCGCGCACGATTCCAGCACACAAGGGTTCCGCCAAGTGGAACCGGGGTTTGGGCAATGCCCGGAGACCCTTCTCCCCTGATCGCGGATTTCGTCGTTGTTACATAGGCGTTTTGCGGATTCCGAGGTTCTCGCACTTTAATGCCACGTTTTCACTTGGCAAGAGCTGTTCTGGCAGGCAGACTGGGGGAAGCTCAGCTCAACGAGGGAAGATCGTGATGACGCACCCTGAAAACACCGACGTGACCTCGCTCATGAAGGCCGCGCAGGACAACCTGTGGATGCACTTCACCCGGCACAGCTCGTACGAGGGCGCCGAGGTGCCGATGATCGTGCGGGGTGAGGGCTCCTACATCTACGACGTGCACGGCAAGCGCTACCTCGACGGCCTCGCGGGCCTCTTCGTGGTCCAGGCGGGTCACGGCCGCAGCGAGCTGGCCGAGGCCGCCGCCAAGCAGGCCCAGGAGCTGGCGTTCTTCCCGCTGTGGTCGTACGCGCACCCCAAGGCCGTCGAGCTGGCCCAGCGTCTCGCCGCCGAGACCCCCGGCGACCTCAACCGCGTCTTCTTCACCACCGGCGGCGGCGAGGCCGTCGAGAGCGCGTGGAAGCTCGCCAAGCAGTACTTCAAGATCACCGGTAAGCCGCTCAAGCACAAGGTCATCAGCCGGCAGATCGCCTACCACGGCACCCCGCAGGGCGCCCTGTCGATCACCGGCATCCCGGCCTTCAAGCAGATGTTCGAGCCGCTGGTCCCGGGTTCCGTCAGGGTGCCCAACACCAACCACTACCGCGCCGACGAGATCACCGGCGTGCCTGGTATGACGCCCGAGCAGTACGGCTACTGGGCCGCCGAGCGCGTCGCCCGCGCCATCGAGATGGAGGGCCCCGACACCGTGGCCGCCGTCTTCGTCGAGCCGGTGCAGAACGCGGGCGGCTGCTTCCCGCCGCCCCCCGGATACTTCAAGCGCCTGCGCGAGATCTGCGACGAGTACGACGTCCTGCTCGTCTCGGACGAGGTCATCTGCGCCTTCGGCCGCCTCGGCACCATGTTCGGCGGGCAGAAGTTCGACTACGTCCCCGACATCATCACCTGCGCCAAGGGCATGACCAGCGGCTACTCGCCGATCGGCGCCATGATCGCCTCCGATCGCCTCTTCGAGCCGTTCAAGAACGGCACCGAGATGTTCGCCCACGGCTACACCTTCGGCGGCCACCCGGTGTCCTCGGCCGTCGCGCTGGCCAACCTCGACCTGTTCGAGCGGGAGGACCTGCTCGGCCACGTCACCCGCAACGAGCCGGTCTTCCGCTCCACCCTGGAGAGGCTCCGCGACCTGCCGATCGTCGGCGACGTGCGCGGCTCCGGCTACTTCTGGGGCATCGAGCTCGTCAAGGACAAGGCCACCAAGGAGACCTTCGACATGGAGGAGTCCGAGCGTCTCATCAGGGGCTTCCTGTCCGGAGCCCTCTACGAGGCGGGCCTGTACTGCCGCGCCGACGACCGGGGAGACCCGGTCATCCAGCTCGCCCCGCCGCTCATCTGCGGCCCCAAGGAGTTCGACGAGATCGAGTCCATCCTCCACTCGGTGCTGACGGAGGCATGGAGCCGCCTCTGAGCGCGCCCGGCCGCGCCCCCTCCGGACCGCCACGCGCGGCCCGGAGAGACGCGCCGTACCCGCCGGCGACCGCGCCGTCCCGCCGTCCCGGCCCGCCGTGCTTGTGCCCTCCCGCCGCCCACCGGCCGGTTCACCACCGGGCCGGTGGCCCGCCCGTGCCCTCCCGGCGTCACGCACGCCGGAGTGAGAACGCACCGCACCCGCGGAAGCCTCGCTGTGCCACTCCGTCGGAACAACGAAAGGAAATCCCATGAAGATCGGCGTGCCCGCCGAGGTCAAGAACCACGAGTACCGCGTCGCCGCGACCCCGGCGGGCGTGCACGAGCTCGTCCGTCACGGCCACGACGTCTACCTCCAGCGTGACGCGGGCCTCGGCTCGCACCTCACCGACGAGGAGTACCTCTTCGCCGGGGCCAAGATCCTCGACACCGCCGACGAGGTGTGGGACCAGGCCGAGATGATCCTCAAGGTGAAGGAGCCCATCGCGGAGGAGTACCACCGCATGCGCCCCGGCCAGGTGCTCTTCACCTACCTGCACCTCGCGGCCGGCCGCGAGTGCACCGACGCCCTCCTCGACCGCCAGGTCACCGGCATCGCGTACGAGACCGTCCAGGTCGGCAACACCCTGCCGCTGCTCGCCCCGATGTCCGAGGTCGCGGGCCGGCTCGCCCCGCAGGTCGGCGCCTACAACCTCATGCGCTTCAACGGCGGGCGCGGCGTGCTGCCCGGCGGCGTGCCCGGCGTGGCCCCCGCCAAGGTCGTCGTCATCGGCGCGGGCGTCTCCGGGCTCAACGCCGCCCAGATCGCGGTCGGCATGGGCGCGGACGTCACCGTCCTCGATCTCAACATCGACCGCCTGCGCTTCGTCGACGCCATCTACCAGGGCCGTCTCAAGACCCTCGTCTCGACCTCGTACGCGATCGAGAAGGAGGTCCTGGAGGCCGACCTGGTGATCGGCGCCGTGCTGATCCCCGGCGCCAAGGCCCCGACCCTCGTCTCCAACGAGCTGGTCTCCCGCATGAAGCCGGGCTCCGTGCTCGTCGACATCGCCATCGACCAGGGCGGCTGCTTCGAGGACTCCCGCCCGACCACGCACGCCGAGCCGACCTACCAGGTCCACAACTCGATCTTCTACTGCGTGGCCAACATGCCGGGGTCCGTCGCCAACACCTCCACCTACGCGCTGACCAACGCCACGCTGCCCTACGCGGTCAAGCTGGCCGGTCTCGGCTGGAAGGCCGCGCTCCAGGGGGACGCCTCCCTCGCGCTGGGCCTCAACACCCACGCGGGACGGCTCACCAACGAGCAGGTCGCCATCGCCCTCGGCCTGCCGTACGTGCCGGTCTCCGAGGTCATCGCCGCCTGAGCCGGGGTCCCGTACGTCCCGCGCCCGGCCGGCGCGGGACGCGGACGGTTTTCGACAGGCGGACGGCTTCCGGCGGGCGGGCGGTTTTCGACGCGCGGGTGGCTTTCGACAGGCGGATTGCTTTCGACACGCGGACGGTTTCCGGCGGCCGGACGACCGCGTCGGTCACGACGACAGGCCGGAACGCAGGGCGCGGGCGGTGACCAGGACGTGCTCGATCTCCACCGGGGTCGGCCAGGGCGCGTCGCCGGGACGCAGCAGCGTGGCCCGTACGGACGCCAGGTGCTCGATCGCGCCCGACGGCAGCCCGCTCCGCTCGGTCAGCCACGCCGTGACGTCGGTGTGGTCGCGCAGCGGCCGGGTGACGAGGTCCCAGGTGCCGAGGATCTCGGTCAGGTCGGCGACCCTCAGGGGGGTGCCGCCCCGCCGGGCGACGGCGGCCACGGCGAGTTCGGCGCGGGCGACGAGCTCGGGCTCGGTGGTCCGGCCCCACGGGGGAGCGGGCGGGTCGGAGAGCCACTGCTCCGCCTCGCGGGAGAAGCCCGCGGCCGACAGCAGCGCGGCCAGCTCGACCGCGGCCCGGTGGTGCCCGGCCTGTGCCGCCTGGCGGAACCAGTGCTGCCCGCCCCTCAGGTCGCTGTGCTCGGCGATGAGCAGCAGGCCGAAGTTGAAGGCGGCCTCCGGGTCGCCGCCCGCCGCGGCCCGGCTGAACCAGTGCCCGGCCCCCCGCGCGTCGCTCATCTCCACGCACACGAACCCGGCCGTCCGCTGGTCGTCGATCCTGCCGGTGCAGGCCGCCCGCTCGAACCAGGCGCGTGCGGTGCGCAGGTCGCCGAGTGAGAGCGCGATCCCGCCGAGCTGGGACGCGGCGCCGGGGTGCTCGTTCCTGGCGGCGAGCCTGAAGAACGCCTCCGCCCCCTCGGGATCGCGGTTGGCCCGCAGGAACAGCCCGAGGTGGTAGGCCGCGTCGGCGTGGCCGCTCCGGGCGGCCAGCTCCCACCAGCGCAGCGTCTCGTCCTCCTCCCCGGAGGCGTAGGCGAGGAACCCGAGGTCGTGGGCCGAGGCCAGGTCGCCGTCCATCGCGGCCCTGCGGTGCCACTCCCCGGCCTCCTTCGCCTCGCCGCCGTCCTCGCAGAGCAGCGCGAGCCGCCTCGTCGCCGCCCGGGAGCCCGCCCTGGCCGCCGTCTCGAACCAGCGCCGGGCGGCGGGGACGTCGCCGTGCTGGTCGAGCAGGAGGGTCGCCAGGTTCACCGCGGCCTCGACGTCCCCGGCGTTCGCCGCCAGCTCGTACCATCGCGCGGCCTCCGCGGGGGTGCCGTGCTTCTCGTGCCAGATCCCCAGGTTGTAGGCGCTGTCGAGGTTTCCCGCGGCGGCCGCGCGCTCCCACCAGTGCCGTGCCGCCGAGCGGTCGCCCCGCTGCGCGAAGTGGCGGCCCAGCTGGTGGGCGGCCTGCACGTCACCGCCGTGCGCGGCGAGCAGCAGCGCCGTCTCGCCGTCCGTGTCGTTCTCGTGCTCGGTGCTCCGGGGGGTGGGTATCAACCCCGCGGCCCCCTCCGGGTCGTCAGGCCACCACCCCATGTCACCCTCCTCGCCGACGTCGCGCAGCCGACAGACCACAGGGTGCCACGTAACCGCTTGACCTCGGAGGGTAATCGCGACTTCCATTCGCGGGTCTGGTCGTCGTATCGGGCGTGTCCGGGCCGACGGCCTGCCGCCCGGGTCCCGGCGCCCGGACGAACGCTCAGACGAAGCGCACGAACCCCACGTACATGCCCATCGAGCAGACGTAGCGCAGGGAACCGGCCTCCCGCGCGTCCAGCCGTACGGTGGCGGGCAGTGTCACGTCGCGGCCGTCGATCGTGAGCGTGCCGGTGCAGCCGGGGATGCCCTCAAGGCGGAAGACGAGGTCGGTGGGGACTCCCGCGCGGACGGTCACCACGCCCGGCCGGTAGCCGTGGCCGGTGGCCCGGACCTCGACCCTCTGGACGCCGCCGGCGCGTACGGCGGTGACGGCACTCTCCCGATCGTCCCCCGCCCGTCCCGGTGAGGCGCCCACCAGCCGTGCCGGGCCGTCCGCCGTCATCGCCGTGCCACCGGATCCGGGGAGCCACCCGCCGAGACTCAGCCCCGAGGAGATCGTCCACAGACCCGCCGCCAGCGCGACGACCCCCGCCAGCGCCGCCGTCCTGCCCGTCGCGGCCCGCCGCAGGACGAGCCCGAGCAGGGCGAACGCGGGAGCCGTCCCTGTCACGAACCCGGCCATCACCGCGGTACCGCCCAGCGCCGACCCGCTGGACACCGCGACCATCTCGGTGCTGAGCGTCACCCCGCACGGCAGCAGGACCGTCGCGGCACCGAGCGCCAGCGCCCTGGGCGTGGGGGCGGCGATCCCGGACACGCGGTCACGCCAGGACGTACGCCCGCTCGGCGGGGCCTCCGGGTGGCATCCGTCCTCCGGTCCGCGGCCGAACACGCGGACGCCGAAGAACACGACCGCGATCCCGGCCACGACGAGCAGCGCGGCCCTGACCTGGGGACCCAGCCGCACCGCGGACCCGGCCAGGCCGAGCAGGGCTCCGGCCGCCATGTGGGAGCCGAGGCGCCCGGCGATGAACAGCGCGATGACCGCCGGACCCGAGGGCCCCGCTCCGGCTTCCCCGCACCCGGTCGTACGGCTACGAGAGCGGCGACAAGAGGTGAGACCGGTGAGCAGGCCGCCCTGCACGGCCGCGCACGAGGCCGTACCCGCGACCAGTCCCGCGGCGAGCCCTCCGGCGAACAGCGCGGCCGGTCCCGCGCTCAGCGGACATCCCCGGTGACCATCCAGATCCCCACGGACCTAACGTAATCTCGCCGAAGGGTAACCGAAGGTGACAATTCCTTACCGAGCGCGCACGCTGCCCTTACCTGACGTCCAGGTGCCCCGGGCAGTCCGTTACGGCGTGGTCCGGGTGTCCGCGAAGATCGAGGTGTCGAGCGTGAAGCCGACCGGCTCGGGGAGATGGAGACGCGAACCCGTCTCGACCCGGGTGGAGGTCCGGTACTCGCCCTCCTTGGGGTCACTGAGGACCGTCACGGTGGCGGGCGCGGCCACGGGGTCGATCAGGAGCGTCACGGGGACACCGCCGGAGGCGTAGATGACGGGCTTGCGGTCGCGGTCGTCGACGGTGCTTCCGGGGGACACGATCTCGGCGACCATGAGGAGACCGGAGGAGAGCAGCTCGCGGGCGCCCCAGCGCGGGCAGTCGGCGGGCGCCAGGACGAAGTCGGGAACGACCGGGTCGCGCGGTCCGTCTATGCGGACGTCGACGTTGCCGCTGAAACCATCCCACTCCTTCTCCTCAAGGAGGGGAAGGAGGGCGCGATACAGGCGCATCGCGATCCTGGCGTGTTCGGGGCCGCCCATCGGGCTCACTACCAGTCTCCCATCGATGATCTCGGTCCGCAGCCCTGGAAGCTGCGGGAGCGCGTCGAAGAGTTCGCGCGCCGTTCCTGGCAGGGGCTGGGACGAGGTCTCGGGGGAGGGGCGCAGCTTGGCGTGGCTCCGTCGCGATGTCATGACCATGACGATATGTCCCTTCGTGTTCTGGCGAACACGTTGAGTATCGCAAGTGGAACGGGCAGGCGCGAGCCTTTACCGGGATGTGGGAAGGTCAGATCCAGCCGGGGCGGACGAGGCCGGATTCGTAGGCGATGACGACCAGCTGGGCGCGGTCGCGGGCGTGGAGTTTCATCATGGTCCGGCTGACGTGGGTCTTGGCGGTGGCGGGGCTCATGAAGAGCTCGCCCGCGATCTCGTCGTTGGTCATGCCGGTGCCGACCAGGGCGAGGACCTCGCGCTCGCGGTCGGTGAGCGGGCCGAGGTCGCGGGTGTGGTGCGGCTCCTTGGCGCGGCTCGCGTACTCGGCGATCAGGCGGCGGGTCACGCCGGGGGAGAGCAGGGCGTCGCCTCCGGCCACCACCCGGACGGCCTGGATGAGCTCGGCCGGTTCGGTGTCCTTGACCAGGAAGCCGCTGGCGCCGCCGCGCAGGGCCTCGAAGACGTACTCGTCCAGCTCGAAGGTCGTCAGGATGATGACCTTCGGCCCTGGGGGCATCTCTCGGGTGGCGGCCAGGCCGTCCATGCCGGGCATGCGGATGTCCATCAGGACCACGTCCGGCTCGTGCTCGGCGACCAGCCGCAGGGCCTGCGCCCCGTCGGAGGCCTCGGCCACCACGGTCATCCCCGGCTGCGCGTCCAGCAGGGCACGGAACCCGGCCCTGACGAGGGCCTGGTCGTCGGCGAGGACAATCTTGATCATCAGGGCTCCTCCGGGATCGGCAGCCGGGCCTCGACGCGGAAGCCCCGGCCGTGGTGCGTGGCGGTGAGCGTTCCCCCGAGGGCGGCGGCCCGCTCCCGCATGCCGGGGACGCCGTTCCCGCTGCCCAGGCTCTCCCCGGGGGCGTCGCCGCCGGTGTCGCCGCCCGTGTCGGTGACCTGGACGGTGAGCGCGCGGGGGTCGTAGCGGAGCACGACCGTGACCGACGCGCCGGGGGCGTGCCGGGTGACGTTGGTGAGGGCCTCCTGCACGATGCGGTACCCGGCCCGGTCGATCTCGGGAGGCAGCGGCCCGGCCTCGCCGACGATCTCCTTGACGACCGGCAGCCCGCTGCGCTCGACGAGCTCGTCGAGCCGGTCCAGTCCGGCGGTGGGGGAGCGGGGGGCGCCGTCGCGCAGGACGTTGAGCACCGACCGCATCTCGGTCAGCACGTCCTTGGACGCCTGCTTGATCGTGGTGAGCGCGGTCCGCGCCTGCTCGGGCCGGTCGTCGATGAGGTGCAGCGCGGTGGACGCCTGCACGTGGATGAGGGAGATGTTGTGCGCGAGCACGTCGTGCAGCTCCTGCGCCATGGTCAGCCGTTCCTCGCTGGCCTGCCGCCGCAGCTCCTCCTCCGCCACCCGCTCGCGCTCGGCCTGCCGCTCCCTCCTGGCCCGCGAGAACTCCGCCACCACCAGGAGCAGGCCCATCAGCGCGCCCACCGTGAGGTCGTGGAGCCAGCCGGGCGTACGGACGGGGGCGAGCCAGGACGTGTAGACCACGAGGAACACGTAGGCCAGGCCCCATATCGACCAGGCCGCCCGCCGGTGGCCGCTCACCACGGCGGTGTGCAACGCGATGATCGGGCTGAGGAAGGCCGGGCCGTAGGGATAGCCGAGGCCGATGAAGACCGCGGTCGAGCCCGCCGCGACCGCCAGGCAGAGCACCGGACGGCGGCGGCGTACGATCAGGGCCAGGGGCCCGGCCAGCACGAGCGCGCAGCCCAGCGGGTCGAGCGGGGCCCTGAGCATGCCGGTGTCGTGGACCTGCCACCACTGCACGCCGCGGGTGGCCATGACCTGGAAGACCCCCGCGAACAGCGGGAGCAGCAACTCGGCCCAGCGGGGTTTGGCGCGCACGTCAGCACTGTACGCGCGCCCGCCAGGAGAGCGCGTCCATCTCGTGAGGCATGAGGTAGTACATCCCCCGCGGTAGGGAAGGGGCTGACAATGCTCACGGGCTGAGTCAAGCTGTCTGCGGGAGGTCTCATGATCAATCGTCGATTCGCCACCCCCCTGGCGGGGATCCTGGTGGGAAGTTCCTTGGTGCTCGTCCAACCCGCGGCCGCCTCTCCACCGGCGCCGCGGGTCGAGAAGAAACCGGTCGCGGAGGGGTACGGGGGCGCGGTCTCGACCGTCGACCTCGACGCCAGCGAGGCCGCGCTGGGCGTGCTGCGCGCGGGCGGCAACGCCGTGGACGCGGCGGTCGCCGCGGCGGCCACCCTGGGCGTGACCGAGCCCTACTCGGCCGGGCTGGCCGGGGGCGGGTTCATCGTCTACTACGACGCGCGCCGCAAGAAGATCCACACGATCGACGGCCGGGAGGCCGCGCCGAAGGCGATGGGGCCGTCCTCCCTGGAGGGCATCCCGTTCGAGGAGGCCGTGACCAGCGGGCTGTCCGCGGGGGTGCCCGGCAGCGTGGCCCAGTGGGAGCTGGCGCTGCGCAAGTTCGGCACGCTCTCGCTGCGCCAGGCGCTGAGGCCCGCGATCGAGGTCGCGTCCAAGGGATTCAAGGTCGACCAGACCTTCTACGACCAGACCGCCGCCAACGCCGCCCGGTTCAAGGACTTCACCTCCACGGCCAAGCTCTACCTGCCGGGCGGTGCCCCGCCGCCGGTCGGCTCCACCTTCCGCAACCCCGAGCTGGCCGACACCTACCGCAGGCTCGGCAGGCAGGGCGGCGAGTGGCTGTACGGCGGCTCGCTGGGCGCCGAGGTCGTGGCCACCGTCAAGAGGCCGCCGGTCACCCCGGGCTCCACCCGCAACGTGCGGGCCGGGCTGATGGAACTGCCCGACCTGAAGGCCTACCGGGCGCTCGAACGGCCGCCCACGAAGGTGACGTACAAGGGCATGGACGTGTACGGCATGGCGCCGCCGTCCTCGGGGGGATCGACGGTCGGCGAGGCGCTCAACATCCTTGAGGCCCTGCCGAAGGTCGGCGAGCACGAGTACCTGGAGGCGTCCAGGCTCTCCTTCGCCGACCGGGGCAAGTACGTGGGCGACATCCCGAACGTCCCGCTCAAGGAGCTGCTGTCCGACGGGTTCGCCAAGGAGCGCGCCTGCCTGATCGGCGAGCGGGCGCTGACGAGCCCGGCCGCGCCGGGCAACCCCGACGGGACGTACGGGCCGTGCGCGCCCGCGCCCTCGGCCGACGCCACCCCGTCGGCGCCCGAGGGGCCGGAGACCACGCACCTGGTGGTCACGGACCGGTGGGGCAACGTGGTCGCCTACAACATCACCATCGAGTCGACCGGCGGCAACGGCATCGTCGTCCCCGGCCGGGGCTTCCTGCTCAACAACGAGCTGACCGACTTCACCTTCGGACCGGCCCCGGGCGACCCGAACCTGCCCGCGCCGGGCAAGCGGCCCCGTTCCTCGATGGCGCCGACGATCGTCCTGAAGAACGGCGAGCCGCTGCTCGCGCTGGGTTCCCCCGGCGGCTCGACGATCATCACCACCGTGCTGCAGATCCTGGTCAACCGCTGGGACCTCGGCATGACGCTCCCCGAGGCGCTCGCCGCGCCCCGGGCCACCCAGCGCAACACCGCCCAGACCCAGGCCGAGCAGGGCTTCATCGACCGCTACGGCGCCGCGCTCACCGCCCGGGGCCACAGCCTCGTGCTGAACCCCGAGATCGGCGCGGCCACGGCGGTGGAGTTCCTGCGGCACGGGAAGCTCCAGGCGGTCGCGGAGCCGACCCGTCGCGGCGGCGGCAGCGCGCTGGTGGTGAGCGGGCGCAGGTAGGGCTCCCGCCCGCCCGTTCCCGCCCGCACGCCGCGGTACGCGCGGCGACGACGGGCACGACGGGCACGACGACGGTACGAACGGATGCCGACCCCGGCGGCGCGGTCTCGACCGCGTCGCCGGGCGTCGTCAGGTGGCGGTGCCGGTAGGAGCCGGGGGCGGTGGGGGCGGCCTCGCCGGTGAGGGAAGCGGTCAGGGGATCAGCTCGTAGGCCTCCCGTCTCGGGGTCCGGGTGCGTGCCCAGTATTCGAAGGTGAAGCCCGGCCAGAGGGTCCTGTTGAGGCCGTGCTCGTCGAGATACCAGCTGCCGCAGCCGCCCGTGTTCCAGACACGGCGGTTCAGGCGGTCCTGGAGGCGGTCGTTGTGGGCGCGCTGCGCCTCGGGGCGGACGTCGAGGGCCCTCGCCTTCGTCCTGGACAGCAGGCGCAGGCAGCCCAGGACGTACCGGACCTGTGATTCGATCATGAAGACGACCGAGTTGTGGCCCAGGCCGGTGTTGGGGCCGAGCAGCAAGAACAGGTTCGGGAACCCGGCGACGGTGACGCCGTAGTAGGCCTGCGCGCCGTCCTGCCAGGCGTCCTGGATCTTCCTGCCGTGCCTGCCGACGATCCGCCGCTCGTCCAGCGCGGAGGTGACCTTGAAGCCGGTGCCGTAGACGATCACGTCGACCTCGGTCTCCCCGCCGGTGCCGTAGACGATCGACCCCTCCCTGATCTCCCGCACCTCGTCGGTGATCACCTCGACGTTGTCTCTGCCCAGCGCCGGATAGTAGTCGCTGGAGATCAGGACGCGCTTGCAGCCGATCGTGTAGCCGGGGGTGAGCCTGGCGCGCAGCGCCGGGTCGGGGACCTGGGCGGCCAGATGGCGCAGGGCCAGCTCCCGGTGGGCCCCCATCAGGCGCGGGTCGACGGCGAAGCCCAGCGCCCGGCTCTCCAGGGCCCAGTAGATCGCGTCGCGCAGCGCGCGGGCGGCGCCGGGCAGGCCGAGGATCCGCTTCGCCCGGGGGGAGAAGGGGAAGTCGGGCTTGGGGTGGATCCAGGGAGGCGTGCGCTGGAAGACGTGCAGCCTGGAGACCCGCCCGGCGATCCGCGGGACGAACTGGACCGCCGACGCGCCGGTGCCGATGACCGCGACCCGTTTCCCGGTCAGGTCCGCCGAGTGGTCCCACTCGGCGGAGTGGAAGGACGGCCCCGCGAAGCTCTCGCGGCCGGGGATCGCGGGCAGTGACGGCACGTGCAGCGCGCCGGTGCCCGAGACCACGGCGTTGGTGGTGAAGGTCCCGCCCCCGGCGACGTCCACCCGCCAGTGGCGCGCCGCGTCGTCGTACTCCAGCCCGGCGACCTCCTCGCCGAACCGCAGGTGGGGGGAGAGGCCGTACTTCTCGACGCAGGCCCGCAGGTAGTCGCGGATCTCGGCCCGGGGGGAGAACATCCGCGACCAGCCGGGGTTGAGCTCGTACGAGAAGGAGTACAGGTGCGAGGGTACGTCGCAGGCGCAGCCGGGGTAGGTGTTGTCACGCCAGGTCCCGCCCACGTCTCCGGCCTTCTCCAGGATGACGAAGTCGTGGTATCCGGCTTCCTTGAGCTTGATCGCCATGCCCAGCCCGGCGAAGCCGGAGCCGATGATCGTGATCCCGGGGTGCGTGCTCATCGGGCCTCCTCGCTCCCCGTCGCCCTCCCGCCGGCCTCTCGGGCTCTCCCGCCGGTTCCTCGCGGTTCTTCGTGGTCCCCTGCCGGTTTCGAGCCGGTGGTGGCCCTCGTGACGGCGCGGGCTTCTCTTCGGTGCGGGCTTCTCTTCGGTTCCGGCCGCGGTGACGCGGGCGTTCGTGATGCTCGTTTCTATTGGATTATTGGTCCAATGTAATGAGCGGGGAGCGCGTCGTCCATCCTCGGGAGGTGACGGAGCGTTCCGGGCCGACCGGTCGGTATCCTTCCGTGCCCGGAAGAGTCCGGTAGTTCGGGAACGCGAAAAGCGCCGAGGGCGATGCCGTCGGCGCTGCGGACACTCCGGTCGTCAGTGCAGGTTGTTCGGAGCGGGTCGTTCAGAGCAGCAGGTACGCGGCCACGGCGACGACGACCAGCACCGCGACCACCACCGCTGCCGTGATCGGCAGGGCGAGCGACCGCTTCTCGGGAACGGCCTCCGGGTCCTTACGCTGGGCGAACGCACGGAACGCCTGGGTGTTGCCCGCGGGGTCAATCGGCTGAGGATCAGACATGGGGATGACTTTAGCGATACGGGATACCCTCCAACACTGATTTGTCCACTTTCACGGGAAGGATGTCCCGGTGCCTCGCCAAGGGCGGGTGCTGGGGACCGGACCGCCGACAGGGGCGGATAGCGTGGTGTCATGCTCCGGATCCTGTTCTCCGCCCGCGTGGTGGCGCTCCACCTGCTCGCGGTCGGAGCCCTCGTCGTGTGCGGCCTGCTGGGCAGGTGGCAGCTCGGCGTCTTCGAGGAGTCCGGCAAGCCCCAGTCGCTGCTCGACCCGGCCCCCGTGGCGGTCGCCACGCTCACCGCGCCAGGGGAGCACCTGACGACCGACAAGGCCAGCCGCCGGGTGACCGCCGAGGGCACCTTCGACGCCTCGAAGCAGATCCTGGTGGCCGAGCGCGACGGCGGCCTGTGGCTGCTCGCGCCGCTCGACCTCGGCGACGGCACCTCCATCCCGGTCGTACGCGGCTGGGTGGCCACGGCCGGGGACCCCGCCGTCACGGCTCCGGCCGGGGGCAGGGTGACCGTGAGCGGGCGCCTGCGGCCCTCGGAGGCCACCGACAGCGTCCAGCGCCGGGTCCGGCAGCTGCCGCCCGGACAGGTGATGACCGTCTCGTCGGCCGAACTGATCAACGTCTGGCGGGGTACGAGGCTGCGCGACGGGTTCCTGGTCGCCGCCACCCAGTCTCCGGCCCCCGAGGTCGCGGCCAGGCCGGTGAGCGTCGCCCCGCCGACCGAGCCGGGCGGGCTCACCTGGCGCAACCTCGCCTACGCCGCCCAGTGGTGGATCTTCGGGCTGTTCGCGGTCTTCATGTGGTGGCACTTCGTCCGCGACGCGCTGCGCGGCCGCACCCGGGAACGCGACCCCCATCCCTCTTCCCCCGCCGGTCCCGCCCCTGGGAACGCCGACGCCGGTCCCGGGGGCGACGCCGATCCCGGGGCGGGTCCGGGAGCCGAGCCGGAGATCCCCGCCCTACCAGCCCGCACCGCCCCGTGAACCGAACCCCAAGACCGAGGTAACCGACCGTGGAATCCGCTCTCAAGCCCTTTCGCATCCTGGCCTACATCGTCGGCGTGATGCTGCTCGTCCTGGTCACCTGCATCGTGCTCAGGTACGGCTTCGGCATCGAGGAGCCCTCGAAGATCGTCTCCCCGATCCACGGCTTCCTCTACATGCTCTATCTCGTGGCCACGATGAACCTGGGCATGAAGGCGCGCTGGACGTGGCCGTACATCGTCGGGGTGATGCTCGCGGGCACCGTTCCGCTGCTCTCGTTCGTGTTCGAGCGCAAGGTCACCCGGCGGGTGGAGTCGGAGCTCGCGACCGCTACCGCCTGATCCGTTCGGCCCGGTCCGGCCGGGCCGGGATGCGCGGGTCCGCCCGGAGCCCGTCACCGCCGCCTGACCGGTCCGGCCCGGAGACGCGGGTTCGCGTGGCCGGGCCGGACCGGTCGTGGCGGTCACGTGTGCCGCGTCAGCGGCCGAGCCCCCGGCGGCGCGAGCGCTTGAGGCGCTCGCGCTGGGACGGGTCGAGCATCAGGTAGCCGACGACCGGGGCGGCGACGACGCCCAGGAGGACCAGCAGCGTCACGAGACCTGGCAGGAACAGCCACGACAGGAACACCACCGCACCGGCGCCGATCGCGTACTTCTGGACGGGCGACATCCTCAACATCCTCCGAACGCGGGGCGGACGCCCCGTCTGTAGTTCATTGTGCGTCGCCGTTCCAACGTGTGGACCTACCGAGGTGGTTCCAACCGAGATATATCGTGATTTTGCCGTCGGATTTCGCTATCCGGCCAGTGCCCTGAGCGTCGCCACGCCGCCGGGGTCGGCGTCCGTGCTGACCGGGACCAGGGCCACCTCGTCCACGCCCGCGTCGGCGTAGGCGCGCAGGCGCTCGCGGGCCGCGTCCACGTCACCGAGCAGGGCGACCGACTCCAGCAGGCCGTCGGGGATGGCGGCCAGCAGCTCGCGGGGGTGCGGGCGGGTCCTGGCGAACGCGACCACGTCCCCGTACCCGGCCTCGACGAACATCTCGCCGTATCCGGGCGCGGCGAGATATCCCACGACGGCGCGCCGTATCCGGTCGACCGCCTCGCGTCCCGGGCCGATCGCGGCCGTCACCCAGGCCGCCACCCTCGGTCCCGCCACCGGTGCCGGGCCTTGCCCGCGGGCCGCGTCCCGCCCCCGCCCCCGCGTCGGTGTCGGCGCGGGGGCCGCGTCCGGTTCCGGTGCCGTCCGGGCCGCCGCGCGGAAATCGGCGGTGAGGCGGGCCGCGGAGGCGGGGGTGATCAGGTTGAGCACCATCCGGTCGGCCGTCGCGGCGGTCCGTACGGCGGAGGCGCCGAAGGCGGCCACGGTCAGCTCGGTGCGGGGCGCGGGAAGCCGGAGCCGATAGCCGCGACTCTTCACACATTCACCTGAAAAATCGGATTTGTCGCCATCGAGCAGCGGCCTGAGCGCCCGTACCGCCTCCCGCAGCACGGTGGCCGACCGCGCCCGTGACCTGCCGTGCCACTCCTCGACGACGAGCGGGCTCGACGTGCCGACCGCCACGTTCACCGGCCTCCCGACGAGACCGGCCACCGACGCCACCCCCATCGCGATCATCATGGGATCCCGTACGGCCACCGCCAGCGGTCCCACGGTGAGCCCGATCCGGCCGGTGGACAGCCCGATCGCGGTGGCCAGCGCGAAGGCGTCGTAGGTGGCCATCTCGCCCACCCACAGCTCGTCGTAGCCCAGCTCGTCGGCGGCCCTCGCGGTCAGCAGGGCCTCCTCCGCGGGCCGGTCCTGCCAGAGTCCCAGGGAGACGCCCAGCCTCACGCGACACGCTCCAGCAGCACGGCGGAACCGCTGCCCGCGGCCCCGCTCACCGCGGCGACGCCGTACCGGGCGCCGCGGCGTTCGAGCTCGTCCGCGCAGGCGGCGATGAGGACGGCCCCGGTGGCGCCGAAGGCGTGGCCCATCGCGATGGTGCCGCCGTTGACGTTGAAGCGGTCCTCGCCGACCTTCAGGTCCCGCTGGAACTTCAGGCACAGCGCGGCGAACGCCTCGGCGAACTCGTAGACCTCGACGTCGTCGGGGGTGAGCCCGGCCCCGGCGACGACCCGTTCGACCGCGAGCTGTCCCGCGGTGAGCATGGTGACGGGGTCGACGGAGGCGGTCGCGGTGCCCACGATCCTGGCCCTGGGCCGCAGGCCGAGCTCCGCGCCCGCCCGCTCGGAGCCGACCAGGAGCAGGCCCGCCGCGTCGCACAGGCTGGGGGAGGTGCCCCGGGTGTGCAGGTGGCGCAGCTCGCCGACCTCGGGACGGTGCCTGCGGACGATGGCGTCCTGGTCGTCCTGACCGGCGAAGGCGGGTCCCATCGCGGCGAGCGCCTCCAGGGTCACGCCCGGCCGCACGTGCTCGTCGTGCCGCAGGTCGTTGACCGGCACCAGCGAGCGGTCGTGGCGCCCGGCGGCCCACGCCTCGGCGGCCAGGGTCTGGGTGCGCAGGCCGTACGCGTCGAGCTCCTCGCGTTCGAAGCCCTCGACCGTCGCGACCAGGTCCGCCGCGATGCCCATGTGGATCGACCCGACCTTGTCCACCACCGCCGGGTCGGCCCACAGCGGCCCGCCGTCGGAGAACATCGGCACCCGGGAGACCGACTCGACCCCTCCGGCGACCACGACGCCGCTCTGCCCGGACTCCACGAGCGCGAAGGCCGTACGGACCGCGTCGATGCCCGAGGTGCAGTAGCGGTTGACGGTCATGCCGGGGGTGTCGAAGCCCGCGGTGAGCGCCGCGGTCCTGGCGAGGTTGCCGCCCTGGCCGGCGTTCTGCGAGGCGCAGCCGACGATCATGTCGTCCGCCCGCTCGACGCCGGTCCGCTCGCGCAGGGCGTCCAGGAGCCTCTCCAGCATGGTCAGCGGCGTCACGTCCGCCAGCCCTCCGCCGGGCCGCGCCTTGCCCCGGGGGGTCCTGACCGTCTCGTAGATGTGTGTCGTCATCTGTCCCGCTCCTGCCGGATGTCGTACGCGGTCCTCACGCGGTCGGTCCTCACGCGGTCACGTTTCACGCGGTCGAGCCCTTCAGCTGGTCGGCGCGTACCCAGGTGGCGTGGAAGCCGAGTGGCACCCGCTGGGGCAGGATGATCCGGGCGATCGGCCCGGCGGCCAGGTTCGCCGCGTGCAGGACCTGCACCTCGGAGGTGCCCTCGCGCTCGTCGGTGACGAAGCTGACGAGATAGCCGTCCTCCTCGTCCGTCGCGCCGTCGCGCGGCGCGAACGGGGCCTCGCTGCCGTAGCGGTGCTCGCCGTAGTAGTACGTCTCCTTGCCGCCCGTCACGTTGTCGTAGCGGACCAGGCCGTCGAAGAGGTTGGTCGTGGCGTCCTTGACGGACACGTTGTAGGCGTAGCGCGACCGCAGGCCCGTCAGCCGGGCGTCCATCGAGGGGAACTCGGTGTTGTGGTCCTCGTCCACGAAGCCCTCGGACGTGCGGCCGGTGCGCAGGTCGAAGCGGTAGCGGTACATCCGCGCGTCGAGCTTGAGGTAGGAGATCATGCGGGCCAGCGGGCTGCCGCTCCCGGCGGGCGCGGGCCGGCCCACCCTGCAGACGTCCAGGACGATCTCCCCGTCCTCCTCCCAGGAGTTGACGACGTGGTAGATGTAGCAGGGTTTCGCGTCGAACCAGCGGATCTCGTGCGCCTGCCCGCGCCGGGGGATGACGCCGAAGCGCGACGGCAGCTCCCGGTCGAACGTGAGCTTGTAGCGGCCCTGCCGGGCGGCGTCCATGTCCTGATAGAGCGGCAGGTCCATGAGGATCGCGTGGTTCTCGGTGATCGCCATGTCGTGCGGCAGCCGCGCCCCCGGCAGCTCCAGCTCCACGCGGTGCTCGACCTGCCCGCCCGCGCCGACCACCCCGTAGCGCAGGTACGGCCTGCGGGGCCCGTAGTCGAACCAGAACAGCTCCCCGGTCCGCTCGTCGACCTTGGGGTGGGCCATGAAGTCGCCGGTCAGCGTGTCGAGGAAGGTCTCGGCGCCGAGCGTCTCCAGGCTGAGGGGGTCCATGCCGTACGGGGAGCCGCACAGGTACCAGGTGGTGAGGACCTGGCCGCGGTGGAAGGTCACGTCGGTGTTGGCGGAGTCCTTGAGGCCGAGCCCGCGGGTGTTGCCGAACGGGTTGCCCTTCGGGTTCTCCATCACGCCGGTCCACAGCGACCGCCCGGCCGCCGACTCGGCCTCGAACGCCCTGGTTTTGACGTAGCGGTTGCGGTAACGGGCCCTGCCGTTCTCGAAGTGCATCGCGTGCACCATGCCGTCGCCGTCGAACCAGTGGTAGCGCCCCTTCATCGGGAACCGCGCGTTGGGCCCGTTGCGCAGGTAGACGCCGTTGAGGTCCTTCGGGATCTCGCCGACGACCTTCAGGTTCTCGGCCGTGATCTCGTCCTGGACCGGCGCGTAGACGCCCAGCAGGTACGGATTCGGCTCGCCCGACTCGTCCATGACCATCACAGGTTCCGCCATGTCCTGAAGCTACGATAAAAGAAGTCAGCTCGTCAATGACCGTTCTCCGCCGGTGGCGTGGACAGGAGGGGCGCCCGCGCTGTCCGCGCGATACCGGGTTGGTAGTTTGGCGGTTTCGCCGGGAGCGGGCACGGCCATACCTGATGGCGACGAACATGACCGTGTTCGTCGAAAACGGGTACGGACCCGCCTGCCGGCGGCGAGCACGACCACGCGACCATCCATCGGGAGGACAGGCTGTGAACGGCACTGAGCGGGAGCCGTCCCGGACCGAGCTCAGTGCGATCGGGCAGGCCCTGGTGATCCTGGGAGACCGGTGGGTGCTGCTGATCCTGCAGCGGGCGTTCCTGCTGCGGATCAGGACCTTCGCCGGCTGGCGCGACGCGCTGGGCATCTCCGAGTCGGTCCTCGCCGCCAGGCTGAGGGAGCTGGTCGACCACGGCATCTTCGAGCTGTCGGCGTACCGCGACGGCCGCACCCGCTACGAGTACCGGCTGACGGAGCGCGGGCTCCAGCTGTGGGCCCTGCTGGTGGCCATCCAGGCGTGGGAGCGCGACTGGGTCGCCCCGGGGCGGCTCCCGCCGCTGCTGCACGAGCAGTGCGGCCAGGACGCCAAGCCGTACCTCGGGTGCGGTTCCTGCCTGGAGCCGATGAGCGCCCGCGACACCCGGACCGAGCCAGGCCCGCTGGCCACGTTCTCCAGGATCGGCCCGCCGAGGCGGCACCGCCGCACGGTCCGCTCCGACGCCCCGCCCGACCTGATCGGCTACTGCCCGGCGTCGATGGAGATCCTCGGCGACCGGTGGAGCACCAGCGTCCTGGCCGGGGCGTTCCTGGGCACCCGCCGCTTCGTCGACTTCCAGTCCGGGCTCGGCATCGCGCCCTCGGTGCTCACCGACCGGCTGCGCCGCTTCGTCGAGCTGCGCGTCTTCGACGCCCGGCCCGACGGCTCGTACCGGCTCACCGACAAGGGGCTCGCCTTCTTCGAGGTGTTCGCCTTCCTGGTCGACTGGGCCCAGCGCGAGCTCCCCGCCCCCGGGGGGTCGGCCCTGTCGATCACCCACGCGCTCTGCGGCGCCACCTTCCAGCCGGTTCTGCTGTGCCGGGCGTGCGGCCGGCCGCTCCAGCGGCGCGAGGTCCGTTTCGTCCTACCCGAGTGACGGCGGCCCGGGACTCCTCCCCGGGTTCTCGTCTCCGGTCGTGCTCGTCTCCGGGCTTTCATCTCCGGCCGTGCTCATTTCCGGCCGCGCAGTGAGTCGACCGTCCAGTGGGCCGCCTGGACCGCCCCGGCGCGTCCCCTGCCGCCGGTGTCCGGAACGGTGAACCGGTGATACTGCAGGGCCGTCACGATGTTCCCCACCCGGACGACGACCACCGAGTTGACGCTCGAATGGCCGTTGCTGAGCTGGAAGAAGTAGGCCTCGTCCCCGAGACCGGGCACATCGGCCGGAGCGCTGATGACCCGGGTGTCCTTCGCGTCCTGCGAGCGGAGGCGGAGGTACTTCGTGTGCGCGAGTTTCGCCTCCGGTTCGCGGACAAGAGTGATCTCCAGCGTGTTCCTGAGGCCGCCGGGGGCCTTCGGGTCCGCCGCCGACCAGTCGCAGGTCGTTTTCCTCCTCGACGGGGAGGTCTTGAGATAGAGACGCTCGGCCCACTCCGCCGAGATCAGGGAACAGGGGTCCGGGGCCTTCGCGAAGAAGGTGGGCAGCGGAGCCGGGCTCGGCGGCCGGGCCTCGGGACGGGGCCACAACCAGAACGCCGTACCGCCGACGGCCAGGAGCAGGAGGACGAGCGCGGCGGCCACGGGGAGCAGGCGGCCGGGGCGGGACCTCGCGGGGCGGGAGGTGAGTCCCAGCAGGACCGTGCGGGCCGTGGTTGCGTCAGGGCGGTGGGCGGGGTCGGCCGCCAGCAGGCCCTCCAGCAGCGGGGCCAGCGGTCCGGAGTCCGCCGCGCCTGTGCCCCCCGCGCCCCCGGTGCTCCCGGTGACGGCGGGACCTGACCCGCCGGTCTCCCCCCGGGCCGGACCGGTGCCGTCCGCCGGGCGCGGTCCGGCGTACGGGCCGGTGCCCGGGGCCTGTCCCTCGACGGCGGTGAACAGCACGGCGCCCAGGTCGCGTAACTCGTCGGTGGCGTCGAAGGCGGCCAGGCCGGTGACGACGACCCTGTCGTCCGGGGTGAGAAGGACGCTCTCCGGGTCGGCCTGGAGGTGGACGCCTCGCCCGTGGGCGGCGGTCTGCGCGTCCAGGACGCGCAGCCCGACCTCGGCCGCCCGCTCGGAGGTGAGCGGTCCTTCGGCCCGGACGGTCCGCAGCACCGAGCGGCCTTCGACCGACTCCAGGATCAGCCACACCTGGTCGGGGAAGGAGACGACGTCGTGCAGGGTGATGACATTCGGATGCCTGAAGTCGGCCGCCGCACGGATCCGGCCGAGAAGCAGCTCACGGTGCGGGCCGGGCGGCGGGAGCGATATCCCGGTGATCGT
The DNA here is from genome assembly GCF_051390675.1 of Streptosporangium heterodermiicola. Lineage (NCBI taxonomy): Bacteria > Bacillati > Actinomycetota > Actinomycetes > Streptosporangiales > Streptosporangiaceae > Streptosporangium > Streptosporangium heterodermiicola. The sequence goes on from NZ_JBPJSR010000009.1 coordinate 296,167, forward strand.
GACGTCGCGCTGGAGCAACTCGTCGCGGGAACGCCAGCTGGTCCCGGCCCGGTCGCGACGCTCCAGCAGCCGGTAGCGACCGGCCAGCAGGTTCGGATCGGTCATGCGGGCCGTCCGGGTGCGGCGGGGTTGAGTCGCCCAGGTCGCCCGGGGGGCGCGGGACTGAGTCGTGCCGGTCGTCCGGGGGTGGTGGGAACGAGTCGTGCGGGTTCGAGGGGGCCGTACGCGGGCCGGGGGTGCTCAGTCACTGCTGTTCAGCTTCTCGGCGACCTGGCGGGCGACGCGGAGGGCCTGCCCGCGCAGCTCGGCGTCGGGACGATCGCCCTTCCGCGACACGTCGACCTCGACCAGCAGGTTGCTGATCCGGAAACGGACCGTGGAGTTGATCCGGTCCAGCGCGGTCACGTCGTAGGCGAAGGCCTCCGCGCCCAGCCTGCCGGTGTTCCGGACGGCGCCGGTCGTGCCGAAGACGCCGGACCCCCTGTCGGCGACGACCTTGGTGCGTTCGGAGACGAAGAACTCGTGGGCCACCTCCGGGGCGGCCTTCGCCCGCACGGGTGCCTTGCGGTCCAGCGAGAGCCGTAACCAGCGCGTCTCCGTCGGGCCGCCCCAGCCGCAGTACGACTCCCCTGCCTTCAGGTCGGTCGCCGCGGGTTCGGGGGTCGAGCCGGGCACCACGGCCCGGCTCTGGGCGCCGGCCAGCAGCGAGCAGGCGTCGGGCACGGTGGTGAACCGCCCGGCACCGGCCGCCGGCGGCGAGGGCTGGGACGCCTCGGGGTCGTCCGCGTTCGTCGTCAGCAGCACCGCTCCGATCGCCACCGCGGCCAGCGCGGCCCCGGCGATCAGACCGGTACGGCGGCGCGAGGCCACCCGTCTCCCGGGCACGGTCTCCTGCGAGGAGAGGGACGAGACGGGCGAGCCGGGCAGGGCGGGCGAGCGCTGGGAGAGCGGCTCCGCGGGCAGCCCCTGGGAGATCTGCCGCAGGGCGGCGCGCAGCCCGGCCTCTCCCGGGCGCCGCCGGGGATCCTTGACCAGCGTCGCGACGAGCACCGGAGTCAGCTCACCCGCCCGGCGGGGCGGGGGCGCCTCCTGGGTGAGGATCGCGCCGATGGTCGCGGCCGAGGTGTCGCGACGGAAGGGGCTGCGGCCCTCGACGGCCGTGTACAGGGTCGCCCCCAGGGACCACAGGTCGGTGGCCGGGCCGTCGTCGGTGCCGCGCAGCCGTTCCGGGGCCATGTACGCGGGGGAGCCGACCAGCGCGTCCGGGGAGGTGAGCTGGACGTCCCCCTCCAGGGTGGCGATGCCGAAGTCGGTGAGCAGCACCTCGCCGTTCCTGGCGAGCATGATGTTGGCCGGTTTCACGTCGCGGTGCACGATGCCCCGGCTGTGCGCGAGGGCGAGCGCGTCCAGCACGGCCAGGCCGATCATGGCCACCCGCCGTGGCGGCAGCGGTCCCTCGGCCTGGACCGCCTGTTCCAGCGAACGGCCGTCGACCAGGTCCATCACGATCCACGGCCTGCCGTCCTGAGCCACGACGTCGTGCACGGCCACGATGGACGGGTGCCCCAGCCGGGCGGCGGCGCGCGCCTCGCGCAGGGTGCGCTCCCGCGCCTCGGCGCGCTGCGCCTCGGGCAGGTTCGGGTCGAGCCTGACCTCCTTTATCGCCACTTCGCGGTGGAGCAGCTCGTCGCGAGCCCGCCACACCACGCCCATCCCGCCCGCGCCGAGCCTCGCGAGCGCCCGGTAGCGGCCCGCCAGCACGGGCAGCGGGCCCGCGACCCGATCAGTCATCGGTCTTCAGGGACTCGGTGAGCCAGCGGGCCACCTTCAGCGCGCCTTCGGAGATCTTGCCGTCGGGGTCCTCCTTGACGCCGCCGCGCTCGTAGTCGACCTCGGCGATCAGGTTGCTGATCCGGAAGACCACGGTCGCCTTGTAGGAGCCTCCGTACAGGTTGATGGAGTTGTACGCGCCGGAGGTGAACGCCTCCTCGCCGACGCCCCGCAGGTCCTTGGGCGGCAGGGGCTTGGGAGTGGTGAACTGGCCCTTGTCGAGGAGGTCCTTCTTCTTGCCCGACAGATACTCCCTGGCCCTCGCGACCTCCGACCCGTCCTGCCGCTGGGCGATCAACCGGACCCGCAGGTCGTACTTCTCGACGTTGGGCTTGCGCCAGTCGTGCTGGTTGAGCCAGTTGCAGACGGAGCGCTCGACCTCCGAGCTCTTGAAGCCCGGCACGACCTCGTTCACCTGCTTGTCGTCGAGCAGGCTGCAGGCCCGGGGGGCCGTGGCGAAGCGGCCCTTCGCGCCGGAGGGTTCGGCGGTGGAGAGGCCGTCGTCCGAGTTCGCGACCACGGAGGTGAGAAGGACGCCGATGGTGACCGCCATGCCGAAGAGCAGCACACCGGTCAGCGCCACGACCGGCCGGGGTACGAGCACCCCCGTCGTCCACGTCGACCGCTCGCCGGGTGTCTCTCCCGGTGCGGGGACGGGGAGGAGGGCCGGCTCGCGCGAGGTGGGGGCGTCCGGCGGGTTCGGGTTCGGAGTCGGATGTGGTGGCGTGGGGCCGGGCGCGCCGGGGTGAGGTCGTCCCCCCTGGGGAGGCCCCTGCGGAGGCGACTCCTGATGAGGCGGTCCCTGATGAGGCGGTCCCTGCGGGGGGAGACCGGGGTGGGGCGGGCCCTGGTGGAGGGTGTCCTGCTGCGACGGGGCCGAGGGCGGGACCGGGGACGGGACCGAGGGCGGGGCCTGCCAGATGATCGGTGTGCCCGGGGAGGAGGAGAGCGCGACCTGAGGAGGGACGGGGACGTCCTGGAGGGGGAGCCTCGCCGTGATGGCGGACATCTGCTCGGTCAGGTTCTTCCTGAAGGGCGCGGTCACCTCCCCGGGGTTGAGCGGAGCGGTCCCGCCGTCCCCCTGCCCTCCGGGGACGCCGGGAACGCCGGGGGCGCCCGGAGATCCAGGGGCTCCGGGGGCTCCAGGGGCTCCGGGACTTCCGGGCGGCACGGTCGTGTCCCACCCCTGAGGCCCGGCCGCGACCGGCCCCGCCGCCCCCGGTCCTGTCATCCCCGGTCCGGTCGCGATGGGTCCTGTCGTCCCCGTCCCCGTCGGCCCCGTCGGCCCTGTCGTCACCGGCCCGATCGCGGTGGGTCCGGTCGTGCCCGGTCCGGTCGCGGTGTGCGGTCCCGGCGTCCCGGGCGCTCCGGGCCCCTGGGCTCCGGGCCCTTGGAAAGGGGCCTGCCCGAAGGCCGCCGGGGTGCCGGGGGTGGCGGGAGGAAAGGGGACGGCAGGAGGGAAGGGGACGGAGGGGGCGGACGCTCCCGGGTCGGAGGTTCCCGGAACCTGGGGGAGCGGGCCCCCCGGGGGCGGGCTTCCCGGGGGCGGCGGGAGCGTGCCCGGCGGGAGCGTGCCCGGGGGTGGCGCGGCCGGAGGTTCGGGACGGTACTGGGAGACCTCGACCAGGGCGCCGCGCAGGGTGCCCGGGTCGGGCCGCTGGGCCGGGTCGCCCGCGAGCAGGTGGAACAGGACGGGCGCGATCGGGCCCGCGTTGTCCAGGGAGCCGCCGGGTGACGGCGGACGGCCCTCGACGGCGGTGTAGAGGGTCGCGCCGAGCGACCACAGGTCGGCGGCCGGGCTGGTCACCCCCTCGGGAGAGGTGAAGAGCGAGGAGGGCAGGGACGGCCCGGCGAGGACGATCTGCTCGTACGGGCCGAGCAGCACCGAACTCGGCCGCACGTCACCGTGCAGCATGCCCTGCCTGTGCATCGCGACGAGCTGGTCCAGCACGGCCACCCCGACCACCGCGGCCTGCTGCGGGGACATCGGCCCGAACCGGGCGACCACCTGTTCCAGGGAACTCTGCTCAAGCATCGGCGGGCCCTCGGCTCCGGCGATCCCGGGTCCCGGCGCGACGGGGACGGTGTGCCCGCCCGCGTGCCTGCCCTGCGATCGAGGGACGTCTGGATGGTTCATCCGCTCGCCTTCTGCTTGTTCAACGCGTTCGCGATCCACGTCGCGGTGGTGTGGGCTCCGGCCTGGATCGCCGGGCCGTCCTTGCTGCCGTCCACCACGGTGTAACCGACGTCGAGGACGAGGTTGTCCACGCGCATGACCACGTAGCTCTGCTCCAGCCTGCCTGTCTTGCGATTCTCGTAGACGTCGTAGCCGAACGCCTCGTCCCCGGCGGGTTTCACCGCCGTGGGCGCCGTGGAGCGGGAGGAGCGGATGCCGGCCTGGATCTCCGGCCAGCTCCAGGCGTTCTCCCCGCTCGGTATGACGCTCTGGCGCCGGTTCACGAACAGCTCGTGGGCCTGCCGGGGGCTCTTGCCCCACTGGTCGGCTCCGGAGAGACGCACCTCCAGCCCCATGCCGCCGGTCGCCCACTGGCAGCCGCCGTCGTTGGTCGGCTTGCCCTCGCCCGCCAGCGCGGGCAGCAGCTGCCTGGCCATCGCGCCGGGGACGAGCTCGCACACGTCCACCGGCGTGGCGAAGGCGCCGGGACTCTCGCTGAGCCTGACCCGCTTCTCGGCGGCCGTGGGGTCCGAGGTCAGCAGGAACGTCACCCCGAAGGTGACCGCGATGACCACCCCGATCCCGGCCGTCTCGACGGCGGCCCACAGCGCCGTGCGGCTCGGGCGCGGCGCGGGCGGCCGTACGGAGGCGGCGGCGGGGCCGGGGCCGGGGGACGGCGAGGGGGCGGGTGACGAGGGGGCGGGTGACGGGGCCGGTGTCCCGGTGATCGTATGACCGGCGGCCAGCTCTCCCAGCGAGCGGGCGACGGCCTCGAAGGACGGCCGGGCCTCGGGGACCGGGTCGAGCATGCGTACCAGCAGCGGGCCGAGCTCGCCCGCGCGCTCCGGCGGCCTCGGCGGCTCGGTGAGCACCCGGCTGATCGCCGCGATGGGGGTATCCGCCGGGTGCGGGGGCACCCCCTCGACGGCGAAGTAGAGCGTGGCGCCGAGGGACCACAGGTCGGAGGCGGGGCCGCCGCGCTCGCCGCGCAGCCGTTCGGGCGCGATGTAGTTGGGCGAGCCGACCAGGTGGCCGGTCCGGCCGGAGGTGGCCTCGCCCTCGGCGACCGCGAAGCCGAAGTCGGTGAGGACGGCCTTGCCGGTCCTGGTGAGGAAGACGTTGCCCGGCTTGACGTCGCGGTGGACCACCCCGGCGGCGTGGGCGGCGCCGAGCGCGCTGAGGATGCCCACGCCGATCCTGGCCGTCTGGTGCGCGGGGAGCGGGCGCCGGTCGCGGACGGTCTGCTCCAGGGACGAGCCCGACAGCAGCTCCATGACGAGCCAGGGCCGTTCCTGGTCGACGACCACGTCGTGGACTGTCACGATCGAGGGGTGCTTGAGCCGGGCGGCGAGGTTGGCCTCGCGGATCGCCGAGGAGAAGACCTCCTGCCGCCTGACGGGGTCGAGGTCGGCCGGGAGCCGTACCTCCTTCACCGCCACGTCGCGGCCGAGCGTCTCGTCGGTGGCGAGCCAGACCGTGCCCGCCCCGCCCTCGGCGAGAGGGTTGAGCAGTCGGTAACGGCCTGCCAGCACTCGAGTGTCGATCCCGCTCACCCCGTTCGCTTATCCCATCGCGGACAGCAACATAGTCACTTAGCGGCACATGAACCAATGAACAGTGATTCCGCCTCATCCATTGACCCCTGGCTTCTGTTTTCGTAGTGTCACGAACATCCTCACGACGCCCTTGGAGCCGCGATGAAGCGCCTGCACACGCAAGAGCGGATCGACCGCTACACCTCCGGCGGCTGGTGGACCGGAGACACGATCGACCGGCTGCTCCGTGCCCAGGTGAGCGCCCGTCCCGGTGCTCTCGCGATCGCCGACCCGCTCAACAAGGCCGACCTGCTGCCCGGTGAGGTCAAGCGGCTCACCTGGTCCGAGCTGGACGCCGAGGTCGACCGGGTGGCGGGGGTGCTGCGCGGCCGGGGCGTCGGCCCCGGGGACGTGGTCGCCGTCCAGCTGCCCAACAGCGTGGAGCTCGCGGTCACCTTCCTCGCCGCGATCAGGGTGGGCGCGGTGCTCACCCCGTTCCCCGTGCAGTACCGCGAGTACGAGCTGAACCAGCTCTGCGCCCTCGCCGGGGTCGTGCTCTTCGTCACCTCGACGACCGCCGCCGCCCGCGTGCCGGACGACATCCCGGCCCTCACCTGGGGCGCCGACCTCGACACCGCGACCGTCTCCCCGGACGCGGCACCGGGCGTCCCGTACGAGGCCCACCCCGCCGACCCCGTCACGATCTGCTGGACCTCCGGCACCGAGGCCACTCCCAAGGGCGTGCCGAGGTGCCACTACGACTGGCTCGCGGTCGCGTCCACCTGCGCGGACGCCCCCGGCCTCACCGAGGACGACGTCATCCTCAACCCCTTCCCCATGGTCAACATGGCCGGGATCGGCGGGGTCTTCCTGCCCTGGCTGAAGACCGGTGCCGTGCTCGTCCAGCACCACCCGTTCGACCTGCCGACGTACCTCAAGCAGATCGCGGCCGAGGGCGTCACCTACACCCTGGCCCCGCCCGCGCTGCTGACGATGCTGCTCCACCAGGAGGCGATCCTCGCCAGGACCGACCTCACCACGCTGACCCGCATCGGTTCCGGCTCGGCGCCGCTGCCGCCGCCGATGGTCAAGGGCTGGCAGGACAGGTACGGCATCGCGATCATCAATTTCTTCGGGTCCAACGAGGGCGTCGCGCTGCTCTCCGACCCGGTGCACATGCCCGACCCCGAGGACAGGGCCCGTTTCTTCCCCCGGCCCGACGCCCCGGGCACCAGCTGGCCCGGCACCCTCGGCGCGACCAGGACGAAGCTGGTCGACCCGCTCGGCGAGGAGATCGTCGAGGCCGGGGTCCCCGGTGAGCTCCACCTGTCGGGGCCGACCGTCTTCTCCGGCTACCTGCCGGGCACGGCCGCCGCCGACCCGTTCGACGAGGACGGATACCTGAGGACCGGCGACGTGTTCGAGATCGCCGGGGACCAGGGGCAATATCTGCGCTACGTCGACCGGGCCAAGGACCTGGTCATCCGGGGCGGCATGAACATCGCGCCCGCCGAGCTGGAGGCGCTGGTCTCCGGGCACCCGGCGGTGGCCGAGGTGGCGGTGGTCGGTTACGCCGACGAGGTCCTCGGCGAACGGGTCTGCGTCGTGCTCGTCCCCAAGCCCGGCGAGACCGTGGACCTCGCCTCGGTCGTGGACCACCTGCGGGGCAAGGGCATCGCCTCGTACAAGCTCCCCGAACGCCTGGAGGTCGTCGAGGCGCTGCCCCGCAACCCGCTGGGCAAGATCCTCAAGCGGGAGCTGAAGGAGTCGCTCGGCTGAGCCCCTCCACTGCCTCCCGGCGGCCGTGGTCCCCCGTGACCGGGCCGCCGGGAGGGCCGTTTCCACGGGTCAGTACGAGTCGGACCACTTCTCGTGGGCGGTCCACAGGCGCTGCCAGAGTTTGGCCCGCTCGACAGGGGTGACGTCGGGCAGGGACAGGCCGAAGACGTCGGCGAGCATCTCGAAGTAGTCGCGTTCTGTCCACGCGGTCTGGGTGTGCTCGCGGTCGCCGAGACGTGCCAGGACCAGGCCCCGCATGACGTCGACACCGCTCGCGTCGCGCCGCTGGACCGTGGCCACGCGTACGAAGCCCGACTCGGGCGAGGTGGAGAGGAACTCGTGCATCGCGGCGAACTCCGGCATCGAGGCGGGCCCGGCACGGAAGTCCATGCCGAGGAAGTCACCGCGCGGGTCGTGGTCGAACCGCCACCCGCCGGGCGCCACCTCGGAGGGACGCAGGCCGTAGGTGAAGGGACCCTGCCGGTACGTGCCCTCGACGAGCGGGAGCGGGTCGTGGATCGCGTCGCCCAGCCCCTGGTCGACCAGCCACCCCCCGCCGGGATTGCCCGGAGCGGGCAGCCCCGAGACGGTGAGCACCAGGTGGCCGCCGTCCACGTTCGCCGGGCCCCCGGCACGGCCCTGCACCCCGCCGAGGTGCCGGGTCACCCGATAGCCGAGCGCCTTCAGCAGCAGGGAGAAGGCCCCGTTCAGGTGGTAGCAGTAGCCGCCCCGGCCCCGCATGATCCGCGCGGCCGACTCCACCGGGTCGACGCTCGTCGGGCGGCCCAGCCAGATCTCCAGGCACTCGTACGGCACACGCTCCACGTGTGCCCGGTGCAACAGGTGCAGTGACTCCGCGCTCGGAGGTCCGTCGACCTTCACACCGATTCTGCGGAGATACGCGGTGACATCGATCACCCCGTCACGGTAACGCCGAGGCGGGCGCGGACCTAGCGTCGGACATGCGCTTTCCGGGGAACGGCCGTGAACGGCTGAGACGGTCGCGAACGGCCGGGGAGGGGTGAGGCGGCCGTGGACGGTCGGCCGTGAACCTCCGCCGCGTCCCGGCGGCGGAGGTTCACGGCGCTTCCGGCAGGCAGGGAGGTCAGGTGTGAGTCAGGGTGCGGCCAGGGGGTCAGGCGCGGCGCATGGCCCGGGTGCCGACGAGCAGGCCCAGCGCGGCCACGGCCACCGCCGCGACCAGGCCGCCGCCGGTGGCCGCCGAGACGATCTCGCCGTTGAACAGGGCGCGCTCGGCCTCCACGACGTACGTCAGCGGGTTGAGCCGCGAGAGAACCTGCAACCAGCCGGGGCCGCCGCTGACGGGCAACAGCATCCCGGCGAGCAGCATCAGCGGGAAGAGCAGGGTCTGCTGGACCCCCCAGAACATCCACTCGCTGTCCTTGGACGCCAGCGCCAGCGTGTAGGACAGCGCGCCGAGGCCCACGCAGAAGACGGCGAGGATCAGCAGGCCGAGGAGGGCTCCCGCGAGGTGCGGGCGGAACCCGAACGGGACGGTGACGGCGACGACGACCACCGTCTGGGCGAGCACCGGCACGATCTCCTTCAGGGCGCGCCCGACGATCAGGGCGGGCCTGCGCAGCGGGGAGACGAGCATCCGCTCGTGCGACCCGGTCTGGATCTCGAACAGCAGGTTCGCCCCGGTGGAGGAGGTGCCGAACAGGCAGGACATCACCACGATGCCGGGGACGAACCACTGCAGCGCGGACCCGCCCTCCACGGCCGGGAGCAGGGGCGCGAACAGCGCCAGGAAGAACAGCGGCTGCACCATCGTGAAGATCACGGAGAACGGGTTGCGCAGCACGGGGCGCAGCTCGCGGTTGAAGACGGTGAGGGTGTCGGTGACCATGGTGGTGCCGCTCATGCCGGGTTCTCCTCGGTGGTGGTGACGCCGGACTCGGCGGTGTGCCTCGCGGTCGCGGATCCCGTGGTGCCGGGTTCCGTGGTCCCGGGTCCGGCGGTGCCGTCCTCGCGGAGGCTGCGGCCGGTCAGGTTGAGGAAGACGTCGTCGAGGGTGGGGCGGGTGACCTCGACACCGGTCACCTCGACGCCCGCGTCGTCCAGGCCGCGCAGCAGCTTCGGCGCGAGCTGGACGCCGCCGGCCACCTCGATCACGACCCGCGCGCCGGTCCGCTCGACCCGCGCGCCCGCCACGACGCCCAGCGACTCGGTGACGGCCCGCCCGGCGTCCCGCTCGCCGCCGAACGTCAGGGTGACGCGGTCGCCCGCGTGGTCGGCCTTGAGCCGCGCGGGGGTGTCGTCGGCGATGATCCGCCCGTGGTCGATCACGATGACCCGTTCGGCCATCTGGTCGGCCTCGTCGAGATAGTGGGTGGTCAGGACGATCGTGGTGCCGTGCTCGGCGCGCAGCGCGCGGATGTGCTCCTGGAGGTTCGCCCGGTTCTGCGGGTCGAGGCCGGTGGAGGGCTCGTCCAGGAACAGCAGGTCGGGGGCGTGGATCAGGCCCATCGCGATGTCCAGCCGCCGTCGCTGGCCGCCGGACAGCGACGACACCGTCCGGTCGGCGACGCCCTCCAGGTCCAGGGAGGCGATCAGCTCGGCCGCCCGGTCGCGTGACGCGCGGGCGCCGAGCCCGTGCGCGCGGCCCTGGCTGATCAGCTCGTCACGGCCCCGCTGGCTGTGCGCGGCCCCGTTGCCCTGGCCGGTGTAGCCGATCCGGGAGCGCACGCCGCGCTGTCCGGTCCTCACGTCGTGTCCGGCGACCTCCGCGCTGCCCGAGGTCGGGGGGAGCAGCGTGGTGAGCATCCGCAGGGTGGTCGACTTTCCTGCTCCGTTCGGTCCCAGCAGTGCCACCATCTCGCCGGAGGCGACATGCAGGTCGAGGCCGCGTACCGCCTCGACCGTCTCTTTCCTGACGGTGAAGTGCCTGGTCAGCCCGCTCGTGCGGATCATCGTGCTGTTCATGTGGACCACGCTAAAATCCATTCAGGCCACTTTCTGACCGGAATGAACGAGAATCTGGATCCATGGCGAACACGAGTGCGCGGATGCTGCGGTTGCTCTCCCTGCTGCAGACCCATCGTTACTGGCCGGGCGGTGAGCTCGCCGACCGGCTGGACGTGAGCGAGCGGACGCTGCGGCGCGACGTCGACAGGCTGCGCGAGCTGGGCTATCCGGTCGACGCCAACAGGGGTGTCGCGGGCGGCTACCAGCTCCAGACCGGTGCGACCATGCCGCCCCTGCTGCTCGACGACGAGGAGGCGGTGGCCATCGCCGTCGGGTTGCGCACGGCGGCCGGGGGCGCCGTGGCCGGTATCGAGGAGACGTCGGTCCGGGCGCTGACCAAGGTCGTCCAGGTGATGCCGCCCCGGCTGCGGCGGAGGGTCGACGCGCTGCGGGCCTACACCGTCCCCGCCGTCATGGGCGGGGGACCCACGGTCGACTCGCTCGCCCTGACGGTGATCGCCCAGGCGTGCCGGGACGACGAGCGGCTGCGGTTCGAGTACACGGCGCGCGACGGCGACCGGACGGCCCGGCTGGCCGAGCCGCACCGCCTCGTGTCGCTGGGACGCCGCTGGTATCTCGTCGCCTGGGACGTCGAACGCCACGGCTGGCGGACCTTCCGCGTCGACCGGCTGTCCGGCGCGGAGTCGACCGGTGCCCGGTTCCGCCCGCGCGAGCTGCCCGGCGGCGACGCCGGGGCGTTCGTCCGCGACAGCATCACGTCGATGCCGACGCAGTACCAGGTGGTGGTCGTCGTACGGGCGACGGTCGCCGAGGTCGAACGGGTCGTGTCGCCCTTGGGCGGGACGGCCGAGGCCGTCGGCGACCGGTCGTGCCGGCTGCTGATGAACGCCGACGGGCTGGAGTGGCCGGTCCTGGTCCTCGCCGCGCTGGGCGCCGACTTCGAGGTGGTCCAGCCGGAGGAGTTCCGGGACTACCTGCGCGCGACCGGCGAACGGTTCGCCCGCGCGAGCGGCGGAAGCGGTTTATCCGGTTGAGGCCGGGGTGGACGCGCCGGTAGCCTGACCGTCCCTTCGAGTGTGAGGAGGTGAGGAGCACATGTTCGCCATCCTGGTCACGCGCTCCCGCCTCGGGCGACAGGCCGCCTGAGCCCGGGAAGCGCACCCGCTTTCTGGAGTTTCGCTTGTCCGAGCTTTCCCTGCCCGACCTGTCCGACCTGTCCGACCCGTCCATGCCCGAGGTGAGGTTCCGTCCGCTCGAAGCGGGCGAGTTCGACCTGTTCCACCGCTACGGCCCGCTCCCCGCCTCCGGCGTCGGTGCCCGCCACCTGCCCTTCGACGAGCTCGGCTACCGGCCCGGATGGGTCTGGGTCGCGCTGCGCGGCGACGAGGTCGTCGCCAGGGCCGCCTTCTGGGGGCCGCCGGGTTCCGAGCACCCCTTCAGCCTCGACTGGCTCGACCCCGGGTCCGGCCCCGACCGGATCGAGGTGGGGGCCGCCCTGCTGCGCGCCGCGTACGCGGCCCTGGTCACGCCCGGGTACGCCACACCGTCCGGGGCGCGGCCCGACTACCACCTGTTCCTGCCCGCCGACTGGCGCGAGCGCCCCGACGCGTTCGCGGACGCCTCCGACCGGATCGCCGCCGCCGAGAAGGCCGGGCTGCGGCGGTCCGTCGAGCGGCTCAACCTGCGCTGGCTCCCCGAGTACGGCCTGCCGCCCAGGTCGGCCCGGCTCACCTTCGCCCCGGTCGGCGACGACGAGGCGGCGGTGAACCTGCTGGCCCGTGTCGCCGAGGGCAGCCTCGACGACTGGGACCGGCGCAACCTCGCGGAGAGCGGCGCGAGGGCGACGGCCGAGAAGACCTTGGCCGAGGTCGCGGACATGCCCGGCGGGCGCGGGCGGTGGCGGCTCGCCCGCGACGCGTCGGGGGAGCTCGTCGGCATCGTGATGGCGACGCGCAACTCCAGGAACGCCACGATCGGCTACCTCGGGGTCGACCCGGCCCACCGGGGACACGGCTACGCCGACGACCTGGTCGCCGAGGCGCTGCACATCTTCGCCGCCGAGGGCGAGCCCGAGGTGAAGGACAACACCGACGTGGGCAACGCGCCCATGGCGGCCTCGTTCGCCCGGACCGGCTACCGGATCACCGGCCGCCGCCTGATCCTCGTCTGACCTGGGCTCGCTTCCTGCTCCGATCCCGGCCGGGTTCCCGTTTGATCCTGGCCGGGTTTCCGTCTGATCCCGGACTCTCCGGCCGGGGCCCTCGCACGAGCGAGAGTCCCGGCCGGTAGGCCGGCCTCGCCGCCGGGTGCGCAGAACCTTCACAATTCACCACAGGTCTTCTGCACGGCTCCGGTCTACGCTGCCGGGCATGGCAACCCCTCAACAACGACGTGTCCTCGTGGTCGAGGACGACGAGACGATCGCGCGGGCCGTACGCCACAGGCTGGCCGCCGAGGGTTTCGACGTGCAGGTCGTCGGGGACGGCCAGGCGGCCCTGGCCGCCTACGCGAGGACGGGACCCGACGTGGTGGTGCTCGACCGGCTGCTGCCCGGCCTCGACGGGCTGGAGGTGTGCCGGAGGATGCAGGCGGCCAGGCCGGTGCCGGTTCTCATGCTCACCGCGCTGGGCGAGGAGACCGACCTGCTCGTGGGACTCGGGGTCGGGGCCGACGACTACATGGCGAAGCCGTTCAGCATGCGCGAGCTGGTCGCCCGGGTGCACGCCCTGCTGCGCAGGGTCGAGCGGGCCTCCCAGCTGGCGGTGAACGACACGGTCATCCGCCTCGCCGAGGTCGAGATCGACACCGCGGAGCGCCGCGTCTACGTGCGGGGCACCGAGGCCCAGCTGACCAGGACCGAGTTCGACCTGCTCTGCCGCCTCGCCGAACGCCCCGGCCAGGTCTTCGAGCGCGAGCGGCTGCTGGCCGACATCTGGGGCTTCTCCGAGGCCGCCGCCACCCGCACGGTCGACAGCCACGTGCGGGCCCTGCGGCGCAAGCTCGGCCCCGGCGTCGTCCGTACCGTCCACGGCGTCGGTTACGCCCTCGTCAAGCCGTGAACGGGTCTCCGGTCGCGGCCGGTGAACACGCGCTCGGGTACGGCCGTGCGGAGGCGTGCTCGTACGCCCCGGGAACGGCGGCACTCGCGTCCGGAGCGGCGGCACTCGCGTCCGGACGAGAACCGATCGTCCTCTTCGTCACTCAGACACTCATGTGCCCTTCAACTCCAACACCGGGACGCGTCGACCATTGAGACCTCTCGACTTCCTGGGCCGGATCAAGATAAAGCTCGGGATAGTGATCCTGCTGGCCGTGGTGGCGGCGTTCGTCGTCAACGAGGTCGGCATCAACGCCGGATACTCGCGCAACGTGCGCGTCGCGGTGGCAGCGGTGTTCGCGCTGATCCTGGTGCAGCTGCTCGCGCGGGGGATGACCAAGCCGCTGCGCGAGATGGCCGCCGCCGCGCAGACCATCGCCAAGGGCCGGTACGGCCTGCGGGTCACCGCCTCCTCCCGTGACGAGGTCGGTGAGCTCGCCCGCGCCTTCAACGCGATGGCCGCCGACCTGGGCGAGGTGGACCGGCAGCGACGGGAACTGGTGGCCAACGTCAGCCACGAGCTCCGCACGCCGATCACCGCGCTCCGGGCGGTGCTGGAGAACGTGGTCGACGGGGTCTCTGAGCCCGATCCCGTCACCCTCGGCACCGCGCTCGCCCAGACCGAGCGGCTGGGCCGCCTGGTCGCGCAGCTGCTCGACCTGTCCCGCCTGGAGTCCGGGGCCCGGCTGATCGAGCGCGAGGACGTCGAGCTGCGCCAGCTGTGCGAGCAGGCTCTGCGGGAGGCCGTACTGGCCAGGGAGGGGGTGGTGGCGCGCTGCGAGGTCCCCGAGGGGCTGAGCCTGCGCGCCGACCCCGATCTGCTCGCGCAGGTCCTCGCCAACCTGCTGGACAACGCGGTGCGGCACAGCCCCGACGGCGGGGTGGTGGTGCTCGCGGCGACGGCCAGGGGAGAGGGCGTCCGGCTGAGGGTGAGCGACCAGGGGCCGGGGATCGCGGCCGAGGACCGGGCGCGGGCGTTCGAGCGCTTCTCGCGCCTGGACGCGGGCCGGGCCGCCGACGACGGCGGCGCCGGGCTGGGCCTGGCCATCACCAAGGAGATCGTCGAGCTCCACGGCGGCTCCATCCACGTCGACGACGGGGTCGGCTGCCACGTCGTGGCCGACCTTCCGGAAAGGATCGAGATGAACCCCCCGTCTCTCCCCGCCAAGGGGGCCCACCCCGTCGAGGTGGACGCCGTCACGCCGGGCAAGGTCCCCCCGGGCGGAGCCTCCGTGGGTACCGCGGCCGGTGTGCCGTCCGGACATCGCGAGGCAACCGAGGTCGCCGGGGGTTCCGGGGGTTCCGGATCCGACGAACCGGTGGAATCCGGTCGGGTGTCCGGGGCTGATCAGGGGGCAGGGGCCGTCGAACCGGTTGAACGGGGTGAACCGGTGGAGACCGGCCGGGCGCCTGAAGACCGTGAGCTGGTCGGGGCCGGGCAGGTGCCCCGGTCACGAGAGGTCGCGGCGACCGCTTCCGCTTCCGCGTCCGGCTTGGTGACCGGTTCCACGGCCGACCCGGTGACGGGCCCGGCGACCGGCTCGGTGACAGGTTCTGCGAGCGGTCCGGCGACCGGATCGGTGACGGATTCCGTGACCGGACCGGCGACCGGTCCCGTGCCGGGTCCCGGGGGCGGCCCGGCCCCCAGCTCGGTGACCGCGTCGGTGACCGGCTCGGCAACCAGTTCGGTGGCGGGCTCGGTGACCGGTCCTGGCCCCGGTCCCGGTGGGCAGGCCGGAGTCGTTCAGGCCGCCGGAGCCGCTCAAGGGGCCGGACCTCGTGAGACCGGCGAAGGGGCCGGCGCCTCCGACGCGGCCACGGGCGGCCCCGCCTCCGGCGCCGGGCCCGGTGTGACGTCCAGGCCGGTGCCCGCCTCTCCGGAGCCCGGAGCCGCCGTCCCCGTCACACCCTCTCCACAGCCGTACCCTCCGAGGCCCGTGCTCGCCCGGGACGGGGGCGCGCGTCAGAGGCCGGTCGTGATGCGGAACTGGCCGGGGGCGGTCATCGGGGTGTTCCTCGGTGGCGTCGGGGGGCTGGTGTGCGCCGCGATCGTGGGCATCGCCCTCGCGAGCATCGCCCCCCTGCTGGGCATGCTCGCCGTGGCCGCCATCGTCACCGTCGGCGCGTTCGTGGGCACGGTCATCGGCGCCACCACCCCCACCGACGACATCCTGGCGGCCCCCTCGGAGCGGCTCCCGCACCGGCCTCCGGCGCAGGGACCCGTCGCGCGGCGCGTCACCGTACCGGGCCCCGAGGCCCCGCACAGGGAGCACAGGGAAGGGGCGGCGAGTTCGACGGCGGTCTCCCGGACTGGAGGGCCGGGGGAACACGGAGACAGGCCCGGAGGGCGGGGACCCGGCACCCCCGGCGGGTACGAGGCGCCGGGCGGCGGGAAGGGGCCGGGGGCTCCCGGCGGGTACGAGGCTCCGCCGATCTTTCCCCGGCCCGAGCTGCCGGACACGCCCCGGTGGGTGCTGCCGGTGTCGGCCGCCGTCGGGGCGCTCGCCGCGGTCGCGGTGCCGTATGGCAGGGCCGGGCTGGGGCTCGTGCTGGTGGCCGCGGCGATGGGGGTGGCGACGATCCCCGCGGCGCGCAGGAGGATCAACCCGTGGTCGGCCGGGATGGGGGCGATCGCCTACGGGCTGGTCGCGACGGTGATGTTCAGGGACGCGGACTGGCTGGTCGGCGTCCTCCTGCTGGCCGGGTTCCTGACGGCCGCGCTCGCCCTGTCGGGGGCCGGGCGCGGCTGGCTCGGGGTGGTCAGGGGCGGCGCGTCGGTGGTCCTGGGCCTGCTGCCGGTGCCGTGGTTCCTCGGGGCGAGGCTGAAGGGCCTCGCGTCCCGCCGCCGGGTGATGCCCCTGCTGCTGGGGGGCGGGCTCACCGTCGTGCTGCTCGCGGTGTTCGGGGCGCTGTTCGCCTCGGCGGACGCGGTCTTCGCCGAGGCCGTCGAGCGGGTGTTCAGCGCGCAGGCGTGGGCGGAGTCGATGCCGCTGCGCATCCTGCTCTTCGTCGTCTTCGCGGTCGTGGTCGCCTCCTCGGTGCTGGTCGCGCTGCGACCGGTGGCCGAGCCGAAGGCCCCCGACCTGAGGGTCACGGTCGGCCGGGGTCTCTGGGTGACCCCGCTGACGGCGCTCAACCTGCTGTTCGCCACGTTCGTGGGCATGCAGCTGACCGTGCTGTTCGGCAGCACCCGGTGGGTGCTGGAGGCCACCGGGCTGACCTACGCCGAGTACGCGCGCTCCGGGTTCTTCCAGCTCGTCGTCGTCAGCGTGTTCGTGCTGGCCATCGTGGCGGTCGCCTCGGGGACGCTGGAGCTGCGGGGAGCCGACCGCTGGCTGATGGCCGGGCTGCTCGGCGTGCTCTGCGTGCTGACCCTGGTGATCCTGTTCTCCGCGCTGCACCGCCTGGACCTGTACGCCGACGCCTACGGGCTCTCCCGGCTGCGGGCCTCGGTGTCGGCGACGGTGCTGTGGCTGGGCGGGATCTTCGCGCTCGTCCTCGCCGCGGGCGCGGCCCGGCTCACCGGGCGCGGGCACGCGCGCTGGCTGCCCAGGACCGTCGTCATCATGACGAGCGCCTCCCTGCTGGCGTTCGCGGTCTGGAACCCCGACCTGCGGGTCGCGGAGACCCAGATCGCCGTACGGGGCGTGGAGCGGGTCGACCTCGCGTACCTGGGCGACCTCGGCGCGGAGGCCGTGCCCGCCCTGGACAGGCTGCCGGAACCGGCCCGCAGCTGCGTCCTGCGGGACGTGGTCGCGGCCAACGAGCTCTCCGGGCCCGACCCGTGGAACGGCTGGAACCTGGCCCGCCGCGAGGCGAGGGAACTGCTGGACCGTCGTCCGGTCGACAGGGGCGCCTCCTGCCCCCAGACACCCTCCCGGCTGGAGACTCCGTACCAGGACTGAACGTCCCGGCGGGCAGTGGAGCCGACGTCCGCGACCGCGGCGTCGGCCTCACTGTTTCGGATAGACCGTCGTCGGCACCAGGATCTCCGTGGGGACCCGTTCTCCGGAACGCATTTTCAGAAGGGCGTCGACCGCCACTTCGGCGATATGCCGGGGGTCCTGGATTATGGTCGCCCGAAACGGAGCCGTGTCCACGTTGATGGCCGCGACCGCTTCGGCGATTCCGTCGACGCCGATAATCACGAGTTCGTCGAGGCGGTTTCCCGCGGCCAGGTGTTCCTGCACCGCGTCCGCCGCGCCCAGTGCCATTTCGTCGTTCGTGCAGAAGATCGCGTCCATGCCGTTTCCCGGGCGAAGGCGGCGCAGGTGATGGCCGACAACCTTTCGCGCCTCTTCGCGGGAGAAGAAACCCAGCAGATTGATCTCCAGCTTCGCGGACGGCAGCATTTCTTCGATTCGCTCCGCGAATGTCGTGTGCCGGCCGTCCTGCGCG
Organism: Streptosporangium heterodermiicola; assembly: GCF_051390675.1. NCBI lineage: Bacteria > Bacillati > Actinomycetota > Actinomycetes > Streptosporangiales > Streptosporangiaceae > Streptosporangium > Streptosporangium heterodermiicola. The sequence continues at coordinate 313,931 of NZ_JBPJSR010000009.1, forward strand.
TCCCCTGTGACGACGAGTACGGCCGGGTTCTCGACGCCCCGGTCGATCAGGTCCTTGGCCACCCACTGCGCGGCCTTCGCCCCCATCTCGTTGGCATCGCATCCGACGAACGCGGTCCGGGCGGGGTATTCGCCGAGGTCGGGAAATGGCGGTACGTCGATGAAGACGACGGGCCGTTTGACGGCCTCGCAGGAAGCCGCCAGCTCACGCCCCGCCTGCCGGGTCTGTGCGAGGATGACGAAACCGCCGATGTAGGAGCGTCTTCTCTTCCGCAGTGACGCCAGGTAGGCAAGCTGGTTCCGGCCGCTGTGATCGTGCGGGGGGAGCTTCACCACCAGGTCGATCCCGTGCCGGTCGAGTGACCGCGAGAGATGTTCCAGGACGTCGCCGAGCCAGCGCGTCTGCGTGAACGCCGACATCGTGATGAACGCCTGGTTCGCGCCCCCGTAAAGACGGCGTGCGAAAAAGAACGCCAGCAGAGCCGTCGTCGGCGTGATCGCGATGAACACCCAGGTCATTGGCGATCCGTTGAGACCGGGCATGACCATCGTCAGCGCCTTGGCCCCCAGCGCCAGAATGGTGCCGCTCGCCAGAGATATCAACAGGTCGGCGAACAGGCCCTTTCGCTGGTTGTTTACGGCTTTCAATCTGGCTCCCGGCCTGATTTCCGCTGATACCGCTACTTTGACCCAGTGCCCGGAGTGCTGTAAAGGGCATATTCGCGTCCGGTGCATGCGGAAAACAAATTTCGGCGACTCGGTGACTCAGTGACTCGGCGACACGGCCCGGACGGCCCCGGTGATGTCCGTCATTCGCCCACTCGCGAAACCCGCGTCCGGGATGCGGGGTTCACAGCGTCGAACCGTCCGGCGTGTTCGGTCAGGTGTGGTTTCACGAACGGGAACGCGAAGCTCCCGGAAGGCGATGCCGGGACTGACGAAAACACGACCCCCGCCCCGAGCGCGGGGGTCGCGTCGCGTCAAGTGAGGGTCAGGGCACCCAGTGGTTGCCGGTTACGGTGATCATGACCTGGAGCTGGACGCTGGTCGAGTAGTAGTCGCTCGCGGTGAACGGGGTGTTGACCATCTTGTTCCACAGGGCGTCCAGCCAGGCCTGGCTGCCGGAGTCGGTCATCGCCGCCACCGCGAACGGGGCGAAGTAGGCCGGTTCGCTGCCGCTGGAGATCTGGGTGCCGTTGAGGGAGTAGCCGACCGCGATGTTGTTCGGGTTGCCGCCGGTCTTGCCCTTGATCCAGGTGTTGAGCTTGCGCGCGGCGGCGAGGGACTTGGCGTCGCCGCTGGTCACCGCGTCGTTGCCGATCCGCCACGGGTCGCGGCAGGCGTTCCACCAGAACTTGCCGTCGTTGGCGTCCTCCAGCACCTGGCCCGGCGCGGGCTTCGGGGTGGTGTTGGTGTTGACCACGAAGTCGGCGAGCAGGCCCGTGCTCGGGGCGTAGGTCGACTGCTGGGAGGCGATCAGGTTCTGGTGGTTGGTGCGGACGGTGTCCCAGGTCGTGTCGCCGGTGGCCTTACGGAACGCCCTGAAGTGGTCGATCATCCAGTCCGAGGAGCGGCTGATCCAGTAGTACTGGTCGCCCGAGCTGCTCCAGTCGCCGAGCTTCATGAGCTTGGTGGTCGCGTTGACCTCGCCGGACTTGATGGCGTTGATGTGGTTGATCGCGAGCTGTTTGTAGTTGTAGGTGCCCGAGCTGCCCCACTGCCGGTCGGCGAGCAGCAGCCCGTAGGCCACGTCCAGGTCGCCGTCAGTGGCGGAGTCGCCGCCGTTGACGCTCTGGCAGGCGGTGTTCTGCTCGGCGGCGAGCAGGCCGGGGGTGATCGACGACGGGTGGGCCAGGACGTACTTCACCAGGCCGTCGAAGATCTTCTTCGCGTCGGGGTCGGCCCCGGCCATCGTGGCGGTGATCACCATGCCGTAGCCCTGCGCCTCGGCCACGTACGGGTGGTCGGCGTCGGGGGAGATGATCTGGTACCAGCCGTTGCCGCAGTTCTGCTTGACGAACGCGGCCTTCCACGCCCTGTAGTAGTCGACGACCTTCTGGTCGAGCGTCGCCTGGGCGCCGGTCGGGCGCAGGATCCCGGAGGCGTAGGGGATCGTGTGGGAGCCGAACGGCACGCCGGGGCCGCCGGGGGGCGGGGTGACCGTGGGAGTGGGTGTGGGAGTCGTGCCCCCTGTACTGCCGTAGACCTCCATCTCGTACAGCGAGTACCCGTAGGAGGTGCCCCGCGCGGTCCCGTACATCCGCACGTAGCGGCCGGTGCCGGACAGGGTCAGGTCGTCGACGCCGCCGTCGCCGGTGGTGGTCGAGTAGGCGGGGGTCCAGGTGGAGCCGTCGGGCGAGACCTCGACGCGGTACGACTTCCCGTACGCGGCCTCCCAGGTCAGCTTGACGCGGGAGACGGTGGCGGAGGCGCCGAGGTCGACGCGGATCCACTCGGGGTCGTGGCCCTCGGCGGAGGCCCAGCGGGTGCCGGTGTTGCCGTCGAAGGCGGCGGCGGGGAGCAGCGTGGAGTCCTCGTTGGAGGACGAGGCGGCCGGGCGGCCCTGGGAGAGCAGGGAGTCGGCGGCGAATCCGGGCGGCGCCGCCAGCACGAACAGCGATGCGATCAGTGCCGACGCCAGTGTGAGGACGAGGGCGGTCGAGGGGGGTAGGGGGCGCTGGAGGCGTTGGGGGCGCGATCTCGGATGCACAGGGGGTGCCCTCTCTGCGATCAACTAGTTAGGAAAGGTTCCTAACTAGTGAAAGATGGCACCATCCCTGACACGTCACGGTCAAGGGGGTGCGGGGCCCAAATTCCCGCACTTCGTGATCGAGGGGAAATCCAGGACATGGACTGGCGGAACGAAGGCGATCGCTGGATGTGGCGAAGACCTTCCGGGTGATTGAATCCCGGCATGTCGTTCGATGTATTGATCAGGGATGGCTGGGTGCTCGACGGCACCGGAGCCCCGGCCTGCCGCGCCGACGTCGGTGTCAACGGTGACCGGATCACCGCCGTGGGCCGCCTGGACGGCGTGGACGCCACGACCGTCGTCGAGGCCGCCGGGCGCCACGTCATGCCCGGCCTCGTCGACTGCCACGCGCACGGCGACGCCCTCGTCCTCGACAAGGAGGTGCAACTCGCCGCGCTCCGGCAGGGCGTGACGACGTTCGTCCTCGGCCAGGACGGGCTCTCCTTCGCCCCCTCCACCACCCCGGAGACCTTCGCCTACGCCACTCGATACTTCGCGGCCGTCAACGGCGCCCATCCCTCGGCCGACGGGCCGATCGGCGTCGGGGAGCTCCTCGCGGGCTACGACCGGTCGACCGCGCTGAACACCGCGTACCTGCTGCCGCACGGCACGATCCGCCACGACGTGATGGGCGCCGCCGAGCGGGCCGCGACCGCGGACGAGCTGGCCGCCATGCTGGCCCGCGTCGAGCGCGGCCTGTCGGAGGGCGCCTGCGGCCTCTCCACCGGCCTGGAGTACGCCCCGGGCCGCTACGCCGACGCCGCCGAGATCGCCGCGCTCTGCGCGCCGCTGGACCACCTGCCGTACGTGACGCACATGCGCGGGTACGGGGCCGCGGCCCCCGCCGGGATGGCCGAGGTGACGGACATCGCCCGGCGCTCGGGCGCGGCCGTGCACGTCTCGCACTACCACGGCCCGGCCGCCACGCTCCTGCCGCTGGTCGATGAGGCCCGGCTCATGGGGGTCGACATCACCTTCGACACCTACCCCTACCTGCGGGGCAGCACGATCCTCGCGATGGTCGCGCTGCCCTCGTGGGTCCCGGCCGCCGACATCGACCGCACGCTGGAGCTGCTGGAGTCCGAGCCGATCGAGTGGGACGAGACGCTCTGGCCGAGGATCACCTTCTCCCACGTGCCCGGCGCCGAGTGGGCCGAGGGGATGACGCTGCCCGACGCCGCCGCCGAGGCCGGGCTGGAGCCGGGCGAGTTCTGCCGCAGGATCCTGATCGACACCCGGCTGGAGGCCGGATGCGTGTCGGCCCGTCCCGACGAGGGCCCCGAGGGCGAGGCGTCGGTCCGCGCGATCCTGCGCCACCCGGCACACACCGGCGGCTCCGACGGCATCTACGTGGGCGGCCACCCCCACCCCCGGGGCTACGGGGCGTTCGCCAGGATGCTCGGCCACCACGTCCGCGAGACCGGCGACTGGACCCTGGAGCAGGCCGTCGTCCACCTCGCCTCGCACCCGGCCCGCCGCTTCGGCCTCGAAGGGCGGGGCCTCGTCCGCCCCGGGCAGGTCGCCGACCTGGTCGTCCTCGACGCCGACGCGGTCGCCGACCTGGCCACGTACGCCGTCCCGCGCACCCCGGCCACCGGGATCGGGGACGTCCTCGTCTCCGGGGTCCCGGTCCTCGCCGGAAGGGAGCTCACCGGCGCCACCCCCGGCAGGGCGCTGCGTCCCTAAGGGCACGCCTCCGAAGGCACGGCCCTGAGGGCACGCCTCCGAAGGCACATCCCTGAGAGCACGCCTCCGAAGGCACGGCCCTGAAGGGGCCGCCGTGGGGATAGGGTCCTCGGGGCGGCCAAGAGGGGACGCGATCTCCCACGCCCGGATCCGGCGGCCGGCGAGCCGGCGGATCCGCCGAGGCGACCAGAGGGGGACGGGACGTGAAGGGGATCGTGGATCCCGGGGCCGCGCTGGGGGCCTCGCTGTTCGGCGGGACGTTCACCTTCCCCGTGATGGTGGCCCACCGCGACGCGCTGGAGCACAACATCGCGACCCTCGCGGCCTTCACCAGGGAGTACGGGCTCACCTTCGCCCCGCACGCCAAGACCACCATGTCGCCCGAGCTGGTCGGGGCGCAGCTCGCCGCGGGCGCGTGGGGGCTCACGGTCGCCACCCCCAGCCAGGCGCTCACCCTGCGCGAGTTCGGCGTCTCCCGGATCGTCCTCGCCAACCAGGTCTTCGACCCGGCCGGGCTGACCGCCCTCGCCGCCCAGCTGGCCGGGGACCCGGCGTTCGAGTTCCTCTGCTTCGTCGACTCGGTCGCCGGGGTCGAGGCGCTCTCCCGGCACGCAGGGACCAGGCCGTTCCGGGTGCTGGCCGAGCTCGGCCACGAGGGCGGGCGGGGCGGCAGCCGTACCCTCGCCCAGCTGCTGGAGGTCGCCTCGGCGGCGCAGGCGGCCGAGGGCGTGGAGCTGGCGGGCGTCGCCGGGTACGAGGGGTCGCTGGGCTCGGCCGGGGAGGTGCGGGCCTACCTGGGCAGGCTGCTGGAGGCGCTGGAGCACCTGCGGGTGCGCGACCCGATCCTGTCGGTGGGCGGCAGCCAGTGGTTCGACGTGATCGGCCGCGAGCTCGCCGCCTGCCAGGCCAGGGTCATGCTGCGCAGCGGCGCCTACGTCTCCCACGACGACGGTTACTACCGCGAGCGCACCCCGTACACCCGGATCGACGGGGAGCTGCGCGCGGCGCTGGAGATCTGGGCGCACGTGCTGAGCGTCCCCGAGCCCGGCCTGGCCGTGGTCGGGTTCGGCAAGCGCGACGCCCCCTTCGACGAGGGGCTGCCGATCCCGCGCGGAGCGGTCTCGGACGCGACGGTGCTCAAGGTCCAGGACCAGCACGCGGTCCTGAGACTGGCGCCGGGCTCGCCGGTGAGGCCCGGGGACCTGGTGTCGTTCGGCGTCTCCCACCCGTGCACCGCCTTCGACAAGTGGCGGGTCATCCCAGTGGTCGACGAGGAGTACGTCGTCGTCGATCTGATAAACACCTTCTTCTAATGTCACGTTTTTTCCGTTGTGAGGAATGCTGAGATGAGCGACAAGCAGGAACTGAGGACCGACGAGGGCGCCGCGCCCGTCGGGGCGTACTCGCAGGGCCTCGTGGTCGGCGACTTCGTCTACACCTCGGGAATGGGGCCGCTCAGCCCCGAGACCGGCGAGGTCGTCGGGACCGACGTGGCCGAGCAGACCCACCAGGTGATGCGCAACCTCGGCGCGATCCTCGCGGCGCACGGTCTCGGCTTCGACGACGTGGTGAAGTCGACCGTGCACCTGGAGCACCTCAAGCGTGACTTCGCCGCCTACAACGAGGTGTACAAGTCGTATTTCACCCGCCCGTACCCGGTCCGCACGACCGTCGGCTCGGACCTGATGGACATCCTCGTCGAGATCGACTTCGTGGCCCACAAGCCGCGTTAGAGTCTGACCGACTTCGTGGGAGGGCGGCGGCTTGGACAGCTCGCTATACGTCTACGTCGAGGACGTGCGCGGGGAGGGCCTCGACGCGGTCCTCGACCGGATCACCGGATACGGCGTGACGGGCGTGACCGTGGCCGCGGCCTACCACCGTGCCCGCGACGTCACCCCGCACGGCCGCTCCCGGGTGACGCTCCGCAGTGACGGCGCGCACTTCACGCCGCCCGCCGACCTGTTCGGCGGGCTGCGGCTCGTCCCGCCCGTCCAGGCCGGAGCCGAGGACGAGCCGCTCGCCGTCCTGCGCGGGGCCACCGCCGAACGCGGGCTCGCGCTGCACGGCTGGACCGTCTTCCTGCAGAACACCACGCTCGGGCTGGCCGACCCGGACGTGACCGTGCGCAACTGCTTCGGCGACCGCGGCTCGCCCGCCGACCTGTGCCCCTCCCACCCCGACGTGCGCCTGTACGCGGTCGCGCTGGGCCGGGCGGTGGCCAGGCAGGGCGTCGACAGCGTGGTGGCCGAGGCGCTGCACTACGGGACCTTCGGCCACGGCTACCACCACGAGCGCAGCTTCGTGCCACTCGGGCCGATGGACGCGTTCCTGCTCGGCCTGTGCTTCTGCGGCTTCTGCATGCGCCGCGCCGCCGACCTGGGCGTCAACGCCGAGGTGGCGCGCGAGGAGTGCTGCAGGATCGTGGGCGCCGTGCTCGACGGCGATCCGCCCGCCCAGGGCGAGGTGACCCGCGCCGCCCTCACCGCGTACGCGGGACCCGAGGTGGTCGCCTACGCGCGGGCCCGCTCCGAGGTGGTGACCTCGCTGGTCTCCGAGGTCTCCACCGCCGTCACCGACGAGGGCTCGCGCCTCGTCTTCCTCGACGCCACCGGCGCCGTCAAGGGCTACGCCGACGGCCTGCCCTCACCGGGGCTCGCCGCGCACGACTCCTGGCAGCTCGGCGTCGACCTGGTCGCCCTCGGCGACCTGGTGCCCTCGCTCGGCGTGCTCGCCTACGCCCGCGACGCGGCCAGGGTGGCCGACGACGTGGTCGCCTACCGGCGCTCGACGGGCAAGGACAAGGAGCTGCGGGTCGTCCTGCGGCCCGGCCTGCCCGACACCGACTCGGCCGACCGCCTCGCCGCCAAGGTCCGCGCCGTGCGGGCCTCGGGCGCGGACGCGGTCGACTTCTACGCGTACGGGCTCATGCCCTACCCGATCCTGGACCGCATCCCGGGCGCGCTCTCCGCCTGATGCCGTCCTGAAGCGGTGGGGGCGCCGTCCAGGACGGTGCTCACGGCGCGGGCGGCGAAGCCCTCGTCGAGGGGCAGGCCGCGGAAGACCGCGCGCAGCCAGACCGCTCCGGCGAGCAGGTCGACGATCAGCATGGGGTCGGCCTCGGCGGACAGCTCGCCGCGCCGCCGCGCACGCTCGAAGACGGCCTCCTCCCGCGCGAACCGGTCGGCGAAGAAGCGCCGGGCCGTCTCGCCCAGCTCGGAGTGGTGGACGGCGGCGCCGAGGGCCGCCACCGCGACGTCCGAGGCGGGAGGACGGGTGAGCAGGGCGGCCATCCCGCCGACCAGGGCCTCCAGGTCCCCCCTGAGGCTTCCGGTGTCGGGGGGCTCCATCGCGAGCAGGTCGGCCTCGATCAGGGCGGCGGCCAGCAGCGCGGCCTTCGACGGCCACCACCGGTAGATCGTGGTCTTGTTGACTCCCGACCGTTCGGCGACCCCCTCCACCGTGAGGCCCTCGTAGCCCTTGGCGGCGAGCAGTTCGAGCGTCGCCTGGAAGATCTGCTGTTCCTTGCGCGGTGCCATGCGGGCGACTATAGCAACGCAACGGTGCGTTGTGTTTTAATCGAGGCAGCTTCCTGACCGGGTACCTCTCCGCTCGGGACGACTCCCCGGTCTCCTTGGAGGCGCGCCATGCTCCCTGTGCTCCCCGTCGTCCTCATCCATGGCATCCGGCTCAGCGCGACCATGTGGGACCCCGTCGTCTCCCACCTCTCCCGTCTCGGCCGTCCCGCGACGGCCGTGGACCTGCCCGGCCACGGCACCCGCGAGGGCGAGCCGTTCACGATGGACGCGGCGACGTCGGCGGTCGCGGACGCCGTCGACGCCCTGGGCGGCCGGGCCCTCGTGGCCGGGCTCTCCCTCGGCGGATACGTCGGCATCGCCGTCGCCGAACGCTTCCCCCGCCGGGTGGCCGGGCTGGCGGCCATCGGATGCACCGCCCTCGGCTCGGTGGCCGGACCCCACCGGTTCGCGGCCTCGCTCGCCGCGCGGAACCCGTCGCTCGCGAACCGGATCAGCTCCTACGGCCTCCGCCGCCTCCTGCCGGGCCCCGCCGGGGAGGCGATGGTGGCGGGAGGACTCTTCTGCGAGGTCATGCCACAGGTCGTCGACGCCGTCACCGGCCACGACCAGCTCGCGGCGCTGGCCGCGTACCCGGGACGCGTGTGGCTGGTCAACGGCACCCGGGACCCGTTCCGGGTGCACGAACGCGACTTCCTGCGCGCCTGCCGGAACGGGCGGCTGATCCACCTTCCCCGCCGGGGCCACCTGGGCGTGATGGCGGCCCCGGGACCGCTGGCCAGGCTGGTGGGCGACCTGTGCGACCAGGTGGACCGCTGCTCGTACGCCGAGATCGACCCGCGCGTCTAGACGTCCGGACGGTTTCGTACGTCCGGACGGCTTCGTACGTCCAGACGGTTTCGTACGTTCAGACGGAGCGGCCGGAGAGGGCGGTCGCGACGCCGAGGCCCAGGTAGACGACCCCGCTGAACCGGCCGATCAGGGGTGCCCTGTTCCTCAGCCGCCCGCCGACGGCGCCCGCCGCCATGGCGTAGACCATGTCGGAGAGCAGGCCCAGGAGCAGCAGGGTCCCGCCCAGGACGGCGATCTGCAGCGGTACCGCGCCCGCCTCGGGCTCCACGAACTGGGGCAGGAACGCCAGGAAGAAGAGGATCACCTTGGGGTTGAGCACGTTGACGACCACGCCCTCAAGGAAGATCGCCCGAAGCGGCTGTGGCGCGGCCTCCCGGCTCGCGAGCTCCTGCCTGCTCGTCAGCGCGCGGACGCCCAGATAGACCAGGTAGGCCACCCCGGCCCACTTGATCACGTTGAACAGGGTCGCCGAACGCGCGATCACGTACGAGAGACCGGCCGCCGCCGCGGCGATGTGCACCAGCGTGCCCACCTCGACGCCGAACGCGCTCGCCACGCCGGCGGCCCGGCCCTGTGAGACGGCGCGGGTGATGATGTAGATGTGGTTCGGGCCCGGTACCAGGACCAGTGCCAGCGAGGCGAGCGAGAAGATCAATAACGTGGACGGCGAGATCATGCCCCGACCCTAAGGTCGCCCCGGTCCTCGCCGTCAGGGCCAATGCGCGGACCCTTTGGTGTACCAATCGGTCCAGGTTCGTCCCTTGTTGGGGTACCAATGGGCCCTCGTCACCGGGATGTCGATTCCGTCGGTAGCCCGTGCGATACTCGCCGACGTGGGGTGGCAAAGCACGCGAAGTGTTCTGATCGGGCGGTCGGTGGAGCTCGATCGCCTCACCGCCGTGCTCGACACCGCGGCCACGGGGCAGGCCGGGGTGGCCCTCGTGGGAGGTGACGCGGGCATCGGCAAGACCCGCCTGATCACCGAGCTGGCCGGACGTGCCGAGGCCGCCGGGTTCGCCGTGCTCGTCGGCCAGTGCGCCGAACTCGGCGACGCCCTCCCCTACCTCCCGCTCGCCGACGCCCTGCGCTCGGCACGCGGGGAGCTGCGCGCGGCGCTCGACGCGCGGCCGGTCCTCGGCAGGCTGCTGCCCGGCGGCACCGACCCGGGCAGGGAGAGCCCGTCGGGCCTGACGCAGCAGCAGCTCTTCGGCTCGGTGCTCGGCTTCCTGTCCGCGCAGCCCGTGCTGCTCGTCCTGGAGGATCTGCACTGGGCCGACCAGTCCACCCGCGACCTGCTGGTCTTCCTCAGCCGGATGCTGCAGACCGAGCGCGTCTGCCTCGTCGGCACCTACCGCACCGACGACCTCCACCGCCGCCACCCGCTGCGCCGGGTCCTCGCCGAGCTCAAGCGCCTCCCCTCGGTGACACCGGTGGAGCTGGCCCCTCTCGACCGCCACGAGATGACCGACTACCTGGCCGCCCTCGGCGGCACCGACACCGGGGTGGTGCGGAAGGTCGTCGACCGGGCCGAGGGCAACCCCTTCTACGCCCAGGAGCTGCTGGACGCCGCCTCCGAGGGCTCCTCGATGCCCGACGGCCTGGCCGGCCTGCTGCTCTCCCGGGCGGAGCTGCTCTCCGACCCCGCGCAACGGGTGCTCGGCGGCGCGGCCGTCGCGGGCCGCCGGGCCGACCACGACCTGCTCCAGCAGGCCTCCGGCCTCGACGACCTGGCCTTCGAGGAGGGCATGCGGGAGATCGTCTCGCGCGGCCTGCTCCGCCCCGACGGTGAGTACGGCTACGCCTTCCGGCACGCGCTTCTCCAGGAGGTCGTCTACAACGACCTGCTGCCCGGCGAACGCACCAGGATGCACGCCGAGTTCGCCCGGCTGCTGACCGCCCGGGAGGGTGCGGCGGCCGAGCTCGCCCACCACTACCTGGCGGGCCACGACCTGCCGGGGGCGCTGGCCGCGTCCGTGGAGGCCGGGCGCAGGTCCGAGCGGCTGGGGGCTCCCGCCGAGGCGCACCACCACTTCGACCGGGCGCTCGGGCTCTGGGACCGGGTTCCCGACGCCGAGCGGCTGGCCGGGATCGACCACGTCGCCCTCGCCGCGCGCAGCGCCGCCGCGGCGGCCGACAGCGGCGACAACCACCGGGCGATCTCCCAGCTCCGGCGCCTCCCGCCCTCCGCCGAGATCAACGAGCGGCTGTCGTACTACCTCATCGACACCGAGGACGTCGAGGGCTCGATCGCCGCCGCGTACGCTGCCGTCGAGACGGCGCGGGAGGGGCCGGTGCTCGCCCGCGCGCTCGCGACCTACGCCCGCTCGCTCTACTGGACCGAGCGGCACGACGAGGTCGAGGCCCTGGCCCGCCGCGCCCTGGAGACGGCCCGCGCGAGCGGCGCCGCCGACGCGGAGACCAGCGCGCTGATCACCCTCGCCGCTCTGGCCGCGCTCGCCGACGACATCCCCCGGGCCAAGGAGCTGCTCGCCTGCGCGAGCGCCGAGAGCTCGGGCAACCTCGCCATCGACCTGCGGGCCATATTCACCTACGCCCGGGTCCAGTACGAGAGTGGCGACCTCGCCGAGGCGGCGACCACCGCCGACCGGGGGCTGCGGATCGCACGCGAGAGCGGCCTCAACTGGAGCACCTACGGCACCGACCTGCGCTTCCTGCGCCTCCTGATCCACTACGTCGCGGGGGAGTGGGACCTGGCGGAGAAGGTCGCCTCCGGGTTCGCCGTCCGCGTCGGCACCCCGCCGGAGGCGCTCCTGTCGTCCTTCGCGCTCTTCGTCGAGGTGGCCAGGGGCCTGCCCGTCGTCGAGGAGCGCCTGTCCTGGCTGGAGTCCTTCTGGTCGGGTGACACGACGGTCGCCGCCATGAGCCGCGGCCTGGCCGCCGAGCACGCCCTGTGGCGCGGCGACCCCGAGACCGCGCTCGAACACGCCCGCGCGGGGCTCGACGCCCTGCTCCCCAACGACCCCGCTGTGATCCGGCTCAGCGGCACCGCCCTGTGGGCGCTGACGGACCTGGGACGCGGGGAGGAGGCCGACGCCTTCCTGGAGCGGGCCAGGGTGCCCGCGGCCGTCGGCCCCGGCTCCGTGCGGCGCGGCCCGCTCGGCCCCGAGGGTCTGGCCTGGCTGGCCAGGGCCGAGGCCGAACGGCACCGCGCGCACGGCCGCCACGACGTCACGGCGTGGCGCGCGGTGGTCGAGGCCTTCGACTTCGGGTTTGTCTACGAGGTCGCGCGCTCGCGGTGGCGGCTCGCCGAGGCGCTGCTCGCCGAGGGCGACCGTGCCGACGCCCTGAAGGAGTGGAAGCTCGCCGTCGAGGCCGCCGAGTCACTGGGCGCCCAGCCGCTCGGCGCGGCTCTGGCGGAGCTGGGACGCAGGGCGCGCTTCACCACCGCACCGCCGACCGTGCTCACCTCCCGCGAGCAGGAGGTGCTCGCCCTGGTGGCCGAGGGCCTGCCCAACCGCGAGATCGGCGAGCGGCTGTTCATCGCGCAGAAGACGGTGAGCGTGCACGTCTCCAACATCCTGGGCAAGCTGGGCGTCTCCTCCCGCACCCAGGCGGCCGCCGTGGCCCACCGGGACGGCCTGCTCTGACCGCCGCGCCCCGTCGAGGCCGTCAGGGGACCTCTCGCTCAGGGACGGTCTGGGGTGCGATCGCTCGAAGCAGAGGCGGTGTGGTGAGCACCGCGAGCGCGACAAGGAGTGCGCTGACCCATATCGGGCCAAGATCACCAGCGCCGGCTCCGAGGGTCGCCGCCGCGATGGCGGGACCACCCGCCGCGCCGATGTTGAGTGCCGCGGTCGCGTATGACCCGCCCATGGTGGGGGCGTCCGCCGACTCGTGGAGCACCCTGGCGATCAAGGTGCCGCCCACGGCGAAGGACAGCACACCCTGCACGAACACGAGGACCAGAAGCGCCACCGGCTGGGCGGCGACGGTCGCCGACGTGACCCAGCCGAGCAGCAGTGTCGGGCTACCGATTCCGATCACGACGCCGGGACGCCGATCCGAGAGCCGGCCCGCGAGATTGACGCCAGCGAAGGACCCCGCGCCGAAGAGCACCAGCACCACCGAGACCCAGAGCCCGCCCAGGCCCGCGGTGTCGGTCACGATCGGCGCCAGGAAGGTGAACGTGGCGAATGTGGCGGCGTTTTGACCAGGGCGCCCAGCGGCATGACCAGGACCAGCCCGGGCATCGCGAGCTGGGCGATCTCGGTCCGTGGAGAGGGGGACCGGCCGGAGCGTCCCGCATGATCCCTTCGACGTGGTCCGGGATGCCTCTCACGATGCCGAAGGCGGCGGGAAGGCAGAGCAGTGCGATCGCCCAGAAGGTCGCCCGCCAGTCGAGCAGCGTTCCGAGCACCGCGCCGCCCGGAACCCCGGCGACGGTGGCCACGGTCGTGCCGGAGAGCAGTACCGCCAGCGCACGTCCCTTTTGTGCGGCTGGGACGAGGGTGGTCGCCGTACTCAGCGCGACCGCCAGAAAGCCCGCGTTGGCCAGGGCGGCGACCACGCGGGTGGACAGAAGAACCGGGAAACTCGCGGTGAGGGCGCCCGCGACATGGGCGCAGGCGAACACCAGCACGAAGCCCAGCAGACTGGCCCGGGTGGGCCACCGGCGTGCGAGCACCGCCATCAGTGGCGCCCCGAGGATCATTCCGACCGCGAATGCCGAGGTCAGCAGCCCGGCATTTCCGACCGGCACATCCAGGCCGGCGGCGATGTCCGGCACCAGGCCGGAGAGCATGAACTGCGAGGTGCCCATGGCGAAGACCGCCACGGCAAGCAGGTAGAGCGGGAGAGGCATCGAGAACTCCGAGGTGGGAGAACGAGAGGAAGGACCTCTCGTCACCGCGGCCAGCACCCAGCACCCAGGGGGGCGCGCACTCACCCCGCTCGGCGAGGCCGCCGGGGAGTGGACTACGAACTCAGTGGTTCAGGGGGCTGACGGCGTGACCGAAAGCCCCTGCCTTGGATGCCTCAGAGCTCGACATGCCACGAACGCTACTCGAACCCACCGGTTGTCACGCAAACGGATTTCGCCTGGAGAAGGTGTCGTCAACGTCCCGCCCCGCACCAACCGGTCGTGATCGGCTCGCGCGTCAGGTGTCGCCCTGATCGGTCCCTGAGGCCGGTCCTGATCGGCTCCGCGAGGTCACGCCTCGCCCTGCGCTGCGCGCGGTCAGGGCCAGCTCGCGGACGACCTGGATCAGCTCCGCCGGGTCGAAGGGTTTCGTGAGGTAGGCGTCGACCCCGATCCCCAGGCCCCGCCGCTTGTCGTCCTCCTGTGCCCGCGCGGTGATCAGGACCACCTTGATGTGGCTGGTCCCCTCGTCGTTGCGCAGCCTGGTGGCGGTCATCCAGCCGTCCAGTCTGGGCATCATGACGTCCAGCGTGATGACGTCGGGCATCACGTCCAGCACCCGATCCAGGCAATCCTGCCCGTCGGAGGCCGTATCCACCTGAAACCCCTCCAGGGTCAGGTTGACCGCGATGAGCTGCCGGATGACGTCGTCGTCATCCACTACCAGAACCCTGCCCAGAACCTCTCCCACGGCGTGAGGCTAACTCCTCTCCCTCGCCCCCGTGCGGGTTTCCGAGGATGTGTACGCACAGCTGTTCAGGGGTGACAGATGTTTCCCGCTTTTCCCCGAGAACTCGGGGCTCGGTGAACCCGCCGCGGGAGAGGCGGGAAGGCGGCCGGAGAGGTACAGAGGGAGAGGGGTGAGAGGCGAGAGGTCCCGGACACCGGCGGCCACGGCGGCTGCGACCACCGGCCACTGGTTACAGTCGTTGGTCGTTGGTCGTTGGTCACTGTCATTGGTCATGGTCACCGATCACGGTCACCGGCTGCGGCGGCCAGGGCGGCCGGCGCCCGGTGATCATCGGCCCTCCTCCTCGGTGAGCCGGGCCAGCAGGGCGAGCCCGTGACGGTCCACCGAGACCGAGGTCGCCGACATGACGACCACACCGGTACCCGCCGCGCGGTCGATCCCGAGCCACGTACGGAAACCGCCGGTGCCGCCGTTGTGCCAGGTGATGGAACGCTTCTTCACCTCGACGGTGATCCACGCGGCGCCGATGCGCACCCCCGGCCCGGAGAGGTTCGCCACGGGATCGAGGGCCGCGATGCCGGGGGCCGTGCCGTCGAGCAGGGCGGACGCCAGGCGAGCCATGTCCTCGATCGACGCCCGGATGCCGCCCGCCGGTCCGAGAGCCTCACCCGTCCACGGCTGCCGTACCCGCCCCGACCTGCTCCTGCCGACGAGCGCGCCGGGCAGCAGCTCGTCCGGATTCGAAGGCGTGTAGAACACGCCGAGTCCCAAGGGTTCGGCGATCCGCCTGTGGACGAGATCGCGGTAACTCGTCCCGGCCGCTCGCGCGATCGCGTGGCCGAGCAGCTCGAACCCGAAGTTGGAGTATCGGGCCCGCGGTTTCCCGATCCTCACCCCCTGTGCCTGGGCGAGGAGCTGCTCAAGATTCTCACCGTAGGGATTCGTCCCGTGCCGCCACAGCGCGAGGGTCCGCCGCCACGGTTCCGCCGACCTGGGCAGCCCCGGCAACCCCGAACGGTGCGTGCTGACCGACGCCAGCGTCACCCCCGCCGCCGCTGTCCCGTCGAGCCGCAGGAACTCGCCCAGGGTCGACGTCGTACGGATCTCTCCGCGTGCGAGCGCGTCGGCGTAGAGGAGGCCCGTGACCCCCTTCGAGATCGAGCCGATCTCGAAATCCGCGCTCAGGGGCACACCCACGCTTGTCACCGTCGTCCCTTGGGGCGAGACCATCGCGACCGCGATCACAGGGTGCCGGTCGCCCACGAGATCACGGAGCCGCACCGCGAGTTTCTCGTCACCGTACGAGTCTGCTGGCCGCCTGTCGTCCATGCGTCAACCCTAGTTGACGTACATCTAGACGGCAATCATGCATGGCTGAGACGACCGAGCGTTCCAGGGGCAGCCTGCCCGTGCCCTTGGGGCGGTTCCCTCACTGGACGTGAGTACTCGCGGTTGTCCACAGGGAGGTGCCATTCCGCGGGGTTATTCACAGAACCCGATTCGGCCCGTTGGTGATCACCTTCCCCCGCCGATCCTGGGGCCTCGATCCTTCATCGAGCCCAAGGAGGGCTTGCGTGATCACGACACTCGTCACCGTCACCATCCTCTCGGCGGCCGTCGCGGGAAGTTCCCAGTTCCCCGTGCCCCGTCTCTCCCCGGAAGCCTGTGACGCCTGGGGCCGCCTCCTCTCCCTCTCTCCGGCAGCCCCGCCTGACGGCACCCCTCACTGGTTGCCGAAGGAGATCCGCGCCGCCCTCGCCGCCGCCTGCGAGTCACGGCTCCTGTCCTCTTCGGACTCGAACGGCGGCCGATCGACGACGTCCCCACGAGGCTCCTTCCCGGGCTCGGCCCCGATTCCTGGGGTGGCGCCGACCCCGCCTCTGGGTCCGGTCGGCGAATGGTCGGCGGGGCTCTCGGGAGCGGATGCCGAGTGGGTGCGTGACCCTTCCGATCCGAAGACGGGAAGGCCGATATGGCCCCTGGAGATGGGAAGGCAGGTGTGGCCTCTGGAGACAGGAAGGCCGGTGGATCCTTCGGACACCCCGGATGTGTGGGTCGGCTCGTCCTCTTCAGCGGAGCGGAGAGATCCCCGGGCCTTCTCCGGGCCGGAGTCCTCGCGGGCGGGCGCCAAGTGGTCCCAGCGCCCCTCGGAGGGGCGGAAAGCGCCCTCCAACCTCGGGAGGGCGTCATCCTCGGGGAAGACGTCCTCCCGAGGAAGAGCCCTCTCCGGTGGGCGGGCGGCAACATCACGAGGGAGGGGAGTGTCCTCGCGCGAAGGCGCCCTGGCCCTGCGAGGCCGGATCGCGGCCGACGCGGCACTCCGCCAGGTCGGCAGGCCATACGTGTGGGGCGGCGGTTCGAGCGCGGGCCCGACCGGCGGGGGCTTCGACTGCTCGGGGCTCGCCCTGCACGCCTGGGCCAAGGCCGGGGCCAGGCTCACCCATTACACCGGCACCCAGTTCAAACAGGGCCGTCGAGTGCCCTTCTCCCGGCTCCGCCCGGGAGACCTGGTCTTCTTCGGCGGAGGCACCGGAGACCCCACTCACGTGGGCGTCTACGTCAAGGACGGCGTCATGGTCCACGCCCCCAAGACCGGCGACGTCGTCAGGACGGCCGACTTCGCCGCCTCCCCCTACTACCTCTCCCGCTATCGAGGCGCGGTCCGCCCCACTCCTCGCTGACCCGCCCCACCCTCCGCTGACCCGCTCCGCCCCGCTGGCTCGCCTCACCTAGCGTTGGTCCGTCTCGCCTTGCTGACCCGCCCCCCGTTGACCGGCCTCACCTTGGACTGACCCGTCCTGCCCAGCGCTGACCCGCCTTGTCCTGCCTCACCTGGCGCCGTCTCGACCCTGTCAGGCGGCGCCCGGTCCGGCGCGGCGCAGGCTCGTGCCGCGCCGCCGACGCCCGGCCGTCTTGATGACCTTTCACCCTTGTTCCTCCTGTTGTCCCCGGCCCTGCTCCGGAGATCACTCGCTTCCCTAACCGAGTGTCGGTTTCCCTCAGGATGCTGGTAATGTAATCACGCGTTGGCCCCCTTAGCTCAGGGGATAGAGCACCGGCCTCCGGAGCCGGGAGCGCAAGTTCGAATCTTGCAGGGGGCACTCTCGATCGGCATCGCAAGATGCGCTGGGACCCGCGGAAACGCGGGTCCTTCTGCGTTCCGGGATATGCCACCCCGTTTCCCCTGTGACCTCGATGGAAGGGGGCGTCCATGATCGCGTACTGGACACACACCGATCATGGATCTGGTTGGAGTCTGATGGCCGCCGCTCTTATCCTTCTGGCGGCCTTCGACATCTTCCGGCGGTTTCGGGATGTACGGGGTCTCATGATCAGCCGCAGGTCGCGAGGCAGAACCTGGCTTCGGGGTAGCGCGGTGACGGTCCCTCCAGGAGGGGCTGCGGCCGCGATTTCAGGTGCCGGTCGAGGAAGGCCGCCACGTACGTGCGGGTGAGCTCGGCGCCACGGGCCGCTGGCAGCATGCCAGGGAGAGGTTCGATCCCGAGGACGTCCGCCAGCAGCGGGATGTCGGTGAAGGACTGGTGTTCGGCGTCCGTCAGGACGAGCCATCGCTTCCACCCGGTCAGCAGCTTCCAGTCGCGGTCCCAGGAGGTGTCGCGGCCGCCCGGGACATGCTCCCGCGAGCCGAGGAACATGAACGGCCGAGGGAGTCCGCTCTTGGGGATGCGGGCATAGCCGGTGCCGTCCATGTCGATCCCGGCGCGGATCCGGGGGTCCTTCACCATGGTCGCCAGGGCGGCGGCCCCGCCGATCGACTGGCCGACCATCGCGATCCTTTCGCGATCGATCAGGTAGGAACGCTTCCATTCGGAGGTCAGCTGGTCGAGGACGAAGGAGACGTCGGCGGCCCGGCCCTGGACCAGCCCGGCGCCGAAGCCGGGATCGGTGTCGCTGTCGCAGGCGAGGCATTCGGCGATTCGTCCGTCGGACAGGGTGGTGGCGTAGCTTTCGTGGGTGTGGTCGATCCCGGCCACCACGTACCCTCGGCTGGCCAGGTCCTCGGCCAGGGAGGTGAGGGTGCTCATCGGTTTGGTGAAGCCGGGGGAGAGCACCACCAGCGGAAGCTCGCGCCCTGAGGGATCGGCGTCCTGGATGGCGTTGGTTCGTGTCCTGCTCAGCGTGTCGTACGGCGCGGTCGAGATCCCGGAGTCTTTCAGGAGGAGCTTCGCTTCCTCGGCCGTCATGTAGGGCGCGCGATCCCCCTCGCGCTGCTTGGTCGGGTACCACAGGGTGACCTTGAGCTGCCTGGCGTCGGCGTCGGGGTTCCAGGGGTCGGGGCGGGAGGTGTCGGTCAGGTGCAGGACGGTGGTGCCGACCGGATCGGGTCCGGTGGGGGCGGGCAGGGTGATGGGGCCGGTCGGTGTGGTCTGCGGAGCGTCGGCTCTGGGTGGTGCGGGTGCGGAGCAGGCGGACGTGGCGAGAACGGCCAGTCCCGCGACGGCCGCCAGGAGTTGTCTCATGGAGGGGTTCCTTTCACGTCCGCAGTAGGGTCAGGGCTTTGGCCAGTGCGGGGTCGTGTCCGGTGGCCGCGTCCTTGGGGGTCAGGGGGACGTGGTGGTCGGGGGGCACGCCGATCTTGTCGATCACCTCGCGGTCGGGTCCGAGGTGGTGTTTGTCGGGGAAGCTCAGGAGGGTGTTGTCGGCGAGCAGGTATGGCTGGGCGGGGCCGGAGATGAGTCCGGCGGTTCTGGTGCCGACGAGGTGTCCGGCGCGCAGGTCTTTGATCGCGGAGGTGAAGTGTTCGCAGGCCGAGGCGCAGCCGCGGTCGGTGAGTACCGCCAGTGGCAGGCCGAGGAGTTCGACGGTGTCGTCGGTGCGCATGGCCTGGCAGGTGCCGTCCACGGTGCATTGGTAGGCGGTGTTCTTGCCGTGGGCGAAGGCGCTCAGCAGCCGGATCGCCTCGGTGGGGCTGCCGCCGCCGTTGCCGCGCAGGTCCAGCACCACGCCGGACAGGGTGCGGCCGGTGCGTAGCCGGGCGATGGCCTTGAGGGCCCGGTTGGCGGAGTCGGGGGCGAAGCCGGTCATCCGTACGTAGGCGATGTCGTCGTCCAGCAGCTTCGATTGCACCACTTGCAGGGTGGTCAGGTCGCGTTGGAACAGGCCGGGTGTGAGCGTCACACTCCAGCGGCGGCCGGTGGCTTGTCGCAGCAGCCGCAGTCGCACCGGCCGTGCTTCCGGATACTCGGGGTAGAGGGCGGCGATCGCAGGAGTGGCTTTCCCGCCGATGAAGGGCGCTGATCCGTTGATCGCTTCGATGAGGTCACCTGGGCGTAGGCGGGCGGTTTGGGCGGCGCCGCCGTGCACGGTGGTGACGAACAGCGGGGGGAGGGCGGTGCCGGGGTTGGCGTCGGCTTGGAGGCCGGTGACGTTCGCTTCGAGGCCCAGGCCGTATCCGTCGCCGTCGTAGTAGTCGGGGGGTCGTTTGACGTCGTGTGTCCAGCGGGCGTGGTTGTCGTCGAGGGCGGCCACGATGGCTTCCAGGGTGACGTCGGCGAGGTGGTCGCGTAGGTGGGGGACCTGGTCGGTGACCTTCCTGTAGACGGTTTCGAAGGCGGTCCAGTCGGTTGCGCGGTCGCCGCTCAGGGCGGGCATGGTCGCTTCGGGTACGTCGTGTCCGGTGCGGTTGAGTTCTTGGGTCAGGGCGGCGAATCCGGCGCTCAGTAGTGGGCGGGTGTCGAGGGTGGCACCGCTGTAGTAGGTGCCGAGGATGCAGCGGTAGGCCTGTTCGATGACGTCGATCGTGGTGGGCTTCTCCGCGCCGGGTGGTCCTTGGGGAGGGGCGCAGACCGCCGGGCCCGCTGTGCCTGCCTGGATGCGTGGCGGCACCGGTGTGGTGCAGGCCGCCGCCAGCAGGAGGGCGAGCCCGGCGGCGGTCCTGGCCACGGTCCTGGTGGTGGTCATGACAGGCGCCTTCGGGCCCACCAGAAGCAGAACCAGGTGAGAGCGGTGGTGAGCAGGGCGTAGATGCCGGTCTCGATCCACTGGAAGGGCCAGAAGCGTTCCAGGGGCTGGTAGGTCGCCTGCTGCCGGTAACCAAGCCGGTTGATCTCGGCTACGCATCCCCCCGCGAGTAGTCCCTGCGGTGAGCAGGGTCCTGACGTCGTGGAGACCGGGACGGCCCGCACGATCGTCGACGACGGTCCCGAGCTCCCGTCTCCGCTGGAGGTCGTACGTCCGGACGGATCGACCAGCTTGCTGGACAGGACCCAGGCGCCCGCGTGGCCGGGAACGGCCGACGTCCTCAGGAAGACTTGCAGGGATCCGCCCTGTGGCGCGCCGAGGCCGTCCATGTTCTCCCGGCTCAGCTCGAAGGTCCCGGCGACCGGGGGCATCAGGTGGGGCCGGACGAGCAGCGGCATGGCGATCTGGATCGCGGCGAAGACGGCCAGGGTGAGGGCCATCGCGGGCAGCGTGCGGCGTACCAGCATGCCCACGGTCACCCCGAGGACGAAGGCGAAGGCCGCATACCCCATCGGGGCGATGCCGCGCGCACTGAACACCAGGGGAGCCATCTGCGCCATTTCCGGAACGGCCGACCTGTCCAGGGGGGCGGACCACCAGGTCACCGCGAGGCCGCACAGGCAGGCGGCGGTGACGGCCACCACGCCGGTGAGGCCGAGTTTGACCGCCAGCCAGCGGCCGCGGGTGATGCTCTGGTTCCACACCAGCAGGTGCGTGCCCGCCTCCAGCTCCCGCGTGATCAGCGGCGTTCCCCAGAAGAGCCCGACGAGGGCGGGCAGGAGCAGCACGACGAGGGTGAGGGCGAGGAAGAGGAGGTCGTACTCGCCGAAGAAGCGGTCGAAGAAGTCGAGGCAGGTGTTGTCCGGGGTGCAGCCAGCGATCCCGGCAGCGTAGTCGGAGGCCAGGTCCGGGCCGGTCAGGGCCAGGGTGGTGACGAGGACCACGAGGACGCCGGCCGTCATCGTTGCCGAGCCGCGGAACTGGCGCCAGGTCAGCCAGATCATCGCCGCACCTCCAGGGCGGGTCGCCGGTTCTCGGCGGTGCGCTTCTCCATGTAGGCCAGGACGAGGTCCTCCAGGCCGAGCCGGCTGACCGTCCAGGCGGGGTCGAGGATCGGGGTGTCGGTGCGGACCACGTACGTGCTCTGCCGGTCGGTGTGGCGCGCGGAGACCACGTGCTGGTCGGCGGGGAGCCGGTCGGGGTCGCGGCGCGGATCGGTGAGGCGGTCGGTGAGCCGGTCGGGGTCATGGCGCGGGCCGGTGAGGTGGTCGGGGTCATGGCGCAGGCCGGGGAGCCGGTCGGGGGCGCGGCGCGGATCGGTGAGGTGGTCGGGGTCATGGTGCAGGCCGGGGAGCCGGTCGGGATCACGGTGCGGGCCGGTGAGGCGGTGATGGGTGGACAGCAGCTTGTCGACCTCCCCGGCGACCTGGACGCGGGAGTCGACCAGCACGATCACGTAGTCGCAGACCCGTTCCAGGTCGGAGACCAGGTGGGAGGAGAGCAGCACGCTCAGCTCGTGCTCGACGGTGGCCTCCATCAGCCCCCGCAGGAACTCGCGGCGGGCGAGCGGGTCGAGCGCGGCGACCGGTTCGTCGAGGATCAGCAGTTCGGGGCGTTTGGCCAGGCCGAGGGTGAGGGCGAGCTGGGCGCGCTGGCCGCCGGACAACTTGCCCGCCCGCTGGGTGAGGGCGAGGTCGAGCCGCGCGATGCGCTCTTGTGCCATGGCGCTGTCCCAGCGGGGGTTGAGGCGGGCGCCCAGTCGCAGGTGTTCGGCGACGGTGAGTCCCGCGTAGACGGGGGTGTCCTGGGCGACGAACCCGACCCTCGCCAGCTGGGCGGGCGTGCCCCCGGGCCGCCCGCCCAGCACGGTGATGTCGCCCGAGGTCGGTTCCAGCTGGCCGCAGGCCAGCTTCAGCAACGTGGTCTTTCCGGCTC
This sequence comes from Streptosporangium heterodermiicola, assembly GCF_051390675.1. Lineage (NCBI taxonomy): Bacteria > Bacillati > Actinomycetota > Actinomycetes > Streptosporangiales > Streptosporangiaceae > Streptosporangium > Streptosporangium heterodermiicola. Next base: position 336,243 of record NZ_JBPJSR010000009.1, read on the forward strand.
CGTTGGGGCCCACCAGCCCGACGACGTGGCCCGCCGGGATGTCGACGGTGCACTCGCGCAGCGCCCAGCGTCTGCCGTACTTCCTGCCCAGTCCCTGGGCTTCCAGGACAGCGGTCACGCTATGTCCTCCTGATAGGTGATCGTGAACAGCGCCTCGACGCTTCGCGGCGGTCGAGGTCGCGGCTCCGGAGCGGTGTGATGGCGGGAACGAAACTAGGCACCGCCCTTGCCGGTGCGCGTCGGCCGTCATGCCGAGATCGCGTACCTCCCGAGGACGAGGGGCCGCCAGGTCATCCCCGCGATGTACTCCCCGAGACCGTGGGTCTCGTCACGACGGCCGATGTGGGAGGGACGGGCAGGCGTGACAATGTGCCGGTGGAAACCGGTGAACGACCGCCGTGGTGGCGGCATGTGCTCGACCTGGACGGCCGGCTGGACGAGGACCGGCCGGACCGGCGCGGCGTCCGGGACACGCCGGGGTCGAGGGGCGACGGACCCCCGCGGCCGTCTCGCGGAGCACTCGCCGCCGACGCGGTGGTCGCGCTCGTCCTGACGGTCGTCGCGGTGACCGTGTCGGTGAGGTATCCGGTGACCGGCTCTGTCGCGGGTCAGCCCGAAGTGATCGAGTACTTGCGGCTCCGGCCCACCGTCCCGCCCCTATCGCCGATTCCCGATCTCCCGGATATACCCGACCTGCCAGATATGCCGGATGCTCATGATTCCTCGCCCGGCCACCCGCCACCTCCCGGCGTCCTGTCCGACGACCCGTCCGGCATCGTGCAGGTCCGGTACCCGCGCTACGACGATCCGCCCGTGTTCCTGGTGGCGCTGACGACACTGCCGCTGGCGGTGCGGCGCCGGTACCCGCTCATCGCCTTCTGGGTGGTGCTGCTGGCGGCGCGGGCCACCCACGACGCCGCGACCTGGATCACCGTGCTGGCCTGCGCTGTCGCCGCGTACGGTGCCGTCGTCCACAGCCGTCACCGCGTCCTGGCGATGGGGGGTCTCGTGTGCGCGGCCGGGCTCGCCGGTAGCGCCTTCCGGGACGTCGCGCCCGGGTTGCCGAGTTGGATGGGGCCGTTCGTCGTCCTGCTGAGCGCCGGCGTCTTCGGGAGCTTCGTCCGTGTCTGGCGGCGACAGCTGGGAGCCAGCCGGTACCGGCTCGCCGAGCTGCAGCAGGCGCAGGAGGACGCCATGCGCAGGGCCGTCGCGGAGGAGCGCTCCCGGATCGCCGCCGAACTGCACGACGTGGTGACCCACAATGTCAGCGTGATGGTGATCCAGGCCGGGGCGGCGCGCAAGGTCATGGACGTGGAGCCGGAACAGTCGAAGCAGGCCCTGCTCGCGATCGAGTCCGGCGGCCGGGCCGCCATGGCCGAACTGCGCAACGTCATGGGCCTGCTCGCCGGTCCGGGCGGCGAGCGTCTCGACGGGCCCTCCGACGGGCTCGAACCCCAGCCCGGCCTCGACCAGCTCGACGCCCTGGTGGAACGGGTCCGCGCCGCCGGCGTGCCGGTGAGCGTCGAGGTGTCGCCACCCGGGCCGCTGCCTCCCGGGATCGACCTCGCCGCCTACCGCGTCGTGCAGGAGGCCCTCACCAACACGATCAAGCACGCGGCCGGGGCCGCCGCGTTCGTGACGATCGGCCATGACGGCGACCGGCTGGAGATCGAGGTGACCGACACCGGCGGGGCACGGAGCGCCGGGCCGCGATCCGGCGACGGCAGGGGGCTGATCGGGTTGCGCGAGCGGCTCGCCGTCTACGGCGGGACCCTGGACGCCGGACGGACGGCCGGGGGCGGATTCCGGATCATGGCCCGCGTCCCGTGGAGGACGTCATGACCGAGCCGTTGCGCGCCGTCATCGTCGACGACCAGGCTCTGGTACGCACCGGATTCCGCATGATCCTCGCCGCCGACGGCATCGAGGTGGCGGCCGAGGCCGCCGACGGGGAGGAGGCCGTCGCCGCGGTCCGCCGTACCAGGCCCGACGTCGTGCTCATGGACATCCGGATGCCTCGGATGGACGGCCTCGAAGCCACCCGGCGGATCCTCGCGGGCGGCGCCGAGGACACCCGTGTGCTGATCCTGACCACTTACGACCTCGACCACTACGTGTACGCCGCGCTCGCCGCGGGGGCGAGCGGGTTCCTGCTCAAGGACGTCACCCCCGAACACCTGGTGGCCGCGGTGCGTCTGGTGCGCTCCGGCGACGCCCTGCTCGCGCCCACCATCACCCGCCGCCTGGTCGAGCGTTTCGCCCGCCGCGACAACGTGAGCCCCACCCTCCACCGTGATCTGTCCCGGCTGACGCCCCGGGAACTGGACGTGTTGCGCATGCTCGCCACCGGCCTGAGCAACACCGAACTCGCCGACCAGCTGAACCTCAGCGTGGCCACGGTGAAGACCCACGTCGCGCGCATCCTGTCCAAGCTCGGCCTGCGTGACCGTGTCCAGGCGGTGGTGGTCGCCTACGAGACCGGCCTGATCTCTCCCGGCGGCACCGGCTGACGGATGAGACCTTCCGGGGCTTGAGTGGTCGTCGGATTCCGGAACGGTACCGGGGGGCGGTTCGTTACACGGACACCGAGCATCCGGCCGACGCGGCAGGGTGTGACGAGGGGCGGCCGGGGGCTCGGCTGGACTCGGCGGGACGACGGCGGGGCGGTCGTCGCCTCGGTAAGGACAATCTTTACCCGTCTCATGGCGGTGAAGTGATTTCGCGGGGTTTCCGTTTCCGAAGGGGTGCTCGATGCGTGTTACCACGGACGCCGACGTTCGGCGGGTGTTCGACCGGATGGCGGATCGGTACGACGACCAGATGCGGGTCTGGGAGCGGCGCCTGTTCCCGGGGAGCCGGGAGTGGGCCGTCGGGCAGGCGCGCGGCCGTACCGTGGAGATCGCGGTCGGCACCGGGCTCAACCTGCCGCTGTACGACGCCGACGTCGAGGTGGTCGGGATCGAGCTGTCCGAGCGGATGCTGGAACTGGCGCGGCGGCGGGTGGCGCGGGAGGGCCTGGGGGAGCGGGTGGAGGTGCGGCAGGGCGACGTGCAGCGCCTGGAGTTGCCCGACGGCCTCGCGGACACCGTGCTGTCCACGTTCACGATGTGCACCATCCCGGACCCGGCCGCCGCGGCGCGAGAGGCTTATCGCGTGCTCAAGCCGGGCGGGCGGTTCGTGCTGGCCGAGCACGGGCCGTCGAGCAACCCGGTCATCCGGGCCGGGATGCGGCTGGTGGAGCCGGTGTTCGTACGGTTCGAGGCCGACTATCTCACCCGCGATCCCCGGCCGTTCCTTGAGCGGGCCGGTTTCCGGATCGAGTCGGTGTCCCGGATGACGCGCGGCGTCAGCTTCCGGGTACTGGCCGTCAAGCCGTGAGCCGACGGCACCCCGTCGCAGCGTGATCGCAAGGCCGCCGCTCGTCCGATGACGTGGTCGAGGTGTTCCGGAGGAACACGTCAACCGGGTGCGGGAACGGGTCATGAGCCTGCGGTGGGACAGGAGCCGCCCGAAGCCTGTGAACAGGCCGCCGGATATCGCCGTCCCCTAAAGGAGGTGATATCCGGCGGCTCTTCGACCCGACGATCTATCGGCGTTCTGGGAACAGATCGCGGTTCGCCGATTCTCAGGGAACCACGTAAGGGCTGTAGTAGAACCCGCCGTTGGTGATGTCCTGCATTCGCACCCGGCATGACCCCTGGTTGCCGACCGCGAAGACGAAGCTTCTCACCTGGCCCGCCGCGATGGTGAAGGCGCCGTTGTCGTTTTTCTGGAAACCGTTTAAGCACATCAGGAAGAATCGTCCCTTGAACGTGGCGCCCTCGTTCTTGTAATAGGCCACGTTGTAACCGCCCGGACTGCCGGTGATGCCGCGCGCGCACAGTTCGTTGTTGCTGATCGGCACACACTTCACCGGGCCGCGAGCTGCTGCCGTGCCGCCGGTGCCGGCCTGGGCCGCGGACGCGGAAAGGGTGGTCAGCGGCACAGTGGCGCACACTGCCGCGAGCGCGATGGCGCTGATTCGACGAGTGATCACTTGTTGATCCTTTCCAGGATGAACCGTTGTCATATGGAACCTGGGCGTTTCGTGAGGCCCCTGCGCGCACAGGGGGCCGGGAAGGCCGCGAGGCCGGTCATCGAGGCGGCTGTCACATGGGCCGCGCCGCCCCTTGTGTGAGAATCGATGATCCGGATGAGTAACTCGGACTCTGTAAAGGAGTATCGAGGATTCTCGGGCCGTCTGGTTGACCGTGTGCGCACAGGTCCTTGCACAATTGCGTCAACCGCGCTCAGGAGACAACGGCCATTTTTTCGAGGTAGGGAGGCAAGGGCCGGCTGCCCGCGTGTGGCGTCGGCGAGGCTTACCCGCGGGTCGTCGAAGACCGGCTCGTCACCCGGATTCGACCGCGAGGTGACCGGCCGGTCCAATCCCGGGCCCGGGTGATGGCCCGGACGCCGAAGCCGCGGACGGACGAACGTCCGAGGCCCGGCAGAACGACGACTCCGCCCGGTCTCCTCGGTCGCGTGATCGCGGGCCGGTGCGTCGCTGCCATCGGGAGGCCTACCGGCACCTTGGGCGTCACGTCGGCGAACGACTTGGACGGCGGTTTGGTCGCGCGCACCGCCGCCGGTTTTCGGATCTCGACCACATCGGCACCGACGCCGCTCGGGGGCTCGTGACACGTTGCTCACCGGCACCCCCATCGGGATCGTCGAGTGGCTGTTCCTGGGTGGTGATGGCCATGTGACCGATTTTTAATGATTGAAATGGTCGCTTTTCGTGCACAAGCGCGCAATTCTGTGACGAAACGAGAGGAGGGGACGAACCTCGCGTGCTGGCATGAGTCCTACGGTTATGGGCCTTGTCACTCCGGCGCCCGTGGCGAGGGCGTTGGCGGAGAGTGCGGAACAGTGCGCAGGCCACCATGAGTCCGAACTCCGTTCAGAGGAGTCACATGCGTCTCCGAGCCACCGTCTCCCCGGCCCTTCCCGCCGCCCCGGATTTCCTGACCGCCCCCGTCCCCGCCCCGGTGACCGCCCCCGTCCCCGCTCACGACCGGGGCCAGGGCCGGGTACGCGCGTCCGACGCCCCGAGGTGGAGGCTCGATCCGGAGGCCTGCCCGCGTTCTTCGGGCGGGTGAGGCGCGCGGGGGCCACCACGTCGCTCGACACGAACGACGACCCCGAGGGGAGATGGCTCGGCCTGGACGAGGTCCTGGCCGTCACCGACGTCCTGCTGCCCAACGCCGCCGAGGCGCTGGCCATCGCCGCCGCGGGAGCCGTGGTTTCCCCGGCCCGAGATGTCCCGGGGGCGGATGCCCTGGAGAGGGCGGTGGAGGCGCTCGCCGGGCTTGGGCCGCTGCCGGTTGTCAAGAACGGGGCCGCGGGTACTCTGAGCTGGGCCGATGGCGGACTGGTGCACGTCGGTGCGCCGCCCGCCGACCCGGTCGACACGGTGGGCGCCGGTGACAGTTTCAACGCGGGCCTCCTCGCCGCCAGGCTGCGTGGCCTGACGTTGCGGGCGAGCATGCGCGTGGCCGCGGCCTGCGGCTCCCTATCCACTCGCGCGGCGGGCGGCACGGCCGCCCAGCCCGGCTGGGACGAGGTTCACTTCCCATGAAGATCACATTCCTCGGCGCGGGCAGCGTCGAGTTCACCCAGGGCCTGCTGGCCGACCTGTTCGCCTTCCCGGACCTGGACGGCCTGGAGATCGCCCTGCACGACATCCACCCCGAGCGGCTCGACACCGCCGAGGCGGCCGCCCGGGTCATCGCGGGGACGGGGACGAGGCCGGGCGGGAGGACGGCGAAGATCTCCGCGCACCTGGAGCGGCGGCGCGCCCTTGAGGGCGCCGACTTCGTCGTCAACATCATCCAGGTCGGCATGATCGACGCGACCCGGATCGACTTCGAGATCCCCGCCCGTTACGGCCTGCGCCAGACGATCGCCGACACCATCGGGGTCGGCGGGATCTTCCGGGCGCTGCGTACGTTCCCGGTGCTGGAGGGGATCGGCAGGGACATCGCCGAGGTCTGCCCGGACGCCTGGCTGCTCAACTACACCAACCCGATGGCCATGAACGTCTGGTACCTGGCCGCGGCGACGCCGGTCCGCAACGTCGTGGGACTGTGCCACTCGGTCTTCTGGACCGCGCACGACCTGGCCGGGCTGGTCGGCGTGCCGTTCGAGAAGGTGAACTACCTCGCGGCGGGGGTCAACCACCAGGCGTGGATGCTGCGCTTCGAGTCCGGGGGCGAGGACCTCTACCCGAGGCTCGACGAGGCCGTCGCCCGCGATCCGGAGCTGCTGCGCCGGGTGCGCGTCGACATGTACCGGCGGCTCGGCTACTACCCGACCGAGACCAGCGAGCACTCCTCCGAGTACGTGCCGTGGTACCTGCGCGACCAGGCCGAGGTGGAGCGGCTGCGCGTCCCGGTGAACGCCTACCTCGGCATCAGCGAGGAGAACGTGCGCCGCTACGAGGCGACCAGGGACGCCCTGCGGGCGGGCAGGTCCCTGGAGGTCGAGGCCACCATGGAGTACGCCCCGCAGATCGTGCACAGCATCGCGACGGGGACACCCCGGGTGATCCACGGCAACGTGGTGAACAGGGGGCTGATCTCCAACCTGCCGGACGGCTGCGTCGTCGAGGTGCTGAAGAAGCTGACAGCGGAGTACAACGCCGCCCACCCCGACGTCAAGATCGTCGCCGCCGTCGGCACCACCAACGTCGACGACATGCTGCAGAAGGTCCAGGCCGCGCTGGCCGGGGGCAAGGCGCCCGACATCGCCTGCATGTACGGGTCGTGGATGGCGCACCTGGCCAAGAGCCCGCAGGTGTACGACCTGGCCCCGACGGTGAAGGACCCGGCGTTCGGCTGGGACGACTTCTGGCCGCCCGAGCGGGCCGTGTCCGAGGTGGACGGCAAGGTCGTCGGGATCCCGGCGGTCGTCGACAACCTCGCGGTGATCTACAACAAGAAGCTCTTCGACGCCGCCGGGGTGCCCTACCCCTCGGCCGACTGGACCTGGGACGACTTCCGCGCCGCCGCGGCCGAGTTGACCCGCGACGGGGTGTACGGCACCGCCTACCCGGTCGCCGGGGGCGAGGACACCGTGTGGCGGTTCTGGCCGCACCTCTGGCAGCAGGGCGGGAGCATCCTGTCGCAGGACGGGAGGAAGGCGGCCTTCAACACCCCGCAGGCCGTCCAGGCGCTCGACCTGTGGGGCGCGATGGCCCGTCAGGACAAGTCCGTCTATCTCGACCAGAACGGGGAGAAGTTCCTGCCCCTCTTCCAGAGCGGCAAGGTCGGGATGATCGTCGCGGGGCCGTGGGCGCTGTTCGACATCATCGAGCACAAGGTCTCGTACGGCGTGCAGGTCCTGCCCGGCCACGCGGGCAACCACGAGACCGTCGCCGGTCCCGACAACTGGGTCGTCTTCGACAACGGCGACCGGCGGGCCAAGGCCGCGGCCGCCTTCCTGACCTGGCTCACCCGGCCCGAGCAGGACGCCCGCTGGAGCCTCGGGCTCGGCAACCTGCCGCTCCGCAAGGCCACCATGGCGCTGCCCGCCTACAAGAGGTTCACCGAGGAGTTCCCCGAGGTGAACGTCTTCACCGACAACCTGGACAACGCCAAGCAGGCACGTCCCGCCGTACAGGCCTATCCGGAGCTGTCGGAGAAGGTCGGCGACGCGGTCGCGAGCGTGCTCGTCGGCGGGACCCCGGCGGCCGAGGCGCTGGCGACGGCGGCCGGGGAGAGCGACCGGATCCTGGAGAAGTCCCGGTGAGCCCGGCCGGGGCGGGGCTCACGGTTCCAAGGGCGCGGGGTTCGAGGTGGTCGTGCCGGTCCTCCGCCGCGACGGGGCGGGCCGATGCGTGACGCCCGCGCCGGGACGGTGGCGATGGCCCGGGTGGGCGCGCGGGCGCGGGGCGGCCGTCGCCTACGGCCTGTTCGTGGTCACGCTGGCCGCGTCCGCCGTGGCCCTCTGGTACACCCGCCGCGCGGAGGCCTGATGAAACGCCCCTGGCTCGCCCACCTGATCCTCGCGCCCACCGCGCTCGTCTTCGTGGCGCCCCTGCTGTGGATGACGCTGACCGCGTTCATGCCGGACGCCGAGATCAACCGGTATCCCCCCACGCTGTGGCCCTCGGAGTTCAGCCTCGACGGGTTCGCCCGGATCTTCACCGAGGACGACTATCCGCGCTGGCTGCTCAACACCGTCGTCGTCTCGGCGGTCGCGGTCGCCGGGCACGTGGTCCTGTGCTCCCTGGCCGGGTACGGCTTCGCCCGGCTCAAGTTCCCCGGGCGCGCGATCGGCTTCACCGCGATCATGGCGACGATCATGATCCCGGCGCAGGTGCTGATGATCCCGACGTTCATGATGTTCCGCAGCCTAGGCCTGATCGACACCCTGGGCGCGGCCTTCGTGCCCTGGCTCGCCTCGGCGTTCGGCGTCTTCCTGATGCGCCAGTTCTTCCTGTCGCTGCCGCGCGAGCTGGAGGAGGCGGCCAGGATCGACGGCTGCTCGCAGCTGGGGGTGTTCTTCAGGATCGTGCTCCCGCTGGCCAGGCCCGCCCTGGCCGCGCTGGTCGTCTTCACCCTGCTCGGCGCGTGGAACGACCTGATCTGGCCGCTCATCTCGATCAGCTCGGAGGAGACGTACACGCTGCAGATGGGCCTGTCCACGTTCGCGGGCGCCCGGCACACCGAGTGGTCGGCGCTGATGGCGGGCAACGTCGTCGCGGTCTTCCCGCTCATCGCCGCCTTCGTCCTGGCCCAGCGGCACTTCATCGCCACCATGTCGTTCAGCGGCCTCAAGGGGTGAGTTTTTGGAGTACCCGGAGCCCCGAAGCCCTCCGGGTGTTCCGGAGCACCTGGAGGTCCTCCGGCGGCATCACGGGGTGACCCCGGAGGCCTCGGCCGGGCCGGAAGACCTCGGCGAAAGACCCCTCTGGCCCGGACGACCCCGGCACCCGGCGAGGGCCGGCCGCCACGGGAGCCTCAGGCCTGGACGACCTCGACCCCGGCGTCCGTGAAGCGCCGGACCGTCACGGCGGGGGCGTCGCCGTCGGTGACGAGGACGTCGATGTCGTCGCAGGGGCAGATCCTGGCGAACGCCCGCATGCCGAGCTTGGAGGAGTCGGCCACGACGACCACCCGGCCGGCGCGGGAGGCCATCAGCCGGTTGATCCCGGCCTCGCCCTCGTGGTGGGCGAAGGCGCCCCGCTCCGGGTCGAGCGCGTCCACGCCGAGGATCGCGATGTCGAGCGAGACCTCCCGCAGCACGCCGTCCGCGAGCGGCCCGATCAGCTCGTACGACGCGGGCATGGCGACGCCGCCGACGACCACCAGCTTGACGTGCCTGCGCACGACGAGCTCGTTGGCGATGTTGAGCGCGTTGGTGACCAGGGTGAGGCTCGGCTCGCCGCCCTGCCGGTGCAGGTCGGCGCTCGTCGCCAGAGAGCGGGCGACCTCGGTGGTCGTGGTGCCGCCGTTCAGCCCGACGACCGCGCCCGCCGACACCAGCGCCGCCGCGGCCGTGGCGATCCGGTGCTTCTCCGGCGCGTGCCGCGCGGCCTTGTACTGCAGCGGCAGGTCGTAGGAGATCGCGTTGACGACCGCGCCGCCACGGGTCCTGGTCAGCATCTGCTGGCGGTCGAGGTGGTCGAGGTCGCGGCGGATGGTGGCCGCCGACACCCCCAGCTCACCGGCCACGGCGTCCACCTCGACCTTGCCGTCCCTCGCCAGGATCGCGAGCAGCGCGTTCCACCGGTCGTGGCTCGTCATGAGAGCTTCCTCCTCGCCGTCCCCGTGCGTTCCCGCCTGGTCCCGCCTGGTCCCGCCTGTCCTGCCCGTGTCGCTCCGCGAAGCGTATCGAGCATTGAAACAATTGCTATTGCTCATACATGCTCAAATATGGCATGTTGCAAGCATAAATAAGCATTCACGAGGAGGCGCACGTGACGTACGTCCTGCGGGAGATCGCCGGCCAGCCCGCGTGCTGGCGGCAGGCGCTGGATCTCGGCGCGGCGAACCCGGCGGGCCTGCCGGAGGCGGGGGAGCGCGTCGCGGTGATCGGCTGTGGCACCTCGCTCTACATGGCGCAGGCCTACGCGGTCCTGCGCGAGCGGTCGGGGCAGGGGGAGACCGACGCGTTCCCCGCCTCCGAGCTGCCCGCGCGCCGCTACGACCGGCTGGTGGCGATCACCAGGTCCGGGACCACGACGGAGGTGCTGCACGCCCTCGAAGCGGCCGGAGACGTCCCGACGGTCGCCGTCACCGCCGACCCCGCGACCCCGGTGACCGGCCTGGCCGGGACGGTGATCGCGCTGGAGTTCGCCGAAGAGCGCTCCGTGGTGCAGACCCGGTTCGCCACCAGCGGGCTCGCCCTGCTCCGCGCGCACCTCGGGGAGGCCCCGGCCGACCTCGCGGCCCAGGCCGAGGCCGCGCTCAGCGCGCCGCTCCCCGAGGGGGCGCTCTCGCGGAGGCAGTTCACCTTCCTGGGCAGCGGCTGGACCAACGGCCTGGCCCAGGAGGCGGCCCTGAAGCTCAGGGAGGCCGCGCTGGCCTGGTCGGAGGCGTACCCCGCGATGGAGTACCGGCACGGGCCGATCAGTATCGCCGACGAGAACAGCCTGGTGTGGTTCTTCGGCGGCGAGGAGGAGCTGCTCGACGACGTCGCCCGCACCGGGGCCCTGACCACGGCCACCGCCCTCGACCCGCTCGCCGACCTGATCCGGGCCCAGCGGCTCGCGGTGGAGCTGGCCCGCTCGCGCGGCCTCGACCCGGACAGCCCGCGCAACCTGACCCGCTCGGTGATCCTCCAGTAGTCATGGGCGAGATCGTCACCGTCACCCTCAACGCCGCGCTGGACGTCACCTACGAGGTGGAGGCGCTGGTGCCGAACGCCACGCACCGCGTCACCGCCGTCCACCGCCGCGCCGGGGGCAAGGGCGTCAACGTCGCCCGCGTTCTCACGACCCTTGGCACGCTTGGCGATCTCGGAGCCGGGATCGTCGCCACCGGGTTCGCGGGCGGGAGCACCGGTGCGGAGATCACCGCGGACCTCGCGGCGGCGGGCGTCCCGGCCCGCTTCGCGCCGGTGGCGGGCGACTCCCGCCGGACCGTGACCGTGGTCGCGGACGGCGACGCCACGATCTTCAACGAGCCGGGACCGGCCGTCACTTCGGGGGAGTGGCGGGAGTTCCGCGCCCTGTTCCTGGAGCTGTGCCGGGACGCCCGGGTCGCCGTGCTGTCGGGGAGCCTGCCGCCCGGCCTCGCCCCCGGCGCGTACGCCGAGCTGGTGACGGACGCCCGCGCGCTCGGCGTACGCGTGCTGCTGGACGCCGACGGCGAGGCCCTCGGGCTCGGGGTGGCGGCGGGGCCCGACATCGTCAAGCCGAACGCCGCCGAACTCGAACGGGCCGCGGGCCCCGGCCCGGAGGAGGAGGCGGCGTCGCGGCTGCTCGGCGCGGGCGCGGGCGCGGTGGTCGTCTCCCGGGGAGCGGACGGCCTGCTGGCCGTCACCCCGGGCGGCAGCTGGTCCGCCCGCCCGTCCCGGCGGCTGCCGGGCAACCCCACCGGCGCCGGGGACGCCGCCGCGGCCGCGCTGGCCAGGGCGCTGCTCCGTCCCGGCCCGACCGACTGGCCCGCCGTCCTCGCGGACGCGGTCGCGCTGTCGGCCGCCGCCGTGCTCTCCCCCGTCGCCGGAACCGTCGACCCCGCCGCCTACCTCGCCCTGTCCCAGGAGACGTAATGCCGCTCGCCACGACAGCCTCGATCGTCGCCTCCGCCCACGGCGGGGCGTGCGCCTTCAACATCGTCACCCTGGAGCACGCCGAGGCCGTCGTGGTCGCCGCCGGGCGGGAGGGGCTTCCGGTGATCCTCCAGATCAGCGAGAACGCCGTGCGGTTCCGCCTCGGCCGCCCGCACCCCCTCGCCGCCGCCGCGCGCGCCCTCGCGGAGGCCGCCCCGGTGCCGGTCGCCCTCCACCTCGACCACGTCACCGGCGACGCGCTCCTGTACGAGGCCGCCGAGGCGGGGTTCGGCTCGGTCATGTACGACGCGTCGCGGGACCCGTACGAGACCAACCTCGCCAGGACGGAGGCCGCGGCGCGCTGGGCGCACGAGAACGGGCTGTGGCTGGAGGCCGAGCTGGGCGAGGTGGGCGGGAAGGACGGGGCGCACGCGCCCGGCGCGCGCACCGATCCCGCCGAGGCCGCCGCGTTCGTCGCCGCGACCGGCGTCGACGCCCTCGCGGTGGCGGTGGGCAGCTCCCACGCGATGACCTCGCGCAGCGCCAGGCTCGACCACGGCCTGATCGCGGCGCTGCGCGCGGCGCTTCCGGCCTCCGTCCCGCTGGTCCTGCACGGCTCCTCCGGCGTGCCCGACGACGAGCTTCGCCGGGCCGTCGCCGCCGGGATCAAGAAGATCAACATCGGGACCGCGCTGAACGTCGCGTTCAGCGGGACGCTCCGCGACTCCTTCGCCGCCGAACCCTCCGGCGCCGATCCCCGGGCTCGCCTGGAGGCCGCGAGGGAGGCCATGGCCGCCGAGGCCGCCCACCTGCTCCGCGTCGTCTCCGGCCGGGACTGACCTCCCGGCACCGCCGGACGCGGTCGGACGCCCCGCTGTCCAGCTGCCCCGCTCCGTGCCCGCTCTGTGCCGGCCGGGTGGCGTGGCCGATTCGCCGGGGGCGTGGTCAGTGTCGCCGGACGGTGTTCAGGAGCCAGCGGCGGAGCACGGCGAGGGCCAGTGGCGCAGGCACCGTGCCCGCGCCGAGTCCCACGTCGACCAGCAGGTCGAACACCTCCTTGCGGCGGGCGGCGGTGTCGATCGCGGCGTCGATGAAGCCGGGTGACTGGGAGGCGAGGGCGAGCACGTCGGTGGTGCGCAGGTGCCGCCCGAGGGCCTTTCCCAGCCCGCGCCGGTACGCGGGCAGCGGGTCGCCCGCCGCCTGGACGGCGGCCTCCCCGGCGAGCCGGCCGGAGACCAGCGCGTAGAAGATGCCCTCGCCCGTGAGCGGGTTGATGAGACCGGCGGCGTCACCGGCGAGCATCACCCGCCCGGAGCCCGGCCTCGGACGGCCGGGGGACAGCGGCAGGTGGTGGGCGCGCAGGTCGCGGGCGCTCACGTGGGGCAGCAGCTCGGCGAGCCGTCCGTGCAGCACCTCCTTCCCCGGCAGGCCGGTGGCGTGCAGCCGGGGCAGGAGCATGCCGTAGCCGACGTTGGCGGTGCCGTCACCGATCGGGAACGACCACGCGTACGCGGGCCACCCGTCCCGCTGCATGAAGATCGACTGGACGTCGTCGTCGGCGTCCACGTCGGCGTAGCCGCGCACGGCGATCGCGGTGTGCCTCTCGGGGGAGGGGGAGATGCCGATGAGGCGCCGTACGGTCGAGTTGGCCCCGTCCGCGGCGACGACGGCGCGGGCGGTGACGGTGCCGTCGAGAACCACGCGATCGCCGAGGACGGCGAGCGCGCGGACCTGGTGGCGCCGGACCTCGACGCCCCGGGCGCGGGCGGCGTCGACTAGGCGGGCGTCGAAGACCTTGCGGGGGACGACGTGGTTGGGCCGGGCGGAGGTGGCCGAGACGCGCGCGCCACCGGGGGAGACCACCGCCAGGCGCTGTGTCGGCCGGTAGTCGGCGATGAGGTCGGGGACGCCGAGCAGGGCGAGCTCGTCGCGCCCGTGGGCGGCGATGCCGTCGCCACAGGCCTTGTCACGGGGGAAGTCGGCCCTGTCGAGCAGCAGGACCCGCGCCTCGGGCCTGAGCTGTCTCGCGCGCAGGGCCGCCGCCGCCCCCGCGGGCCCGCCGCCGACGACCACCAGATCCCACACGTCATCCACCCCGGTGAGCCTTCCCCCGTGAGTCCGGGGGAACCGCCGCCGCGGTGGATCTCGTGGGCGGCGGGTGAGGTCCGCCGTCCCGGGTGTGTGTCGTGTTCCCGGTCCTCCCGTGACTCGTCCCGGACGTGCCTGTGACTTGTCCCGGACGGGCATGTGACTCACCTCGGGCGCGTGACCCGCGCCGGGCGGTGGCTAGAGGTTGCTCAGGGCGGGGAGCAGTTCCTTCTCCGACCAGTCGAAGAAGGAGTCCTGGTGCTCGTGGCCGATCTGGACCAGGGCGACGTGGGTGAAACCGGCGTCGGTGTAGGCGCGTACCGCCTCCACCACGGCGTCCACGTCGGGGCCGCACGGCACCTTGGCCGCGACGTCCTCGGGCCGCACGGTCTGGGCGGAGGCGGCGAAGTTGACGGGTCCGGGAAGCTCGGCCATCACCTTCCACCCGGCCAGCGACCAGCGCCACAGCCGGTGTGCCCGCTCCCTGGCGGCCTCCACGTCGGTGTCGTAGCAGATGGCGAGCTGGCCGTAGACGGGCTTGCCCGTGCCGCCCTCCCCGGCGAACAGGCGTACCAGGTCCGAGTCGGGGTCGACCGCGACCAGCGCGTCGCCGTGCTCGGCGGCGATCCTCCCCGACTGGCCGCCCGAGGCGGCGATCGCCAGCGGGACGGGCTCGTCGGGCAGGTCGAACAGCTTGGCCGAGTCGACGTCGAAGAACTCGCCGCGATAGGTGACGTACCCGCCCTCGAACAGTTCCCTGATGATCTGCACGGCCTCGCGGAACATCCCGTGCCGGGTGTCGGCCGAGGGCCAGCCCTGGCCTGTCACGTGCTCGTTGAGGTTCTCCCCGGCGCCCAGCCCCAGCGTGAAGCGGCCCTCGCTCAGCACGCCCATGGTCGCCGCCTTCTGCGCCACCACGGCCGGGTGGTATCGCATGATCGGGCACGTCACGTACGTCATCAGGGGGAGTCGCCGGGTGGCCTGCGCCGCCGCGCCGAGCACCGACCAGGCGTACGGGGAGTGGCCCATCTCCTCCAGCCAGGGGAAGTAGTGGTCGGAGATGACCGCGTAGTCGAAACCGACCCGCTCGGCGGTGGTGACGTCCTTGACCAGCTGCCTGGCGGGCGTCTGCTCGCACATCATCGTGTAACCGATCTTTGCTGCCATACCCCGCCCCCTACCCGGCTCCCCGGAAGCATCGCCGGAAGAGCCGAAAATATCGCCGTACTTTACGATTCACGGTCTTTTTGCGAATCGTCCGCCTTTGACGAGTTGCCCGCCTTCGACGAGGCCCCAGCTCTCGACGAGGCTCCCGCCTTCGACGCCACGCCCGCCTTCCGCGAGGCGTTCTTCTTCGGCGGATCCTCTCCCGGGCCGTGGGGGTGCTCGGGGGTGGCGTGGGTGAGCGGGACCGCAGGGCCGCGGACCAGGTTCAGCTGGACGGTCTGGCGGGGCACGACGAGGTCCAGCAACCAGCTTCCCGCGATGCGTGCCCGGTTACGGGGGATGGCCAGCAGGTGGTAGCCCCGGGTGACCGCCTTGGCGAGCATGCCCGACAGCGGCACGCCCAGCGGGTTCGCGGCGGCGCCGGTCCCGCCCAGGTCGACGACGAACCCCAGGTCGTGGTGCTTGTACGGCTGGAGCTCCCCGTGACCGTAGGAGGCGGCGATGTTGCGGGCTGCGCGCTTGCCCTGGCGGCTGGCGTGCTGGGCGGTCATCGCCGTGTACTCACCCGGCCGGGTGAGGTCGGGAACGGCGGCCGCGTCGCCGCAGGCGAAGATCTCCGGATGGCCGGGCACCCTCAGGTACTCGTCGACGAGCAGGCGCCCCTTCTCGGTCGGCAGCCCCAGGGACTCCACCATCGGGTCGGGACGCACCCCGACGCACCAGATCAGGGACCTGGTCGCCACGAACTCCCCGTCGGAGAGCTTGACCCCCTCCGCCGTCGCCTCGGCCACGCTCGTACCGGTGCGGATCTCCACACCGCGCTCGGACAGCGTCCGGTGCGCGGTCCGGGACAGGCGCTCGTCCAGCTCGGGGAGGATGCGCGGCGCGACGTCGGCGAGGATCCAGCGCACCGGCTGGCCGCGCAGCCCCGGCCGCCGTCCGCGGATGTCGCGGGTGAACAGCTGGCCCTGCGCCGCCACCTCGGTCCCGGTGTACCCGGCGCCCACGACCACGAACGTGCACCGGGCCCTGCGCTCCTCGGGGTCGTCGGACGCGTCGGCGAGCTCGACCTGGCGGATCAGGTGGTCGCGCAGGTAGAGGGCCTCGGCGATGCTGCGGAAGCCGTGGGCGTACTCGGCGACGCCCGGGACGGGGAGCAGCTTGTTGACGCTGCCGACCGCGACCACCAGGCGGTCGTAGCCCAGCTCGCGGTGGTTGCCCTCGGTGTCGGTGCACTTCACGCGGCGCGCCTCGGTGTCGACGGTGTCCACCGTGGCGAGCAGGTGCCGTACGCCGGGATGGTCGCCCGCCAGCGAGACCGCCACCTTGCGCGGGTCGAGGATGCCCGACGCGACCTCCGGCAGCAGCGGCAGGTAGAGGAAGTAGTCGGTCGGATTGATCAGGACGATCTCGATCGCGCCCTTCGCGATCCGGGAGAGGGTGCGGACCACGGTGAAGCCCGCGAACCCTCCTCCGATCACGACGACCCGTTGTCGCTGGACCATGACGTCGCTCCTTTCCGTACTCTCCGTACTCCGTTTCCCTACTCCGTTTCCAGCGGCGTGCCCTGTCTGCCCCCGGGTCAAGCACGACGGGCCGTCCGATGTTGCCCATATGACGCGTACGGTCCGGACCGGACCCGTGCTGCCGGCCGGTGGGGCGAGGATCGCCAGAAGGCGGACAAGAGGGATTAATCGCCAGGTCATCGAGCGGGCAAGATGACGGCGCGGGCGAGTGGGAGCCCCTTTTGGCGGGGATGGCCGGGGGAAGGCGGTGGGAATCGGATGCCGCGCCGGTTCGGGAACGGTCCGGTTCGTGGACGGCCCGGATTCACGGACGGGCCGGTTCGTGGATGGTCCGGTTCGAGAACGGCCCGGATTCGTGGACGGTCTGGATTCGTGGACGGGCCGGGTGCGGGAACGGGCCGGTTCGCGGGAACGGGCCGGTTCGGGGGCGAGCCGGTTCGAAGGGGGTGGGTCGTGACGACCTTCGAGAAGTCGCGCGAGGAGCCGCTGACCTCACCGCTGGCACCGCGCGGGAAGGCGCCGGGCTCGATCGTCGTACGCTGGCTCACGAGCACGGACCACAAGGTCATCGGCTACATGTACCTGATCACCTCGTTCGTCTTCTTCATGGTCGCCGGGCTGATGGCCATGGTCATCCGGGCGGAGCTCGCCCACCCCCAGCTGCAGGTGGTGACCCAGGAGCAGTACAACCAGCTGTTCACCATGCACGGCACCCTCATGCTGCTGCTGTTCGCGACGCCGCTGTTCGCCGGGTTCGCCAACGTGGTCATGCCGCTGCAGATCGGGTCGCCCGACGTGGCGTTCCCCCGGCTCAACATGGTGAGCTTCTGGCTCTTCCTGTTCGGCGGCGTCATGGTGACCTTCGGCCTCTTCACCGAGGGGGGCGCCGCGGACTTCGGCTGGACGGGATACCCGCCGCTCTCCAGCGCGACCTACTCCCCGCAACTCGGCGGCGACCTGTGGATCGTGGGCCTGACGATGTCCGGGCTCGGCACGATCCTGGGGTCGGTGAACTTCATCACCACGATCATCTGCATGCGGGCCCCCGGGATGACGATGTTCCGCATGCCGATCTTCACCTGGAACACGCTGCTCACCGCCGTCCTGGTGCTGATGGCCTTCCCGGTGCTGGCCGCCGCGCTGCTCGTCCTGCTGGCCGACCGCCGGTTCGACGCCCGCGTCTTCGACGCGCAGACCGGGGGAGCGCTGCTCTGGCAGCACCTGTTCTGGTTCTTCGGCCATCCGGAGGTCTACATCATCGCGCTGCCGTTCTTCGGCATCATCACCGAGGTGATCCCCGTCTTCAGCCGCAAGCCGATCTTCGGCTACATCGGCCTGGTCGGCGCGACGATCGCCATCGCGGGCCTGTCGATGACGGTGTGGGCGCACCACATGTTCGCCACCGGCCAGGTGCTGCTGCCGTTCTTCTCCTTCATGTCCTTCCTGATCGCGATACCGACAGGGGTGAAGTTCTTCAACTGGGTCGGCACCATGTGGCGCGGGCACCTGTCGTTCCACACGCCGATGCTGTTCGCGCTCGGGTTCCTGGTGACGTTCCTGTTCGGCGGGCTGACCGGGGTGATCATGGCCTCCCCGCCGCTGGACTTCCACGTGACCGACTCGTACTTCGTGGTCGCGCACTTCCACTACGTGGTCTTCGGCACCGTGGTGTTCGCGATGTTCGCGGGCTTCTACTTCTGGTGGCCGAAGATGACCGGCAAGATGCTGAACGAGAAGCTGGGCAAGTGGCACTTCTGGACGCTGTTCATCGGCTTCCACACCACCTTCTTCGTCCAGCACCTGCTGGGCGCGCACGGCATGCCGCGCCGCTACGCCGACTACAGCGCGTACGACGGGTTCACCGGCCTCAACCTGATCTCCTCGGTCGGGGCCTTCCTGCTGGGCGCCTCCACGCTGCCGTTCATCTACAACCTCTGGTACACGGCGCGCCACGCTCCGCGCGTGACGGTGGACGACCCGTGGGGGTTCGGCAACTCGCTGGAGTGGGCCACCTCCTGCCCGCCGCCCCGGCACAACTTCACCTCGATCCCGAACATCCGCTCGGAGCGGCCGGCCTTCGACCTGCACCACCCGAGGGCGGCGATGCAGCCACGCCAGCTCGACCCGGCGGCCGGGCTCAAGGAGGAGATCTGACGGCCGGCTCCCTGCGGCGGGCCGCCACCTCCGGATGCGGGCGCGGGTGGGGGTGTGGGGGCGAGTGCGGGTGCGGGCGGTGGCGGGGGTCAGCGGGGTGGCAGGTCAGCGGGGTAGCGAGGTAGCGGGGTAGCGGGTCAGCTGGTCAGTTGGTCAGCCGAAGAGGCCGGTCTCGCGGCCGTCCTCGCCGGGCGGGCCCGGCTCCCCCGCCAGCAGGGTGTAGTACTCCATGCCCAGCGCGGGCTGCCCCACGTTGTCGGAGAGCGCGAAGAACGAGCCGTCCACGCTCAGCTGGGTGCGGTGCGCGCGCAGTGCGGTGATCTTGGCACCCAGGTGCGCCCTCGCGTCGACCCGCGTCGTCACCCGTTCGCCGGGGACGCCGAAGCCGAACTCCTCGACGGAACCGACCCGCTTGAACGGCCCGGTGCCCACCGCGCGCTCCAGCTCGTCCAGCGGCATGGCGGTGACGTAGAACCGGGAGGGCCGCCACGGCTCGCCCTCGCCGAAGGACGGGTCGGAGGCCTTCTCGAACGCCCGCCAGGCCACCCGGTGGGCCTGGATGTGGTCGGGATGGCCGTAGTAGCCGTTGTCGTCGTAGGTGACGATGACATGGGGCCTGATCTCCCTGACGACGCGGACCAGCTCCGCGGCGGCCTCGTCGAGGTCGGCGCGGTGGAAGCAGTCCGGGTGGTCGTTGGACGGCGAGCCCATCATGCCGGAGTCGCGCCAGCGTCCGGGCCCGCCGAGGAAGCGGTGGTCGGCGACGCCGAGGGCCGCGCACGCCACCGCCAGCTCGCCCTCGCGGTACGGGCCCAGCCGGTTCTCCCGCCCGGCGGCGAGGTGGCCCAGCTCGGGAGGGACCACGTCGCCCTCCTCACCCAGGGTGCACGTCACCAGGCAGACGTGCGCGCCCTCGGCGACGTACCTCGCCATCGTGGCGCCCGTCCCGATGGACTCGTCGTCGGGATGGGCGTGGACGAGGAGAATGCGACGGTCGTACGGCATGGCTCCGCTCGGCCCTCTCTGTTTCCGTGGTGATGGCCCGCTGGGGTTTCCGTGGTGATGGCCTCGCCGGGTTTCCGCGGTGGGGCCTCGCCCGGTTCTCGTAGTGGTCGCCTTGCCGGGTTTCGGTGGTGAGGCCCCGCTGGGTTCGGTGGCGGTGGCCCCGCCGGGTTTTGTGGGGGGTCGCCCCGCCGGGGCCCGTGACCGGGCCTCCGGCGGGGGTCACCGCGCGTCGACGTACCCGCTCGCGGCGGCCCGGATCCCGGCCTGGAACCGGCTCACCGCGCTCAGGTTCTGCAGCAGCGCGCCGATGTGGCGGCGGCAGGTGCGCACGGACATCCCCAGCCTGCGGGCGACGGCCTCGTCGGTGAAGCCCTGGGCCAGCAAGGTGACGATGGCGTGCTGTATCTCGTCCGTCGCGCCCTGGTAGCCCAGGTCGGAGGCGGAGTAGGGGGTCGCGGAGTTCCACAGGTGCTCGAAGACCTCCGACAGGAACCCGACGACGGACAGGTCGCGTGCGGCGACCGCCCCCGGCGCCGCACCCTCCTCGCCCGGCCGGGACATGAAGGCGATCTCCCCATCGAAGATCACGAGATGGTTCGGCAGCTGGGGCGTGGTGCGTACGCTGGCACCGGCCGCGATGAGCTTCTTGATGTGCCCCCTGGTGGGCAGGTCGGCGCGGGCGCTGTGCTGGTAGAGCATCCGCAGCCGCACCCCCCGCTCCAGCATGGCGAGGTTGCGCGTCAGCGTGTCGTCGAGGTCGGCCCAGGAGGGCGCGTTCGGCTCGACGCTCAGCATCTCGCGCTCGCACGCCGCCGCCGCCATGTGCAGCGATCCGCGTACGGCCGCGCCGTCGGGCAGCGACTCCACCGGGTTCGCCGGTTTCCTGGTGCGCTGCACCTCGTCGTATCCGTGCATCAGGGAGTGCATCTGCGTACGGATACCGGTGATCAGGTCGCGCCGGTGGTGGATCTCCGTCTCCATCGGAGATATCAGCGAGGCGGCGGCGATCTCCGGGTTCACCGGTACGAGGTTGGTCAGATGTCCCGGCTCCGGGCGGAGCAGGTGCAGGCGGGTCAGCCGTTCTATCGCGTCCTCGACGGTGCGGGGGTCGAGGCCGAGTTCTTCGGCGACGTCGCGGGCCGTACCGATATGGCCCCTGTGAAGCGCCCTGAAGTAGACGGAGGCGGTGTCCTCGTCCAGGGCACGTAGTTGGTCAGATAGTCCACCCACAAGCCTTATCCCCCTTGCGGCTATTCTTGCCAGAGTGTGCCAGAAAATTGCACAACATTGCTAGATAGTTGTGAAGAACTGTCTGGATCGCTTTCCGCATCGCTGCCAGGGGGCCGACGAGCAGGGAAAGCCGGTGGAACTCGGGGGCAGGGGAGAGCGGGAGGAGCCGGGAAAGCGACCGCCGGGCCTCTCCCGAGGGCCGCGAACGTAACCGCACACCAGGGCGCTGGCACCATCGGGGTGGCCAATTGTTGCCAATGCCCCGCGCCGTGACGTCGGCGTCAACCGGTTGACGACGCCGCGGGCGAGAGTGTCTGATCATTCACAGTTCGCGACCGGCGCGTCCCGCCGGATCGTGACGACCACACCCGGCCCCACGTGATCCCACGACGGCCGGGCCGACTTCCGGATTCCGTCCCGGGAGAACGGCGGGGGCGCCGTGTGCGGCAGCCGTACCTCGCCGGGCTTCTCCACGCCTCCGCCGAGATCCTGTACGGCGCGGTCGCCCGGGAGGCGGGACGGGCGGGACGGCTCGCGCCGCGCCGCCCGAGAACCCGGCACCGGTGCCGGGGGTCCGGTCACCGGAGATTCCCGGCCGCGGGAGCGGAGAACGACGCGCCCCGGGCGAATGCTCAAGCGGAGGTGAATGCCTGTGCCGCGACGCCTTCCACCTCCCCGGAGGATCGCGACCGTCAGCGTCCTTACTTCCCCGTTCGCCCAGCCGGGCGGGGGTGACGCCGGGGGACTCAACGTCTACATCGTCGAGGTCGCCCGGCGGATGGCGGCGCTGGGCGTCGAGGTGGACATCTTCACGCGCGCCGACGCCCCGGGCGCTCCGCCGCTGGCCGAACTCTTCCCCGGCGTGCTGGTCAGGCACCTGGCCGCGGGGCCGCCCAGGGAGCTCGACAAGAACGACCTCCCCGGCACCCTCGGCCCGTTCACCGCCGAGATGCTGCGCGCGGGGGCCGGACGGGGGCCGGACGGCGGGTACGACCTCGTACACGCCCACCACTGGCTGGCCGGGCGGGTGGGGACTGTCGTCAAGGCACACTGGGGCGTTCCCCTCGTGCAGTCCATGCACTCGCTCGGCGCGGTGAAGAACGCGTCGCTCGCGGCGGGCGACGCGCCCGAGCCCGCCGGGCGCATCGCGGGGGAGACGGAGGTGGTGGCCGCCGCCGACCGGCTCGTCGCCAACACCGTGCAGGAGGCCGACCAACTGGTCACGCTGTACGGGGCCGACCCGGCCAGGGTGCGGACCGTCAATCCCGGCGTCGACCTGTCCCTGTTCCGGCCCGGCTCGCGGGCCGAGGCCCGGCGCGCGCTCGGCCTCCCCCCGGACGCGGTCGTGCTGCTGTTCGCCGGGAGGGTGCAGCCGCTCAAGGCGCCGGACGTCCTGCTGCACGCCGCGGCCAGGATGATCCGGCACGACCCCGGTCTCGCCGGGCGCCTCGTCGTGGCGGTCGTGGGCGGGCCCAGCGGGGCCGGTTGGGGCCGCCCCGACCACCTGGGCAAGCTCGCCGCCACCCTCGGCATCACCGGCCAGGTACGGCTGGAGCCGCCCTGCCCGCAGCCCAGGCTCGCCGACTGGTACCGGGCGGCGACCGCCGTCGTGGTGCCCTCCCACGCCGAGACGTTCGGCCTGGTGGCCGTCGAGGCCCAGGCGTGCGGCACCCCCGTGGTCGCCGCGGCCGTCGGCGGCCTCCGCACCGCGGTGCGCGACGGGGTCTCCGGCGTGCTCGTGGACGGGCACGACCCGGCCGCGTACGCCCGCGTGCTCGGCGACCTCGTGGCCGCGCCCCGGCTGCTGCGGGAACTCGGCGCGGGCGCGCTCGCCCACGCGTCCCGGTTCGGCTGGGACCAGGCCGTCGACAGGCTGACGGAGGTGTACGCCGACGCCGCCCGGCTGACGGCACCGTCCAGGTGACGGGTACGGCGGGTGGCGCGGCTCGGGTGGGGCTGATGAGCCGGTGATGAGCGCGGCGGGTCGTGTCGTCCGGGGGCAGGCACGGCGGGTGGCGCGGCTCAGCCGACGGGACCGATGAGCCGGTGATGGGCGCGGCGGGTCGTGTCGTCCGGGTGGACGACGCCGCTCAGTCGGCGGGGCCGACGAGACGGGCGCGGGCGGCGGCCAGATCGGCCTCGCCGAGCCCGGCACCGCGCAGGTAGGACTCGACGTCGAGCGACTCCACCGTGGCCACGACGACCTCGCGGGCCGTGGTGTTCGCGCGGGCGAGCGCCGCCTCGATCCTGGGGCTCTCGTCGGCCTCGCCGAGCTTGACGAAAAGAGGCCGCAGTCGCCCGGCGCTCAGCTCGTAGTCGGCGGCGATGTCGGCGGCCGGTACGCCCGCGAGGGCGAGCATCAGCAGGGTGACGAGCCCGGTGCGGTCGCGGCCCGCCATGCAGTGCACGACGACCCCGCCGGGCTCGGCGCGGGCGATCGCCGATATCGCGGCGGCGCACCGCTCCGCCTTCCGCTCCAGGAAGGGCCGGTAGTACAGGGGAGTGCCGTACAGGCCCTCGGCGAGCCCGGACCAGAACTCGGTGTCCGCCCGGTCGTCCAGCGGCACGCGCACGGTGGTCAGACCGGCTGGACGGCGCACCTCCTCGCCCCGCCAGTCGCCGTCGTTGCGCAGGTCGACGACCGTGCGGACGCCGTGGTCCGCGAGTGCCCGCCACCCGGCCGGGCTGAGGCGTTCGGGGGCGTCGGAGCGGATGAGGGCGCCCCAGCGCGTCTCGCGGCCGTCGGCGGTGCGCATGCCGCCCAGGTCGCGGACGTTGTGGCAGCCGTCCCAGTCGAGGTGCCGGTCTCGCGGGACGACGGCGTCCCCGGAGACGGCCGGACCTCCGCTACCTCGGTCGTCACGTCGAGCGTCCATGCGCGGGCCTCCCGGTGTCTCGTCGTGCCGCCGCGATGTTCACGGCGATCATGCCACCGCCGTTTTCGCGATGTCCGTGCCGGTGCTGGTTTCTTGGTGTCCGTGCCACTGTCGTGTGCGCGACGGTCACGCCGTCATCGTTTTCGCGGCGGTCGTCCCGCGTCAGGTCGCCGGGCCCGCGCCGCCGAGCACGGGAGGGCTCCCCGCGCACTCCGACGCGGCCCAGACCATCAGGTCCTCGATGTACAGGAGCATGTCCTCCGCGGTCTCCCCCCAGCCGGTCGCGTCACCCCACTGGAGGCTGAACACGGCGCCCGCGGGGCGGTGCAGGACGGTCATCATGTAGCGGGCGCCCAGAGGGCGGGGCGGTGAGAAGGTGACGACCCGGTCGTCCTCGTCGCCGGGGAACCCGTCGTCTCCCGCCGGCCACAGCGTGTTGAGGTCGTCCGCGACCCCCTCGTCCATGTAGCTGAACCGGGGATAGGCCACCCCGGTCTTGTACAGGTCGCCGAGGACCTCCTCGCACATCCGTTCCGTGGCGTACGGGTCGGCGTTGGCGAACCGGTGGCCGGACAGCTGCTGGGCTGCGCAGTCCGTCAGCGCCCTGCGGTACGCGGCCCCCGGCGAGTCGGCGGACGCAGCGGATACGGCGGGCAGGAGCATGGGCATCGTCATGGTGGCCTTGCGCACCGACCGTCCCGCCCCGGCGGAGAAGCGGTTCGCCGAGATCGCGAAGATCCCGGCCCGCGACGACCGCTCCACCGCGCAGACGGCGGCGCCGAAGGCGAGGAGGAAGGCGGCGGAGGGGGAGACGCCCGTCGCCCGCGCTATGGCGCCAGCCGCCCGTCCCGCGCGGCGGGACGCCAGCCAGCAGGAGCGGAACTCCCCCTGCTCGGCCTCTCCGGACTGTGACCCGCCGAGCCGCGATCCATCGGGTTGTGACTCACCGGACCGTGACTCACCGGGCCGTCCGAGGAGGGCCCGCGAGGGCGCGAAGGGCACGTGGCCGTCGAGCGCCTTGCCGATCTCGCCCAGCCGGCGCTCCCAGTAGCCCAGGGCCCGCCGCTGGTAGGCCAGCCCAGTTGGAGAGGCCTCGGCGAGCGCGGCGTCGATCGGCTGCTCGACGGCGGGGCCGCCGGAGCCGAACGGCTCGCGACCCGCGGCCCGCGCGCGGAGCGCGTGGTTCAGGTCGTCGCAGAGGACCCGCATCCCCCACGGGTCGATCGCGACGTGGTCGACGACGAGGTCGATCCGGCGCACGCGCCCACCGGCCGTGTCCAGGACGGCCCTGACGGGCCACCGCTCGCCGATCCTGAAGCAGGTGCGCCGCCACGGGGTGTCGAACCGCCGCCTGAAGGACGCCTCGTCCTCCATCACCCGGATCACCTCGTCCAGCCGGTCGTCGACCGGGCAGACGTACTGGCGGCTGTCCTCGCGGCCCGCGCGGTGTACCAGCGACCGCAGCCCCTCGTGTCGGGCGAGGACGTCGCGTACCGCCGCGACGACCTGGCCGGTGGGCAGGTCCCGCCCCGGTACGGCGGCGCAGATGTTGTCCTCGTAGGAGGTGTCCGTGTCGGTGGGGATCCACTGGACCCACTCGTGCTGGGCCCAGGTGAGCGGCCCGTCACGCACCACCCTCGCGTCCGGAGACCAGCCGGGTCCGGTCAACAAAAGCCCCCGCCTTCGAATATCGGAAATCTCTCCCCGGGCCGGAGGCCGACAATGATTCGGACGGAACGCCGGGCGGAGGGAGAGAACGTCCTGGGCTAACCCCCGGACCAGGTCCGGCGCGATTTCGCGAGCCGCGCAATCCGCCCGTGAAGCCGTTCGCCGACAATGAATCAGACACTCCCGGCGGCGGCGCGGTCAACCTCCCACCCCCGGCCTCCGCGGCGTGCGCGTCGGCAACTAGTGTCAGGCAACATGATGTCAACGGCACGCCCGGCGGCGTCCCGGGCGGCCCGGAACGAAGTCAGCGCCTCCCCCGAAGGCGGTATCCATATCCGGGGGTAAATGTCTACTCCTTGCGGATTTATGTTTTTATCTGACAGTCTTTTGTCGTGATTATGAGGAATCTCCTTTCGGGCTCGCGATCTGCCAGTGGGGAGGCCGTCATGAGAACGGCTCCCGCGCCTCTCCGGCGGGAGGTTTAGGCATGGACATGCTCGCGCGGGGGGACGCGCGGGACGGGATCGCTCCCCGGCCCGATGGCATCCGCGAGCTGCCGCTCTCGTTCGGCCAGGAGCGCATGTGGTTCCTCGACCGGCTGGAAAGGACCGGCGGTGGCGGCGCCCACAACGTCTTCATCGCCGAACGGCTCCGGGGACCGCTCGACCCGGACGCCCTGGAGTGGGCGCTCGCCGAGATCGTGGCGAGGCACGAGATCCTGCGGACCCGCTTTCCGAGCAGGGACGGCGCTCCCGTCCAGGTCGTCGACGAGCCGCGCCCGACCGGCGCCCGGCCTTACACCGGCGGGGCCGGGACCTGGGACGAGGCCGGAGCGCGGAACGCGGCGGGGACACGAGGCGAGACCGGGGTATGGGGGAAGATCGGGGCACGGGGTGGGTCCGGAGCGCGGGACAAGGCCGGTTCGTTAACCGAGGTAACCGAGGTAACCGAGGTAACCAAAGGAACCGAAGGGGACCAAGGAACCGAGGGAACCGAAGGGGACCGAGGGAACGAGGGGTACGACCGGCCGTACCTGAAGCTGCTGGACCTGTCGGATCTTCCCGAGGCGGATCGTGAGGCGCGTATCGTGCGGCTCGTCCGGGAGCAGATCGAGCGGCGGTTCGACCTGGCGGGCGAGCCGCCGCTCAGGGCAGGCCTGTTGCGCCTGTCCGAGCGGGAGCACGCGATCTACATCGTGTTCCACCACATCGCCGTGGACGGCTGGTCGGTCGGCGTGTTCGCCCGCGAGCTGGTCACGCTGTACGAGGCGTTCCTCGCCGGTGACCGGCCGTCGTGGGCGCCGCTGCCGATCCAGTACGCGGACTTCGCGCTGTGGCAGCGCGGGCGACCGGACGACACGGCGGACGAGCAGCTCGGCCACTGGCGGCGAAGGCTGGCCGACCCGCCGACGCTGGAGCTCCCGACGGACCGGCCGCGTCCCGCGGTCAGGACCTCCGAGGGCGGCTGCGCCCTGCTCCGGCTCCCCGCCGAGCTGGCCGCGGGCGTCGACGGGCTCGCCCGGCGCACCCGCACCACGCCGTTCATGGTGCTGCTCGCCGTGTACCTGGTCCTGCTGTCACGCCGCTCCGGCCAGGAGGACATCTGCGTCGGTACGCCGATCGCCGGGCGGGACAGGGACGAGCTGGAGCCGCTCATCGGGCTCTTCCTCAACACGCTGGTGATCCGCGGGGACCTGTCGGGCGACCCGACCTTCGGGGAACTGCTCGTCAGGGTCCGTCGCGCGGCCCTGCAGGCGTACACCAACGCGACCCTGCCCTTCGACCGGCTGGTGAGCGAGCTGAACGTCCCCAGGGACCTCAGCCGCACGCCCCTCTTCCAGGCCCAGCTCGTCCTGCACGACTACCAGGGCACCGCCCTCACCCTGCCCGGCGTCACCGCGGAGGCGGTCGACCTGGGCGACGCGCGGTCGGCGAAGTTCGACCTGTCGCTGGAGTTCGGGCGGCGGGACGGCGACCTCGAACTCTCCCTCGTCTACAGCACCGCCCTGTTCGACCACGCCACGGCCGAGCGGATGGCGGCGCACGTCGCGGCCATGCTGCGCAGGGCCGTCGCGGACCCCGGCACACGGCTGTCGGAGCTCGGCCTCCCCCCGGAGGCCGAACGCGAGCTGGCCCTCACCACCTGGAACGACACCGCCGTCCCGCGTCCGGAGACCACCCTCCACGACCTGGTGGCGGGCGAGCCCGGCGCGGTCGCGGCCACGTGCGGGGGGCGGAGCCTGACGTACGCGGAACTGGAGACGAGCGTCAACCGGCTCGCCAACCGGCTGCGGCGCGAGGGCGTGCGGCCCGGCGCCGTGGTGGCCGTGTGCGCCACCCGCTCGCTGGAGACGCTGGTCGCGCTGCTGGCCGTGATGCGGGCGGGCGGCGCCTACCTGCCCCTCGACCCGGACTATCCCGCCGAGCGCCTCGCCTTCGTCCTGCGCGACTCGGGCGCGGAACTGCTCCTCACCGAGGAGAGCGTGCGCGGACGGCTTCCCGAGGCCGCCGCAGGCTCTGGGAACACCGGGAACACCGGGAACACCCCGCGGGTGCTGCTCATCGAGGACCCCCTGGCGTTCGCCGGTGAACCCGGCACGCCTCCCGCGCCGCTCGCGACGCCGGACGACCTCGCGTACGTGATCTACACGTCGGGCTCGACGGGCCGCCCCAAGGGCGTCGCGATCGAGCACCGCGCCGTGGTCAACCTGCTGCTCGCCATGAAGGGCCTGCTCGGCGCCGGACCCGGCCACGTCTGGCTCGCGCTCACCTCCCTGTCGTTCGACATCTCCGTACTGGAGTTCTTCCTCCCGCTGGTCAGCGGCGGCCGGGTGGTCGTCGCGGGCAGCAAGGAGGCGCCGGACGCGCTCGCGCTGGTGAGGCTCGCCGCCGCGCACGATGTGACGCACGTCCAGGCCACGCCGTCGGGCTGGCGGGCGCTCCTCGACGCGGGATTCGACGGGCCGAGGGTGACCGCCCTCGCCGGAGGCGAGGCACTGCCGCCCGCCCTCGCCCGCGCGCTGCGAGGGCGCGTACGGACGATGTGGAACGTGTACGGGCCCACCGAGACGACGATCTGGTCCACCCACGAGCCGGTACCCACCGAGCCCGGGGCGGTGGCGATCGGCAGGCCGCTGGACAACACCCGTGTCCACGTGCTCGACGAGCGCTTCGACCCGGTACCCGTCGGGGTGGTCGGCGAGCTGTTCATCGCGGGGACGGGGCTGGCCCGGGGTTACCTGAACCGGCCGGGCCTGACCGCCGAACGTTTCCTGCCCGACCCGTTCGGCCCCCCGGGGTCGCGCCTGTACCGGACCGGCGACCGGGTGAGATGGCTGGCGGACGGGCGGCTGGAGTTCCTCGGCCGGGCCGACGGCCAGGTGAAGCTGCGGGGCCACCGCATCGAGCTGGGCGAGATCGAGGCCGCCCTGGAGACCCACCCGGGAGTCTCCCGCGCGGTCACCGCGATCGTCGACGACATCCTGGTGGCGTACGTGGTCGGGGTCCCGCCCGCCGCCGGTGAAACGGGCCTCGCCGGGGAAGCGGACCTCGCCGGGGAAGCGGACCTCGCCGGGGAAGCGGACCTCGTGGGGGAAGCGGGGCTCCGGGAGCACGTCGCGCGGTCGTTGCCCGCGATCATGGTGCCCGCGGTCGTGGTACCGCTGCCCGCGCTGCCCCTCACCCCGAACGGCAAGGTCGACCGCAAGGCGCTCCCCGCGCCCGGCAGGCCGTCCGCCGGGCACGGCCGCCCGCCGGAGAGCGACCTGGAACGCCGGGTGGCCGGAATCTTCGCCGAGGTGCTGGGCGTGGACGCCGGTCTGCTCGGCGCCGACGACGACTTCTTCGGCCTGGGCGGGCACTCGCTGCTCGCGGTCAAGGTCACCGCGCGGATCGCGGCGCTGCTCGGCGTGGAGGTACCCGTCAGGGAGCTGTTCGGCCGGCCGACGATCGCCGGGTTCGCCGAGGCCGTCGGCACCGCCGCGTCCGGCCCCGCGGACGACGGCGACGGCCGTGCCGGTCCGCTGCACCCGCGTCCCGCCGGTGCGCCGCCCACGCTCTCGCCCGCGCAGGAGCGGCTCTGGCTCATGCACCGGCTCGATCCGGACGACGCGGCGTACAACATGTTCACCGTCTGGCGCCTGCGCGGCGATCTCGACACCGCCGCGCTGGAACACGCTCTCCGGGACCTGGCGGCGCGGCACGAGACCCTGCGCACCCGCTACCCGGAGGTGGACGGCGGGCCGGTCGCGATCACCGACCCCGCGACCGGTCCGCTGATCGAGTACATCGACCTCAGCGGCGAGGAACCGGCGGGCGACGTGCCGGGGGAGCGGTTCACGGAGCGGGAGAGGGAGGCGCGGAGGCTGGTCGCGGAGCGGACCAACGCCCCCTTCGACCTCACGGGCCCGCCCCCGTTCCGGGTCAGCCTGCTGCGCCTGGCCGAGCGCGACCACGTGTTCTGCCTCACCCTCCACCACATCGCGGGCGACGGCTGGTCGCTCAACGTCCTCGCCGACGACCTGACCGCCCTGTACGTAGCGCGCAGGGACGGGACCGACCCCGGTCTCGCCGAGCCGCCGATCACGTACGGGGACATCGCGTTCTGGCAGCGGGGCCACGACGACGCGGCGGCGCTCGGCTACTGGCGCGAGCGGCTCGCCGACCCTCCCGTGCTGGAGCTGCCGCTCGACCGTCCCCGCCCGCTGGTCTCCGCGCACGCCGGGGGGTTCCACCCCTTCCGCCTGCCCGCCGACCTCGCCGCGCGGCTGGAGGAGGTGGCCCAGGAGTGCGGGGCGACCCTCTTCATGGTGCTGCTAGCCGCGTACCAGGTGCTGCTGACCCGCCACACCGGCCAGGACGACGTCCTGGTCGGCTCCTCCTACGCGGGGCGGGACCGCGTCGAGCTGGAGCCGGTCGTCGGCTATCTCGCCAGCACCCTGGTCCTCCGGGGCGACCTGTCGGGAGACCCCTCCTTCACCGACCTCGTGGGCCGCACGCGGAAGATCCTGCTGGAGGCGATGGCGTACCAGGAGGTGCCGTTCGAGAAGCTCGCGACGGAGCTGGAGGTGGAGCGCGGCCTGAGCCGCACGCCGCTCTTCCGGACCATGGCCATCCTGCACAGCCAGGACGACGGCACCAGGGACTCCTTCGCCGACCTGGATCTGGAGTTCTTCGACGCCGGGTACCGGCAGGCCAAGTTCGACCTCATGCTGGAGATGTGGCGGGACGACGACGGGCTCCTCCTGGTGCTCGGCTACGACGCCGAGCTGTTCGAGGCCGAGACCGCCGCCCGCCTCGCCGACCGGTTCGCCGTCCTGTGCGGCGCGGTCGGCGCCGACCCCCGCCGGGCCCTCTCCGCGCTGCCGCTGCGCACCGAGGAGGACGACGCCCGGCTGCGCGTCCACGAGGAGGCGACGGCCCACGTCCCGGGTCCCCTCGTGCCGGACCTCGTCGCGGAGGCGACCGCCGCGCACGCGGACGCGACCGCGGTGGGCTGCGGCGACGAGACGCTGACCTACGCGGGCCTGGAACTCCGCGTCGCCTCGCTGGCCGCGGTGCTCCGGCGCCGGGGTGTCGTACGGGAGACGGTCGTCGCGGTCCTCGCTGACCGGTCTATCGACGTCGTCGCGGCACTGCTCGCGGTGTGGCGCGCCGGTGGCGCCTACCTGCCCGTCGACCCCGAACTCCCGGCGGAACGGGTAGGGACGCTCCTGTCCGGCAGCGGAGCCGCCCTCCTGGTGACGGCCCGCCACCCCGAGGGGCCGCCGCCGGTGGACGTCCCGGTGCTGTTCCTGGACGACCTGGAGATCGGGGAGCCCGGGGCGCCCGAAGGGACCGCGCATCCCACCGGCGGGGACGACGCCGCGTACGTGATCTACACCTCGGGATCCACCGGACAGCCCAAGGGCGTGGTGGTGGAGCACCGGGCCCTGGCCGACCGGGTGGCCTGGATGAGGGAGGCGTACGGGCTGGGGCCGGGAGACCGCGTCGTCCAGTTCGCGGCGCTAGGCTTCGACGCGCACGCCGAGGAGATCTATCCCGCGCTGGCCTCGGGGGCGGCCCTCGAACTCCTGCCGGGCGGCGCGGTCACCCTTCCCGAGGTGCTCGCCGGGCCCCGGGGGCGCGAGGTGACCGTGCTGGACCTGCCGACCGCCTACTGGCACCGGCTGGTCGACCAGATCGACGAGGTGGCCTGGCCGGAACGGCTGCGGCTGGTCATACTCGGCGGCGAGCAGGCGCACGCGGAGGCCGTGGCCCGCTGGCGGGAGCGGTTCGGCGACCGGGTCCGGCTGGTCAACACCTACGGGCCGACCGAGGCCACGATCATCGCCACCGCGGCCGAGCTCGGCCCCGCCGACACCGAGGGACGCCCGCCGATCGGACGGCCCGTCGGCGGCACCCTGGCGGTCGTCGCCGACCCCCGCGGCCACCACGCGTCACACGGAGCCCCGGGAGAGCGTCTCCGCCGCGTGCCGCCCGGTGTCCCCGGGGAGCTGCTCCTCGGCGGCGCGGGGCTCGCCAGGGGCTATCTCGGCCGTCCGGACCTGACCGCCGAGCGCTTCCTCGACGATCCGGAGGCGGGACGGCTCTACCGCACCGGGGACCTGGTCCGGTGGCGCGCGGACGGCCTGCTGGAGTTCCTGGGCCGCGTCGACGACCAGATGAAGGTCCGCGGGTTCAGGATCGAGCCCGCCGAGATCGAGGGACGCCTCCTCGCCCACCCGGGCGTGCGGCAGGCGGCGGTTACCGCCCGCGAGGACAGGCTGGTCGCCTACGTCGCGGGTTCCGCCGACCCGGCGGAGCTCCGGCTCGACCTCGCCGTGGCGCTCCCGCCGTACATGGTCCCTGACGTCTGGGTGACCCTGGACGAGCTGCCGGTGACCACCGGAGGGAAGATCGACCGCCGCGCGCTCCCCGCGCCCGGCCTCGACCCCGCCGGGGACCGGCCCTTCGTGGAGCCGAGGAACGACGCCGAGTTCCTCGTGGCGGGCGTCTGGCAGGAGGTGCTGGAGGTCGGCAAGGTCGGCGCGTTCGACGACTTCTTCGCGCTGGGCGGCCACTCGCTGCTCGCCGTGCGCGTCGGCTCCCGCCTGCGCAAGGCCGCCGGGATCGACGTTCCCGTCCGAGAGCTCTTCAGGAACCGTACGGTGGCCGATCTCGCGGTCGTGGTGGAACGGATCCTGATGGAGGAGCTGTCCGCGCTGTCGGACGAGGAGGTCGCCCGAATGCTCGGCACGGACGGTTCCTGACCACCTCACCCCCGCTCACCTCGGCCCGTCCTCTCATGAGGAGCGGCGGGCCGGGGGAGAACCCGACGCCCTCCCGGGACCGGAACCCGGGGGTCTCCCACTGGAGGTACCGAATGAGTCACCCGGACGTCGCCGGTCCGGCGGGTCAGGCCGACCCGGTGGAGCCCGCCGTCACCGCCGTTCCATTGGGGAAGACCGTGCTGGCCGAGCGGCCGGAAGGGACGTCCGGGGACTCCCTCCGGCTGTGGCTGGCCGGGGCCCTGTCCACGGCGTGCGACGGGGAGATCTCCGCCCAGGAGATCCTCGACTCCGACAGCTCGTTCGTCGCCCTGGGGATCACCTCGATCGCCACGATCCGCCTGGTCGACGCCATCGAGGCGGAGCTGGACATCATGATCGATTTTGGCGGTGACACCTGGTTCCTCCAGGACCTGGACGCCCTGACCACCTACCTGACCGACCTCACCCGCCCCTGAGCGCCCCCGGGTCTTGAGGAACCACCGCCGGACACGAGCCCGGCACCCCACCGGGCGCCCTGAGCGACCGGCTCGGTCTCCCCGCTCGCGCG
Organism: Streptosporangium heterodermiicola; assembly: GCF_051390675.1. NCBI lineage: Bacteria > Bacillati > Actinomycetota > Actinomycetes > Streptosporangiales > Streptosporangiaceae > Streptosporangium > Streptosporangium heterodermiicola. The sequence goes on from NZ_JBPJSR010000009.1 coordinate 369,534, forward strand.
CTGCCCGGGGTTCTGACGGGGTCGGCCCCTGTCAGGAGTGACCCGCGCGGCCGAGGGCGATCCTGGTGGTCTCCTCGGGGTACGGCGACAGGCGTACGGCGTCGGCGGCGGACAGGAGACCCGCGATCACCCGCTCGCAGAGGCGGGCCAGGGCGGAGATCTCCGCGTGCTGGGCGACCACGAACGCGCGGCCGACCGGGTCGCCGTGACCGGGAACGACGACCGCGCCGCCACGGCCGGGGGCGGAGGCGACAGCGTCACCGTGACCGTGCCCGAGGCCGGCCGCGCCCCCGAGGGTGGAGCGGTCGACGGCCGGATCACCGAGGCCGTGCCCGAGGGCGGTCGCGCCGCCGTGACCGGAGAGGGGCGCGTTGTCGGGTCCGCCGTCGAGCAGGGCGAGCAGTCCGGCGACCGTGGCGGGCCATTCGAGGGGGTAGGCGTCCTCGTAGGCGGGTGGCGCGCCGTTCTCCACCAGGTCCCCGGCGAAGGTCACCCCGGCGTCCGGCACGTGGACGACCAGGTCGTTGCCGGAGTGGCCGCGGCCGAGGTGGGCCAGGACGATCGGGCGGCCCCCGACGACCAGCCGTGCCCGGTCGGTGACGAGGTGGTCCGGTGGCACGATCTCGGTCCTCGCGATGTCGTCGGCGATGTCCGCGCGCCCCAGGTCCCGGTAGTAGCGTGCCCACTCGTCCCTGGCACGGTCGCCGTTCTCCACCAGGTCGGCACGGCAGTCCTCGTGCGCCCAGACGGGACGGCCGAGGAACGGCCGGGTGCCGAAGCTGTGGTCGAAGTGCGAGTGGGTGATCGCCACCGTCCACGGGTCACGGGTGACGCGCCTGACCTCCACGAGCAGCTCCGCGCCCTGCCGCTCGTCCCCCCGCGTGTCGACCACCAGGCAGCCGCCGTCGCCCATGACGAGCCCCACCGACAGGTCCAGCTCGGCGTACCGCCGCACCAGCACCCGGTCCGCCACCTCGATCCACCGACCCTCCACGAGCCGTATTCTCCCCGATGCCGATGCCGATGCCGATGCCGATGCCGATGCCGATGCCGATGCCGAGCCGGTCCCGGTCCGCCCCCCGCCTTCCGGGGGCCGTTCAGCCTCGCAGGTACGTCACCACCGCCAGCACCCGGCGATGGTCGTCCTCGGCCGGTGGCAGGTCGAGTTTGGTCAGGATGTTGCCGATGTGCTTGCCGACCGCGGCCTCCGACGCCACCAGGGCTCTGGCGATCGCCGCGTTGGACCGGCCCTCGGCCATCAGGGCGAGCACCTCCCGCTCGCGGGGGGACAGCCGCTCCAGCGGGTCGCGGCGGCGGCGCAGCAGTTGCCTGACCACCTCGGGGTCCACGATCGTCCCGCCTCCGGCCACGTCGCGCAGCGCGTCGACGAACTCCTCCACGTCGCCGACCCGGTCCTTGAGCAGGTAGCCGACTCCGGTGCCGTCACCGGAGTCCAGCAGCTCGGCCGCGTAGGTCTGCTCGACGTACTGGCTCAGCACCAGCACGGGCAGGCGCGAGTCCGCCGCGCGGAGCGCGACCGCGGCCCTGAGGCCCTCGTCGGTGAAGCCGGGCGGCATCCGCACGTCGCGGCCTCGAAGGCCGAGACCAGCCGGGACCTGGACCGGGTGAGCTCGACGACCCGCCTGGCCTCGTCGCTCTGCCGGGGACCGAGCAGCGCGCGGGCCACCAGCCCGTGCGGCACCGCGAGCGCCGTCAGCGGGTACGAGAACAGCACGAGCAGGACGACCCCGAGCAGCGCCGCGAGGAACGCCTCGGGATAACCGCTGATCAGCCAGAACTTGAGCAGCCTCACCTCCCCGTTCTCCTGGACGGCGATGGGCGCGTACACGGCCGGCACCGGACCGGCGATCCCGTAGATCAGGGCGACCAGTTCCGTCGGCCAGAGGACGGTGACCAGCGGGCCGGTGTAGGCCAGTTCCCGCCAGGTGGCCTGCTCGCCGAAGCGCGTCCGCGCCCACGCGCGCAGGCCCGGCCGGTCGGGCTCGCGGTGTGGCGACTCCACCGGCTCCGAGTCGATGATCCGCAGGCGGCGGCGCTCCAGCGCGGCCACCGGTATCCCGCCGAACCCCAGCGCCACCATGAACAGGATGCCCACCACCACCAGCGTCAGCACCGCGCCGACGGCCAGGCAGACCAGGACCACCACGAGTGTGACCGCGCCGACGAGGACGCTCGTCAGCAGGTACGCCACCGAGCGCCACGGCCACCATGTGGCGAGCAGGTTCCACCGGGTGAGCGCCTGCCAGGCCGCCCGCGATCGCGTCAACCGACAGTACGGCCCGTGCGGGCATGCCCTCCACCTGGCCAGACCTACTCCGGAGGTATGGCCAGGCATACCTGGAAGATTGGGCTCCGGCGCCCTGCGGGCCGTACCCCCGTGGCGGTCTGATGGGGGTACGAACAAGACGGCGGTACCCGCGGACCTGCGGACATTCCTGACGGCGGCGGTGCGCAGGCAGCGCGTGGTGGGCGCGATCGCCCCGAGTTCCCCGGCACTGGGCAGGGCGCTCAGCGCGGTGGTCCCCGCGCTGGGCCCGTCGGTGGTCGTGGAACTGGGGGCCGGTACCGGTCCGGTCAGCGAGGCCATCCGGGCGCGGCTGGCCCCGGGATCCCGCCAGCTGGCCGTGGAGATCGACCCCGGCATGGCCGCGCACCCGCGCCGGACGAAACCCTGGATGGAGACGATCGAGGGTGACGCCGCGGACCTCGGCGAGCTCCCGGCCGGTGCCGGGGTCGACCGGGTGGACGCGGTCGTCAGCACGCTGCCCTGGTCGCTGTTCCCCGGGGAGCGGCAGGAGCGGATCCTGGCGGGCGTCGGCCGGGCGCTCGCGCCGTCCGGGGCGTTCACGACCTCACCTACCTGTCCGCCCTGCCGCTCGCCGGGGCCAGGGCCCCGCGCCTGCGGTTGCGGTCGGCCTTCGACGAGGTGCTGACCACCGGGCCCGTCTGGCGGAACCTGCCTCCCGGGGTGGCGTACGTGTGCCGCAGGCCGATAGTCCGCTAGCCTCCGCCCGGTCCGCCCGGTCCGCCCGGTCCGCCCGGTCCGCCCGGTCCGCCCGGTCCGCCCGGTCCGCCCGGTCCGCCCGGTCCGCCCGGTCCGCCCGGTCCGCCCAGTCCGCCCGTCCGGCCACTGGCGGACGGGCCGCTCGCGAGATCGAGCGCCGTCACCTCCGCGGCGGCCAAGCGGGCGAAGCGGCCGGCCTCCGGCTCACCGCTTGGGGTGGACGGTCTCCTGGACGACCTCGGCCAGGGCGGTGATCAAGGGGGAGTGCCGGGCGGTCTCCCAGGCCAGCACGACCGTGCTCGGCGGGGCGTCGGCGACCGGGACGTAGACGACGTCGGACCGCGGGAACAGGAAGTTGATCGAGGGCGGGAGGAACGCCACACCGCGTCTCACCCGGACGTACTCCACGATCTCCTCGATGTCGTGCACGGCGGGCCCGGAGCGGGGCCGGGTCCCGTCGGGGCGCGGGTCGATCCTCCAGAAGGCGTTCCACGCCGGGTCGGCGTCGGCGTAGTGCAGGAGGGGCTCGTCGGCGATGTCATCGAGACTCAGCGAGGACTTGGCCGCCAGAGGGTGGTCGGCCGACAGCAGGACGGTGAACGGCTCGGTGTACAGGAACATCGTGCTCAGTCCCTCGGAGATCAGGGGGAGCCGGACGAGGCCGGCGTCGACGCGGCCGTCGAGCAGGGCCTCGCTGCGGTCCTTCGAGTGCAGGCGTTTGAGGTGGACGATCACGTCGGGGTGGCGCTCGGCGAGGCGTCGCAGGGCCGGAGCGGTGTCAATGCCGAGCATGAACCCGACGGTCAGGTGGTGCCCGTCCTCACCGGCGCGGCGCGCTCTGTCCCGGACCGCGTGGCTGGCGGCGAGCAGCCGCCCCGCGTCACGCAGCAGCTGTTCGCCCGCGGGAGTGAGGGCGACCTCTCGGCTGGTACGGACGAAGAGTTCGACGCCCACGTCGTGTTCGAGTTGCCTGATCTGCCGGGAGAGCGCGGGCTGCGTGATGTGCAGCGCCTCGGCCGCCTGGCCGAAATGCAGCCGCTCCGCCACCGCGACGAAGTAGCGCAGCTTGCGCAGATCGAGATCCATTCGAGCACCACTCCCGCCTGATCGCGTTCATCGATGTCCGGAGGGCATCGATGACGTCAGAACAGGCCTTGGACGTACGGCGAAACTTGATGAAAGCTTGGTCCAGACGGTCGTACGAGGCCCGATGACCAGCCAGAAGCCGCATCAAGCCCGACCTGTGCCACCCCGTTCTCCTGAGTTCTCCCGAAGCCTCCTGAGTTCTCCCGGGGTCTCCTGAGTTCTCCTGTTGTCTCCCGAGGTTCTCCCCGGGCCCGTCGCGCGCCGGCGCCGCCGTGGTGAACGCCCCGCCGCCGATCGAGCCCGACGCTCCCCGGGCCGGCCCGGTCGAGGTCATCGGAGTCGTCGCGGGTGGAGCCCGGTTCTCCGGCCTCGGCTCACTGTCCGGCCCTTACCCCTCCGCCCGCCGCCCAACCTGTTCCCGGCCGCGAGACCACGCGGCAGAAATCATCCACATCAAGTACAGAAAGGAATATTCGTGGAGAAGGGCAATCTCGCGCGGGTGATCGCGCTCGCGGGTGCGAGCGTCGTGCTGTCGTTCGGCCTGAGCGTGCTGGGCGCGCCAGGGTGCGCGGCCGTGATGGGCGGCGGCGCCGCGCGGGAATCGGCGTCGGCCGTGTCCAACAACTGTGACTTCCCGACTTCCGTACGCCCCGGCAGCACGTACGTCACGAGCCGGAGCAGTTGCTACAGCTGCCTGTACGAAGAGGTCAGCGCGCACGCCAGATACCCCTGGCGCGACTACTACTGCACCTACAACCCCTACAGCGACCTGAGCGACCTGCATTACATACCGAAAATGCCGATAAATGGGGCCAGAGATGTCGGGACAGCACCATGGGAGCCCGGCGCCCTCGGCGGGAAGCCGCGCCCGGCCCGGCCGGTGGCCGGGTGACGCCCAGGTGACCGCGAACCCGTCAGCCCAGGACCCGGCCGACCATCCGCGCGTACATCCGTCCCGGGCTCGGCACCGACGCCGGGTGCAGGAAGCCGGGAAGCATCGGCAGGTCCACCGCGAAGGGCTGCAGCCGCTCGTAGAGGACGTCGGCGCCCGAGGGACGGTCGTCGGGGTCCTTCTCCAGCAGCTCGGCGACGAGGCGGTTCAGCTCGTCGGGGACCCCGGGCACCTCCCGAGGGCGTTCCTTCACCTGGCGCTCGAACACGGCGTACTCCGTGGGGCCGGTGAACAGCTGGCGGCCCGTCAGCATCTCGTGGATCACGCACCCGAGGGCGTAGAGGTCGCTGCGGGGGCCGGACAGGCCGCGCTGGATCTGCTCGGGCGCCATGTACGACGGGGTGCCGAGGATCTGGCCCACCCGGGTGAACTGCGTCGAGCCGGACTCGCGGAGCACGGCCAGGCCGAAGTCGAGGACCTTCACGCTCCCGTCGGGGCAGAGCATCAGGTTGGTCGGCTTCAGGTCGCGATGGTAGATGGACAGCGTGTGGGCGGCCGTCAGCACCGCGCAGGCCTGGGCGGCGATCGCCGCGGCCCAGGGCACCGGGAGCGGGCCGTGCTCGCTGACCACGTCGGCCACGGTGACGCCCTCGATGAACTGCATCACCTGGAACAGCCGCTGGTCGAAGGTGCCGAAGTCGTACAGCACCGGGGCGCCGGGGTGCTCCAGCCTGGCCAGGATGCGGGCCTCGCGCAGGAAGCGCCGCTTCAGCTCCTCGTCGGGGCCGGTGAGGAACTTCAGGAACTTGACGGCCACCCTGCGATCGAGGTGCTTGTCGTGGCCGCCGTAGACGGCTCCCATGCCTCCCTGGCCGAGAGGAAGGTCGTCGAGCACGTATCGGTCGCCGATGACCATCGACCCTCCCATGGACCTGCGGGCGTCACGCCCCTTGGTCGCACGGCCGGAGATGACCGTCGACCAGTCCGTCAAAGCCTAGCCGGAGCAGCGTTTCCCCCAGCGTCCGCGTTTCGCGCAGTCTGTCCTCCAGGGCGAACAGCTCACGGAAGGCCGTACCGTACATCCGCTGGTCGGACAGGGGAAGCATGGGCACCCGCGCCCGCCGCACGTCGAGGCGGCTGGAGCTGGGATGGATCCTCGCCGCGTCGGCCGAGCGCAGGAACCCGGCCAGGAACCCGGAGTCGAGCCGCTGCGGGTCGACCCGGTAGAGCGTGAGCTGCGGGCCGAGCGCCGCGCCGCTGTGGGTGATCACCCTGACCGCGCCCAGCGCGGTGGTCACCACGTCACCCGGCCTGATCATGACCAGGGCCGGGTCGAGGGTCGTGCGGCCCGAGGGCGGCGCGCCCGCCGCGGTGTCGTCGGCGGTCAGCACCGGGAGCGGGCCCTCGTCCGCGGACATCCTGGCCGGCGCCTGCAGGATCGTGATCAGGCCCGCCTTGGCCAGCTCGCCGACCGTGGTGGTCGGCAGGTCCTGCCGCTCGGCGAGCGGCTGCAGGGCGGGCGTGGCGTCCGGCAGCAGGGCCGAGGTCTCCTGGAACCTGGCCAGGGCGTCGGTGAAGTCGCGCAGGAAGTCGAGGCCGCCGTGCTGGGGGCGGTGCCTGGACGGGGTGAGGTCGACCTCGTCGTCGAGCAGGTCGATGATCCGCACCGTCCTGCTCTCGCCGGACAGCTCGGCCTCGGGGTCCGCCACGTACGCGCGCCAGGCGGGCTCCACGATCGACAGGTCCTCGGCGGCGTCCACCACCAGCAGCTGGGACGGCGGGCGCCCGCCGTCGGGCCTGCGGAGCATCCACAGGTCGGGGCCGCCGGGCGCCAGCGTCACCACGGCCCGCAGCGCCCCGGCCCGGAGCAGGTTGCCGCGGATCCGCTTGCCGGGACGGCGTCCGGCGGCGGCGGTGGGCATCAGGATCGCCACCAGGCCGCCCGGCCGCACCCGGGCCAGGCAGTGCTGCACCCAGGCCAGCTCCGACTCCCCGCGCGGTGGCAATCCGTACTCCCAGCGCGGGTCGCCGGCGAGCTCCTCGTGTCCCCAGACCCGCTCGTTGAACGGCGGGTCGCAGACGACGGCGTCGGCGGGCTCACCGGCCAGGCCGTCCTCGCGCAGGGAGTCACCGGCGACGATCCGCGCCTCGGCGCCGCGCAGCAGCACGCGTACGGCGGTGAGCAGCGCGTTCGTCTCGTTGATCTCCTGCCCCATCAGGGCGGTTCTCCGCGTGTCCTTCGAAGCGTCTCGCCGAGCGTTCTTCGGAACGTCTTTCCCGGCGTCCTCCGGAGCGCCCGCGCCTGCCCGGGAGGCCGCGCCTGCCCGGGAGGCCGCGCCAAGCAGCAGGGTCCCGATGCCGCACGCGGGATCGAGGACGACGCCCCCGTCCCCGGCCGCGAGCCGGACCATGAGCGCGGCCACGTCGTCCCTGGTCGCAGGGAGCTGGCGGGAGTGGGCCTCGGCGTAGCGCCCGAACAGGAACTCGAAGACCTCCAGGGGGCCGTGCTCGGCGGCCAGCTCGGCGACCAGCCGGACGAGGGCCATGTCGTCCAGGCGGAGATCGGCGGAGCCGGGCAGATCCGTCGTCACCTCGGCCACGCGGGTGAGAGACTTCGTACCATGATCACGCCAGGCGGTGGGTTCGCGGCGCAGGAACAGCAGGAACGCGCCGACCCTGGCCACCAGCTCGCCCAGTCTGAGGTCGTCGACCGAGGTGCGCATCCGCTGCCAGACCAGGTCGCCGAGCGAGACCTCGAAGGACTTGCCGTTCGCGCGCAACCACACGGCGATCTCGGGCAGGGAGAACAGCGGGCTGGAGGCCGTGCCGCCCACGGGCTGGGGAAAGTCCTCGTGGCGGCGGCGCCAGTTGCTCACCGCTGCCCTGCCGACCCCGGCGAGCCGGGCGATGTCGCCCGCGTTCACGGTGATCTCCTGACTCTCCTCCATGATGGGCCACAGTAGTTGACTGTGCCGCAACGGTCTACAACGACTTTGCTTGTGAAGTGCTTCAACCAATGATTTACTGCCCTCATGGCACTGAACCAACCACTTGCACTGCGCTACGCGGCCCGCTCCGACGTGGGGGTCCGCCGTGAGGCCAACGAGGACTCGGGCTACGCGAGCGCGCGCCTGCTCGCCATAGCCGACGGCATGGGTGGTCACGCGGGTGGAGAGGTCGCCAGCTCACTTGCCGTCACCGCGATGGCGAAGCTGGACGACACCCTGCCCGCCGGCGGTGTCGACCTGCTCGCCGCGCTCAAGGACGCCGCCAGGGACGTGAACCACACGCTGCGCGACATGAGCGAGCAGGACCCCACGCTCCGCGGGATGGGCACCACCCTGACCGCGATGCTCTGGGACGGCGCCACCTTCGCGTTGGCCCACGTCGGGGACTCCCGGGCCTACATGCTGCGCGACGGCGCCCTCTACCAGATCACCCACGACCACACCCTGGTCCAGTCACTGGTGGACGAGGGGCGGATCACCCCGGAGCAGGCCGCCGAGCACCCGCGCCGGTCGATGGTGCTGCGGGTCCTCGAAGGCACCGGCGACGGCGAGCTGGACCTGTCGCTGCGCGAGGCCTACCCGGAGGACCGCTACCTGCTCTGCTCCGACGGCCTGACCGCCGTGGTCGGCCCCGAGACCCTGTTCAACACGCTGACCGAGATCTCCGACCCCGACGAGGCCGCCCGCTGGCTCATCGACCTGGCCAACCGGGGCGGCGGCCCCGACAACATCACCTGCGTCGTGGCCGACTTCGTGGCGCCCATGGACGCGGCCCAGGCAGGCCCGACCGTCGTGGGCGCCGCGGTCGAGCGGAGACTCTCCCTCTGACCCGCGGCCCCGCGGGCCCGGCCCCCGGGCCTCTGACCCGCGGCCCTGCGGGCCCGGCCCCCGGGTCCCGGGGGCTCCGGCTCTCCCGGTCTTGCGGGACCCGACAGCGGGCCCTCACCGGCGGACGTCCTCACCGGCTGACACCCGTCGGCGGACACCCGTTGGCGGACATCCTCACCGGGCGGGCTCCTGGCCTCGGGAACTCACCGGGTCACTCCCAGGTGCCGCCGGTGATGCGCTCGTACGCCTCGACGTAGCGCGCCCGGGTGACCTCCACGACCTCGGCGGGCACCTCCGGGGCGGGCTCCTTCTTGTCCCAGCCCGTGCCGGTGGCCCAGTCGCGCACGTACTGCTTGTCGAAGGAGAACTGCGCGTGGCCCGGCTCCCACCGGTCGGCCGGCCAGAAGCGGGAGGAGTCGGAGGTCAGCACCTCGTCGCCGAGCACGAGCGTGCCGTCGGCGGCCCGGCCCAGCTCGATCTTGGTGTCGGCGATGATGACGCCCCGCTCCGCGGCGAGCTCGGAGCCGCGCCGGTAGACCTCCAGCGTGATGCGCCTGAACTCCTCGGCGGCCTCCGCGCCCTCCTGGGAGACGACGTCCTCGAAGGAGATGGGCTCGTCGTGCTGCCCGAGCGGCGCCTTGGTGCTCGGGGTGAAGATCGGCTCGGGGAGTCTGGAGCCGTCGACCAGTCCGGGCGGCAGCGGCACGCCCGAGACCGACCCGTGCGTCTGGTACTCCTTCAGCCCGCTGCCGGTCAGGTAGCCGCGCGCGATGCACTCGACCTGCACCATCTCCAGCCTCCGGCACCGCACCGCGCGCCCCTCGAACTCGGCGGGCACGTCGGTCGCCGAGATCACGTGGTTGGGCACGATGTCGGCGAGCTGCTCGAACCACCACAGCGACAGCCGCGTGAGGATCTTCCCCTTGTCGGGGATCGGGGTGGGCAGGATCACGTCGTACACCGACACCCGGTCGGACGCCACGAGGACGATGTCCCCGCGATCCTCGTAGACGTCGCGGACCTTCCCGGAATGAAGAAGCTTCACTGCGTTCCTTGCTCTCGCTCGACCCGGCGGCCGCCTGCGGGCCCCCGGTCGCTGGCCGACACCTGCTCACCGTATTCGACCTCACCGTATTCGGTACCCGGCGGCGCCCCGCGCCCGCCCTGCCGGACGACCGCCTCCCGCCGGGGGGACGACCCCGGCGGGAGCCGGTCCAGGTGTCGCCAGGCCCGAGTGTCTCCAGGCCCGGGTGGCGGCCGCGCCGCCGGGTGCGTGCGTGAACCCGCTTCGCGACGGTGCGGACCAGCCTTGCGACGGTACGGGCCCGCCGATGCCGGAGGGCACGCCTACCCGGCGCTGCGGCCCTCCGTGCCGGCGATGCCGATCGTGCCGGTCGAGCCGCGCAGGCCGAAGCCGTACCGGTACTCCTGCCGTCCCTTCGGGGTCGTGAGCACGTCGCCGATGTCGGCGGTGACCAGCCGGTGCCACACCCCGCCGGTCTCGGCGTAGGAGGTGATCCTGTCGCCGGACAGCAGCAGCGCGAAGCGGTTCCCGGGTTCGGGGGAGAGCGAGGACTGGCCGGGGGTGTCGAGGTGGACGCCGTTCACCCGGACGTCGATCCCCGTGTCCTTGCGCGCGTTGTTGTACCAGGCGGTCACGTAGTCGTTCCCGCCCTTCACCCAGCCCACGAAGACGCTGTCCTCCGGCTGCCCGGTCCCGGCGAACGTGCCGGTCGTCAGCACGCTGACCGCTTGGTCGGAGGACGGTGTCCCGGTCCCGGCGACCAGGCCGAAGAAGGGCGTCGGGCCGGTCCCGGCGAACTTCCCCGATCCGGCGGTGGTCACCGGCAGGATCTCGTTGCCGTTCTCCCGGTACGCGGCGTACTGCCCGGAGGTGTCTTCGGCGAACCGGTCGACGACGTCGACCGGGGGGAACGCCGCGAGGTCGAGGGACGCCCCCGCCTTCGGCGCGCTCGCCGCCTTCTCCTCACCGAACAACGGCGGCACGAGCAGCACTCCGGCCGCCACGGCCAGTGCCGTGAACGTCGCCGCCACCGCGATCACCGCTGCACGTACTCGCTGACGATGTACGGCCGCCCGTCCGCCAGCCCGGTCGCGATGACCCTGGCCGTGCAGAACGCGGCCACGCTCGCCGCGACCTCCGCCTCGCGCAGGAACCGCCGCCGGATCACCGGGTCGGCCGCCGGCCTGGCGTGCAGCACCTTGATCGCCACCCGCGCCCCGCCGGGCGACTCTCCCAGGTAGACCGCGCCCTGCCCGCCCTCGCCGAGCAGTCGCGAGACCCGGTGGTCACCGATCCGCTCCGGCGTTCCGGACCCCGGCCCGCGAGGACCCGTCACCGCTCACCATCGGCTGATCTTCCTGTGTCGCGCACACGCTACTCCGGCACTCCCCGCGCCGCTGGAAAACACCGACATCTCGTATAGGCCTCCAACTAAAACGTCACGACTCGGGGGACAGGCGTTCCGCGGCGTGTTCGATGGCGGTGCTCACCCGGTCGGCCAGCAGGCCGACCGCGCCGACCGCGCGGGTCATCGGGTCGTCCTCGGCGCCGCCGAGGGCCTGGGACCGCAGGTAGGCGGCCTTCACCTCGGCCCACCGCGCGGCCTGTACGGGGGTCATGGTGCCGCGCAGCTCGGCCAGCTTGAGCAGGTTGGCCTCCGCGCCCGAGGTGAGGGTCTGGGCCTCGCCGAGGTAGTGGTCGTCGATCACGGCCTCCAGTTCGGCGTCGTTCATCACCGGGACGACCCGGGCCGCGAGCTTGTTCATGTTCCGGTACGAGCCCTGGAGCTGGAACGGCGGCTCGGTCCGCGACGCGTCCGCCTGGGCGGCCGAGGCGATGTACGCCCGGTTGTTGGCCAGCACCACCCGCTGGATCCGCAGCAGCCCGCGCAGCACCGCGAGAACCTGTTCCAGCTCCACCGAGGAGTACGGGTGGGAGAGCTGGTCGGCCCGGACCCCCGAGTCGCCGCGCGCCAGCCGTACCAGGAGGCGGATGTCGCCCCGGTCGCGGGTGGAGAGCGGCGACAGGACCGGGTTGGAGGTGAGCGCGTTGTCGATGTAGCTCAGCGCGAACAGCTCGTCCCGCCCCGACAGGACGTCGCCCAGGTTCCACACGTCGGCGCGGTTGGCGAGCATGTCGGGGATGCGGAAGCGCTTGCCCGCCTCGGTGTACGGGTTGCCCGCCATGCAGACCGCGAAGCGCTTGCCCCGCAGGTCGTAGGTGCGGGTCCTCCCCTCCCAGACGCCCTCCATCCGGCGCTGGCCGTCGCACAGGGAGACGAACTTCTGCAGCAGCTCCGGGGAGGTGTGCTGGATGTCGTCCAGGTAGAGCAGGACGTTGTTGCCCATCTCCAGCGCGAAGGAGATCTTCTCGATCTCCTGCCTGGCCGTCGCGTCGGGCGCCCGCGCCGGGTCCACCGAGGTGACCAGGTGCCCCAGGGCCGGGCCGTTGACCTTGACGAAGATCAGCCCGAGCCGGTTGGCCACGTACTCCATGAGGGTGGTCTTGCCGTATCCCGGCGGGGAGATGAGCAGCAGCATGCCCATCTGGTCGGTCCGCTTGGCGTCTCCCGCCGCGCCGAGCTGCTTGGCCAGGTTGTCGCCGATCAGCGGCAGGTAGACCTCGTCGAGCAGCTGGTTGCGGACGAAGGCGGTCATCACCTTCGGCCGGAACTCCTCCAGCCTCAGCCGCTCACGCTCGGCCGCGACCAGCTCGTTGCGCCGCCGCTGGTAGGCGCGGTACGCGGGGACGCGGTGGTCGCGGAAGTGCCGGGTCCTGGCGAGGAACTCGTCCAGGCGCAGCTCCATCGCGCGCCCGGAGATCCGGGGGTGCGCGCCGAGCAGCCCCTCGACCGTGACGGCCGGAGCCGCCGAGGAGTCGTGCCGGGGCACCTCGCACAGCAGTACGGCCACCGCCTCCACCAGCTCCGCCGACCCGGTCCTCGAAGCCGACCCGGTCCTCGAAGCCGACCCGGTCCTCGAAGCCGATCCGGTCCTCGAAGCCGACCCGGCGTCCGAAGCCCGTCCCGTGCCCGGGGTTCCCGGTTCCGGCCCGGAACCCGTACCCGCTGCCTCCCAGCCTGAGCCCGGAATCAACCCTGGGGCCGATCCCAGGACCGACGCCGACGCCGACCCCGATCCCGAGGTGTCGAAGGCGGAGAGCCACGCCTCGGCCAGGCGGTGGCGTGCGGCGAGGTCGTCGCCGAGCGCCCGCAGGTCGTCCTCGAACTCCCCGCGCGCGGGCCCCAGCGCCCGGTCGAACCGGTCGAGCAGCGACCGCGCCCCCGCGCTCGTCACGAACCCGAACGGCCTGCCGGGCAGCTCCTCGAAGAGATACTCCCCGGCCAGCTCGAAAAGGCTCCCGTCCCCCGCGTCGCCGTGCAGATCGCGGCTGAAGGAGGCGATCGCGGAGCCGAGGGCGGCGCGGGTCTCCTCCACCGCCTCCACCCCGCCGAACAGGGCCCGTGCCCGCGCGAGCGACGTCGCCCGGGTGGTCCACGCCACCCGGGCGGCCTCGTCGGTGCCGAAGGCCCAGAAGAGCTGGGCGGCGGCCCTCGCGGCGGGCGGGTAGCGGAGCAGGCCCGCGCCCGCGCGCAGGCGGAGCGCGGCCTGGAGGATCGCGGCGGCGTCGTGGTCGTGGACGCCGCGCTCGTAGCCCTCGTCGTACCGGGTCTCCGCCACCCGGCGGACGATCCCCAGCAGCTCCCCGTCGCTCACCGCGGCCTCGTGCAGCGCCTCCAGGGAGACAGGCGCTCCGGCCTCGGCGGCGGCGAGGATCGAGGCGGCCAGGTGCTCGCCCCGGTAGACCTCGGGCGACTCCGAGACCGTCAGCTGGTTCCAGAACGGCCGGGTGTCCTCGAAGGCCGCGTCGCGCACCGGGGAGCGGTAGTCGGTCCCGGTGACGGCGAACGCCATCCGGTCCTCGTGCGGGACCAGGGTGAGGTCGGCCGGCTGGGTGTTGACCGCGAACAGGTGACGGCCGAGCCGGATCGTCTCCCCGCCGTCGGTGTAGAGGTCGAGCCGGTCGCGCAGGGCGCGGCCCGCCTCCTGGCGGGCGGCCTTGATCCGGCCTTCGAGCTCCTCCGCGCGCACCTGGTCGCCCAGCGCGCGCAGCTCCCCGGCCACGCCCTTGAGCTTGAGCACCATCGGGTCGGACCCGAAGTAGGTGTTGACCTCGTCCAGCGACGCCAGCCCGGCCACCCGCCGCCGTACGCTCGACAGGACGCGGGTCGCGGAGTCGGCCAGCCGGTCGGCGCGGCGGGCCCGCTCGTCGAGCAGCGCCTGGCGGCGCGAGGAGAACGCCTCGTAGACGTCCTCCCGCTTGGCGGCCAGCTGCCCCAGGAAGTCGTCGAACTCGGCGAAGCGCGACTCCAGGTTCTCCAGCTGGAGCATCAGGCGGCCCAGCTGCTCGTCGCAGCGCTCGGGGGTGTCGGACATCGCCAGCGCCCCGGTGACCGCCTGCCCCAGCAGGGCGTACTCGGCCGCGAAGGCCGCCCGGCCCTCACCGGCGAGCAGCTCCCCGCGCCGGGCCTCCAGCGTGGCGCGGGCGCGGTTGACCCCGCCGAGCACCTCGCCGACCCGTTCCAGGATCGCGGTCCGCACGGTGGCGTCGGCGATGTCGAGCGTGCCGACGACCTCGACCACGATCTCCAGGCCCCGGGCCCGCCGCTCCAGCCGCTCGCCGATCGGCCCGGCCTCGGCCACGGTCGCGATGGCGCCCGCGTCGGAGACCAGCCGCTCGACCTCCGCGTGGTACCCGGCGAAGGCGTCGTCGCCCCGCAGGAATCCGGCCGCGCGCTGCGCGGTGCTGTCCAGCTCGGCCGCGAGCTCCGCGTCGAGCGCGTCGATCCCGGCGGTGTCGACGTGGCGCAGCTCGCGCAGCGTCACCAGGTGCCCCTGCGACCGCCGCAGCTCCGCCAGCCGGTCGACCCAGCCCTGCGCGGACCCGGGAGCCTCGCCACGCGCGTGCCGTACGAGCGTGGCGACCTCGGCGGCGGCGGTCTCCAGCGCCTCGGCGGCCTGCCGGGTGAGCGACTGGACCTTCTCGAACTCGTCCAGCACCTGCTCGGCGGTGGCCCGCAGGTCGGCGAGCGGGCCGCGCAGCCGGTGCTCGCCCAGCCAGTGGTAGTGGTCGAAGACCCGGGCGCAGGAGGCGATCAGCGCCTCGAAGACCGGGACGGACGGCGCCATCTCCTCGACCATCCGCGCCACCGACAGGCAGTCGGAGATGCCTCGTACCAGCTCCGCGTTGCCGATCCGCTCCAGCGGCCCGGTGCCGGCCGGGCGCCCGGCGGCGTAGACGTCCGACTGGTACGCCGTCTGCCAGACCTGCATCGGGTGCACGCGGGTGGGCTCGTCGGAGGTCGCTCTGAAGACGACCAGCGTGCCGTCGTCGAACAGCGAGTACCCGTGGCAGGACAGCGGTGTCTCCACCCGCTTGCGGATCACGTTGTACGGCAGCAGCAGCGACCGCCCCTCGGCGCGGGCGTGGAAGACGTACAGCACGTCCTCGCCGTTGGGGGAGCGGATGACCCGCTCGAACTCCAGCTCGGACACGTCGGTGTCGAACGTCTTGCTCACCCCGGTGGACAGGTAGTAGCCGCCCGGGAAGATGATCCCCTGGTCCTCGGGCAGGCGCTGGCAGGCCTGCCCGATGCCGTCGAGGCGGACCACGCCCTTGGTCCTGGTGTTGAACACCAGGTGCCGCCACTCCGGCTCCTTGTACGGCCGTACCCGCAGCAGGATCAGCGGGCCGATCCTGGCGTGGTGCACCTCCGCGTCGGCGAGGCTCTGCAGCGGCTCCGCGACGGGCTCGCGGTAGACGCCCTCCCCGGTCTCGGTGTTGTTCTCGATCTTGATGGTGAGGTCGCCGCCGACGGTCTCGACGAACACCTCGCCCTCGATCGAGATGTGCGGGTGGCGGCCCGTCACGTGGTCGTCGCGGGTGGCCGGGACCCACTCGAAGTCGTGCGAGGGCGGGAACGTGTGGTCGCGTTCCCCCCGGTCGTCGATGTACGAGAGCGTGCCGTCCGTCCCGACCTGCCAGCGCAGCACGCGGGTGTCCTGCGGGCCGGTCCGGAAGACGGCCAGCATCTTGCCCTCGACGCGGCGGAGCTGGAGCAGCCTGGTCTCCCGGTAGTACCGGTAGAGCTCGGCGAAGTCCCGCTCGAAGCGCGGGTCGCGGAACATCGGCGCGGGGTCGAACCGGAACGCGTTCCCGGTCTCCCCGCCGCTGCCGCCGTCCCTCGCCACGTCCCGGACGAACGTGTGCACGGAGAAGACGTCCCCGACGGTCGTCTCCGGTTTCATCCCGATGAACACGTTGTAGCCGAAGAGCATGAGCCCGCCGACCGACACGATGTCGCGCGGCACGCAGTTGTTCTCGGTGCGTATCCGCTCGGTGCCGACCAGGCGCAGCTCGGCCCCGCCGAACACCGCCAGGCGCTCGGCGTTGAGCGCGTCGGACTGCCGGGCCAGCTCGGCGGCCTGCTCGGCCAGCCGGGCGCGGAGCACCTCGTAGGTGCCCGCGTCCAGCCCCGCCCCCTCGCCGGGGGCGCCGGTGACGGCCTCCGCCGTGGAGGACGTCACCGCTTGGCGGAACCGGTGGAGTTACCGGTGGCGTTGCCCGCGGAGTTGCCGGTGGAGTTGCCGGTGGAGTTGCCCGCGCCGGCGTTGGCACTGGCGAGCGCGGCGACGGGGACCTCGGTCGTGGTGGCCGCCTGGGCCTCGCCCAGCAGGCCGCGCAACCTGTCCGCGTCGGGGCCGCCATCCTTGATCATTTTCATCAGCAGCGCGGACAGCGAGAGGTTCCGCACGTCGGCGGTGTCGATCGAGCCGAGGGCCCTGCCCAGGTCGGCGGGGAGGCTCGCCGAGCCGTCCAGGTAGGGGCCGGCCAGCGTGCGGGCGACGTCGGAGTTCTCCACGAAGCCGTCCACGGCCTTGCCCATGGTGATCGAGCTCATCAGCCGGTCGAAGAACACGGTGTCGCCGCCGACGATGTCGATGTTGGCCTTGGACAGCCCGGCCGACACCACGGAGGCCTGCGCCTCGGCGATCTTGAGCTGGACGTTCACCCCGGCGAGGCGGATCTCCTTCTCGGCCTCCAGCCGCAGGCGGTACTCCTCGTGGGCGCGGGTCGCGTCGGTGAGCGCGGCCATCGCCGCGGCCTTCTCGGTGAGCCCCTCCGCCTCGGCCTTCAGCTTCTCGCCGACCGACGCGGCGGCGGCCAGCGCCATCGCCTGCTCGCCCTCCGCCTCGGCCTTCAGCCTCTCGCGCACCGCGGTGGCCGCGGCGTGAGCCCTGGCCTGCTCGCCCTCGGCGACCGCCAGCGCCTTCTCCCGCTCGATGGCGGCCTCGGCGCGGCCGACCTTCTCGATCGCCGCGGCGTCCCGCTCGCGTACCTGCACCTCGGCCAGGCCGACGGCGGCCATCTCGGCCTGGACGCCCTCGGCGAGACGGATCTGGGCGCGGGCGTCGAGCTCGGCCGCCTGCTGCCGCGACTCGGCCAGCACCAGCGCCTCGCGCGCCCGGTGCTTGGACGCGGCCTCGGAGGCCTCGGCCGCCTTGATGTCCTTGACCAGGCTCTCCTGCGCCTCGGCCTCGGCCTGGATGATCACGGCCTGGCGGTTCCGCTCGGCCTCCTCGACCACGCGCAGGCGCTTGATGCTCTCCTCCTGCTCGGCGACCGTCTTCTCCACCACGATCCGCTCGCGGATCACCTCGGCGATGGAGCGCTTCTCGCCCTCCAGCTCCTTGTCCTTGGAGATGCGCGACAGCTCGGTCTCGCGCTCGCGGGCGATGACCTCAAGCAGGCGGTCCTTCTCGATCCGCTCGGTCTCGATGGCGAGGACCCGCTCACGGTTCTTCGCCGCCACCGCGATCTCGCGGGCCTGGTTCTCCTGCTGGACGCCGAGCTGCTCGTCGGTACGCAGGTGCGCGGCGTTCGCCTTGAGCCGCTCCTCGGCCTGGACCTTGGCGGTCTCCGCCTCCTCACGGGCGCGCATGGTCTCGACCTCGCGCTTCTGCTTGGTCTCCGCGTCGGCCTGGCGGCGCTCCAGCTCCAGGATCGCCTCCCGCGCGTCCACGTTCTGGCGGGTGATCTCCTTCTCCTCGCGCCGCTGGAACTCGTTGGTCCGTACGTGCTCGATGGCGGTCAGCTCGGTGATCTTCCTGATGCCCTGCGCGTCGAGGATGTTGTTCCTGTCCAGGGAGAGCAGCGAGGTCTGCTCCAGGTAGTCGATGGCCGCGTCCTCAAGGCTGTAGCCGTTGAGGTCGGTGCCGATGACCTGGATGATCTGGTCACGGAACTGGTCGCGCTGGGTGTAGAGGTCCACGAAGTCGAGCTGCTTGCCGACCGTCTTGAGCGCCTCGGAGAACTTGGCGTTGAACAGCTCCTGCAGCGTCTCCTGGTCGCTCGCCCGCGCGGTGCCGATGGCCTGGGCGACCTTCACCACGTCCTCGACGGTCTTGTTGACGCGGACGAAGAAGGTGATGCGGATGTCGGCGCGGATGTTGTCGCGGCAGATCAGGCCCTCACGGCCGGTACGCGCGATCTCGATGGTCTTCACCGAGATGTCCATCAGCTCGGCCTTGTTGAAGACGGGCAGCACGACGGCCCCGGTGAAGGTGACGTCGACCTTGTTGATCTTCGAGATGATCAGGGCCTTGCCCTGCTCCACCTTGTGGAACAGCCTGCTGATCATGAAGAGCGCCGCGATGACGACGAGGAGGGCGACGGCGAGGAGGATGCCGAGCCCGGTGGAGATGACGTCCAATGTGGTCCCTCGGTTAAATAGGACGATCAGGGTCGAGTTCCGCGTCGTACGGCATCACCCAGAAGAACTCGCCGGGGGAGTCATAGGCGAATATCAGGGCGACGCTGCCGGCGGCGAAAACCTCATCGCCGGTCTGCCGTACTTGAACGAGAGCGGAGGAGCCGTCGGCGGAGGTGACCTCGGCCTGGCCGAAGGCGCGACCGACGCGGCTCGTGCGGACGACGCACACGCGGCCCACGAAGTCGGCGCGGGAGGGGACGCGCTCCTTCGGGACGAGACGCCGCAGTGACAGGACGACGAGGCGCGTACACGCCCAGGCGCAGACCAGTGCCGCGACCAGTACGGCGACCAGGGCGGGGGTGCTCGTGAACAGCGTGCCGCCCACGAGGCTCGCGAACCACGCGACGGCGACCAGCAGCGAGACGGCCACCGCGGCCGGGACCCCGCCGAGTCCCAGACCGCTCAGGAGGCCGGTGGCCCCCGTCGCCTCGGACCCGTCACCGTCGCCACCGCCGTCGAACCCGAACACCCCGGACACGACGAGCACCCAGTACGCGATGATCACCACGAGCAGGAACGTGAACAGGACGGTCGGAAAAGACAACGCGGCATCGACGAACTGGCCCATCGGCGTGTGAAATCCCCCTGCTGGCATACCGGAACGCGCTCCCCCGAGCACGTGTGGGTGACTATATACAGATAAAGTTCAGTTAAAGGGAATAGTTCCCAAAACGGAAAAACATTCGCATGGATTTCTCGTCCGAGAGGGGCGTCGGCGCGCGGAGGCAGAGAAGCGCGCGGGGCACGGAGGCCGTGGCGCTGGGAGCGCGGGGCACGGGGAGAGCGGGGCCCGGGGAGGTCAGGGCATGGGAAAGCGGAGGAACGGGAGCGGGGCTCCGCGTCCTCGGCTCCGTCCCGGATAGGCGTCCCGGGAGGTCAGGCGGGGCGAGTGATCATGTAGGCGAGACCGACGAGGATCACGACGGGAATGAGCCACACGATCGCCTCGATGGCGAACTCCTTGTACATGAGGAACGTCCCTCCGGAGCGGTGATCGGCGAGGAGCGCGGATTTCCGACGATAGCCGCTGTCCCCGATGACGACCAGAACCCGCCGCGTACCGGATCCTCCACGTTCCCATGAGCGGCCGGTTCCCTGTGAGCGGCCGGTTCCCGCGAGGGGCCGCGAAGGACTACGAAGAACAGGGAGGGGCTACGAGGGACTACGAGGGACTACGAGGGATTGGCCGAGCCGACCACCACCGGGGTGTCCGAGAGATCCCCCTCGACCACGTCGGCGACCACGCAGGTGATGTTGTCGGGCCCCCCGGCGTCGCAGGCGAGCGCGATCAGCTGACGTGTCACCTCGTCGAGGTCGTCGACCTCGGCGAGCACCTGGCGGAGCCGTTCGGCGTCGACCACCCCGGACAGCCCGTCGGAGCAGAGCAGGTAGCGGTCGCCGAGCTCGGCGTCCCGCAGGGAGAGGTCGAGCTCCAGGTTGTCGCCGCCGTCGAGGACCTGCAGCAGGATCGACCGGTGCGGGTGACGGGCGGCCTCCTCGGCGGTGATCCGGCCGTCGTCCATCAGCGTCTGGACCAGGGTGTGGTCGTAGGTGATCTGGTACAGGTCGCCGTTGCGCAGAAGATAGGCGCGGGAGTCGCCGATGTGGGCGAGGGCGACGCGGGAGCCGTTCCAGAGCATCAGGGTCAGGGTGGTGCCCATGCCGGTGAGCGACGGGTCTTCCTCGACCAGCTCGCGCAGGCGCTGGTTGGCCTTGCGGACCCCGGCCTCGGCGGCGGCGGCGAGGTCGCCGGGGCACTCCTGGTCCAGGGACGCGACGGTGGCGATCGCCGCCGAGCTGGCGACCTCCCCGCCCACGTGGCCGCCCATCCCGTCGGCGACGGCGAGAAGCCGGGCGCCCGCGTAGGCGGCGTCCTCGTTGCCTTGCCGGATCCGGCCGACGTCGGAACCTGCCGTATAGCGCAGCGTGATCATCTGCACATCACTAGATCGTCGAGTTGCACGAGCTGAGCCGCTTTCGGACAGTTGGGATGGGCATAGGGCGAACCGAGATGTTCCACGATCCACTTAACACCATGGTGGCGCAAGCGGCCTGGGGAAGTGTTGCCACATCTGTTGACACCTGTGGTGGCGCGTAAGCTTGTTTCAGGACACCCAACCGCCCTTCGGTGCCCCCGCACTGTGCCCGGAGTACCCCACTTTACGCATCGCTAGGAGATCATTAATGGCCGCGATCATTCAGGAGGCGGCTCGTCGCCGCACGTTCGCGGTGATCAGCCACCCTGACGCGGGCAAGTCGACCATGACCGAGGCGCTGGCGCTGCACGCGTCCGCGATCAGCCAGGCGGGCGCGGTGCACGGCAAGTCCGGGCGGCGCGGGGTCACCTCCGACTGGATGGAGATGGAGAAGGCCCGAGGCATCTCCATCACCTCCGCCGCGCTCCGGTTCGAGTACCGCGGCCACATGTTCAACCTGGTCGACACCCCCGGCCACGCCGACTTCTCCGAGGACACCTACCGGGTGCTGGCCGCCGTCGACTGCGCGGTCATGCTGCTCGACGCGGCCAAGGGCATGGAGCCGCAGACCCTGAAGCTGTTCGAGGTCTGCCGGCACCGCCGCATCCCGGTGATCACGTTCGTCAACAAGTGGGACCGGCCGGGGCGCGAGGCGCTGGAGCTGCTGGACGAGATCGAGGAGCGCACCGGGCTGAAGCCCACCCCGATCACCTGGCCGATCGGCACCGGCGGCTTCTTCCACGGCGTGGCCGACCGCGCCGCCGACCGGATCGTCCGCTACACCCGCACCCCCGGTGGCGCCACCAAGGCCATCGAGACCGACCTGAGCGCGGAGCAGGCCCTGGCGGAGCTGGGCGGCGACTGGGAGCGGGCCAAGGACGAGATCGACCTGCTCTCCGCGATCGGCGCCGATCACGACCAGAAGACCTTCGAGGCGCACGAGTCGACCCCGGTGCTGTTCGGGGCCGCGCTGTCCAACTTCGGCGTCGGCCGCCTGCTGGACGCCATGGTCGACATCGCCCCCGCCCCCGCGCCCCGCCCGGACGTCGCCGACGACCCGCGCCCGCTGGAGGAGCCGTTCTCCGGCCTGGTCTTCAAGGTGCAGGCCAACATGGACCCCTCGCACCGCGACCGCATCGCCTTCGTCCGGGTCTGCTCGGGCAGGTTCGAGCGCGGCATGGTGCTCATCCACGCGGCCACCGCCCGCCCGTTCGCGACCAAGTACGCCCAGTCGGTCTTCGGCCAGGAGCGCGCCACGATCGACGAGGCGTACCCCGGTGACGTCGTCGGCCTGGTCAACGCCAGCGCGCTGCGCCCCGGTGACACGCTCTACGACGGCCCGTCCGTCGAGTTCCCGAGGATCCCGAGCTTCGCCCCCGAGCACTTCTCCACCGCGAGGGTCCGCGACTCCAGCCGTTCCAAGCAGTTCCGCAAGGGGATCGAGCAGCTCGACGCCGAGGGCGTGGTCCAGGTGCTCCGCTCCGACGTCCGCGGCGACCAGTCGCCGGTGCTCGCCGCGGTGGGGCCGATGCAGTTCGACGTGGTCAAGCACCGGATGGGGGCCGAGTTCAACACCGAGATCCTGATGGACCGGCTCGATTTCAGCATCGCCAGGCTCACCGACGCCGAGTCGGCGCCGCTCCTGGCCCGCCAGCGCGGGGTGGAGGTCTTCGTCCGCTCGCTCGACGGCGCCCTGCTGGCGCTGTTCACCGACGAGTGGCGCATGCGCGGCGTGATGCGCGACCACCCCGACCTGGTGCTGAACGCCCTGCTCGCCGACACGCGCGGCTGACGGGGGCGTGGGGCTCGTCTGAGGCTCGTGTGAGGTGGGACGGGTCGTGTTGGGGCTCGTGTGAGGTGTGAGACGGGGAGGTCCGGGTGCCGGGGGGCCTTCCCGTCAGGTGTTCGTGGTGAAATGTGTCGTTATGAGCGCGATTAAGTGGGGAATCCTGGCGACCGGCGGCATCGCCGCGACCTTCACCGAGGACCTGAAGCTCCTGCCGGACGCCGAGGTGGTCGCGGTCGGATCGCGGTCGGAGGAGTCCGCGCGGGCCTTCGCCGACCGCCACGGCATCCCGCGGGCCCACGGGAGCTGGGCCGAGCTGGCCGCCGACCCCGACGTGGACATCGTCTACGTCGCCAACACCCAGAACGCCCACCACGACGCCGTACGGACCTGCCTCGAAGGGGGCAAGGCCGTACTGTGCGAGAAGGCGTTCACCCTCAACCGGGCCGAGGCCGCCGGGCTGGTCGACCTCGCGCGGGAACGCGGCCTGTTCCTGATGGAGGCCATGTGGACGCGCTGCATCCCGGCCGTCCGCAAGATCATGGAGCTGGTCGAGGGCGGCGCCATCGGCCCGGTCCAGACCGTCCACGCCGACTTCGGGTTCTCCGTCTCCGTCCCTCCCGAGCACCGGCTCCGCAACCCGAAACTCGGCGGTGGCGCCCTGCTCGACGTGGGCGTCTACCCGATCTCCTTCGCCCACATGCTGCTCGGCGCCCCCGCCGGGGTGCGATCCTGGGCGCGGCTGACCCCGGAAGGGGTGGACGAGAACACCGGCGTGCTGCTTGGCTACGACAGCGGGGCGGTCGCCCTGCTGTCCTGCGGCATCACCACGCACAGCCCGGTCGCCGCGTCCATCTCCGGCACGCTCGGCCGGATCGAGCTGCCGGCCCCGTTCTTCCGCCCCGACACCTTCACCCTGCACCCGGCGGAGGGCGAACCGGAGACCTTCCACGTCCGCTTCGAGGGGAAGGGCATGCTGCACGAGGCGACCGAGGCCATGCGCTGCCTGCGCGAGGGGCTGCTGGAGAGCCCGCTGATGCCCTGGCAGGCGACCCTCGACGTGATGGGCGTCATGGACGAGGTCCGCTCGCAGGTGGGTGTCCGTTTTCCCGGCGAATGACCGGTCGGGTGTTCACCTTCTCGGGTGTGTAAGACGTTTCCCTTTTCGTATGTCCTGGGCGTCTCCCTTTCGGCGCACCCGGAGTTCTCCTGGTGCCCAGTGT
>NZ_JBPJSR010000010.1:0-374217 GCF_051390675.1 Streptosporangium heterodermiicola
GAGCGTGCCCGACTTCGAGACCAGGCCGATGCGGCCCGCGCTGGTGATGTCGGCCGGGATGATCCCCGCGTTGGAGGCGCCGGGACTGATCAGCCCCGGGCAGTTGGGGCCGATGATGCGGGTCCGGCCGCCCGCCGCCCTGGCGTGGGCCCAGAAGGCCAGCGTGTCGTGGACGGGGACGCCCTCGGTGATGACCACGCAGAGGCCGATCCCCGCGTCGACGGCCTCGATCACCGCGGCCTTGGCGAATCTCGGCGGCACGAAGACCACCGAGACGTCCGCGCCCGTCCGGGCGATCGCCTCGGCGACCGTGCCGAACACCGGGACGCCCCGCTCGGCGAAGTCGACCGTGCCGCCGCCCTTGCCCGGCGTGACCCCGGCGACCACGTCGGTGCCCGCCGCGAGCATCCTCGCGGTGTGCCGTCTCCCCTCCGCGCCGGTCATGCCCTGCACGACCACCTTGCTGTGGCCGGTCAAGAAGATCGCCATGCTTGCCACTCCCTCTCCGTGCTCGCGCGCCCTCCGTGGGCGGGATCCGTGCTGGCGTGCCCTCGGTGGGCGAGGTCCGTGCTCGCGTGCCCTCCGTGGGCGGGACCGGCGGGCTCGCCGGGTCCGGTGGGTCCGGTGGGTCTAGTAAGGCCGGTAAGGCCGGTGGGGCCGGTGATGGGCCCGCTCATGCCGCGGCGAGCCTGGCCGCCTCTTCGGCGGCGCCGTCCATGGTGGTGACCTGGCGGACCGCGGGGTGCCCGGCCTCGGTGAGGATCCGGCGGCCCTCCTCGGCGTTGTTGCCGTCGAGCCGCACGACGATGGGGCGGCTCAGGCCGCGGTCGCCGAGCAGCCCGAGCGCGGAGACGATGCCGTCGGCCACCGCGTCGCAGGCGGTGATGCCGCCGAAGACGTTGACGAGGACCGACCTGACGTCGGGGTCGGAGAGGATGATCTCCAGGCTGTTCGCCATGACCTGCGCGGACGCCCCGCCGCCGATGTCGAGGAAGTTGGCCGGGCGGACCCCGCCGAAGCGCTCCCCCGCCTGGGCGACGACGTCGAGGGTGCTCATCACCAGCCCCGCGCCGTTGCCGACGACCCCCACGTGACCGTCGAGCTTGACGTAGTTGAGGCCCTTGGCCCTGGCCCGCGACTCAAGGCCGCCGTCGCCCGGCCCGGTGATCAGGGCCGCGTGCTCGTGGCGGAAGGCCGCGCCCTCGTCGAGGCTGACCTTGCCGTCGAGGGCGAGGATCGCGCTCCCCGCCGTCCAGACCAGGGGGTTGACCTCGACCAGCAGGGCGTCCTCCTCCACCATGACCCGCCAGAGGCGGACCAGCACCTCGGCCACCGCGCCCTGGAGGTCGGTGGGGAAGCCCGCCTTGGCCACCAGCTCGCGGGCGGCGCCCTCGTCGATCCCGGCCAGGGGGTCGACCGGCATCTTGACCAGCGCCTCGGGCCTGGTCGCGGCCACCTCCTCGATGTCCATGCCGCCGTGGACGGACGCCATGGCGAGGAAACACCGGTTGGCCCGGTCGACGAGGTAGGCCACGTAATACTCCTCGACCGGGACCGTGGCCGTCTCCACGAGCACGGTCTCGGCGATGTGGCCCCTGATGTCCATGCCGAGGATGTGCCGCGCCTCCCGCTCGGCGGAGTCGGGGCCGGGGGCGGGCCGCACACCTCCGGCCTTTCCCCTGCCGCCGGTCTTCACCTGGGCCTTGATGACGACCGGGACCCCGAGGCCGGCCGCGATCGCGCGGGCGCCCTCGGGGGTGGCCACGACCTCCCCGGTGGGGACGGGGACCCCGTGCCGCGCGAAGAGTTTCTTCGCCTCGTATTCGAACAGGTCCACGCGACCTCCCTGGATACGGTTCTTGTAGACGGTATACCGTATGGAAATCTAGCCGTCCAGGCCTCGACAGGGACTCCGGCGACGGATATTCCATACGGTATGGAGAAGACGCAGCTCGTACGAGACTGGCGGGGACGCGATTACCTCGTCGGCGACACCCCGCAGGATCTGATCAACCGTCCCCGGTCGTGGATGTTCTGGCTCCCCTGGGCCGCCATGGCCTCCATCGGCGCCATGCAGTACGGCTACGCGGCGGCGGTGCCCGCCCTGGCGCAGGCGCGCGGCTGGCCGCTCGCCCCGGCCCTGGCACCGCTCGCCGTCTGGATCGTCTGCCAGGCCGCGGTGGCCCTGCCCACCGTCCTGCTGCTGCGGCGCGGCGCGCTCGGGATCCGCCTCGCGCTGTGGGCCGGAGCGCCGCTCAGCGCGGCGGCCCTGCTCACGGCGGCCTTCGCCCGCGACCTGCCCACGGTCCTCGCCGGCTACGCCCTGCTCGGCGGCGTGGGCGCCGGGCTGGTGTACGGCGCGTGCACCGAGGCCGTCGCCCGCTGGTACCCCGAGCGCCCGGCCGCGAAGGTGGGCTTCACCACCGGCGCCTTCGCCTACGGCACGGCCCCGCTCGCGGTGGTGGCCGTTCTGGGC
The DNA here is from genome assembly GCF_051390675.1 of Streptosporangium heterodermiicola. Classification (NCBI taxonomy): domain Bacteria; kingdom Bacillati; phylum Actinomycetota; class Actinomycetes; order Streptosporangiales; family Streptosporangiaceae; genus Streptosporangium; species Streptosporangium heterodermiicola. Next base: position 2,477 of record NZ_JBPJSR010000010.1, read on the forward strand.
GGGGGCGCGGGGAACGCGGGGGCCACGGAGAGCACGGGGGGCGCGGGGGGCGTGCTCCAGCCGCTGTTCGCCGTGGCCGCGGTCGTCGCGCTGGTCGCGGTGGGCCTGGCGGCGACCTTCGTACGCCTGCCGCCGCCACACTGGTGGCCCGCCCACATCGACCCGCGCGCCTGGGCCGACGACCGGGTCGCGCTGCGCAGGGAGCCCCGGGCCGTGCGCCAGTTCTCCCTGAGCCAGGCGCTGCGGACGGGCTCGCTGCCCACCCTGGTGTCGATCCTGATCTGCGCGGGGGCGGTCTCCATCTTCGACGTGGTCGCACTGGCGACCTCGGGCGGCTTCTCCCCCTGGGGCGCGGTGGCCCTGCTCCTGGTGCTCAACGGCGCGGGACGCGCCTGCGCCGTGCTCGCCGCCGAGGTGGCCGGGCGGGGGCGCACGCTCAGCGCCGTGCTGGCCCTGCTCTGCCTGGGGCAGCTGCTGCTGGCCTGGGGGACGGTGACCGGGGCCGCCGTCATGATCCTGGTGGCGACGGTGCCCGCCGGCCTGGGCGGGGGCGCGTTCTACCCGCTCATCGCCAGCCTGGTCCGCGAATACTTCGGCGAGAGGCACACCGCCTCGATCCACGGCGTGGTCTACAGTGCGAAGGCGGTCGCCGGGCTCGTCGGGGTCGGCCTCGCCGCGCTGGCCCTGACCTCCTCGGGCCACGCCGTGGCGTTCTTCCTCGCCGCCGGTCTGGTGCTGGCCGCCGCGACCCTCAGTGTCACGCTGCGCCAGCCCGGTCATCCGGTCACGCTCCCCGGGTGAGCCATGATGTGATCAGGCTCACCACGGCGACCCTGCCCGAAACTGTATACTGTAGGCAGTCGACAACAGACAATGGGCTGGCCAGACGAGGGGCCGCCATATTTTCTCATCCTGGAGCTGAAGACAATGGTGCGGTCGGAACTGGCGAACTCGGGAGCGGCGCCCAAGATCCCGCGCCCGACCACTCTCCGGGAGAGCGTTTTCGAGGCGATCCTGGAGCTCATCGTGAACGGGAGCCTCAGTCCCGGCCAGCACCTCGCGGAGAGCGAGCTCGCCGAGCTGCTCGGCGTGTCGCGCCAGCCGGTCCGCGAGGCGCTGCAGATGCTCAGCGGCGAGGGCTGGGTCGACCTCCGTCCCGGCCACGGGGCGTTCGTCCACGCGCCGACCGTGCAGGAGGCCGACCAGCTGCTCGCCGTACGCGCCCTGCTGGAGACCGAGTCGGCGCGGCTGGCCGCGCTCAACTCCGACACCGCGGGCGTGGCCCGGCTGCGCGAGGTGTGCGCGCGCGGGCTCCGGGCCCTGGAGGCGGACGACATCGACGCCTCTGTGGCGGCCAACTCCGAGCTGCACGCGCTGATCACCGAGCTGTCCGGCAACGCGGTGCTGGCGGAGCTGGCCTCGCAGGTCTCCCGCCGCGTGCGGTGGTATCACACGCCGGTGGCCCGCCAGCGCGGCCGGGCCTCCTGGGAGGAGCACGACCAGCTGATCAACGCCATCGAGGCACGCGACGAGATCAGGGCAGCGGAGATCATGCGCGACCACACCGAGCACACCCGCTCCTCCTACCTGGAGCAGCGGGCCTCCGAGCCCGCCGAGCCGGAGGAGCCCGCGCCCGTCGCCCGCCGCCGGCGCCCGCGCTCGCTCAGCGCGAGCTGACCCTCCCTCCGTCTCCTCGGCCTCCTCGTCCCCTCAGCGCGGGCCGGCCCTCTCCGGCAGGCGCGATCCCCTTCCTCCCCTCGCTCGCGCCGGTCCGATCCGGCGCGGGCCATCCCCTCCCGTACGAATCCGGCACCGGCCCGACACTGACTCGACTCGGCCCGACCCGGTACGGGCCGATCACCGGAAACTCCCTCGTGCCGTTCTGATCCGGTTCGGGATGATCTCGCATGTCCCGGACCGGGAGGGCACACCCGGGAGGCACACCCGAAGGAGCACGTCCTCGGAAACGCACGTCCGAGGAAAGGACGTCCGGGCAAGGCGCGTCCGGGGAGGCACGGAAGAACCCGTGCGGACCGGCGTCCGAACCCGCGCCCACCGGCATTGACCGTCAAACGAACTCCCACCGGATAATCCAGCGGAACGGCCCCCGCGAATCCACTCCGGCCGGCGCCGGTCGACCCGTGCCGGCCGGGTGCGGAAAAGCGCGGCGACCCCGCGCGGACCGGCGTCGAATCCAATCCTCTCAGGGCCGTTCCCGCACGGTCCGAGCAGCTCACGGGCCAGTTGACACAGAATTCACGGTTGGCCCGTTTGAGTGAAACACCCAGGGCAGATACTGAACGAAAGAAATTGGTGGTGATGATCGATGAGAGCGTTTCTCAACAGGTTCCGCTTTCTCACCTCTGGACCCGCGGGCTATTCCGCCGACGGCCGGATGATGGGGCTCGGCCTCGCGACGGCCATGCGAAAGTACGGCTCGGCGGAGAACGCCGAGCGCCATCTGCGCCGCTGGGCGACCGAGCGGCGGACCGACGGGATCGACGTTCCGAAATGAGCGAGCGGGAGGTCTCCGCCGGGGAGACCACCCGCTCGCGACGGCCGGCCGCGCCTCAGCCGTCCGCGTGCGCCTCGCTCCGCTTCGTGGCGGGGTCGGCGGGGTCGGGAGAACCGGAGGGGCCGGTCGCCGGATCCTCCGCGGAGTCGTTCTCGCCCGCCGGGGCGCGGCGGCGGTCGTTCCTCGACTTGACGAGGCTGGCCACGGTGGTGACGGCGAGCGTGCCGACGATGACCCCGAGGGAGACCAGGATGGGGATCTCCGGGGCCCAGGAGACGCCGTCGTGGTGCAGCGCCTCGAAGATGAGCTTCACGCCGATGAAGGCCAGGACCACCGACAGGCCCTTGCTGAGATAGACGAGGCGGTCGAGCAACCCTCCGATCAGGAAGAACAGCTGCCGCAGCCCCATCAGCGCGAAGGCGTTGGCGGTGAACACCAGGTAGGGCTCCTTGGTCAGCCCGAAGATGGCCGGGATGGAGTCGAGGGCGAACAGCAGGTCCGTGGTCCCGATCGCGACCATCACGATCAGCATCGGGGTGACGGCGCGGCGGCCGTTGACCATCGCGGAGAGCGACGAGCCGTGGTAGGTCTCCGTGGTGGGGACGACCCGCCTGACCGTGCGCAACGCGATGTTCTCGGAGAACTCCGCCTCCTCCTCCTCGTGGCCCACGAGCTTCCACGCGGTGTAGATGAGGAAGGCGCCGAAGATGTAGAAGAGCCAGTCGAAGCGGGTCACGGCCTCCGCCCCGGCGGCGATGAAGGCGCCGCGCATGACGAGTGCCAGGACGATGCCGATCAGGAGCACCTTCTGCCGGTAGCGGTCGGGCACCGAGAAGCGGCTCATGATCAACAGGAAGACGAACAGGTTGTCGACGCTGAGGGAGTACTCGGTGATCCAACCGGCGAAGAACTCGCCGCCGTGCGACGGCCCCGTGACCACCAGCAGCCCGATGCCGAACGCGATGGCGAGCGACACGTAGAAGACCACCCAGAACACGCACTCGCGGAACGTGGGCTTTCGCGGGTTGCGCGCCACGAGGTAGAAGTCGACGGCCAGCACGAGGCCGAACCCGGCGATCGTGACCAGCCACACCCAGGTGGGAATGTTCAACGCGCTCCTTTCCGTGCGCGGCGGCGTTCCTTGGCGAGCCACAGCGCCTCAGCGTGCTCGACGTAGGCGGCGAACAGTTCGCGCGCCCGCGGATTGCGCTCTCTCAGGCGCATCAACCAGTGGGGCATGAGCCTCTCGTGCAACCAGAGGAAGCCGATCGCGAAGCCGAGGCTCACCATGGCCTGGTAGGCCAGGAATCCCGCCACCCCGCCGGGCAGGCCGACGTGACCGAAGACGGCGAGGCCGGTGATCGTCTCCTGGAACAGCCGGGCCAGGGGGAAACCGGCCAGCCAGTAGAGACCCGCGGGGGCGAACACCCCCGGCCTGAACAGGTTCTGGCCGAGCAGGACGGAGTATCCGGCCCCGAGGAGCCCCAGGGGGAGGGCGAGCGTCAGCGCGGAGATCGCGGCCCAGCCGGCGGGCTGCCCTGCGAGCAGGGTCAGCCCTCCGGCCACGGCGCCGGCGACGACTCCGATCAGCGCCCCGGGAAGGGCGAGTTCAGCTTGTCGCGTCGGCACGGTCTCAGCCCACGACCACACCGAAGGCGAACAGGCTGTAGAGCAGCATCCCCAGGTAGAAGACCGCCCCGAAGCCGATGATCAGGTTGGTCCAGATCTTCGGCCGGATCGGTTTGGGCAGCATGCGGTTGTTCACCAGCAGGAGCGTCACGCAGTAGGCGCCCATGGCGAACGTGGACAGGAACGCCAGCGTGTCGAGGATCCCGCTCGGGCCGTCGGCCGGGCCGAACAGCAGGATCAGGATGCCGAACGCGATGACGCCCCACAGGAAGGCGGCGTACAGGCGGGACATGCCGAGCTTCTTCGCACCGCGTACGAAGTGGAAGCTCATGTCCGCCTGGCCCCGGGAGAAGGAGTCGAACAGGCCGAGGGTGGCGTTCAGCCCGATCAGCGCGATGAAGCCGAGGAAGACCCCGCCCAGCACCGAGCTGCCCGCGGAGGCGAAGGAGTCGGCCATCGCGTTCAGCGCCACCTCCCTGTCGCCCGACTCGATCACGGCGCGGACGCCGGGGGTGTTCCTCGCCGCGGCCTGGGCGATCACGGTGAAGGAGACGGTGACCAGCATCGTGATGCCCCAGAAGAGCAGGAGCGCGTCGAAGGTGACCCAGCGCCGCCACCCCTTCCACTTGCGCATCTCCTCGGGGTTGCTCGTGTCGAACATGAAGCCGCGCGAGGGCATGGCCTCTTCCTCACCGGCGTGCCGGAGACCGCGCACGGCCGGGATGTGGGAGCCCATGCCGGCTCCGGAGTCGCGCAGGTGCAGGGTGTACCACATCTGCTGCATCCCGGACGGCCCGGCGAAGGCGATCGAACCCACGATCACCGGGAACCAGGCCTCGGAGAGCGCCTGCTGCGGCAGGTAGCCGAAGGCGAACATCCCGGTGATCGTGCTCACCACGTCGTTCCAGGTGCCGACCATGGCCGCCACCACGGCGGTCCCGACGACGAGCGTGCCGATCAGGATCGACAGCACGCTCTCCAGCAGGTTGTAGATCACCTTCGCCAGGCTGAAGACGACCCCGACGAGTATCAGGCCCGCGCAGGCCGTGATCACCCATGGGATGCCGGTGATCTGCTCGAAGGCGGCGGCCCCCGCGGACAGATGACCCGGCCAGATGTAGACGAGGATCGCGACGACGAAGAAGAACCACATCAGGGGCTTGAAGACCCGGGCGGCGCCGAAGAAGATGCTCTCCCCGGTCGCCATGGCGTAACGGGCCATCTCCAGCATGACCACGGCCTGGAGGGTGACGCCGATGAGGAACAGCCACCGGATCTCCGGCCCGAACAGCAGGACCAGCCGGGGCCACATGTACGACTCGCCCATGCCCACGCCGAGCGCGACGAGGAACACCGTCGGCCCGAGGATGTGGATCGACGGGGGAGCGTCGGGCAGGGTGCGTATGGGCATCGGCTCCAGCCCGCCCGCCCGCCATACTTTCTCTTCCTGGCCGGATGCGGCGGCGGCTTCGCCGGGCTCCGCTGCAGCCGGTGTTCTCGATGTGTCCACCTGCGGACCTCCTGGGGGGTTGGTTGATCCTGCGAGTGCCCCGATTCGCCCCCTCGCTCCTGAAGCGCGGCTCAGCCGCGCAGCAACCCCGCGGCCCGCGCCCAGCGGTACTTGGCGCCGAGCACGGCCACGGGCCTCTCCGTGGTGTACGGGTAGGCGATCACCCCGTTCGCGAAGAGATGGTCACAGGCCTGCTCGACCTCGGTGTCACCGGCCAGCGAGGCGACCACGGGCTTGTCGTTGCCCTTGGCCCGCTCCTCGGCCACGACCCGCGCGACCAGCTCGGCGAAGACCATCGGCGGGGTGACGATGGTGTGCCAGTAACCGATCACCAGCGCGTGCACGCGGGGGTCGGCCAGGCCCAGCCTGATGGTGTTCTCGTAGGTGCTGGGCGGCTCGCCACCGGTGATGTCGACCGGGTTGCCCGCCGCCCCGAAGGGCGGGATGTAGGCGCGGAAGGCCTCGTCGAGATCCGGCGGGATCTCCATGAGGCTCAGCCCGTTGTCGACGCAGGCGTCGGAGAGCAGCACTCCCGAGCCGCCCGCCCCGGTGATGATGACGACGTTCTCCCCCTTGGGGGCGGGCATCAGCGGCAGCGCCCTGGCGTACTCCAGCATGTCGTTGAGGCCCGGGGCCCGCACGACGCCCGCCTGGCGGAGGATGTCGTCGTAGACCTTGTCGTCGCCGGCGAGCGCCCCGGTGTGCGAGCCCGCGGCCCGCGCGCCCATCGCGGTGCGCCCGGCCTTGAGCACGATCACCGGCTTCTTGGCGACCATCCGCCGGGCGGCCTCGACGAACCCTCGCCCGTCCTTGAGGTCCTCCAGGTGCATCGCCACGCAGTTGGTGTTGTCGTCCTGCTCGAAGAAGGTGAGCAGGTCGTCCTCGTCGACGTCGGCCTTGTTGCCGACCCCGACGATCGCCGAGACGCCCATCCCGGTGGTGCGGCTGAAGCCGAGGATGGCCATCCCGATGCCACCGCTCTGCGAGGTCAGCGCGACCCCGCCCTTCACGTCGTACGGCGTGCAGAACGTGGCGCACAGGTTTTCCGGCGTGTAGTAGTAGCCGTAGATGTTGGGGCCGAGCATCCGCATGCCGTGCTTGCGGGCGATCTCGACGATCTCCCGCTGCCCCTCGACGTTGCCCGTCTCGGCGAACCCCGACGGGATCATGATGGCTCCCGCCACCCCCTTGCGCCCGGCGTCCTCCAGCGCCGCGGGCACGAACTTGGCCGGGATGGCGAAGACCGCCACGTCGACCTCGCCCGGCACGTCGGCGATGCTGGCGTAGGCGGGCAGCCCGAGGATCTCGGGGGCCTTCGGGTTGATCGGGTAGATGTGGCCCCGGTAGCCGCCGTTGATCAGGTTGCGCATCACCGAGTTGCCGATCTTGCCGGTCTCGCCGGAGGCGCCGATCACCGCGACGGCGCGCGGCTTGAAGATCCGGTTCATCCCGGCGAGGATCTCCTCGCGCGAGAGCCTGGCGGGCGCGGCGACGGGGTCGGCGTCGAGGAGGATGCGCACGTCGGCGGCCGTCGCGCCCTCGGAGGTGGCGAAGACCGGGTTCAGGTCCACCTCCGAGATCTCGGGGAAGTCCCCGGCGAGGGCGCCGACTCGTTCGATCATGTTCGACAGCGCCCCCCTGTCGGCCGCCTCGGCACCGCGGACACCGCGCAGCACCTCCGCCGCCCTGATGTCGTCCAGCATCCCGAGTGCATCATCACCCGAGAGGGGGGCCAGCCGGAAGGTCACGTCCTTGAGGACTTCGACGAGCACCCCGCCGAGCCCGAAGGCGACGACCTTGCCGAAGGTCTGGTCGGTGACCGCGCCGATGATCACCTCGTGCCCGGCACCGACCATGGCCTGGACCTGGACGCCGTCGATCGACGCCTCGGGGTCGTACGAGCGCGCGGAGGCGAGGATCCGGTCGTAGCCGGCGCGCACCGCGTCGAGGTCGGCCAGGCCGACGAGCACCCCGCCCGCCTCGGTCTTGTGCAGGATGTCGGGAGACACGATCTTGAGCACCACGGGCAGGCCGATCTCCCCGGCGAGCGACACCGCCTCCTCCGCGGAGGTCGCCACCCCCTCACCGGGGGTCGAGATGCCGTACGCCTGGCAGATCCTCCTGCCCTCGGGGGCGGTCAGCGCGGTGCGGCCCTCGGCACGGGCCTTGTCCAGCACCTCGCGTACGGCGGCCTGGTCATACGCCATCAGATGACTCCGTTCGTCTTCAGCTCGGCCAGCTCCTCGACGGACAGGCCGAGGCCGGCGTAGATCTCGGTGTTGTGCTCGCCGAGCAGGGGCGGCGCGGTGACGTCCACCGGCGAGTCGGACAGGTGCAGCGGGCTGCCGACCGTCACGAAGGAGCCGCGCTGGGGGTGGTCGACCTCGACCAGCGCGCCCTCCCTCCGCAGGCTGTCGTCCTCCAGCAGCTCCTTGGTCGACAGGATCGGGCCGCAGGGGATGTTGGCGGCGTTGAGCAGGTCGAGGACCTCCCACTTGTCGCGGGTGATGCTCCACTCCTCGATGAGCTGGAACGTCTTGTCGAGGTTGGGAAGGCGCGCCTCGGGAGTGGCCCACTCGGGGTCGTTGGCCAGCTCGGGGCGGCCGATGATCCCGGCGAGCGGCGCCCAGCCGACCGGCTGCACGATGACGTAGATGTAGTCGTTGGGGCCGCCGGGCGCGCACCGCACGGCCCAGCCGGGCTGGCCGCCGCCCGAGGCGTTGCCCGAGCGCGGCACCTCGTCGCCGAAGGTCTTGTTGGGGTATTCCGACAGGGGCCCGTGGCCGAGCCGCTGCTGGTCGCGGAGCTTCACCCGGCACAGGTTGAGCACCGCGTGCTGCATCGCCACCTGCACGCGCTGGCCGCGCCCGGTCTGCTCACGCTGGTAGAGGGCGGCCAGGATGCCGGCGACGGCGTGGATGCCGGTGCCCGAGTCGCCGATCTGGGCGCCGGTGGCCAGCGGCGGGCCGTCCTCGAAGCCGGTGGTGCTCATCGAGCCGCCCATCGCCTGGGCGATCACCTCGTACGCCTTGAACTTGGCGTAGCGTCCCGGGCCGAAACCCTTGATCGAGGCGTAGACCAGCCGCGGGTTGAGCTCCTGGAGCCGGTCCCAGGAAAACCCCATCCGGTCGACCGCGCCGGGCCCGAAGTTCTCCACCAGGATGTCGGAGTCGCGCAGCAGCTCGGTGAAGAGCTGCTTGCCGCGGTCGCTCTTCATGTTGAGGGTGATGCTGCGCTTGTTGCAGTTGAGCATCGTGAAGTAGAGGCTGTCGACGTCGGGGACGTCGCGCAGCTGCTTGCGGGTGATGTCTCCGGAGGGCGCCTCCAGCTTGATCACGTCGGCGCCGAGCCAGGCCAGGAGCTGCGTACAGGACGGACCCGACTGCACGTGGGTCATGTCGAGGACGCGGACACCTTCCAGTGCCTTCATGGGGTCCCCCTCACTTGTACATGGTCTGGTTCATGGTTCCGGGCGCGTAGACGTCCGGATCGACCCATACGTTGATCAGGGCGGGCCTGCCCGACTCGCGGGCCCGCTCCAGCGCGGGCCTGATGTCGGCGGGGTCCCTGACCTCCTCGCCGTGACCGCCCAGCATCCGGGCGAACTCGTCGTAGCGGACGTCGCCGAGGGTGTTGCCGATCCGGCCGCGGTCGTCGCCGTACTTGGCGGCCTGGCCGTAACGGATCTGGTTCATCGACGAGTTGTTGCCGATGACGCCGATGAACGGCAGGTCGAAGCGGACCATCGTCTCGAAGTCCCAGCCGGTGAGGCTGAACGCCCCGTCTCCGAAGAGGCAGAGCACCTCCTTGTCGGGTTTGGCGTATTTGGCGGCCATGGCGAAGGCGACGCCGACGCCGAGGGTGCCGAGCGGCCCGGGGTCCATCCAGTGGCCGGGCGACTTGGGCTGGACGACCTGGCCGGAGAAGGTGACGATGTCGCCGCCGTCGCCGATGTAGATGGTGTCCTCGGTGAGGAACTCGTTGATCTCGTGGACCAGGCGGTAGGGGTCGATCGGCTGCGCGCCGGAGAGCTGGCGGGGCAGCCGCTTCTCGTAGGCCGCGGTCTCGACCGCGCGCAGCTCCTCCAGCCACTCCTTGCGCCGGGCCGCGCCGTTCTCGACGCGGCCGGAGGCGGCCTGGGTGGCCGCCGCCAGGATCAGCCCGGCGTCGCCGACGATCCCCAGGTCGACGTCGCGGTTCTTGCCGACCGTGCGGTAGTCGAGGTCGATCTGGACCACCGTCGCCGAGGGCGACAGGCGCTTGCCGTAGCCCATCCGGAAGTCGAACGGGGTGCCGACGATGATGATCAGGTCGGCGTTGGTGAAGGCGTAGCGCCGGGAGAGCTGGAAGTGGTGCGGGTCGCCGGGGGGCAGCGTGCCGCGGGCCGAGCCGTTCATGTAGGCGGGGACGTTGAGGGCGCGGACGAAGTCGATCGCGTCGTCGGTGCCCCGGGTGGTCCAGACCTGGCTGCCCAGCAGGACGCAGGGCTTCTCCGCGTGGGCCAGCAGGTCGGCGAGGCGCTCGACGGCCTCGGGGTCTCCGGCCTGGCGCACCGAGGCGCGGTAGCGGCCGGCCTCGGGGACGCGGGCCTTGGCGAGCGGGACGCTGGCGTCGAGGACGTCGCGCGGGATCTCCAGGAAGGACGGCCCGGGAGCGCCGTGGTAGCACTCCCTGAAGGCCATCGAGACGATGTCGGCCACCCGCTCGGTCGAGGGGACCGTGGCCGCGAACTTGGTGATCGGGGTCATCATGTCGACGTGGGGCAGGTCCTGCAGCGAGCCCATCTTGTGCTGGCTCAGCGCCCCCTGCCCCCCGATGAGCAGCATGGGGCTCTCGGCCCTGAAGGCGTTGGCGACGCCGGTCACCGCGTCGGTGGTGCCCGGCCCCGCCGTCACGACCGCGCAACCCGGCTTGCCGGTGATCCGGGCGTAACCGTCGGCCGCGTGCGCCGCCACCTGCTCGTGGCGGACGTCGATGACCTCGATGCCCTCGTCGACGCAACCGTCGTAGATGTCGATGATGTGGCCGCCGCAGAGCGTGAAGATCACATCGATCCCCTCCGCCTTGAGCGCCTTCGCCACCAGGTGGCCTCCGGAGATGGTTTCCGGCGCCGTGTCCGCTGGCTGGGTCATTCTGGTGGTCCTCTCGATTGTGTTCTCCATACTGCATACCGTATGAGGGCAATGGTTACCCCCGGGGTCCGGGGATGTCTAGACCCTTTGTGCGGGCAGTGGGACGAGCTCGACCGGCTCGCCCCTCCACCCGGGCGGGACGACCGCGAGCGCCTCGGCGAGCGCGGCCCCCCACAGCGATCCCGGCCGGTCGTGCCCGACGGGCACCGCGCCACGGCCGCCGCGCCGCACCGCGACCATGCGGGTGTCGGCGTGGTGGGGCCGTACGGGACCGGTGAGCGCGGACCGCTCGCGCGGGGCCTCGGGACCGCCCGCGAGCGCCCGGATCGCCGGGGCGAGCAAGGTCAGCGCGGCGACCAGGGCGGCGTAGGGATTGCCCGGCAGCCCCGCCACCAGGCGCCCGTCCGGAAGCCTGGCGAGGAGTTGCGGGTGGCCGGGACGCACCGCGACGCCGTCGACGAGGATCTCCGCCCCGAGCCCGGAGAGCACCGCCCTCAGGTGGTCGGCGGGCCCCTTCGAGGAGGCGCCGCAGACCACGACCACCTGGCCCGGCGGGCCGTCCGGGGCCCCCGCGAGCGCGGCGGCCAGCGCCCGCGCCCCGTCGGGCAGCCACCGCGGCGCCTCGGCCAGGCCGCCCGCCCACTCGACGAGCCCGGGCAGCATGGGACCGATCGCGTCGCGCACCCGCCCCGGGCCCGGCAGCCCGCGCGTCACCACCTCGTCGCCCGTGACCAGCACGGACACCAGCGGTCTGGGCCGTACGCGGAGCACGTCGTGCCCGAGCCCGGCCGCGAGGCCGAGCACCGCGGGCGTGACGGCCGAACCGGCCGTGAGCACCACGGTCCCCAGCGGGCAGTCCTCGCCGCGCCGCCGGATGTGTCTGCCGGGCTCGACCGCCCCCGGGACGGCCGACACCCAGCCGCCGCCCGGTGGCCCACCCGGCGGCCCTCCCGGTGGCGCTCCCGGTGGCGCGAACCGGCCGAGTGGCGGCGCGAAACCGCCCGGCGGCACGGATCGCCCGGCCCCCTCGCCCCCGGGTGGCGCCCCGCCGGTCCGTACGGCCAGCTCGTAGGGCAGCACCGCCTCGGCGCCCTCGGGCACCGGGGCGCCGGTGGCGATCTCCACCGCCGTGCCGGGCGCGAGCGCGGCCCCGAAGGGCGCGCCCCCGGCGAGCACGAGGCCCGTGACCCGCCAGGGCGGATCGCCCGCGACCGCGTAGCCGTCCATCGCGGCCACGTCGGCGCCGGGCACCGGGACGAGGGCGTGCAGCGGCGCGGCCAGGCGGCAGCCGTACGCCAGGTGGAGGGGGAGGTCGACCGGGGGGAGCGGCAGCGCGGCGGACGCCGCGACCCGGCGGGCCGACTCCCACGGGAGCGCCCCCGCGTGGGCGCCGTGGTGCGACGCCCCCTCGGCCGGCGACCCCGGCGAGGGCGCGGTGCCCGGATCTCGGGACGGGGCTTCGTGCACGGCTTCGTGGACGGCTTCGTGGACGGCTTCGTGAACGGTGGATCTGGGGACGGCCATCGGCGGCTCCTTGACCGGATTTTTTCCATACTGTATACCGAATGCACTATGGACGCGAGGACGGAGCCTCTTGTGAAAGTCGCTGTTCTTGGCGCCGGCGCCATCGGCGCCTACGTCGGCGCCGCCCTGTGCAGGGCAGGCGCCGAGGTGCATCTGATCGCCCGCGGAGAGCACCTCGCGGCGATGCGCGAATCGGGAGTGCGCGTGCTCAGCCCGCGCGGAGACTTCACCGCCCACCCCCACACCACCGACGACCCTCGCGAGATCGGCCCGGTGGACCACGTCTTCCTCGGCCTCAAGGCCAACTCCTACGCGGCGGCCGGGCCCATGATCCAGCCGCTGCTCCACGAGACCACCGGCCTCATCGCGGCCCAGAACGGCATCCCGTGGTGGTATTTCCACGGGATGCCCGGCCCCTACCAGGGCCACGTGATCGAGAGCGTCGACCCCGGCGGGGCGGTCACCTCCGCCCTGCCGCTGGAGCGCGCCATCGGATGCGTCGTCTACGCGGCGACGGAGATCGAGGCGCCCGGCGTGATCCGCCACCTGGAGGGCACCCGCTTCTCCATCGGGGAGCCCGACGGCTCCCTCTCCTCGCGCTGCGTCGACTTCAGCACCGCCATGATCGAGGGCGGCCTGAAGTGTCCTGTCGAGACGGATCTGCGGCGCGACATCTGGATCAAGCTCATGGGCAACATCGCCTTCAACCCGATCAGCGCGCTCACCCGGGCGACCATGGCGGGCATCTGCCGCCACCGCGGGACGCGCGACCTCGTCGTCACCATGATGCGCGAGACCGTCGACGTGGCCCGCCGGGTGGGATGCGAGCCCGACATCTCGATCGAGCGCCGGATCGCGGGCGCCGAGCGGGCGGGGGAGCACAAGACCTCCACGCTCCAGGACCTGGAGAAGGGCAAGCCCCTGGAGCTCGACGTGCTCCTCGCCGCCGTCGTGGAGCTGGCCGACCTGACCGGGGCCGAGGTGCCCACGCTGCGGGCGATCCACGCGGTCGCGGACCTGCTGGACGAGCGCGTCCGGGAAAATCTTGCCGCCGTCGGTTGATGCGACATACCGTAGACTGTATACAGGACTGTCGAAAGGATGCGGCAATGAAAAGGGACCGCGGGGACCGCGCCGAGCACTACGACCGGCTCACCCATCCCCTTGTCCGTGAGAACGGCGTGCTGCGCCGCGCCACCTGGGAAGAGGCGCTGCGGCGGGCCGCGGAGGGCTTCCGCCGCAACGTCGAGCGGCACGGGCCCGACTCCTTCGCGATGCTGTCGTGCGCCCGTTCCACCAACGAGATGAACTACGTGGGTCAGAAGTTCACCCGGCTCGTGATCGGCACCAACAACGTCGACTCCTGCAACCGCACCTGCCACGCCCCGAGCGTGGCGGGCCTGTCCGCGGCCTTCGGCAGCGGCGGCGGCACCTCCTCCTACCAGGAGGTGGAGGACGCCGACGTGATCGTGATGTGGGGCTCGGCGGCGCGCAACGCGCACCCGATCTTCTTCCACCACGTGCTCAAGGGGATAAGAAAGGGCGCCCGCATGTTCGCGGTCGACCCCCGCCGCACGGGCACCGCCGAGTGGGCCGACCTGTGGATGGGCCTCAACGTGGGCACCGACATCCCGCTCGCGCACGCGGTGGCCCGGGAGATCATCCACTCCGGGCTGCACAACACCTCGTTCATCGAGCGCGCCACCGAGGGATTCGCGGAGTTCGCCGCCTCGGTCGAGCCGTGGACGCTCCCGGTGGCCGAGCAGGTCACCGGCGTGCCCGCGGACGCCGTCCGGGAGCTCGCGCACGCCTACGCCAGGGCCGACCGCGCCCAGCTGTGCTGGACGCTCGGCATCACCGAGCACCACAACGCCACCGACAACGTGCGCGCCCTCATCAACCTGGCGCTGCTCACCGGCCACGTCGGGCGCTACGGTTCGGGCCTGTCCCCGCTGCGCGGCCAGAACAACGTGCAGGGCGGCGGCGACATGGGGGCCATCCCCAACCGGCTGCCCGGCTTCCAGGACATCCTCGACCCGGAGATCCGCGTCAAGTTCGAGCGGGCCTGGGACACCCCCATCCAGCCTCGTTACGGCCGCAACCTCACCGAGATGCTGGAGGGGATGGCCGAGGGCGAGGTCACCACCTGCTACCTCATCGGCGAGAACCCGGTGCAGTCCGAGGCCGACTCGCTGAGCTGCGTCAAGCGGCTCGGCATGCTCGACCACCTGGTCGTGCAGGACATATTCCTCACCAAGACCGCCCAAATGGCCGACGTGGTGCTGCCGGCGGGCGCGGCCTGGTGCGAGAGCGAGGGCACCTTCACCAACAGCGAGCGGCGGGTGCAGCGGGTCCGCAAGGCGCTCCAGGCGCCGGGCGAGGCCCGCGACGACATCTGGATCCTCTGCGAGCTGGCCCGCCTCCTCGGCCACGACTGGCACTACACCGGCGCCGAGGAGGTCTGGGACGAGCTCCGCGCGCTCTCCCCCGCCCACACCGGCATGACCTACGACAGGCTCGACAGGCTCCAGGGCATCCAGTGGCCCTGCCCGTCCGAGGACTCCCTCGAACCGCCCTTCCTGCACGGGCGGCTCTGGGAGAGCGACCCGGCCCGGCGGGGCAGGGCGGCGCCGTTCGCGGTGCTCAGGCACTCCCCGCCGGTCGACCTGCTCAACGACGAGTATCCCCTGCGGCTCACCACCGGCCGCCGTCTCGACTCCTACAACACCGGCGTGCAGTCGTCCGGGTTCGCCTCCCCGCTGCGCAGGGGCGAGAACATCGAGCTCTCCCCCGAGGACGCCGCGCGGCTGGGGGTGAGTCCCGGCGAGGAGGTCAGGATCAGCTCCCGGCGCGGCTCGGTCGTCGCCCCCGTCCACGTCGACCCGGCGCTGCGTCCCGGCCTGGTCTTCATGACGATGCACTTCCCCGACGAGGTCGACACCAACGCCCTCACCATCGAGGCCACCTGCCCGATCGCGGGCACCGCGGAGTTCAAGGCCGCCGCCGTGCGCGTCGACAAGCTCGTGCCCGCGAAGGCCGGGTGACGGGGGCGTGGATCTCCGGTTCAGCGACGCCGAGCCCTCGGCCGAGGAGCGCGCCGCCGTCGACGCGTTCCTCGGCGCCCCTCCGTCGGGCTGGGAGGGCGGCGCCCGCTCCGAAGGTGACCTGCGCGTCGCCGTCGGCGGGCACGGGGCCCGCGATCGGCGCGACCTCCTGCTCCCCGCGCTGCACGCGGTCAACGACAGGATCGGGTGGATCAGCGAGGGAGCCCTCGACTACGTCTGCCGCCGCCTGACCGTGCCGCCCGCCGAGGCGTACGGGGTGGCGACCTTCTACTCGCTGTTCTCGACGAAACCACGACCGGCGCGGGTGCTGCACGTCTGCACCGACCTGGCCTGCCAGGCGCGCGGCGCAGACGCGGTGCGGCGGAGCACCGAGGAGCGGCTCGGCCCGCCCGGCATGTCCTGGCAGCCGAGCCCCTGCCTCGGCCTGTGCGAGCGGGCCCCCGCCGCACTCGCCCTGCAGGCCGGCGAGTTCCCCGGCGCGACCGTGTACGGCCCGGCCGAACCGGCACCGGCTCCCACCGGCGGAGCCAACGGGGCCGGCCGGGCCCGCGCCGCCGATGCCACAAACGGCACGAGCGATGCGAGCACCGCCGGCGGCGCGGCCGGCACACGCGATGCGGGCGACGCTCGTCCCGCGGAGGGCACCGTTGGCACGGGCGGCGGTGAGGCGGGCCGCGCGAGGGATCTCAGCAGGCTCGGCGGCCTCAGCGGCATGGACGCCACCGGCGGCCCCGCCCTGGCCGAGCGCGCGGAGCCTCCCGCCGAGCACGCCGTCCCGCAGGCGGGCGACCCCTCCCTCGTGCTGCTGCGCCGGGTGGGCGTCGTCGACCCGGCGAGCCTGGACGACTACCGGGCCGAGGGCGGCTACGCCGCGCTGCGCGAGGCCGTCAGGATCGGTCCCGCCGGCGTCATCCGCGAGGTGCTCGAATCCGGCCTCGTCGGGCGGGGCGGGGCGGCGTTCCCCACCGGGCGCAAGTGGGAGGCCACGGCCCGCCAGCTCGACCACCCCCACTACCTGGTCTGCAACGCGGACGAGAGCGAGCCGGGCACCTTCAAGGACCGCGTGGTCATGGAGGGCGACCCGTACGCCCTGGTGGAGGCGATGACCATCGCCGCGTACGCCACCGGCTGCCCCAAGGGATACCTCTACATCCGCGGGGAGTACCCCCGGGCGATCGGCCGGATGGCCCACGCCATCGACGTCGCCCGCGCGCGCGGCCTGCTCGGGGCCGACGTCATGGGGCAGGGCTTCGCCTTCGACATCGAGATCAGGCGCGGCGCGGGCGCCTACATCTGCGGCGAGGAGACCGCGATCTTCAACTCGATCGAGGGCTTCCGCGGCGAGCCGCGCAGCAAGCCGCCCTTCCCCGTGGAGAAGGGCCTGTTCGGCAAGCCCACCGTGGTCAACAACGTCGAGACCCTGGTCAACGTGCTTCCCATCCTGAGCGGCGGGGCCGCCGCCTACGCGGCGATCGGCACGGAGGGCTCGACGGGCACCAAGCTGTTCTGCGTCTCGGGCACGGTCGCCAGGCCGGGCGTCTACGAGCTGCCGTTCGGCGCCACCCTGCGCGAGCTGCTCGACCTGTCCGGGGGCGCGACCGGGAGGCTCCGGGCGGTGCTGCTGGGCGGCGCGGCCGGCGGGTTCGTCCGCCCGGACGAGCTCGACGTCCCGCTCACCTTCGAGGGCACCCGGGCGGCCGGCACGACCCTGGGCTCGGGCGTGGTCCTGGTGCTCGACGACAGCGTCGACCTGGCCCACATCCTCCTGCGCATCGCGGAGTTCTTCCGCGACGAGTCGTGCGGGCAGTGCGTGCCCTGCCGGGTGGGCACCGTGCGGCAGGAGGAGGCCCTGCACCGGCTGAGCCGCAGGCCCACCGCCGGAGACATCGCGCTGCTGCGGGAGGTCGGCCGGGCCATGCGCGACGCCTCGATCTGCGGGCTCGGCCAGACCGCCTGGAACGCCGTCGAGTCGGCCATCGACCGGCTGGGCGTCTTCTCCCCCTCGGAGGCATCATGAGTGTTCCCCTGCAGCCGCCCCGGCGGCTGATCGAGATGACCGTCGACGGCGACCCGGTCCGGGTGCCGGAGGGCTCGACCGTGCTGGACGCCTGCTCGGCGGCGGGCAAGGACATCCCGACCCTCTGCTACGGCGACACCCTCACCCCGAAGAACGCCTGCCGGGTCTGCGTGGTCGAGGTCGAGGGCGCCCGTACGCTCGCCCCCGCCTGCTCGCGCAGGGCCGAGCCCGGCATGGTCGTCGGCACCGCGACCGAGCGCGCCCGGCACAGCCGCAAGATCGTCCTGGAGCTGCTCGCCTCGACGGCCGACCTGTCCACCACGCCGCGCGCGGCCGAGTGGATCGAGGAGTACGGCGCCCGGCCCGACCGCTTCGGCGAGGAGGCCGCCACGGTCGCGCAGCCCGCGAAGGTCGACAACGACCTCTACGTGCGCGACTACTCGAAGTGCATCCTCTGCTACAAGTGTGTCGACGCCTGTGGCGACCAGTGGCAGAACAGCTTCGCCATCTCGGTCGCCGGGCGGGGCTTCGACGCGATGATCTCGACCGAGCACGACGCCCCGCTCACCGACTCCGCCTGTGTTTACTGCGGCAACTGCGTGGAGGTCTGCCCCACCGGGGCACTGTCGTTCAAGAGCGAGTTCGACATGCGCGCCGCGGGCAGCTGGGACGAGTCCCGCCAGACCGAGACGACGACGATCTGCAGTTACTGCGGGGTCGGCTGCAACCTGACCCTGCACGTGCAGGACAACCGGATCGTCAAGGTGAGCTCGCCGCACGACAACCCCGTCACCCACGGCAACCTGTGCATCAAGGGCCGTTTCGGCTTCCAGCACGTCCAGAACGTGGCCACCTCCGAGAACACGATCCCCCTATCCGGCCCCGCTCCCCGGCCCACCTCCGAACCCGGCCCCGTCTCCGGGCCCGCCTCCCGACCCGCCTCCGGGCCCGTCTCCGGCGCGCGGACGGCCTCCGCCGATGGGTAGGGTCACCGTCAAGCGCCGGGTCCTGCGGTTGCGGGAGGCCGCGGCCGCCCACCGGGTCGACGTGCTGGCGGCCGAGGAGCCGCTGGAGATCCGGCTCGACGGGCGGCCGCTCACGATCACCATGCGCACGCCGGGCGACGACTTCGACCTGGCGGCGGGCTTCCTGGTGAGCGAGGGAGTGGTCACCTCCGCCGAGCAGGTCACCGCGATCCGCTACTGCGCGGGCGCCACCGCCGACGGCGCCAACACCTACAACGTGCTCGACGTCAGGCTCGCCGCGGGCACCTCCCCGCCGGCGACCTCCCTGGAGCGCAACTTCTACACCACCTCCTCGTGCGGGGTGTGCGGCAAGGCCTCGCTCGACGCGGTCCGCACGGTCGCCAGGTGGCGGGTGGACGGTGACCCAGCGCCGGTGACGGCCGAGGTGATCGCGGCGCTGCCCGACCGGCTCCGCGCGGCCCAGCGGGTGTTCGACCGGACCGGCGGGCTGCACGCCGCGGGCCTGTTCACGCTCGGCGGCGACGCGCTCTGCGTACGCGAGGACGTGGGCCGGCACAACGCGGTGGACAAGCTGGTCGGCTGGGCGCTGCGCGACGGGCGCCTGCCGCTCGCCTCGACCGTGCTCATGGTGTCGGGACGCGCCTCCTTCGAGCTCGTCCAGAAGGCGGTGATGGCAGGCATCCCGATCCTCGCCGCCGTCTCGGCCCCCTCCTCGCTCGCCGTGGAGCTGGCCGCCGAGACGGGGCTGACACTCATCGGGTTCGTCAGGGGCAGCTCGATGAACGTCTACACCGGGGAAGGACGCGTCGGCCTGGTCCCCGGCTGAATCCCCGGTCACCAGCGGGGCCGGGGCGCCCACACCCTCGGGCACCCCGGCCCACCGGTAGCGGGAGGTGCGGCCCGAATCCTCCACGCCGGGCCGGAGCCTCCGCGTCCCCCCACCGACCGCCGAGGCCGGAGAGCGGCGGCTCCCCGGCCCGGCGACGAGAGCCCGGCCCGCGATAACTTCGCCCCCTTCGCCGGCCGGGCTCTCTGACGCCCGCGCCCCGGAGGCCCCTCGCGCCGGGCGGCGTTCCCCTGCTCCCCCGGTTCTCCCGGTTCCCCGCTCCCCCGCCCGGTCGCGCCCCGGCCCGGCAGGCCCGGTACAGCGCGTCAGCGGTCTTCGCCCGCGTCACGGTCCCTCCCCGCCGCACCGGACGCCCTTCCTCCTCGCACCGGGCGGCCTCCCTCCCGGGCCGAGCGGCCTTCCTTCCCAGGCCGGACGGCTCTCCCTCCCGGGCCGGACACGACTGCCCCGGGTGCCGTACGGTGCTCCCTCGCGTGCGGAACGGCGTCCTCGGCGGGCTTCGCGCGAGACCCGATTTTGACAACCGTTTTCATTTACGCGCATACTGGTTAGCATGATGTCCGAGTCCTCCCGACGTATCCGCATACGTAATGCCAGCTTGGCCGCGTCCGCCGTTCTTCTCGCCGCCGTCACCGCCTGCGGCACCGAGACCGGCTCGGCCACCGGCGGCTCGTCCGGGGGGGCGTCGGGCGTTTCCGCGGACGGCAGGCCCGCCGTCACCGCGGCCATGTATCCCCTGCAGTGGCTCGCCGAGCGGGTGGGCGGCCCCGACGCGACCGTCACCGGCCTGACCAAGCCCGGCGTCGAGCCGCACGACCTGGAGCTGTCCCCGCTCCAGGTGGCCGGGCTGGAGAAGACGGGGCTCGTCGTCTACATCAAGGGGGTCCAGCCCGCGGTGGACGAGGCCGTCGAGCAGCACGCCGCCGACCGGGGCTTCGACGTGGCCACCTCGGTCACCCCGCTTCCCGCGGTCGCGGAGGAGGAACACCACGGCGAGGAGGGACACGACCACGAGGAGATCGGTTACGACCCCCACCTCTGGCTCGACCCGGCCCGCTTCGCGACGGTCGCCACCAAGCTCGGCGAGAGGCTGGCCACCGCCGACCCCGCGCACGCCCAGGGGTACAGGGACCGCGCCGCCGCCACCGCCGCCGACCTCACCACCCTGGACCAGGAGCTGGCCAAGGGCCTGACCACCTGTTCCTCGGACGCGATCGTCACCAGCCACGCCGCGTTCGGCTATCTCGCCGACCGCTACAAGCTGCACCAGATCGGCATCAGCGGCCTCGATCCTGACGCCGAGCCCTCTCCCGCCCGCCTCGCCGAAGTGGCAAAAGTGGCCAAACAGGAGAAAGTAACTACGATTTTCACCGAAACCCTCGTCAGCCCGAAGGTCGCCGAGATTCTCGCCCAGGAGGTCGGTGCGAAGACCGCGGTCCTCGACCCGGTGGAGAGCCAGCCGCCGAACGGCGACTACCTGTCCGCCATGCGCCAGAACCTCTCCACACTCCAGGCAGCGCTCAGCTGCTCGTAAAGGTCACACGTGACGTCCAGCAAAACGGTTTTCACCATGAACGGCGGCCAGGTCAACCTGGACCGCCGTCCGGTGCTTCGCGGGATCGACCTGTCCGTCGAACCCGGTGAGGCGGTGGCGGTGCTCGGCGCGAACGGATCGGGGAAGTCCACCCTCATCCGCGCCCTGCTCGGCCTCGTCCCCCTGTCCGGCGGCGAGACCCTCCTGTACGACAGGCCTCCCGCCCGGTTCCGCGAGTGGTGGCGGATCGGCTACGTACCCCAGCGTCTCTCGGTGGGCGGGGGCGTGCCGACCACGATCCGCGAGGTCGTCGCCTCCGGCAGGATCGCGAGGCAGCGCCGTCTGCGCCCGACCGGCGCGGCCGACCGCGAGGCGACGGACAGGGCCCTGGCGGCCGTCGGCCTGGCCCACCGCGCCTCCGACCCGGTGCAGGCGCTGTCCGGCGGGCAGCAGCAGCGGGTGCTGATCGCCCGCGCCCTCGCCGGGGAGCCCGACACCTTCGTCATGGACGAGCCCACGGCGGGCGTCGACTCAGAGAGCCAGCTGCTCCTCGCGGAGACCCTGTCCACGCTCGTCGAGCGGGGCAAGACGGTCCTGCTGGTCGCGCACGAGCTCGGCCCGCTGGAGCCCCTGATCACCCGGGCGGTGGTCCTGCGGGACGGATACGTGTGCCACGACGGCCCGCCACCCCAGGCGGTCGGCACGCACGCGCTGCCCGGCCACGACCACGTGCACCCGCACGCCGAGGAGGAGCCCGTGAGCCCGCTCGACTGGAGGCCCGCCTCGTGATCGAGCTTCTGCGGTTCGACTTCATGCAGCGGGCGCTGATCGCCGCCCTCCTGGTCGGCCTGGCCGCCCCCGCCATCGGCACGTTCATGGTCCAGCGCCGCCTCGCCCTGCTGGGCGACGGCATCGGGCACGTCGCGCTGACCGGCGTGGCCCTGGGCTTCCTGACCGGGACGGCCCCCGTGCTGACGGCCGTGCTGGTCTCGGTGCTGGGCGCCGTCGCCATCGAGCTGGTCCGCGAGCGCGGCAGGACCAGCGGGGACGTGGCGCTCGCCCTGCTGTTCTACGGCGGCATCGCCGGAGGCGTGCTGCTCATCTCGCTGGCTCCCGGGGGGAGCAACGCCACGCTGATGTCCTACCTGTTCGGCTCGATCAGCAGCGTCGCCGTCGAGGACGTGTGGGTGATCGGCCTGCTGGCGGTGGCGGTGCTCGGCGTGGTGACCGTCTTCGGGCGGGAACTCTACGTGCTGTGCCAGGACGAGGAGGTCGCCAAGGCCAGCGGCCTGCCGGTCCGCTTCCTCAGCCTGCTGATCGCCGTGACCGCCGCGCTGACCGTGGTGATCGCCATGCGCGTCGTAGGATTGCTTCTGGTGAGCGCGCTGATGGTGGTGCCGGTGGCGACCAGCCAGCAGCTCACCCGGGGGTTCGTGAGCACGATGTTCCTTTCCATGCTGTTTGGGATGATCTCTACGGTCGGTGGCCTGACCTCCTCCTTCTACATCGAGGTTCCACCGGGCGCGATCATCGTCATCGTCGCTCTCGCGGGGTTCGCCCTCGCCCTCGGGCTCGGTAGATTCGTACGTCGAAGCCGACCTCAGGAGTCCAGCCCATGAGCAACAGGCGTGACGCCGTCCACGCGATCCTCCGTCAGAGCGAGGGTTTCCGCAGCGCGCAGGACGTCTACGCGGAGATGCGCGCGGAAGGCGCCAAGATCGGACTGACCACCGTCTACCGGGCGCTCCAGGCGCTCGCCGACACCGGCCACGTCGACGTGCTGCGGACCGACGACGGCGAGTCGGTCTACCGGGCGTGCGCCAGCGGCGACCACCACCACCACCTGGTCTGCCGCAGGTGCGGCCGTACGGTGGAGGTGGCCGGGCCCGCGGTTGAACGCTGGGCCGAGACCATCGGTTCCGAGCACGGCTTCACCGAGATCACCCACACGCTGGAGATCTTCGGGACCTGCGCCTCCTGCGTCACCGCCGCCAAGCCGCTCCGCGCCCCGAGCCGCGCCTGAACGGACGCCCGCTGGCACGACACAGGGTGACGTGAGGCGACGGAACACGTACGAGAAGCCCGATTTCGGGACGTGACGCACACATCACGGCTCACCAGGACATGCTCCACGGAAAGCCTTGTCGGCCGGGGCACACCACTGTGACGGGCGCCCGTGAGAGGGCGCCGGAGGTCCACGGGAGAGATACGCTTCCGACACGGCGAGCCGCCGTACGCGCCTCCACGTTGCAACCGCTTCTACAGGAGTCAACATGCCATTCGGACATGACATGGTGCACTCACTCGCCACCGCGGTGGACCTGGTCAACACCTCCCCCTCCACCGGGGGCGAGGACACCCTGACCGACCTGCGGAAACTCGGCGACTTCGTGGCACGCTGGGAGGTCAGCGGGATCGGGGAGCTGGGCGCCGCCGACCTGACCCAGGTGCGCGCGCTGCGCGAGGCCTTCCACAAGGTCTTCACCGCCCCCGACCAGCCCACCGCGGTCATCCGGCTGAACACCCTGCTGAGCGGGACCCGCATCACCCCGCGCCTGGCGGAGCACGACGGCCACCCCCTGCACGTCCACTACTTCGCGCCGGACGCCTCGCTCCACGAGCACCTCGCGGCCGACATCGGGGTCGCCCTCGCCCACCTGCTCGTCGAGGGCGAGTGGGAGCGCCTGCGCACCTGTTCGGCGCCCGACTGCGACCACGTCTTCGTGGACGAGTCACGCAACCGCTCGCGGGTCTACTGCGACAGCCGCACCTGCGGGAACCGGATGCACGTCGCCGCCTACCGCGCCCGGCGCCGGGCCTGACGTCACTCTCCGCTAATACCTATTGACTGAGTAGGTAATGCGGGTAGGTTGTGACGTGACGTCGCCTACCCCCGAGGAGAACCCATGAGCGTCACCGACGAGCTGCTCGCCAACGCCGAGCGTTACGCGGAGACCTTCAGGAAGGGCCACCTGCCCCTGCCGCCCGCGCGCGGGGTGGCCGTGCTGGCCTGCATGGACGCCCGCCTCAACCCGTACGGCCTGCTCGGGCTCTCGGAGGGCGACGCGCACGTCATCCGCAACGCGGGCGGCGTGGTCACCGCGGACGAGCGCCGCAGCCTGGCCATCAGCCAGCGCCTTCTCGGCACCAGGGAGATCATCCTCATCCACCACACCGACTGCGGCATGCTCACCTTCACCGACGACGACTTCAAGCGGCAGATCCAGGCCGAGGTCGGGGTCAAGCCCGACTGGGCGGCCGAGGCCTTCACCGACCTCGACGAGGACGTCGTCCAGTCCCTGCACCGGATCAGGAACGACCCCTTCATCCCGCACACCGACTCGGTGCGCGGCTTCGTCTACGAGGTGGAGACCGGCCGCCTGCGCGAGGTCAAGGCCTGACGGCCCCCGGGGAGGCCGCGGGTCAGGGGGCGCCGAAGTCGCCGTGGCGGCCGGCTCCCGCGGCGAAGCGGGACGCGCCGGCCGCTGCGCCGGGCAGGACGCCCAGGCCGTGGCGCAGCTCCCCCGCCATCGCCTCCCGCTCGGGCAGCCCCTCCTGCTCCAGCACCGACACGCGGTCACTCCGCACGCACTCTTGGGGGAAGCGCGCGATGGAGGCGGCCAGGTTCTCGGCGGCGGCGCGCGAGGCGCCGGCCGGCACCACCCGGTTGACCAGCCCCATGCCGAGGGCCTCCTCGGCGGCCACCGGACGGCCGGTGAGGATCATGTCCATCGCCCGGCCCGTCCCGACCAGCCGAGGCAGCCGCACGGTGCCGCCGTCGATCAGCGGGACGCCCCAGCGGCGGCAGAAGACCCCGAACACCGCGTCCTCCTCGGCCACCCGCAGGTCGCACCAGAGGGCGAGCTCCAGCCCCCCGGCGACCGCGTGCCCGGCGACGGCCGCGATCACGGGCTTGCCGAGCCGCATCCGGGTGGGTCCCATCGGCCCGTCGCCCTCGGGGTCCACCCGGTTGGCGCGGCCCTCGGCGACGGCCTTGAGGTCGGCTCCCGCGCAGAACGTGCCCCCCTCGCCCCACAGCACGGCCACCGCCGCGCCGGGGTCGGCGTCGAAGTCGCGGAAGGCGTCGGCGAGCGCCTGGGCCGTGGGACCGTCGACGGCGTTGCGGACGTCGGGCCTGGAGAGCACGACGGTGGTGACGGGCCCGTCGCGTTCGATCCTGACAGTCATCCGGGGCACCTCTCAGCGGATCGGCGTCACCCGGAACCTAACATCATTCCGCCGCGATACCCGGGACACCCGAGGCGTCCCGCGCGGACGGGACCGCGTTCGGCACCGCTCCCCCGTACCGCCTGTCGCGCTTGGCGTACGTCTCGCACGCCTCCCACAGATCACGGCGGTCGAAGTCGGGCCAGAGGCGGTTGAGGAAGACCATCTCGGCGTACGCCGTCTGCCAGATCAGGAAGTTGGAGATCCGCTGCTCGCCGGAGGACCGTACGAAGAGGTCGACGTCGGGGATCTGCGGCTCGTCCAGGTAGCGGGCGAAGGTCTCCTCCCTCACCCTGCCCGGCTTGACCCGCCCGTCGGCGATGTCCTGCGCCAGGCGCAGGGCGGCGTCGACGATCTCGGCGCGGCCGCCGTAGTTGACGCAGAACTGCAAGGTCAGCGTGGAGTTGCCCTCGGTCATCTCCTCGGCGTCGCGCAGCTCCTGGATGACGCTCCTCCACAGCCGTCCGGGGCGTCCCGCCCAGCGGACCCGTACGCCCATCGCGTGGAGCTGGTCCCTGCGGCGGCGGATGACGTCGCGGTTGAAACCCATCAGGAAGCGGACCTCGTCGGGGGAGCGCTTCCAGTTCTCCGTGGAGAAGGCGTAGGCCGACAGGTAGGGGACGCCGAGCTCGATCGCGCCCTCGATCACGTCGAAGAGCGACGCCTCGCCCGCCTTGTGTCCCTCGGTGCGGGGCAGGCCGCGCTGCTTGGCCCACCTCCCGTTGCCGTCCATCACGATCGCCACGTGCCGGGGCACGAGGTCACGCGGGATCGGGGGCGGGGTGGCGCCGGAAGGGTGTGGGACGGGCGGGCGGACGTTCACTTGGCTGCTCCCTTTCTACGTGTCGAAGAGAGCGTATGCCGTGTTCGAGGTGCCACTGGAGGTAGGCCGCGACCAGGCCGCTGCACTCGGCCCGGTGCCGGGCGACGGAGGCGTCGGCGGCGGGCCAGTCGCCCTTGAGCAGCGCGACCATCAGGGCGAGGGTCTCCCCCTCGGGCACCGCCGCGCCCGCCGGGCGGCAGTTTCCGCACACCACGCCCCCGGCCACGATGGCGAAGGCCCGCACCGAGACGGCCTTGCAGCGGGCGCAGGCCTCCAGGGCGGGGGCGTACCCGGCGACGGCGAGGGAGCGCAGGAAATAGGCGTCCAGGACGAGCCTGGCCTCGTGCTCACCCGAGCCGAGCGTGCGCAGGCCGCCGACGAGCAGCAGGAACTGGCGGAGCGCGGGCTCCTTCTCCCCCATGACCAGGCGGTCGGCGGTCTCCAGCATCGCGGTGCCCGCCGTGTAGCGCGGGTAGTCGGAGACGAGCGGCTCGCCGTAGGACCGGATGGTCTCGGCCTGGGTGACCATGTCGAGCGTGCGGCCGGTGTGGAACTGGAGGTCGACGTGGGTAAAAGGTTCGAGCCTGCCCCCAAATCGTGATGTTGTCCGCCTGACCCCCTTGGCGACGGCCCTGATCTTGCCCATCCGCCGGGTCAGGACGGTGACGATGCGGTCGGCCTCGCCCAGCTTGTGGGTGCGCAGCACGATGCCGTCGTCACGGTACAGACTCACCCGGACAGTGTAGTGGGACCGTCCACTTGGCAGAGGTGGAACCATGATCAAACGACACGGATAGATCACCGGTGCGTGTTGTTCACCTAAAACTCACTAAACTTTGGCCTCTGGCGAAATGCCGCCCCCGGTTGCACCGCCTCAACACCCGTCTCCGCACGAAAGGGTGCCATGCCCCGCGTGGTCCTGCTGGGCTCATCGCCCGGCCCCGATGCCGCTCCCGGCCAGGTGACGCCCGCCGCGTTGACCCTGCCCGCGCTTCCCGGCTGCCCCACGGTGATCGGCAAGCTGCACGGCCAGCTCGCCTCACTCGACCCCGAGCCGGTGACGATCGTCCGCTCGGGCGACGCCGCCGCCCACCGGGGCTTCCCCGGCAGCCTGGTCGAGACCTCCGACCTGGCCGGCGACCTGCGCGCCGTGGCCGACGCGGTCGAGGGCGCCACCGAGAACCTGCTCTTCCTGCCGGCCAACTCGCTGATCCACGACGAGCTGATCTACCAGGTCACCAAGTCGAAGCGCGGAGCCCTCGCGCTGATCACCAAGGAGCCTCGGGAGGAGGACGAGAACGGCGACGTCATCGTCCCCGACGTCCCGATCGACGAGGCGCTGCCGGAGATCGGCGACCGGAGGCTGGAGGGCCTGCCCGTCCGGGTGCGCGCCCGCAAGTCCCGGGTCATCTCGGTGGGCTCGGCCTACCACGGGGTGACCAGGCCCAACTCGGTCCTGCTCGGCCCGCTGCACCTGCACCACAAGCACGCGCCCGTCCTCGCCGAGGCCGCCCGCGAGCTGGCCGACATGGCCCACCTGCTCGGCCCCGACGACGACCTGGTCCAGCTGCTGGTGCTGGGCCTGGTGCGCAAGGGCGTCTCGGTCGGCATCCGCGGCCGCCGCGACCTGTTCTTCCGCCGGGTCTCCTCTCCCGAGGAGGCCACCGAGGCGCTCGCCGAGATGGCCACGTTCAACGAGGACAAGGCCCGGCTGAACAACGCGGTGAAGGGCGCCGACGGCTTCTTCACCACGTACTTCGTCAGCACCTACTCCCGGTTCATCGCCCGCTGGGCGGCCAGGCGGGGGCTCACCCCCAACCAGGTCACGCTGATCTCGATCGCGCTGGGCGTGGCGGCGGCGCTGTGCTTCGCCACCGGCGAGCGGGCCGGGATGGTCGCGGGCGGCGTGCTGATCTACTTCGCGTTCGTGTTCGACTGCGTGGACGGCCAGGTCGCGCGGTACGCCCGCAAGTTCGGCGTGCTGGGGGCGTGGCTGGACGCCACGTTCGACCGGTTCAAGGAGTACGTGGTCTTCGCGGGCCTCGCGGTCGGCGCGGCGGTCTCCGGCGTGGGCGACGTCTGGACGCTGGCGCTGATCGCGCTCGGCGTGCAGTCCATCAAGCACCTCCTCGACTTCTCCTACGGCGCCGCGAACCGGCGCAAGCCCCCGTCGCCGCTGCCCTCGGTGGCGCTGTCGGTCAGCGCCGACACCGGCCTGCGCCAGGCGCTGGAGGAGCGCAAGAACGCCAGGACCGGCGGGATCCGCAACCTGCTGAAGATCTGGGGCAGGGCCGGCCGCTACCGTACGGTGCACTGGGCCCGCAAGATGATCGTGTTCCCCATCGGTGAGCGTTTCGCCGCCATCGCGATCGTCAGCGCCCTGTTCGACGCCAGGATCACCTTCCTGACCCTGATCATCTGGGGCGGCATCGGGGCCGCCTACTCGCTCACCGGACGCCTGATGAGGTCTATCGCATGATCACCCAGCCGCAGACCATCCCCGCTCCGGATCCGTACGAGGAGCGGCTGCGCGTGCAGACCGCCCGGCTGCTCGCCTACCGCGACGACGGCCCGCTGGTCACGCTGCTGCGCGACAAGGTCGGCCCCGGCCTGCCGCCGGTGCCCGCCTCGCTCGCCGCGCTGCTGGCGATCGTCGCGATGGCCGTGACCGGGTTGCTGACGAACGGGCCGATCCTGCTCGTCCCGGTGCTGGTCATGGTCGTCCTGGTGCTGCCCACCGCGGCCCGCGACCACCTCGGCAAGCTCGACTGGCTGACGCCGCCGCTGATCCGGGCGACCGAGTTCCTCACGATCATCCTCATCGGCCTGGCGGCCGACGCTCCCAAGTGGCTGCTGTACGTGCTGATCTACGTGATCGGCTACCACACCTACGACACGGTGTACCGGACGCGGCAGAGCATCTGGCCGGCCCCCTGGGTGTTCCAGGCCGGGCTGGGCTGGGAGCTCCGGCTGCTGCTGATCGGCGCCGGTGCCGCGCTGGGCGTGCTGACGTGGGTGCTGGCCGCGCTCACGCTCTACCTCGGCGTGCTGTTCGCGGTCGAGAGCGTGACGAGCTGGGTCGGCCTGGACAAGCAGACGGCGAACGCCGCCCAGGCGAGCGACGACCTGGAGACCTCCCCCGAGGAGGCCCAGGAGCAGGCCACCGGCGAGGCCGACCAGACCTGACCCGAAGACCTCACAAATGGCGAATGCCGCCGGACAGATGATCTGTCCGGCGGCATTCGCGTGTCCGGGCACTCCCGGAGACAAACAAAGGTTCCCCGAGCCACACTAATGACGTTAAAGATATAGGCTTCGGTTTGTCTGACCGTCGGCGATGCCGGCTGAGTGGGGAACAGTCCGGCGAACCCGGGAGCCACCATGCCCAACTTGTTCTCGCGCCTTTTCGGAAAGAACCGGACCACTCCTCTTTCACCACTCGAACGCGAACACGAAGACGCCTATCGACGGGGAAAGAGAGAGGCCCGCGTCTTTCCCCTGGAAGCTTTCCTGCGGCCCGACTTCGAGCTCCAGTTCATCACCTCGGTGCGTGCCGAGGCCGGAGAGAAGGCCGCGGAGCTCAAGATCGCCCTCGATCGCCGGCTCAAGGCGCTGGCGGAAGAGTTCTCGCAGGCCAAGAGGACTCTTGAGCACAACGTCGACCGCCACGAGGAGACCCTCGACACGGTCACCGCCACGCACGCGGAGTCCAACGGCCAGGAGCCGAAGGACGCCTTCCTCACCATCGAGCAGGCCTCGGTGGTCCGCGAACAGCTCCGGCGCGCCGGGCTCCACCGGAAATCCAACGACGAGATCCGGCTGGCCGGCGAAAGGCTCGAACGCATCCCCCGTGAATGGGACAGCGCGCGTTCGGAGTACTTCCACCAGCTGGAGATCCTGCAGGCCCGCGCGCAGGGGCGGGTCTCGGCCTATGACAGGGGGGTGATGGAGACGTTCCCCCGCAAGGAGGAGCTCGTCGCGGCCTGGAAGAAGCAGATCCGCGTGCTCGACGTCACCGGCGACGGGAACGGGGTGCTTCCCCCCGCCAGGGAGGTGTTCAAGACCGAGATCGAATCGGTCAGGAACACCGTCGAGCTCTGGCGGAGGCAGCGCGGCCAGCTGGGCAGCGGGTCCCGGCCCGGCCGCCCGCGGGACCCGGAGGACGACACCACGGAAGGCGAGGCCTCGTGAGAGGGCGCGTCTCCGGCAGCGCCGCGATCGCCCCGGTGCCCGGGTACGGGAGGCGAGGCCTCGTGAGAGGGCGCGCCTCGCTGGCCGCCGGCGTCTCCTCCGTCGTGCTCCTCACCACCTCCGTGACGGCGTGCTCGGTGGCGCCGCTGGCGGTGTGCGGGATCCTCGTCGACTCCACCTCGTACGCCAGGAACGAGGAGTCGAGAAGGGACATCGAGCGGGAGGTCCCCTCCTTCGTCGGCGAGTGCGACTGGGTCGCCTTCGCGGCCGTCACCGGTAACTCCGAGACCACCGTCTGCCGGGAGGGCGCCGTCCCGATCGCGGCGACCCGCGCGGAGAACCCCAACCGGAACCCGAAGGTCGAGGAGAAGCTCCGCGGGCTCCGGCTCAAGGAGATCCTGCCCAAGGCCCAGAAACTGCTGGACTGCCCTCCGGAGGGGAAGGGCTCGGACGTGCTGGGAGCGCTGCGCTATCTCGGCAAGCAGATGACCGCCAGGAGGCTCCCCGACCGGAGGCACGCGCTCATCGTGTTCAGCGACCTGGTGAACAACATCGGCGTGCTGAACGTCGCCAAGGACGACCTCGACTCGGACGGCACCCGGGCCGCGAAGATCGAGCAGCTCCGGCAGGCTCGGCTGCTGCCCGACCTGACCGGGTACGACGTCAGGGTGCACGGCTTCCTGCGCAAGGAGAAGGCCCAGCCGGACCGGGTGCCGGGCCTTCGAAGCTTCTGGCAGCAGGCGCTGGAGGACACGGGCGCCGCCTCGGTCGACCTACTGTAGCCCCGCGTCCGGCACCCGTTGCCGGGCGCGGTTCTCCAGGATCACGTCGATCCAGCTCGTCGCCTCCGGGTTCCCCAGTCCCTCGGCCACCCCGTCGAGATACGCCTTCTCCAGGCTGCGGAAGCCCGTGTCCACCTGCTGGATCCGGGAGGTCCTGCGGTGGGGCGCGTCGGCGATGTACCTCAGGAGGCTCGTGTCGTAGCCGACGTTGCGCCGGTGCGCGAGCTGGGCCCGCTCGTACTCGGCGGCGAGCCGGGCCCGCTGGGCCCGCAGGTCCTTCAGCCGCGCGTCGTTGGGGTTGTGCATGCGGCGGCCGAGGTCGGCCGCGAGCACGGCCGTGGCGATCAGCAGGGCGAGCAGCAGGATCATCGTGGGCCACCCGCCCACGTTCTCCCCCAGCGGCCCGACGCCGGACGGGTTGACGAGCGCGTCGCGCCTCAGTACCGCCACCGAGACGATGAGCGCGAGCCAGCCGCAGGCGACCCCGATCAGCAGCCACCTGCCGACGGAGGGCCGTTCGTTCTCCTGCCAGGCCCTGAACGCCCTGCCGTACATGTGGGGGGCCAGAAGCATCACCAGGGCGGTCCCGGCCGCGAGCAGGGCGGTGAGCTCGGGACTGTCACCCCAGCTCAGGATGACCTGGTAGAAGATCGGCACCTCGACGATGAGGAGCAGCGCCAGCAGGACGGCGGCGGGCAGCCAGCGTTTGACGCCGGCCCAGCGCCCGCCGGAGATCGCCACGGCACTCGCCCGCCGGTCTCCCGGCCGGCGGCTCGGCGTGGCCAGTTCGCGGAGTTCGCCGTCGATGTGCTGGAGCTCCTCGCGCGCCGCGGCGAGCCTGGCCCCGGACTCCTCCAGGGCGATGGCGTGGGATCCCCGCTCCGCGTCGGCCCGCCGCAGCTCCTCGCCGCCGTGGTCGTCGATGCCGTGGAGTTCGGCGTCGCGAGCGTCCTCCAGCTCGCGCAGCCTGGGGACGCGGCCGGTCCGGAACATGACCGCGTCGACGCGCCCGCCCTCCCGGGCGTGTCCGTGGCCGAGATCGCGTTCCTCGTCTCGCCGCCGCGCCCAGTCGGGCATCCGGTAGAGGTCGCCTTCGTAGTGGAGTGACCGGGCGGGAGCGGGATCTTCCTGTACGACGGGGAAAACCGCGGTGACCCTCTCGCGTCGGCGAAAGCGGTCGAAAACGCTCATTCGAGCCTCCGAGCTTGTAACCATCGCCCCGAATCAATGCTTCGTGATCGCCATCGTAACTCTCGGATATCCGGCGAGAGCGAAATATCCGGTATCAACCGCAGGCCGACTATGGACATTTCCGACTGAAGCCCCACTGGTCACACCAGCATCTCCAATTTAAACTGACTTGATGGCATTAGCGGTAGAAAGTTCCTTTCAACTCGACCGACGAAAATGTCGATCAACCTGAGAATACGCAAAAGCCGCACCCACCTCGGCCGTGGCGTCCCGGGACGGCCGCTCGGGAGCGGCGTCCGAAGGCCGCGCGAGCGTGCCCGGCACTCGCGGCCCCTTCAGGCGTCGTCCCGGTGGCGCGCCCCCGCCGCCCACCGCGAACCCGCGCCGATCCAGGCGGTATACAGGTCTGCGTGGAACTGGACAGGCTGGATCGCGACATCATCGGGGCGCTCGTCGAGGACGCCCGCGCCACGTACGCGGAGATCGGGCAGCGGGTGGGCCTGTCGGCGTCGGCGGTGAAACGCCGGGTGGACCGGCTGCGCGAGACCGGCGCGATCACCGGGTTCACCGCCCGGGTGGAGCCCGCGGCGCTCGGCTGGACCACCGAGGCGTACGTGGAGCTGTTCTGCGCGGGCAAGACCTCCCCGTCGGAGATCGGGGTGGCCGTCGGCCGCCATCCCGAGGTGGTCTCGGCGTGCACGATCACCGGTGAGGCCGACGCGCTGCTGCACATCAGGGCCACCGACGTGCGGCACGTGGAGAGGGTGATCGAGCGCATCGCCGCGGAGCCGTTCGTGGTGCGGACCAAGAGCTCGATCGTGCTCTCCCGCCTGATCGAGGCCCCCCTGGTCACCTCGCGCAGCGAGCCGTTCATCGCCCCGCACAACGAATCGACGTTCCTGGCCTGAAGCACGCAGGAAACCCGCGTCAGCACGCAAACGGGGCCCCTTGGCCTGCGAGAACGCTGTTCCTAGGCTGATGGCACCGCCGTCGGAACCGTGACGGCGGCTGTCACCACGACCTTTACCTGCGGGGTTATCCATGACGAGGCACTACCTCATGTGTCGGCCCGACCACTTCGCGGTCGAGTACGCGATCAACCCGTGGATGCGTCCCGAGGCCGGTGCCGACCGCGAGGTGGCGATCAGGCAGTGGGAGACGCTCAGGAGCGCCTACGAGGAGCTCGGGCACCGCGTCAGCCTCATCGACCCGGTGGAGGGCCTGCCGGACATGGTCTTCGCCGCCAACGGCGCGCTGGTCGTGGACGGCCGCGTGTACGGCGCGCGGTTCACCCACCCGCAGCGCGCGGCCGAGGGGCCCGCGTACCTGAAGTGGTTCGTCGACCACGGCTACGAGCGGGTCCGCGACGCGGCCTTCACCAACGAGGGCGAGGGCGACTTCCTCACGCTCGACCACCTGGTGCTGGCCGGGACCGGGTTCCGCACCGACATCACCGCGCACAAGGAGGCTCAGGAGTTCCTCGGCCGCCCGGTGGTGACGCTCCAGCTGGTGGACCCCCGGTTCTACCACCTGGACACCGCGCTCTTCCCGCTGAACGGACACAACGTGGCGTACTTCCCGGGGGCCTTCTCTCCGGGGAGCCAGGAGGTGCTCCGCCACCTCTTCCCCGACGCCGTCCTCGCGAGCGAGGACGACGCGGCCGTACTGGGCCTCAACGCCGTCAGCGACGGCGTGAACGTGGTGATCAACGCCGAGGCCGCCGACCTCCAGCTCGAACTCAAGCGCCGCGGCTTCGAGGTCGTCCCGGTGGACCTGTCGGAGCTCCGCAAGGCGGGCGGCGGCCCCAAGTGCTGCACGCTGGAGATCCGGGGTAGTGCCTGACATGACGTCCACAGACCAGGGAGGGGCGCGGATGACCGGCACCGACGACTTCATCGAGCTGAGCGAGCGCCGCAGCGCGCACAACTACCACCCCCTGCCCATCGTGATCCACGAGGCGCGGGGCGCCTGGGTCGTCGACGTGGAGGGCCGCCGGTTCCTCGACTGCCTGTCCGGCTACTCCTCCCTGAACTTCGGGCACGGCAACCCGAAGATCATCGCGGCGGCGCAGGAGCAGTTGTCGCGGCTCACCCTGACCAGCCGCGCCTTCTTCCACGACCAGTTCGCCACCTTCGCCGCCGGGCTGGGCGACCTCACCGGCAAGGACATGGTCCTGCCGATGAACACCGGCGCCGAGGCCGTGGAGACCGCGATCAAGGTGGCCCGCAAGTGGGGCTACGAGGTCAAGGGCGTGGCCGCCGAGCAGGCCAACATCATCGTGATGGAGGACAACTTCCACGGCCGGACCACCACGATCGTCGGCTTCTCCACCGACCCCGACGCCCGGGGCGGCTTCGGCCCGTACACCCCCGGCTTCAGGATCGTGAAGTACGGCTCCGCCGAGGCGATCCGCGAGGCCGTCGACGCCAACACGGTCGCGGTGCTGCTGGAGCCCATCCAGGGTGAGGCCGGGGTGCTGGTGCCGCCGGACGGCTACCTCACCCAGGTCCGCGAGCTGTGCACCGCGGAGAACATCCTGATGATCGCCGACGAGATCCAGTCGGGTCTCGGCCGCACCGGCGAGACCTTCGCCTGCGACCACGAGGGCGTCGTCCCCGACATCTACGTGCTGGGCAAGGCCCTGGGCGGCGGCGTCGTCCCGGTCTCGGCGATCACCGCGAACGAGGACGTGCTCGGCGTGATCAGGCCGGGGCAGCACGGCTCGACCTTCGGCGGCAACCCGCTCGCCTGCGCGGTCGCCAACGCGGTCATCGAGCTGCTCGGCACCGGCGAGTACCAGTCGCGGGCCAGGAAGCTCGGCGAGGTCATGCACGAGAGGCTGCGCGGGCTGATCGGCCACGGCGTGATCACCGTGCGCGGGCGCGGCCTGTGGGCGGGGGTCGACATCGACCCGTCGCTGGCGAGCGGGCGGGAGGTCTCCAAGGCGCTCATGGCCCACGGCGTCCTGGCCAAGGACACCCACGGCTCGACCATCCGCCTCGCCCCGCCGATCGTCGTCTCCGAGGAGGACCTCCTGTGGGCGGTCGACCAGCTCGGCGCGGTGTTGGCGGAGCTCGCGAGGTAAGCCCTTCGGTGAGGAGTCTGCCCGGCGCGGTTTTGGAGAAGCTCGCCGGATGACTCCTCCGGCGGGGAGCCGGCTCGGTGCGGCTCCGTGGGAAGCTCGGTGCGGCCCCGGGGAACTCGCGCGGCGCCCCCTCCGGTGCGGCCCGCGCCCCGTGGGGGACGCGCCGCACCGGAACCCCGGGTCCGCTAGCGGACGGCCGAGTCCTCCAGCTCCACGACAGTGATCTCCGAGACCTCGGTGCCCGCGGCGGTGTCCCAGCGGACCGACGTGGGGGCGGTGTCCAGGGAGAGGATCGCCACCGCGTTGGAGAACCACGGGCCGTTGGTGATCCGCCACTTGAACGGCGGCTTGGGGATCTTCGCCGACCGGGAGAGCGAGCGGCCGATCAGGCTGGCGACGCCGAACTGGGCGACGATGTTGGCCAGGCGGAGGGTGCGGCTCAGCGGGTTGCGGATCGGGGAACAGACCAGCTGGTAGATGGGGAGCCCGTGGGCCTTCGCCACATAGGAGTAGTGCACGTCGCCGGAAAGCATGATCACCGGCTTCCCCAGCCCCATCAGCAGTTTCGACAGGTCCTCGAACGAGCGGCGGAAGGCCGCCCAGTGCTCCAGGTCGACGGCCTGGCGCAGGGCCTCCGACCAGCGGGCGACGGTCTTGCCCCAGGCGCCCTGGGCGAGGGCCTCGTTCCAGTTCTGGATGTGGTGGATGCCCGCCGGGAGCAGGAACGGCACCGAGGAGCCGATCACGAAGCGCTTCGCGCCGTCCCTTTGGAGCTGCTCGGTGAGCCACTCCCACTCCACCGGGTCGATCATGCGCCGGTCGGCGGGGTCGAGCTGGCGGGAGCAGCGGGAGTCGAGCATGATCAGGCGGGTGTCGCCGAGGTCGCGGGCGTAGCTCCACCGGCTGTCGGCGGGGACGTCGTAGGCGTGCTCGGCGAAGACGTCGAGCACCTCGGCGCCGTCCCCCTCGGCCGCGTACACCTTGCTGAGCACCTCGTCGGAGGCGCGCTCGGCCGGAGACATGTTGCCCAGGTGCTGGTAGACCCAGTAGGCGCCGATCCCGGAGACCACCCGGTGCCGCCACCAGGGGACGTCCTCCATCGCCGTACGCCAGGAGATGGAGGTGTTGAAGTCGTCGCGCAGGTCGTGGTCGTCGAAGATCATCGCGGTGGGCACGGTGGAGAGGAGCCAGCGGATCTCCGGGTCGGTCCACGCCAGGCGGTACAGCTCGGCGTACTCCTCGAAGTCGGCGATCTCCTTCTTCGGCTCGGTGTCCCTGCGGTCCGCGATGAACTTGAGCATCTCCGCGGACGGCTCGTCGGCGTAGACCTGGTCGCCGAGGAGCAGCAGCAGGTCGGGCCAGCGCTCGTCGGGCGCGTCCGGCAGGGTGCCGCCGTACGCGCGCAGCACGTCCACTCCGTGGGAGATCGTGTACACCAGGTCGTGCGGCACGCTGGTCCGGCAGGAGCCGAACATGACGCGGTTCGGGCCGTCGGGGCCGAGCAGGCGGATGCGGCTCGGCGGCCGGTCGGGCAGCGGCCACACGGTCTCCCCGCCCAGGCGCACCTCGTAGGTCCCGCCGCCCTCCACGTCGACGATCGCGTAGTGGTGGCCGTGGACGGTGAACGTCCCGGCCTCCGAGCTCACGCCGCCGACCTCGACCGTCACCTCACACGGCTCGCTCGTCTCCACCCACACCGACGCGCTCGTCTCGTCGACGTAACGCAGCATCGGCCCGACCACAAGTTCCGGCACTTTCATCCCCTCAGCCACTGCACAACGGCAAGAATCCTTGACCGGAGACTGCCATGTCCGCGTGTCGTCTCCAGATTGCCCTAGAGAACCGGCGGATAACACCCGCCGCCTGCCCGGGAGCCAGCGGACAGGCCCGGTGATCAGTCATCAGAACGAAACACGGTCCGTCCCTGGGGGCAAAAAACCGCACCTAGTCTGATCGTGACCATGTGCCCCGAGTGGAGCAAGGGCGCTCCGCTCACCGTACGGAGGTTTGCCTTGACAACGCTCACGGTGCCGTCGAAGACGCCGGCCGCCACCGCTCCCGTCAGTCCGGGCCGGCAGGCCCTCGACTCCGCGCTGTTCCGGCTCGACCAGGCGGCCGACCGGCTGGAGCTGGACGACAACCTGCGCGCCATGCTCGCCACTCCCCGCCGCTCGCTCACCGTCTCGGTCCCGGTCCGCCGCGAGGACGGCCGGATGGACGTCGTGCAGGGCTTCCGGGTTCAGCACAACACTACCCGCGGCCCGGCGAAGGGCGGCATCCGCTTCCATCCCAGCACCGACGTCCACGAGGTCACCGCCCTGGCGATGGGCATGACGTGGAAGTGCGCGCTCGCCGGCATCCCCTACGGGGGCGCCAAGGGCGGCGTCTCGGTGGACCCCGCCTCACTGAGCGCCCGCGAGCTGGAACGGGTCACCCGGCGCTACGTCAACGAGGTCCTGCCGATCATCGGTCCCGAGCGGGACGTCCCGACGCCCGACGTCGGCACCGACGAGCGGACCATGGCTTGGATCATGGACACGTACTCGGTGAACGCGGGCTATCCGGTGCCCGGCGTGACGATCGGCGGCCCCGTGACCCCCGGCGGAGCGCCCGACCGGGCCGGGGCCACCTCCCGCGGCGTGCGGGTCGCCGCGCTCAGGGCCCTGGACGGCTCCCCCGAGGGCCGTACCGTCGCGATCCAGGGCTTCGGCAAGGTCGGCGCCCCGGCCGCGCGCTACCTCTCCGAGGCGGGCTGCCTCGTGATCGCGGTCTCCGACCGCACCGGGGCCGTGATCGACCGCTCCGGCCTGGACGTCGACGACCTGCGGGCGTGGTCGGAGGAGACCGGCGGCGTACGCGGCTACCTCCGGGCGGACGCGCTGTCGCAGGAGGAGCTCCTGGAGCTCGACGTGGACGTGCTCGTCCCCGCCGCGATGGAAGGGGCGATCACCGAGGAGAACGCCGTCCGGGTCAGGGCCGGTCTGGTCGTGGAGGGCGCCAGCTCCCCCACCACGCCCGGGGCGGACCGCGTCCTCGCCGACGCGGGCGTCACCGTGGTCCCCGACATCCTGGCCAACGCGGGCGGCGTGATCGTCTCCTATCTGGAGTGGCTGCAGGACATGCAGGCGCGCGCGTGGAGCGCGCGCGAGGTCGACGCGAGGCTTCGCGGCATCGTGGAGGACGCGTTCGACACGACCGCGCGGGTCGCCGCCGAGTGCGGGATCACCCTGCGCCAGGCGGCCCACGTGATCGGCGTCGGCCGGGTCGCCGAGGCCCACCGGGCGCGCGGGCTGCACTCCTGAGGCCGTGAGGGGACGTGTCGTGGATCCTGTGACCGTGGATCGGAACGCGGCGCGGTTCCCCCGGCCTCCGGAGACCGGCTTTCCCGGGGTCGAGCTTTCGGAGATCGG
The DNA here is from genome assembly GCF_051390675.1 of Streptosporangium heterodermiicola. Taxonomy (NCBI): domain Bacteria; kingdom Bacillati; phylum Actinomycetota; class Actinomycetes; order Streptosporangiales; family Streptosporangiaceae; genus Streptosporangium; species Streptosporangium heterodermiicola. Next base: position 40,945 of record NZ_JBPJSR010000010.1, read on the forward strand.
GCTTTCGGGGGCCGGGGTTCCGGAGGTCAGGCTTCCGGAGATCGGATTTCCGGGAGCCGCGTTTCCGGGAGCCGGATTTCCGAGGGTCGTGTTCTTCGAGGTCAGGGCGTGTATGGGCTCCGGCGCCGCCGGCCGGGACGCGTCACGAGCGGCCGGGGCCACCCGGGGCACGCTCCCGGACCGCCGGCGACGGGACCGCCGGAGCGTCGTCCAGGGCGGTGACCAGCCCCTCCAGGTCCCGCATGAGCCGCTCGGTGCGCTCGGTGCCGTAGACCGCCTCGATCAGCCGATGATGCTCGGCCACCCCGCCCTCGACCCGGGTCAGCAGCTCGGACCCCCGGTCGGCGAGGAAGACGGCGACCTTGCGGCGGTCGCCGGGATCGTGGCCCCGATAGACGAGGGAGCGGTCGATGAGCCGGTCGATGGCCTTGGTCAGCGTCGGGTGCGGCATCAGCACGGCCTCGGCCAGGTCGCCCATCGAGTGCCCCCGGCCGTCGGCGAGGGCGCGCAGGATGCGCCACTGCTCGACGGAGACGTCCTGGGCGGTCACCGCGGCGGCGAGCCCACGGTTGACGCTGCGCTCGGCCCTGCTGAGGAGGTAGGCGAGCGAGGATCCCAGCCCGGTCGTCACCACATGGAGCTCCCGTCTGCGTCACGATCCGTGTCCCGTCCGAGTAACGGGACTGCCGTACCCATCCATTCCGGAGGATACTCGTCCCTGTGGCAGAAGCCATCACACCCGTCATAGAACCCCTGGAAGCCCAGCTGCTCCCGGGTGACGCGCTGCGCGTCGGGCTGGTCGTGCCGATCTCCGGCGTGCTCGGCCTGGTGGGACCGTGCGCGATCAACTGCGCGATCCTCGCCGCCGACGAGGTGAACCTCGCGGGCGGGATGCTCGGCAGGCCGGTGGAGCTGGTCCTGGTCGACGGCGGCCGTCCGGCGGCGCAGGTGGCCGCCGAGGTGGCGGGGCTCGCCCGCTGGGGCGCGATCGACGCCGTGGTCGGCACCCACGGCAGCGACGTCAGGATCGAGGTGGTGCGGGCGCTCGCCGGGAGGGTGCCGTTCGTGTACGCGCCGCCCTACGAGGGTGGCGGTCACGCGCCGGGGGTCTACTTCCTGGGCGAGACCCCCGCCCGCCAGCTGCGGCCCGGCCTCGACTGGCTGGTCGAACGCCGCCGGGCGCGCAGGTGGTTCCTGCTCGGCAACGACTACGTCTGGCCGCGCCTGGTCCACGGGGCAGCCCGCCGCCACCTCGCCACACGGGACGTCGGCATCGTCGGCGAGCTCCTGGTGCCGTACGGCACGCGTGACTTCTCCCCGATCCTGGAGAGGCTGGTGTCCGCCCGGCCCGACGCGGTGCTGCTCAGCCTGATCGGCAGCGACCTGGTCGCCTTCAACCGGGCCTTCGCGGCGGCCGGACTGTCGTGGCCGCGGCTCTGCGGCGCGCTGGAGGAGCACGGCCTGCTCGGCATCGGCGGTGACGCCACCGGCGAGCTGTACGGGGCGATGGGTTACTTCGCGAGCCTGGTCACCGACGACAGCCTCAGCCTCGGCGAGCGCTACGCCCGCCGGTTCGGCTCGACCGCGCCGCTGCTCAACGGGCACGGGCAGGGCTGTTACGAGGCGGTGCTGATGCTCGCCGCGCTCGGCTCGCGCGCCGGGACGCTCGCCGTGCCCGAGGTGGACGCGATCGCCGACGGCACCTCCATCGTCACCGCGCGGGGGCGGCTCACCCTGCGCGGGCACGGGGTACGGCGGCAGGCGCACATCGGCCGGGCCGACGGGCTGGACTTCGACATCGTCCGCTAGGAACGTGGCGAGTCAAAATCGGACAAAAACTTCCGACTGAAAACTTTTCCTTTGCAAAGAAAGGTCCTAGTGTACGGCTGCAGCCACTTCAAGGAGCCGTACATGACAACCGAGCCATCACTGGAGCGATTCGGCTACCGACAGGAACTCCGCAGGTCACTGAGCTTCACCGACCTGCTCGTCTACGGCCTGATCTTCATGGTCCCGATCGCGCCGTTCGGCATCTTCGGCGGCGTCTTCCAGGCCTCGGGTGGCATGGTCGCCCTCGCGTACGCCGTCGGCATGGTCGCGATGGCCTTCACCGCGCTCTCGTACGCGCAGATGGCCCGCGCGTTCCCGATGGCCGGATCGGTCTACACCTACGCGGGCCGTGGCATCGCCGCACCCGTCGGCTTCCTGGCCGGGTGGGTGATCCTGCTCGACTACGTGCTGGTGCCCGCCCTGCTCTATCTCATCGCGAGCGCGGCGATGGCCTCCTTCGTCCCGGCCATCCCCGTCTGGGGCTGGCTGATCGTGTTCGTGGTGCTCAACACGGTCGTGAACTACACGGGCATCCAGATGACCGCGCGTATCACGAAGATCATGCTGATCGGCGAGCTCATCGTGCTGGCGATCTTCATGGTCGTCGGGGTGGTCGCCCTGGCCCAGGGCAAGGCCCAGGCGGGCGCGCTCAGCCCGCTGTTCGACTCCTCGACCTTCTCCTGGTCGCTCGTCTTCGGCGCGGTCTCGATCGCGGTGCTGTCCTTCCTCGGCTTCGACGGCATCTCGATGATGGCCGAGGAGAGCCGGGAGGACTCGCGGCGGCTCGGCAAGTCCATGGTCGCGGCGCTGGGCCTGGCCGGGGTGCTGTTCATCGCGCAGACCTGGGTCGCCGCGCTGCTCACCCCCAACCGGGCCGACCTGCTGACGAAGGGCGACCCCGCGGGCACCGCCTTCTACGACATGGCCGAGTTCGCCGGGGGCCACTGGCTCAGCGTGCTGACCGCGGTCGCCACCGCCATCGCCTGGGGCTTCGCCAACTCCCTGGTCGCCCAGGCCGCCACCTCCCGCCTGCTGTTCGCGATGGCCCGCGACCGTCAGCTCCCCTCCTTCCTCGCGAAGATCGACCCCAAGCACCGGGTGCCCGTCAACGCGACCCTCGTGGTGGCGGCGGTCTCCCTGATCGTCGGGCTCTACCTGACCACCCGCGACGACGGGATCACGCTGATCAGCGGGCTGGTCAACTTCGGCGCGATGACCGCCTTCCTCGCGCTGCACGTGTCGGTGGTCGTCCACTACGTCGTGCGCCAGGGCAGCCGCGACCTGTGGCGGCACCTGATCGCCCCGGTGCTCGGTTTCGCGATCCTGCTCTACGTCGTGATCAACGCCAGCATCGCGGCCCAGACGCTCGGCATCGTCTGGTTCGTCGTCGGCCTGGTGGTGCTCGGCGTCTCCTACGCCACCGGCCGCCGGCCCACGCTGGCCGGGCTCGTCGACACCCCGGACGCGCCCGGCACGTCCGCACCCGACACGGCGCGCAAGCCCTGAGAGCCCACGACCCCCGTCCCACCGACCCGACAGCATGCGAGGGCAGAACCGTGTTCGACATCTTCCTGGAGGCCGGGGAGGGGCTCGGCTCCCCTCTTCCCGTCGAGGATCGTGGTCACCTCCCGCTCCCCGCGAGAGGCGTGCGATCCCCGATGAGAAGCACGCGATTCGCCGTGGGAGGCACGCGATGAACGTCTTCTCCTACCGCCCCGCGCCCGAGGACCTCAGCTACACCTTCGGCGGGCGGCCCGCGGTGGCCAGGATCGCCCCGGGCTCGATCGTCGAGACGTACACCGAGGACTGCTTCGGCGGCCTGGTGACCTCGGTCGACGAGCTGCCCTCGCGCGTCTGCGAGTTCCCCTACCTCAATCCCGTCACCGGCCCCTTCCACGTGGAGGGGGCCGAACCCGGCGACACGCTCGCGCTGCACTTCGTCTCCATCGAACCCGCCAGGGACTGGGCCGTGTCGGCCACGTTCCCGCACTTCGGCGCGCTGACCGGCACCCACACCACCGCGATGCTCACCCCTCCCCTGGAGGAGCTGGTGTGGCGCTACGACATCGACAGGGCCGCGGGCGTGGTCCGCTACCACGCCCGCAGGAGCGACTTCACGGTCGAGTTGCCGCTCGACCCGATGCACGGCACGGTCGGCGTCGCGCCCGCCGCGTCCGAGGCCCGCATGACGATCACCCCGGACGCCCACGGCGGCAACATGGACACCCCCGAGCTGCGCGCCGGGGTGACCGTCTACCTCGGCGTCAACGTCGAGGGCGGGCTCTTCGCGATCGGCGACGGGCACGCCAGGCAGGGGCACGGCGAGGTGTGCGGCACCGCCGTCGAGGCGGCGATGAACACCGTCGTCGCCGTGGAACTGGTCAAGGGGGTGAGCACCCCGTGGCCCCGCCTGGAGGACGACGGCCACCTGATGTCCACCGGCTCGACCCGCCCGCTGGAGGACGCGTACCGGATCAGCCAGCACGACCTGGTCACCTGGGCCTCCGGGCTCACCGGCCTGGACCCGCTGGACGCCTACCAGCTGGTCAGCCAGATCGGCGAGGCACCGGTCGGCAACGTCTGCGACACCAACTACACGATGGTCGCCAAGCTCCCCAAGTCCGCCCTCGGCCGCCCGGCCGCCTACGAGTCGGCCCACGACCGCCTGCGCGCCCTCGGCCGGAGGTACCTGGCCGAACGCTGACCGGGGTCTTCCCGGTGGAGCCCCTCCTCGTCGCGCCGTCGGGGGCGCGACGAGGAGGGGCGGCTCGCGACGGCGACGACGCTCGGCGCGCGACGTGGACAACCCACTCATGGCGGACAATCCACTCACGGCGGTGACGGCCGGCGCGCGGCGCGGACGATCGGCTTGCGGAGGCGATGGCGACCGACACGCGGCGCGGGCTGTCAACTCGCGGCGACGACGATGTCCTCGCAGATCGCGTGGGTTGCCAGGGCGTCGGCGGCGTCGAGGACGGTGCCGGAGCGGACCGCGTCGAGAAACTCCAGGCAGGCCTGTTCGATGCCCCGCTGCCGGGAGACCGGGATCCAGTCGCCTCGCCTGGTGAGGGTCTCGGCTCCGGCGTGGTCGATCACGTCGGCCAGGTTGACCACGCGGCGCTTGGCACCGCCTCCCATGACCTCCACGGTCTCCTCGGCCGAGCCGCTCACCCTGTTCATGATCCCGAAGGCGGCGAAACCGTCCCCGGACAGTTCCAGCGTCACGTGCTCCAGCAGCCCGTCCCTGACCCGGGTGCGGATGCCGGTGTGCTCGACCTCGCCGGGCACCAGGAACCTGAGGGTGTCCACGACGTGGACGAAGTCGTCGTAGACGACGGTCCGCGGGTCGGCGGGGTGGTGCGCGCGGTGCTTCTGCATCACCACCAGGTCGCGGGGAAGATCGCGCAGCGCCGCGTAGGACGGCGCCCTGCGGCGGCTGAAGCCGACGAGCAGCGACCGCCCGCTCTCGCGTGCCAGCCGCACCAGGCGCTCGGACTCGGCGAGGGTGTAGGCGATCGGCTTGTCCAGGTAGACGTGGACGCCCGCCCGCAGCAGCGGCTCGACGACCTCCGCGTGCGCGGCCGTCGCGACGTGCACGAAGGCCGCCTCGACCCCGGCGCCGATCACCCCGTCCACCGTGGAGAACCGGCGCTCGACCCGGTAGGCGTCGCCGAGGCGGCCGAGCGTGGCGCGGTCCCGGGTGCACAGGTGGAGGTCGAGCCCGGGGGTGACGCCGAGGACCGGCAGGTACGCCTTCTCCGCGATGTCCCCGAGGCCGATGACAGCGATCTTCATGCTCAAAGCGTACGGCGTGCCCCCCGCCCCGATTCCGGCGCGTGCGCCCCCGGTTCCGCTCCGGCGCGTACGGCGTGCCCCGGTTCCGCTCCGGCGCGCGGTCCCGCCGGACCCGGCGGGGTGCGGCCCCCCGCGTACGGGGCGGGGACCCTACGCCGCGACGGCCAGGCGGTCGCGCCACCACGCGAGCGTCGCGGCCAGCGCCTCGTCCATCGGGGTCGGCGCGACGCCGAGGGCGGCCTGAGACTCCCCGGAGTCGAGGACGAAGGGGCGGACGAACTGGTAGCGCAGCTCCTCCAGTTCCCCGAGCATCGGCGAGAAGAGCGCGGCGGCGCGCAGCATCACGTGGGGCAGGGCCTTGACCCCCGGGTCGGGGACCCCGGCGAGCGCGCACAGGCGGGCGGCGACCTCGCGTACCGTCATCGGCTCGGTCGTCGGGACGTGCCAGGCGCGGCCCCAGGCGCGGTCGCCCTCGCCCGCCGCGACCAGGGTCCGCGCGACGTCGGGCACGTAGGTCCAGCTGTGCGGCTGGGCGGGGTCTCCGGCGAAGCGGACGGTCCTGCCCGCCAGGAGCTTGGGGACGAACCGCTCCCCGAGGTGTGACTGGTCGAGGCAGCCGGGGCCGAAGTAATCGGATCCGCGCACCTCGGTCACCCTGATCCGGCCAGCCTCGTGCGCGGCCAGGGCCTCCCGCCACACCTTGGCCCGGATCGCGCCCTTGACGCTGGGCGGGTCCAGCGGGTCGCTCTCGCGCATCGGCCGGTCGGGCGCCGCGTAGACGTAGAGGTTGCCGAGGATGACGTACCCCGCGCCGGTGGTCTCGGCGGCTCCCAGCATCGACGCGGCGAGCGGCGGCCAGTCGCGCGCCCACTCGTGGTAGCGCGGGTTGACGCAGTTGTAGAGGACGGCGGCGCCCCCGGTCAGGGCGGTCAGCTTCTCGCGGTCGCTCACGTCGGCGGCGACCTTGCGGATGCCCGGCAGGTCGGGACCCGAGCCCGAGCGGCTGAGGAGAACGACCTCATGCCCCTGCCCGGCCAGCAGCCGGGCGACCTCGGAGCCGACCTGACCGGCTCCCGCGATGACGTGCTTGGCCATGATTCCTCTTCCCTTGCGGTTGTGTGCCCGTTCCGTTCTGAGAGCAATGCTCTCGCTAGAGAGCACCGATCGTCAAGAGCAGTGCTCTCCTTTCTTCTCAGTGCTCTGATATGGTCGCGGTATGAGTTCGAGCCTCACCGCACGCGAGAGGGTCAGAGCCGAGCTGACCCGTGAGATCACCGATGTCGCCAGGCGGCAGCTGGCCGTCGAGGGCGCGAGCGGCCTGTCCCTGCGCGCGGTCGCCCGCGAGATGGGCATGGCCTCCTCCGCGATCTACCGCTACTTCCCGTCCAGGGACGACCTGCTCACGGCCCTGATCATCGACAGCTACAACGCCGTCGGCGAGGCCGTGGAGAACGCCGACGCGGCCGTCCCGCCCGGGGACCACGGGGACAGGTGGATGGCGGTCTGCCACGCCGTACGGGACTGGGCACTGGCCCACCCGCACGAGTACGCCCTGCTGTACGGCTCACCCGTCCCCGGCTACCGGGCCCCGCAGGACACCGTCGCCGCCGCGGTCCGCGACACCGTCGTCTACGGCCGGATCGTCTCCGACGCCCACCGCGCCGGAGCGCTGAACCCGCCCGACACCACTCCCCCGCCCGTCCCGCCGTCCTTCCACGAGGGCACCGCGCGGGTGCGCGAGCTGATGCCCGGCGTTCCCGACGACGCCGTCGTCCGCGGCCTGATCGCCTGGACCGGCCTGTTCGGCTGGGTCAACTTCGAGCTGTTCGGCCAGTTCGACAACGCGATCCTCGACCGCGCGGCGGCCTTCGACCACGCCATGCGCCGCCAGGCCCGAACCCTCGGGCTACCTGCCTGATACGTCACGACTTGGCCGCAATGAGTAACACTCGGATGCCTGGAGTGATAAACGAGGAGAAAGGCTCTCAAGTGAGCCGTCTCCTCGACGGACGAAAGGCATCCCCGACTCCATGGTGGAAAGTCCTATTCACGGCGAAGGCGTGACGGTCCGCGCTCTCTTCGAGAGCAACTCCTTCGCGCTGGACTACTACCAGCGGGAGTACACCTGGACCCGCCACGAGGTCGGCACGCTGATCGACGACCTCAGCCGGCGTTTTCTCGGCCAGTGGAAACCGCTGCACGACCGCGAGGAGGTCGGCCGCTACGCCCCGTACTTCCTGGGCCCCTACGTCTACCACGAGAGCGGGGGGCGCACCTTCCTCGTCGACGGCCAGCAGCGCGTCACCACGCTCCACCTCGTGCTGATCTACCTCCGGCAGCTGCTGATCGACCAGGAGAGATGGATCGACGCCGACGAGCTGGAGCGGCTCACCTACACGGCGCGGCACGGCAAGCGGAGCTTCAAGGTCGGCAGCTCGGAGGAGCTGTCCCGCGCGCAGCTGCTCAACTCCTTGGTCACCGATTGGAACGGTCTCAAGGGGTTCACGCTGCCCGGCAACGCCCACGTCTCGGTGCGCAACCTGCACGACCGGAGCAGGGAGATAGACGGGGAGTTCCCCGAGGTGCTGCGCGGCGAGGCCCTGGTGCCCTTCGTCCACTGGCTGCTCGACCGCGTCTGCCTGGTCGGCATCCGGGCCCTCGACCAGGAGAACGGCCGCGAGATCTTCGTGTCGATGAACGACCGGGGGCTCCGGCTGAGCCACGTGGACCTGCTGAAGGGCCACCTCTTCCGGCGGGTCGACACCAAGGCGCGCGAGGACCTCGGCGGGGCCTGGGCCGACATGCTCGCCCGCCTCACCACCTCCGAGACCGACTCCCCCGAGGCCAACACGCCCAGCGCGTACGTCCGCTCGTTCCTCCTCGCGCAGTACGCGGATCTCGGCGAGGGGTCCGCGGACGCCGCCGAGATCGGGCGGGCCGTCCACGAGTGGATCCTGCGCAACGACGTCCAGCTCGGCCTCGGCCGGGTGGCCGACGCGCAGGCGTTCGTGCAGCGGCTCACGAACGTGTCGAAGCGCTACTGCGAGCTGCTCCGCGCCTGCCGGGAGTTCACTCCGGCCCTGGCCGGCGTCTACTTCAACGGCCACAACGGCATCGACAACCAGTTCACGCTGCTGCTCTCCGTCGTCTCGCCCGAGGACTCCGACGAGGTCTTCACCCGCAAGTGCTCGATGGTCGCGTCGTTCCTCGACCTCGTCTACGTACGCAGGTCCGTCAACAACCTTCCCGTGCAGCGCCGCGACCTCGACGAGATCGTCCACCGGCTCATCCCCCTCCTGCGGATGTGCCGGACCACCGACGACGTCGCCACGGTCCTCGGCCGGGAGACCTCCCTGCTCGAACACGACTTCCGCGAGCTGGCCTCCTTCGGGCTGCGGGCCAACAACCGCCGCCTGGTCCGCTACCTGCTCTCCCGGATGACCGCCCACGTCCAGCGCGAGTGCGAGGGCGGGAACCACGAGTTCGCGTTCCTGCGGGGCGGGCGCGAGTACGAGATCGAGCACATCTGGGCCAACCGCTTCGAGCGGCACAAGGCCGAGGTCAAGACCACCGCGGAGTTCTACATCCGGCGCAACCGCCTCGGCGCCCTGCTGCTCCTGCCCAAGTCCGTCAACGCGAGCTTCCGCGACGACCCCTACGAGCGGAAGATCGAGCACTACTACGCGGAGAACCGGCTCGCGGCCTCCCTGCACCCCAAGAGCCGCCTGCGCAACACCCCGTTCACCCACTACCTCAGGGACTCGGGTCTGGACAAGGCGTTCCTGCCCTGCCCCGAGTTCGGCTTACCGGAGATCGAACGGCGGCAGACCCTCTACCGGCTCCTCTGCGAGGAGATCTGGAACCCGGTCAGGCTCGGCTACCGCCTGCCGGCAATCGTCCTTCCGGACCGCATACCCGAGTCCGGGTCCCGCCGCCACTACGGCGTCGAGGTCGTCGACCTGATCAGATTCGGCCTGATAGCGCCGAACGCCAAGATCTTCCGTACGGTCAAGGGCGAGATGCACTACGCCACGGTCGAGGAGAGCGGGGCGATCAGGGTGGTGGCGACGGGACAGGCCTACCACTCCCTGTCGGCCGCCGGGGCGGCGGTGGCCGGGACCAGGGCGTGCGCCGGGTGGGACGTCTGGCGCATCGACCGCGACGGCGCCGCGCTGCCGCTGAAACGCCTCCGCGAGGAGGCCATCAGCCGCGGCCTGACATCCAGGGCCTGACGCCGGCGCCTTTCCCCGACAGTCTTTCCCGGACAGATTTTCCCGGACAGCGCGTGGCACGCCTCCTCCACCCGTTCTGACGGGTGGAGGAGGCGTGCCACGATGTCGCCGACGTGACGGAGGTCCGCCCGACACCGCCCGCGCGGTATTCCGCGGGCGTACGACGCGATCTCCGCGAGACCGGGTGACCGGCCGGAGAACCCCCTACCGGGAGAACTTCTTGCGCACGGCTCCCCGGATGACCTCGCCCGGCCGCTGCTGCTCCCCGTGCAGGGAGGTGAGAACGACCATCAGCCCGGTGAGGGCCGGGACTACCCACTGCATGAGGCGCAGCTGCTGCTGCGTCTTGGCGACGTCGTCCGGAGTCTCCTTCTCCGGCTTCACGGCGGCCTCCACGGGCACGTCGCCCGCGTCCGCGAGCTTGGTGCCGAGCACCCCGGTGTAGCCGGTCGCGGCCAGCGCCGCGACGGTCAGCGCGGCCTTGACCGCGGTGCTCGCCCCCACCCCCTGCTGGTGCGCCACCCGCTGCTTGTTGGCCGCCAGCAGGCCGACGGAGCCGATGAGGAAGGCGCCGATGCCCACGGCGTTGACCGGCCGCCAGCGTCCCCACCCCACGTTCGCCACCCGCAGGCGCTCGCTCCTGTCACTGACCACGGCGGTGGCGCCGTTGAGGCCGATCGCGCCCATCAACGAGCCCCCGAACCAGGCGGCCAGCCCGACATCGTGCATCGCGCGCACGACCGTGTTGCGTTCCATGCTTCTCCCCCTCGTCACCAGCGCTGGATTCACGATCTATTACGGCAGGTGTCACACCGTTACTCACTGTGATGGGAATTGACTACCCGGTTCCGCTCGTGCGATCCGCTTGTGAGCTGATGTCCGGATCAAGGTTGAGGCTGGGAACGGTCAGGAAGGGGAGCCACCGGGGAAGAGGCGGGCGTCGAGGAACGGGTTGCGGAACTTGCCCGTGGGGTCGAGCTCGGTGGCCAGCCGCCGGAAGTCCGGAAGCCGGTCGTACAGGGAGTCCAGGCGCTCGGGCCCCATGAGGAAGAGCTTTCCCCAGTGGGGGCGGGCCTCGAAGGGCTCCAGCGCCTCCTCGACCACGGCGATCACCCGGCTCACCGCGGGCCAGTCCTTCTTCCAGGTGAAGTGGACGGCGACGGTGTCCTCGCGGTAGGAGGTGCTCAGCCACAGGTCGTCCGCCGCGACGGTACGGATCTCCGAGACCTGCAGGACGGGGGCGATGACGTCCCCGGCCGCGTCCAGCGCGCGGAGCGCGGCGAGGGCGTGGCGGCGCGGGAACAGATACTCCGACTGGAGCTCCTCCCCGCTGCTCGGGGTGAAGTCCAGGCGGAAGTGCGGAAGCCGGTCGTACCAGGGGCCGGGCACGCCCATCTGCGCGGTGCAGTTGACGGCGGAGATCCCCGGCAGCGGGTGCCGGTCGGCCGTGGCCGCCGTGGCCCCCAGCCAGGTCGGCACCGGCTCCCACGGGCCCGGGTCGCCGTCGCGGCGCTTCACCCACACCTGGTCGATCCCGGAGCCGGTGGTCCAGCCGGTGAACAGGCCCACGCTGTACGCGGCCGAGAGGATCTCCTCGAAGTGCTCCTCCATCCGCGCCCACGACAGGTTCTCGTAGACGTACTGCCGCACCTCGAAGGACGGGACGACGTCGAGGACGACCCTGGTGACGACGCCCAGCGCGCCGAGAGCGACCACGGCCCCGGCGAAGCGGTCGCCGTCCTTCTCACGGCTGAGGACGACGATCTCACCGTCCGCGGTGACCAGTTCGAGGCCGGAGACGGCGGTGGCCAGGTTGCCGTTGGCGACGCCGGAGCCGTGCGTGGCCGTGGCGCAGGCGCCGGCGACCGAGATGTGCGGCAGGGAGCCGAGGTTGGGCAGCGCGTAACCCCGGTCGTGCAGCCACCGGCTCAGCTCGCCGTAGCGCACCCCGCCACCCACCGTGACCGTGCCCCGCGCCGGGTCGAGCTCGAAGTCCGCGGGCAGGCCCGCCAGCGAGACGAGGTCGCCGCCGGGACGGTCGGCGATCTCGTTGAACGAGTGGCGGGTGCCGAGGGCCCCGATGGCGCCGCTGCCGGCGACCAGCTCCTGGAGTTCCTCGACGCCGCCGGGACGGTGGAGCCGCGCGGCCCCGTAGGTGATGTTGCCCGCCCAGTTCAGCAGTTCTCTGGTCACGATGTGCCCTCTCTACGCCTCATGTCAGGCCGTACGAGGCGGATGCGCGCCACACGCGGGTGATCGTGTGGGACACGGGCTCACTCGGGTGACCGTGAGGGGCACGGGTCGCGGCCGGGCGGTCGTGGTCGTGCGGGACACGGCTCCTGGCCGATGACCATCCGAGGCGCGACGGCGGGCATCGCCGCACCCAGGGTAGTTCAGGAATTTCGCTACATTCGCCGCGAACCTTTACCGAGCGCGTCCGGCGCACTCGATGCAGGTCCGGGCGATCGGGCGTGCCTTGAGGCGGTTCAGGGCGATGGGCCGCCCGCAGTCGTCGCACACGCCGTAGGTGCCCTGCTGGAGTCGCTCGGCCATCTCGTCGAGGGCGGTGAGGTGCTCTCGCGCCCTGTCGAGCAGGGCCTGGAGGTGGGACCGCTCGAAGGCGATCGTCGCGCCCTCCGGGTCGTGCTCGTCGTCGTTGGCCACCAGCGCCGACGAATCGGCGAGATCGTCCCAGTCACGCGTCAGCGCGGTGATCTGGGTCACCGTCCTCTCGCGGTCCGCGGTCAGAAGATCCCGCATGGCCGCTCGCTGAGCAGAAGACAGCACGGTTCCCGAAGGCTGCTTGCCCATCGCCGTCTCACCCCGTCCTACCGCGGATCCACTCCTGGCCGTGGGCGGCGCCGGCTCGTGGCGCGATGCCGCCCGACCTGGGACTTCCCTCCAGTTTACGGCTCGCGGGGGCGGGCGGCCCCCGCTCGGGGCCCGGAACGGCCGGTACGGCGGCGGGGACGTCCCCGCCGCGGTACCGGCTCCTGTCACGAGTTTCGCCGTGAGAGCCGTACGAGCTCCTGTCGTGGGAGCCGACGATCATCCGTCGGCGATCGCTCCGCCCGCCGCGCGACAGTGGGTCCGCCCGATCCCCCTGGTCTCTCCGGCCTCTTCTTCACCTTTGTGTATCGGGTCGACGAGGCGTCCCGTGTTCCGGGTGCGCGCCACGTTCCAGGTGTGCGCCACGGGACGGGGGCTAGAAGGCGAAGATCGCCCCGGTCGCGGCGCGCAGCTCGCACGGGTTGTCGAAGGTCCGCCGGTACCGGATGTAGTGATCGTTCCAGGTGCCGTCCGCGGACACGCTGACGGGGTCGTACTGCTGCGAGCAGCCCACCCACGGCAGCCTGACGTAGGCGGGGTCACCCTGTGCCCGGCTCAGCATCACACACGCCTCCGGCCCACGGGGATGCGTGCCGTATGTCGGCGTGCATCCGAGCCGGACGGTCCGTACCCTCCCGTACTTCTCGACGGTCAGCGTGAGGCGCCTGGCGTACGGCCCGCCGGGCGGCGGGTCCCACGGCGGGGTCACGATGGGCGGGCGGGGCGGCAACGGAAGCGGGACCGGCCGGGGCGGAATGGGCTGGCCCCACGGCGGACGGGGCGGGCGGGGCGGCAGCGGCGGAGGGATCGGGACCGGCCTGGGCGGGATCGGCTGACCCCACGGGGGACGGGGCGGAAGCGGCTGGGGCGGGGTCGGCCGGCCCCACGGGGGACGGGGCTCGGGGGGCTCCGGGTTCGGGCGAGGCGGCGGAGGGAAGGGCAGCGTGACCGGCCGGGGCGGCCACGGGGGCGGATCGGTGATCGATCGGGCCGCGGACGGGTCGGATTCGTGGCGCGGCGGCTGCGCGTCCGCGGTGGCGGTACCGCTGAGGATGACGAGCCCGGCGGTGGCCAGGCAGAGGATATATCGCATGAATTCCCCCGATAAAAACGAATTTCGTAAATAACCGAACATGTCGCTTTCAGTCAGTTCGGAGGGAATGATTTATGCCCTGAGCTGCAAAGAGGCTATGTCGGCGACGTTGGGATGCCTCGCAGCGACTCGCCATGTAATGCCATGAATTTGTCAGTCATGAGAACCACCGGACAGCCCGTCCGGAGGGGGCTTACGAGCATTCCTGTTGTGCCGATCCGTCCGGAGAGAGCTGGTTTCGCGGTGATTCTCCTGGCTGTGGTGTCCATGGCCGTGGTGTCCATGGCCATCCTGCGGCGGGAGTCGCGGCCCTCTCTCCTGGCGGTCACGCGCGTCTCGGTGCCAGGGGGCGAGCGGAAACGACTCGACCGCGCCCGGACGGTTCTCGTGATGGGCGCGGTCGAGTGGGCGACGTCGGCGCCTTGTGGGCGACTGTCGAACCTCGTGCGGCAGGTCGTGCCGTACGAGGTGGGTCTGTGCGGGAAGGAGCGATGCGGGAAGGAACGGTGCCGGCACGGGTGAGCACGGGACGCGACCGGTTCCCGTACCGGACGGAGAGACGCGGGCGGCGGACCGTGTGAGGGCCAGGCGCGGGCGGCGGACCGTACGTGAGAGCGTGCCGGGCGAAGAAGTGCGGGCGGCGGACCGTTTGAGGGACTGCCGGATGGAGAGGCGCGGGCGGCGGGCCCCGCGTGGGGCCCGTGCCGCCCGGACCCGATCCGCTAGCGGCCGGCGCGGTTGACCGCGGAGATGACGGCCTTGAGCGAGGCGGTGGTGGTGTTGGAGTCGATGCCGACACCCCACAGGGTCCGGCCGTCGATCTCGCACTCGATGTAGGAGGCGGCCTTGGCGTCGGTCCCCGCGCTCATGGCGTGCTCGGCGTAGTCGAGGACGCGTACCTGGACGCCGACCCGGGCCAGGGCGTCGCAGAAGGCGGAGATGGGGCCGTTGCCGACTCCCTCGACCTCGCGGATCTCGCCGTCGAGGCGCAGGTCGGCGCTGATGGCGTCCTTCCCGTCACCCCTGGAGGTGGTCCGGTGGGCCAGCAGGCCCAGGCGGCCCCACGGGCTGGCCGGGTTGGGCAGGTACTCGTCGGTGAAGACCTCCCACATCTGGGTGGCGTTCACCTCGCCGCCGATGGTGTCGGTGTGGGTCTGGACCGCGCGGGAGAACTCGATCTGCAGGCGTCGCGGCAGGTCCAGGTGGTGGTCGGCCTTCATGATGTAGGCGACCCCTCCCTTGCCGGACTGGCTGTTGACCCGGATGACCGCCTCGTACGTACGGCCGATGTCCTTGGGGTCGATCGGCAGGTACGGGACCGCCCAGGTGAACTCCTCGACCGGGACGCCCGCGGCGGCCGCGTCGCGCTCCAGGTGCTCGAAGCCCTTCTTGATGGCGTCCTGGTGGGAGCCGGAGAAGGCGGTGTAGACGAGCTCGCCGCCCCACGGGTGGCGCGGGTGGACGGGCAGCTGGGTGCAGTATTCGGTGACCCGGCGGATCTCATCGATGTCGGAGATGTCGACTTCCGGGTCGACGCCCTGCGAGAACAGGTTCATGCCCAGCGTGACCAGGCAGACGTTGCCGGTGCGCTCACCGTTGCCGAACAGGCAGCCCTCGATCCGGTCGGCCCCGGCCATGTAGCCCAGCTCGGCGGCGGCGACGGCGGTGCCGCGGTCGTTGTGGGGGTGCAGGGACAGCACGATCGAGTCGCGGTAGGCCAGGTTGCGGTGCATCCACTCGATCTGGTCGGCGTAGATGTTGGGCGTGGCCATCTCGACGGTGGCGGGCAGGTTGAGGATGACCTTGCGGTCGGGGGTGGGCTGCCAGACGTCGTTGACGGCGTCGCAGACCTCCACCGCGTACTCCAGCTCGGTGCCGGTGAAGGACTCCGGGGAGTACTGGAAGTAGATCTCCGTGTCGTCCATCTCGGCGGCCAGCTTCTTGCAGAGCTTGGCGCCCTCGACCGCGATCGCGGTGACGCCCTCGCGGTCCTGGCCGAACACGACCCGGCGCTGGAGGGTGGAGGTGGAGTTGTACAGGTGGATGATCGCCTGCTTGGCCCCGCGCACCGACTCGAAGGTCCGCTCGATCAGCTCGGCCCTGGCCTGGGTCAGAACCTGGATCACCACGTCGTCGGGGATCAGGTCCTCTTCGATGATCTGCCGTACGAAGTCGAAGTCGGTCTGGGAGGCGGCGGGAAAGCCCACCTCGATCTCCTTGTAGCCCATCTTCACCAGCAGCTCGAACATCTGGAGCTTGCGGTGGGCGTCCATGGGATCGATCAGCGCCTGGTTGCCGTCACGCAGGTCGACGGCGCACCACCGGGGGGCCCGGTCGATCACCTTGTCGGGCCAGGTGCGGTCGGTCAGCCGGATCGGCGCGAAGGACTCATAGCGCTTGAACGGCATGGGGCTGGGCTGCTGCTGCGGGTACATGCAAGGCTCCTCGACTGGGAAAACAATCGTGGCCGACGCGCATGGCTCGCTCCGCGACGAGGGAGCCGGCCTCTACAGGCCCTCGTCGCGGCAGCTAAGAAGCAGGCCGCGCAGCATGCCTAGCACGTTAGCAGACGTCTCAGGATGCCCGGGCCTCGGTCTCACATGGCGGGACCCGAAGATCCACCGCCTCCCGCCCGCGAGAGACCGGGCCACCGGGTGGTCAGGCGATGCGCTGGATCATCGTGTTGCTGATCTGGTAGCGATAACCCGCGTCGAGCACCGCCCGGTCCTGCTCGGGGCCGGTGCCGAACGGCGAGCCGTACAGCCACACGAACCCCGGGGCCTCGCGGCCGGTGACCTTCTCGACGGCCCGGCGCGGTGCGAAGATCTCTCGTTCGATGTCGGCCGGGGTGACGACCTTGGAGATCTGCTCGTGGGAGCCGGTGTGCGGGATCACCAGGTGCCGCTCCGCGATCCGGGCGACCTGGTCCCAGGTCATCGCCAGCCGCTCGGCGCCCAGCTCCTCCTCCACCAGGTCGATGTCGTGCGCGTCGGCGAAGGCGCGCTGCTCGGGGACCGGGCAGTCGATGAAACGGGTGATCACCGGGAACCACGCGACGATGCCCAGCTCGTCGCAGATCGGCGCCGCGACGGTGGCGTTGTTGAGGTATCCCTCGTAGAAGACGGGGATGAAACCCGGCCGGTCGAGCCCCCACTCGCCGGTGGCGTAGAACCGGTCGAGATCCTCCAGCGTGACGCAGGCGAACGAGGCCGCGTAGGCGGCGAGCTCCTCGCGGAGCCGGTCGGCCGTCGATTCCGGGGTGTTGTGGTAGTTGACGACGCGCAGGTAGCGGCCCTCGTCCATCGCCGTGCGGTAGCCCGCGAACCCGCCGCTCATGCCCGGCCCTCCTCGTCGAAATGGAGACGCGCCACCACGGTGAGCACCGAGGCGAGCGCCGCGAGATCGCCGTCGGCGGCGCCGGGGCGCAGCCGCTCGGCGTAGTCGCCGGTGATCCGGCCGAGCTCCGGGCCGTCCGCGCGGTCGCGCGCTCCGGGGAACCGGCCGGTCAGGTCCTCCAGGGCGAGGAACATCGGGATGCCCTCGCGCTCCAGTGCCCGCTGCTCGCAGTCGGCCAGGACCCCCTCGGGGTCGGGGTGCGGGACGTATCGGCCGCTCATGTGTCATCTCCTTGGTGTGCCGGGTTCAGGACGCGCAGCAGGTGGGCGACCTGGGCCGTGACCGCGTCGCGGGCCGCGCCGAGGTAGCCGCGCGGGTCGACCTTCCCCGGCCGGTCCGCCAGGCCGCCGCGGACGGCGGTGGTGAACGCCTTGTTGAGGTGGGTGGCGATGTTGATCTTCGTCATGCCGTGCCGTACGGCCCGCGCGAGACCGTCGTCGGACACTCCCGAAGAGCCGTGCAGCACGAGCGGGACGGGAACGGCGTCGCGGAGGGCGGCGATTAGGTCGAAGTCGAGCACGGCGTCGCGGGTGAGCATCGCGTGCGAGGAGCCGACGGCCACCGCGAGCGCGTCGACCCCGGTGGCCTCGACGTAGGCGGACGCCTCGCCCGGCTCGGTGCGGGCGCCCGGCGCGTGCACGCCGTCCTTGCCGCCGATCTCGCCGAGCTCCGCCTCGACGAGGACCCCGCGCCGCCGCGCCCGCCTCACCACGTCCGCGGTGGCCGCCACGTTTGCGGCGTACGGGAGCGCCGAGGCGTCGAACATGACCGAGCCGAAGCCCAGCTCGACGGCCTCGTCGACCAGGCCGGGACGGGTGGCGTGGTCGAGGTGGACCGCGACCGGCACGCTGGCGGCCCGCGCGATGGCCAGGCAGGCCGCGCCGATCGGGGCCAGCGCCCCGTGGTAGGCGACGGTGTTCTCGCTGAGCTGGAGGATCACCGGCAGCCCGGCCTCCTGGGCGCCCGAGACGATGCCCTCGGCGTGCTCGATCTGGATGACGTTGAAGGCGCCCGCCCCGCGCCCGGACCTCCGGGCCTCGGTGACGATCTCTCCGGTCGGGGTCAACGGCACGATGTGCCCTCGCTTTCTTCGTGGGCGTCTTCGGGTCGGGCACGGTCGGAGCGGGCACGGTCGGAGCGGACACGGTCGAGGCGGACACGGTCGACGTGGCCGAGGTAGGGCTCGGGGTCGATCCGCCCCGCGACGGGGTGACCGACCGCGGCCGCCGACAGGGCGGCGGCCTCGACGAGGGCGCACGGCCAGTCCCAGCCGCTCACCAGGCCGAGTGCCAGCGCGGCCACGGCCGCGTCGCCCGCGCCGGTGGGGTTGCCGCCCACCACCTCGGGAGGCACGGCCCTCCACCGTCCGTCGGGAGTGTCGGCGTACAGCCCGCGCGGGCCGTCGGAGACCACCACCGCGCGAGCCCCTTCCCCGCGCATCCAGGCGGCTCCCCCCGCCAACCCCGCCAAGCCGGACGGAACGGCGGGATCACGGGGACCGTCGGAATCACCGGGGTCGGCGCCGGGGGGACGCCCGGTCGCGGCGGCATGTCCCGTAGCGGAACCGGCAGCGGAACCAGCAGCGAAACCGGCCGCAGGACCCGACGCGGAACTCGACGCGGGACTCGTCACAAACCACGGCGGCGCCGGATCCGCGGCGGAGGCGGACAGCGCTCCGGCCAGCTCGGCGGCGTTCGGCTTCACGATCTCGGGACCCGCCGGGAGCGCGAGCCGGAGCGCCGTCCCGCTCGTGTCGAGGACGGCGGGCACGCCGTGCCCGGTGGCCAGCCGGACGAGGGTCGCGTAGGCGTCCGGAGGAAGCCCTGGAGGCAGGCTGCCGGAGAGGACCACGGCCGAGGCCTCGGGCAGCAGGCCCTCCAGCCGGTCGCGCAGGGTCTCCCACTCCCCCGGCGTGACGACCGGCCCCGGCTCGTTGAGCATGGTGACCGTCCCGGCCCCGCCGTCGACGACGGCGACCGTACGGCGGGTCTCTCCGGCGCAGGCCACGAACGCGTGGCCGACGCCCGCCCTGTCGAGATCGGCCAGGAGCTCCCCGCCGGTCGCCCCACCTGCGAAGCCGAGTGCCACGATCTCCACACCCCTCGCCGCCTCCCCCAGCCTCCCGAACCCGCCGGAACCGGAGGAACCGGAGGAGGTCGCCCCGGCCGCGCCGAGGAGCCGGAGAAGCCGTGCGACGTTGACGCCCTTGCCCCCGGCGTGGGCGGACATCCCCGCGACGCGGTTGGTGGCGTCGACGACCAGCGCGTCGACGTCGTAGGTGACGTCGAGCGCGGGGTTGAGGGTGACGGTGACGATCACGACAGGACACCCCTGCCGGTGGCGACGACACCGGGGTCCGGCCAGCTCACCAGCACCAGGTCGGGATCCAGGCCGAGTCCCTCCGCGAGCAGCGTGCCCGCCTTCGCCACGGCCTCTCGCATCGCCGCCGCCTCGCGCGGCCGCCCGCGGACCACGATCACCGCTCCCGCGTCGACGACGGATCCCTGGACCGCCTCGGCGGGCGTCGCGGCTCCGCCGGGAACGACCGCCCCACCGGGACCGGGACCGGGACCGGAGGCGACCCGCTGGACGATCACCGCTCCAGGCGGGAGGCCGAGCGCCCGGCCGAAGGCCGCGGCCAGGCTTTCCGCGAGCGGCACGGGAACCGGATGTGCGGTGACGAGCTGGAGGAAGGGCATGACGGCTCACTCGGCGATGGGAAACGGGCGGGCGGGCACGGGGGCTACTCGACGATGACCGAGCGGGACAGGTGTTCCGGGGTGTCGCACTCCAGGCCGCGGGCACGGGCGTAGGCGATCGCGAGGCGGTGGACCCGTACCAGCTCGGCCTGGGGGTCGGCGTCGGCCACGCGGAGGGTGGCACCGGTGGCGGCGACGGCGTCGGAGACGTCGGCGGGCAGCGGGGTGAGCGACCACACGAGGGTGCGCGGCCCGGCGCAGGCGATGGGGCCGTGCCGGTATTCGAGCGTGGCGTACGACTCCGTCCACAGCCGGGCGGCCTCGCGGCACTTGAGCGCGGCCTCCTCGGCGAGCCCGCGGGTCCAGCCGGTGCCGAGGAAGACCAGGTGGTCGTAGTCTGCGGGATCGGCGGCCGGCGGCTCGGCGAGGGCCGCCGCGGCCCCGGCGGGCAGCCCCGTGACGTCGTCGCCGACGGAGGCGCGCAGGAGGGTGAGCGCGGAGGTGGCGAACCGGGTCTGCACCACGGAACGCTCGTCGGCGAGGTCGAGCAGCACCTGCCGGTGGGTAACCTCGGTGATCGGGGAGCCGGGGGTGCCGGTCACGGCGATCGTGGTCATCCGCTCCGACAGCTCGCGTGCCAGCCGTACGAGATCGCTGGTCGTGCCGGAGCGGGAGAGCAGGACGGCCACGTCGTAGGGGTCGGCGTCGTCCAGCTCGGTGGCGATCGCGGCGCGGGTGCGGCCCTGCCCGAGACGCTGCCGCAGGCGGGCGTAGGAGTCGAGGATGTAGTAGGAGGTGCCGCAGCCTACGGCGAGCACGTTGGCGCCCGGCTCCGGCAGGTCACCGCGCAGGCTCGGGGCGACGTCGAGGACCCGCTGCCAGATCTCCGGCTGGCTCTCGACCTCGGCCTGCGTCTGGCGGGCGAGGAGAGGCTCGGTCGTGGTCGTCACTGCTGGTTCTCCTGTGGGTGGGTGACGGTCGAGTCGGTGGACGGATGGGAGCGCGGGCCCGAGGCGACGTCGTCGGGACCGGCCCCGGCGGGGCGGGTGCCGGCCGCGCCGCCGTCCGTGTCCGAGGCGGCCTCGGTCAGGTCGACGACGGTCAGGGTCGCGGCGAGCGCGTCCGCCTGGGCCGCGTCGGGCTGGGCGGCGGTGCCGCCCGCCCCCTGGGTGGACAGGGCGCCGCACGCGGAGGCCGTACGGAGGGCGGCCGGGAGGTCCTTGCCCGCGAGCAGCGCGGTGAGCAGGCCCGCGTCGAAGGAGTCTCCGGCGCCGGTGGTCTCCAGCGGGGTGATCTCGGGTGCGGTGACCCTCAGCCTGGTGCCGTCGGGCCGGTGCAGCAGGGCCCCCTCGGCCCCGCACTTGACCACCGCGCCGGTGCCGAGCGAGGCGAGCACCGCCGCGGCCTCACGCACCGACCTCAGGCCGGGGTGCCCGGAGGCGGCGGCGATGTGGAGGGCCTCGGCCTCGTTGGGCAGCAGGTAGTCGACGAGCGGGAGCAGGGCGGGCAGGCCCTGGTCGAAGGAGCGGCCGGGGTCCCAGTTGGGGTCGATCGACGTGGTGAGACCGCGCTCCCTGGCGGCGCGCAGCAGGCCCGGCAGCCCAGGCCACAGGTCCCGCTGCAGGAAGTAGGAGCTGACGTGGAGGTGCCTGGCGGCGGCGAGGGCCTCGGCGGGCACGTCGGAGGCGGCGAGGCGCCCGATCTCCCCGGGGAAGGTGAGGATCGACCGGTCACCCCGGGCGCCCAGGACGACGCTCATGCCGGTGCGACGACCAGGTCTGCGCAGACAGTAGCTTGTGTCCACCCCCCGCTCGCGCAGCCGGTCGAGGACGAACTCGCCGAGCCAGTCGTCGCCGACCACCCCGGCCATGGCGACGCGGGCGCCGAGGCGGGCCGCGCCACAGGCGGTGATCGCCCCGGAGCTGCCGAGGACGATCGTGGCGTCCTCCACGATCTCCTCGACCTGCCCGAACGCCGGTCGGACGTCGCCGCACTCCACGATGACGTCGGCGTTGAGCTCTCCGACAACGAGGAGATCCATGTCAGTCATGCCGCCTCACGTGCTGGTCATCGGGGGGACGGGAATCCTGTCCCCGGCGGTGCGGGTGCTTGTGGACAGAGGGTCGCGCGTCTCGGTGGTGTCGCGGTCGGGGCACGGCGTGCCCGCCGGGGCGGACGCCGTGGTCGCGGACGTGACGGAGGTCGCGGCCCTCGCCGCCGCGCTCGACCTCGCGATCGGGGAGCGCGGGCCGCTGGGCCTCGCCCTGGCCTACCAGCCCTTCGCCCCCGCCGGGGCGTGGACGGTACTCGCCTCGCGGGTCTGCGGGCCGCTGGTGGCCCTGCTGACCAGCGGCCACGCCGCGCCCCGGGACGCGCCCGCGCCACCCCTGCCCGAGGGGATCGCGCAAGGCGCCGAGGTGTGGCACCTGCTGCTCGGCTGGTGCCCGCCGGAAGCGGGCCTGCCCGCGCGCTGGCACACCCCGCGGGAGATCTCCGCTGCCGCGCTCGACGTCGCCGGAACGGCGCTCTCGACCGCCTCGCCCGAAGCCGCTGCCGAAGTCACCACCCCGCCCGAAACCACTGCCGCGGCCGAAGTCACCACCTCGTCCGAGGCCGCCCCCGCGCCCGAGGCCGCCTTCGAGGCCGAGGTCAACGCCTCGCCCGAAGCCGCCTTCACGGCCGAGGCCACCGACGCGGCCGAAGTCACGTCCGCGATCGAGGTCGCCGGCGCGGCGGGCGAGAACGCGGGCGGTCCCGCCAGCGGGATGCGCGCACCGGAGGGGCCTGTGGGACCTGTGGGACCTGCGGAATCCGCGGGACTCGTGCGCCCCGTGGTGCCGGGCGTGGCAAGGAAGCCCGTGGTGCAGAACGTGGCAAGAAGACCCGCGGTGCCGGGCATGCCGGGGAAGCCCGCGGTGCTGGGCGTCGTGCGGCCCTGGGACGAGCGCCCAGGGGGGTGACGCGTCGTGGCGGGTGCCCACATGCCCTCCCCATGATCGCGGCGGTCAATTTACTTCAAAAACTCTCAGAGCCTTCGCTGCGAAACCGTACGCACCCCTCACACGGCCTGTCAACACACCGAAAGATCGACGAAGGAAACCCGGTCGCGGCGGCAAAACTCCACGTCACAGGATAGCTGAGAGCTATTGACGCTTTCTGGCTGAAGTTGATAGGAACAGCGATACCGACCGGACCCCCCGAGGAGAGCCCATGCAACTCAACCGTCGCCAGCTCCTGCGCGCGGCAGGCACCACGGTGGTCGGCGCGGCCGCCACCGGCGCACTCGCGGCCTGCGGCGCCTCTTCTTCCCCCTCCCCCGCGTCGGGCGGCGCCGGCGCCCCGGCGACCGGCACCCTCACCTTCTCGGTCTGGGGATCGGACGCCGAGATGGGCGCCTTCAACTCCATCGCCCGCGCCTTCGAGAAGCAGAACACCGGGACGAAGATCAAGGTCGAGCAGCTGCCGTACGAGCAGATGCGTCCCACCCTCGACGCGAGGCTGCAGTCGGGCCAGGGGCCCGACCTGTTCCGCGTCACCTACAACGACATCGGCATCTACAGCTCCCAGGGGGTGCTGCAGGATCTGAGCGCCACGGTCGGGGGTGACGGCGCGCAGTTCATCGACGCGCTGTGGGCCGGCGTCCAGTACGAGGGCAAGCCGTACGGGGTGCCGCACCACACCGACACCTCGGCGGTCCTCTACAACAAGGCCCACTTCGCCAAGGCCGGCATCAAGGAGGTGCCCGCCACGCTCGACACCGCGTGGACCTGGGAGGAGTTCATCGAGGTCGCGGAGAAACTCAAGGCCGCGGGCCTGGGCGGCGCCCCCTTCGGCGTCAACTGGCAGCAGTACGGCGCCTACCGCTGGTTCAACTGGCTCTGGCAGTCGGGCGGCAGGGCGCTGGCGGCCGACGGCAAGAGCGTCGTCCTCGACTCCCCGCAGGCGCGCGAGACGCTCGCCTTCACCAAGTCGTTCTACGACAGGGCGCTGATGCCGAAGAACATGATGGTCAAGACCTCCAACAGCCCCGACCTGGTGTTCCCTTCGGGGAAGATCTCGATGGCGTTCGTCGGCGACTTCCTGCTGCCCGACATCGGCACCAGGGCCAAGGGCATCGAGTTCGGCGCGACCTTCCTGCCCCGCGGGGCCGGTGGGGCGGCGGCCGACCTGGGCGGCAACGCCGTCGTGGTGACCACGCAGAGCAAGAGCCCCGACGCGGCCGCCGCGTTCGCCAAGTTCCTGGTCACCCCCGAGAACATGAAGCTGTTCTGCGAGCAGACCACGGTGCTGCCCTCGCGCAAGGACCTGGCCTCGGCCACGCTCGACTACTCCGTCTCCGCGGACCTGATGCCGGTCTTCCAGCAGCAGGCGACGACCATGCCGGCCGACCTGGTGAAGCTGGTGACCCTCTCCGGTTTCGCGGCCGTCAACGACTCGCTGGTCCAGCACCTGGAGGCGCACTTCACCGGCGGCCAGTCGGCCGACGACACGCTGAGCGCGCTTTCCCAGTCGATCCAGAAGGCGATCTCCGCCTGATCCGGCGTTCGACCCGGTTCGGTACTCATCCCGATCCGGTGTGACCGGCTGAGGAGGCCCAAGGCAGATGGCATCGGTGAGCAGCCCGGCGAGGCCGGGACCGGCCGCTGGGCCCGGGACGGGGAAGACCCCCCGCCCCGGCGGCGGCCACGGATTCCTGCGGACCAAGAGGGTTCGCGAGGCGATCACGGGACTGGCCTTCGCGGGCCCCGCCCTGGTGGTCTTCGCGGTGTTCATGTTCTGGCCGCTGGTCAGGATCTTCTGGATCAGCCTCCAGAAGACCAGCGGCTTCGGCATCGCGAAGTTCATCGGCCTGGAGAACTACCGGGACATCCTGGCGGATTCGATCTTCTGGGAGGCGCTGGCCAACACGGCCCTCTACACGGCGCTCTCGGTCCCGCTCTGCCTGGTGGCGGGGCTGGGCGCGGCGCTGCTGCTCAACCGGAGCATGCCGGCGCGGGGGCTGGTCCGGGCGATCTACTACATGCCCGCGGTCATCTCGGGCGTGAGCAGCGCCCTCATCGCCGCCTGGATGTTCAACGAGGACCTGGGGATCGTGAACGAGCTGCTGGGCGCGGTGGGCCTCGGCCCGGTGCCCTGGCAGTCGGAGGGCCTGCCCGCGATGATCTCGCTGGTGCTGGTCAGCCTCTGGATCGGGCTGGGCTTCAACATGGTCGTCTACCTCGCGGCGCTGCAGGGCATCCCCCGGGAGGTCTACGAGGCGGCGCGCTGCGACGGCGCCTCCTGGTGGCAGACCCTGCGGTCGATCACGATCCCGTCGCTGGCGCCCACGACCTTCTTCCTGGTGGTGATCGGGATCATCAACTCCTTCCAGGTCTTCGACATCGTCTACGTGATGACCGGAGGCGGCCCGGGAAACTCCACCACGATGCTCGTCACCTACGCCTACTCCACCGGCTTCGAGCAGCGCCAGCAGGGTTACGCCTCGGCGATCGGCGTGCTGCTCTACCTGATCGTGCTGATGATGACCATCGTCCAGTGGCGGGTCAACCGCCGCAGGGACATCGCGTGAGGAGATCATCATGGCGGCACTGAACGTCCACGGCGGTCGCGCGGAGGACCTCACGGCGGAGCGGGGACGGTCCTCCGGGCGTCGCCTCCCCGGCCCCGGTGCGGGGAAGGCGGGGAAGGACCGCGACCCGATGGTCACGGCGAGGGAGCGCCGGGCCGCGCGGCTGCGCCTCGCCTTCGCGGTGACCGGCGCGATCGCGATGCTCTTCCCGGTCTACTGGATGGTCGTCACCGCGCTCTCCACCCCCGACGAGCTGCGGGGCTCGGAGCTGCATCTCTGGCCGACCTCCCTCAACTGGGCCAACTTCACCGGCCCGTGGGGCAAGTTCCCCTACCCCACCTGGATCGTCAACTCGCTCACGATCGCGGTGGGCGCGGTGGTGCTCACCGTGGTGATCAACCTGATGGCCGGGTACGCCTTCGCGAAGCTCCGCTTTCCCGGCCGCAACGTGCTCTTCCTGCTCGTCATCAGCACGCTGATGGTGCCGGTGCAGGTGGTGATGGTGCCGCAGTTCCAGCTGGTGGTCGACTTCGGGCTGATCGGCTCCGACTGGGGGGTGATCCTGCCACGGCTGGCCGAGGCGTTCGGGCTGTTCATGGCCCGCCAGTTCATGATGGCCATCCCGGACGAGCTGATCGAGGCGGCCGAGGTAGACGGCGCGGGGCAGATGCGGATCTTCCGCCAGATCGTGCTGCCGCTCTGCCGGCCGCTGATCGCGGTGCTGGTGATCTTCACCTTCATGTGGCGCTGGAACGAGTTCGCCTGGCCGCTCATCGTGCTCAAGGACCCGGAGAGCTACACCCTCCAGGTCGGCCTGCTGTTCCTGAAGAACCAGTACGGCCAGGACTACGGCGCGCTGATGGCCATGTCGCTGGTGTCGATGATCCCCATGCTCGTGGTCTTCGCGCTCTTCCAGCGCCACTTCGTCGAGGGCATGGCCCGCTCGGGCATCAGGTGACGGGAATGAAAATGATCAATGTGTGCGTGACGCTCGACTTCGACGACGCCTGGCTCGCCGAGGTGGCCGCCGTCTCTCCCGGCGTCACCGTCTACAAGCACCTGGCCGCCTCGGCCGGGGAGATCCCCGCCGAGCTGCTGGCCCGCACCGACGTCCTCTACACCAACACCGCGTTCCCCACCGGCGCGCAGGCGCCGCGGCTCTCCTGGGTGCAGCTCGACACCTCCGGGTGCGACCACGTGAAGGACACCGAGCTGTGGGCCTCCGACGTCCCGATCACCACGATCGGCGGCGTGTCGCCCAAGCCCCTCGCCGAGTACGTGCTGATGATGATCCTGGCGCACGCCCACCACCTGCCGGAGATCATCGGCCTGCAGGGCCGCTCGCACTGGCCCGACCTCGACCACCGCTGGAACCGCCTGATGCCCCGGCCGATCCCCGGCTCCACGGTGGGCGTGGTCGGCTACGGCCGGATCGGCAAGGAGATCGGCAGGCTCGCCCACGCCTTCGGGATGAAGGTGATCGGCATGCGGCGCGGCCTGCCCCGCGAGGGCGAGCGTTTCAGCGACTCCGCCGGGGAGACCCCCGCCGAGGTGACGGGCCCGGAGGGGCTGCACTCGCTGCTGGCCCGCTCCGACTACGTCGTGCTGACCGTCCCGCACACCGACGAGACCCACCACCTGCTCGACGCCGAGGCGTTCGACCGGCTCAAACCGGGGGCCGTGCTGATCAACGCGGCCCGGGGCGGGGTCGTCGACGAGGTGGCGATGCTGGCCGCGCTGCGGTCCGGCCGGCTCGGTCACGCCGTCCTCGACGTCTTCGCCGAGGAGCCGCTTCCGGAGAGTAGCCCGTTCTGGCGCGAAAGTGATGTTCTGATCACCCCGCACGTGGCAGGATTCGCGCCCGGCTACCACGATCAGGTCCGCGCGCTCTTCACCGAGAACCTGCGCCGTCTGATCGCCGGGGAGCCTCTCCTGAACCTGGTGGACAGAAAGGCCGGTTACTGATGCTGAGCGAGAAGCGCAGAAGCAAGCTCCTGCACTACGTGCGCGACAACGGGTCGGTCAGCGTCGACGACCTGGCGGAGCTGCTGAGCGTCAGCGTCTCGACGGTCCGGCGCGATCTCGACGAGATGGACGAGCGCGGCCTGCTGCGCCGCGTGCACGGCGGCGCGATCGCCGTCGGCGCCGAGTCGGCGGAGACCTCGATCATGGAGCGTGCCGTCCGCCACCTGGAGGAGAAGCACCGCATCGCCCAGGAGGCGGTCGGGCTCATCGAGCCGGGCAGCACGATCCTGCTCACCGGCGGTTCCACCACCGCCCAGATGGTCCCCTACCTCGCCTCGGTGCCCGACATCACCGTGGTCACCAACTCGATCGCCATCGCCCACGGGATCGGCACCACCACCGAGGACGTCCAGGTCCTCGTGCTGGGCGGGCTGCTGCGCAACGTCGAGCTCTCCCTGCTCGGCCACCTGACCACCCAGGCCCTCGCCGACATCCACATCGACCGGGCCTTCTTCAGCGCCTACGGGCTCGATCCCGGCTACGGCATGCTCGGCGCCCACCTCGCCGAGGCAGAGACCGACCGCAACATGATCGCGGCCGCCCGGCACCTCGTCGTCCTCGCCGACCACAGCAAGTTCGACCAGCGCAGCGCGGTGCGGATCGCGCCGGTGTCGCGCATCGGCACCGTGGTCACCGACGCCCACGCGCCCGCGGAGGCGGTCGCGGCGCTGCGAGCCCGCGACATCGTCGTCATCCAGGCCTAGCCAGGCCCAGATCGGAGTTCTCCACCCCATGACCCATCCCCGCGTTCTGGTGCTGATCGGAGCGGGCAGCGCGGTGTTCACCCGCGGCCTGCTCGCCGACCTCATCTCGGCCGACGATCTCGGCGCCTGGGAGATCCGCCTCGTCGACGTCGACGAGGAGGCGCTCTCCGTCGCGGCCAGGCTCGCCGAGCTGATGGTCGAGGCGCGCGGCGCCCAGGCCAGGATCACCGTGCGTTCCTCGACCGACCGGCGAGACCTGCTGCCGGGCGCCGACTACGTGGTGACCTGCGTCGGCGTGGGCGGCCGCCCGGCCTGGCAGGCAGACCACGAGATCTGCGTGGAGCACGGCGTCTTCCAGCCGGTCGGCGACTCGGTCATGCCCGGTGGCATCTCCCGGCTGCTGCGCACGGTGCCGGTGATGGTGGAGATCGCCCGCGACATCCGGGCGCTGGCACCGCGGGCGCACTTCTTCAACTACAGCAACCCGATGACGGCCAATGTCATGGCCATGACGAAGTACGCCGGTGTCGAGGTCGTGGGCCTGTGTCACGGCATGCACCACGTGCAGCGGGAGCTCGCGGCGTTCGCCGGGCTGCCGTTCGAGGAGACCTCGACGCTGTACGCGGGGATCAACCACCTCACGTTCATCTACGACTTCCGGCACGCCGGCGCCGACGCCTGGCCCGGTGTGCGCGAGCGCGTCGACCGGGAGCTGGCGGTGCCCGCCGAGCCGGGAGACATCGGCTCGATCTGGGAGAACGGGAAGGCGTGGCACAACCCGTTCTCGTGGGAGATCTTCCGCCGTTACGGCGCCTATCCGGCCGCCAACGACCGGCACGTGCTGGAGTTCTTCCCCGAGCGCTGGGCCGGAGGCGACTACTACGGCAAGAAGCTCGGCGTGGACGCCTTCTCGGTTCCGGAGATCCTGGAGTGGGGCGAGCGACGCTACCTGTCGATGCGCGCCCAGGCCATGGGCGAGGTGCCGCTCGACGAGACGATCTTCGAGCGGTCCACCGGCGAGCAGGAGCAGCTCATCGCGATCATCCGCTCCATCGTCCTCGACCGGCGCGAGATGTTCTCGGTGAACGTCCCCAACCGGGGCTCGCTGCCCGGCCTGCCCGATGACGCCGCCCTGGAGATCCCGGGGGTGGCCACCGCCCGCGGCCTGCGCCCGGTCTCGGTCCCCGACCTGCCGGCCCCGCTCACCGCGATCCTCGCCCGGCGGCTGTCCTCGGTCTACCTCGCCGTCGAGGCGGCGATGACCGGCGACCGCGGCCTCGCGGTGGAGGCCGTGATCGCCGACGGCGCGGTGACCGACCCCCGCGCGGCCGCCGAACTCACCGACGCCCTCCTCACCGCCCAGAAACGCTTCCTGCCCGCCTTCGCCTGACGCTCGCCGGGAACCGGAAACCGGGACTCCGGCGATCACGCCCGGAGCCCGAGCCCACCATGCCGAAAATTAGGAGAATCACGTGCGTATCGCCCGCATCCAACGCGCCGACGGTGCCGTGTTCGCCGCGCGGATCGACGGCGACCTGGCCGTGCCCGTGGCGGCCGAGGCGCCCCGGTTCATGGCCGACGCGGTGCGCGACCTCATCGCCGACGGCGCCGACCCGGCCGTCCTGGCCCCGGTCGCCGACCCGCTGCCCCTGCCGGAGGTCACGCTGCTCAGCCCGGTCGCGGCCCCGCAGAAGATCGTCTGTATCGGCCTCAACTACGCCGACCACATCCGCGAGACCGGTCTCGACACCCCCGAGCGCGTGCTCTCCTTCGTGAAGACCGCGCACACCCTGGCGGGGCCGTACGAGGACGTGGTGGTCCCCGAGGGGGCGACCGCGCAGCTCGACTGGGAGGCCGAGCTGGCCGTGGTGATCGGCACGGTCGCGCGGGACGTCGGCCCCGCCGAGGCCATGGCCCACGTCTTCGGATACACCGTCGTCAACGACGTGTCGGCCCGCGACGCGCAGTTCGCCGACGGCCAGTGGTTCCGGGGCAAGAACTTCGACGGCTTCTGCCCGATCGGGCCGTGGATCGTCACCCCGGGCGAGATCGCCGACCCGCACGCGCTCGCGATCTCCGCGCGGGTCAACGGCGAGACCGTGCAGGACAGCTCGACCAAAGAGATGATCTTCAAGATCCCCGAGATCATCTCCTACCTGTCGCGCTACATGACGCTCCACCCGGG
The DNA here is from genome assembly GCF_051390675.1 of Streptosporangium heterodermiicola. NCBI lineage: Bacteria > Bacillati > Actinomycetota > Actinomycetes > Streptosporangiales > Streptosporangiaceae > Streptosporangium > Streptosporangium heterodermiicola. The sequence goes on from NZ_JBPJSR010000010.1 coordinate 71,302, forward strand.
CGACGTCATCGCCACCGGCACCCCGTACGGCGTGGGCATGGGCCGCACCCCGCGACTGTGGCTCGGAGACGGCGACGTGGTCGAGGTCGAGGTCGAGGGCCTCGGCACGCTGCGCAACACGGTGAGGTTCGCGTGAGCGAGGTGCGCGGCAGCCGGTGGGGCCTTCCGGCGATCGACTTCCACTGCCACTTCCCCGGGGAGGAGCCCGTCCAGGACCGCCTCGACGCCGCGTACGAGCACGCCTGCGGCCCGGCCAAGCTCTCGCTCCTGCGGAAGAACGCCGCCGGTTACCACGAGCGGGTCCGCCGCGCCCGCACCCTCCCTCCCCCCGGCCCCGAGACCCGCACCGTCGAGGAGGTCGCCGCCGCCTGGCGGGCGGAGGCCGACGCGGCGGGCCTGGAACGGGTGGTGTTCATGAGCGGCGGGGGCAACGACCGCCTGGCCGGGGTCGTCGCCGCCCATCCCGGCCGCTTCCTCGGCTTCGCCAACCACCAGCCCTGCTCGCCCGGCGCCGCCGACGAGCTGCGCCGCGCGGCGACGGAGCTGGGGCTGTCGGGCTACAAGGTCATCGCGCCGTGGGTGACCGTCCCGCTCGCCGACCGGTCGCTCTGGCCGGTGTGGGAGGTCTGCGAGGAGTACAGCCTGCCCGTGGTGACGCACTTCGGGCCGGTCAACGGCGGCGGCGGGATGGGGTACGCCCCCAACATGGATCCGGCCGCGCTGCACGACGTGGCCAAGGCCTTCCCCTCGGTCGGCTTCGTGGTCGCCCACTTCGGCTGCGGCTACCCGGGGGAGCTGCTCCGCCTGGGCTGGGCCAACGCCAACGTGCACGTCGACACGTCCGGCAACCAGGAGTGGACCCGCTGGATGCCGTACGAGCTGACGGTCAAGGACCTGTTCCGGCGCTTCCACGAGACGTTCGGCCCCGAGCGGATCGTCTTCGGCACCGACTCGTGCGACTTCCCGTGGGGATACATCACGCAGTACGCCGACGAGCAGGTACGCGTGATGGACGAGCTGAACCTCTCGCCCGGCGACCGGCGGCTGATCATGGCGGGCAACGCCGCCCGGCTCCTCGGCCTCGACCTGCCAGGCGTGGCCACCGGCAGAAAGGACGCGGCATGAACACCGGCACAGGCAGTGGCATGAGCGGCGGTACGGGCAGTGGCACAGGGAGCGGCGCAGGCGGCGGCACGCACACCGCCGCGAACGCGGACGGGGACATCCCCGCGAACACCACCACGAGCATCGCCGCGAACACGGACGCGAACACGGACGGGGACACCCTGACAACCACCGGCACGGACATCCCCGCGAACACCGGCACGGGCGCGGGCACCGGCACCGGCGCGGGCACCGGCATCGGCATCGCCGACGACCCCGATCGGGCGCCCGCGCGCTCCCACCTGTACGCCATGGGCCTGTCCGACGAGGAGATGCGCCGCCCGGTCGTGGGCATCGCCTCCACCTGGACCGGCACCATGCCGTGCAACCTCACCCACCGCGAGCTGGCCGCGCACGTCGCCGAGGGGGTGCGGCGGGCCGGGGGCACCCCGATGGAGTTCAACACGATCGCGGTCTCCGACAACCTCACCATGGGCACGCCGGGCATGCGGGCCTCGCTGGTGAGCCGGGAGGTGATCGCCGACTCGATCGAGCTGATGGGACGCGCCCACGGGTTCGACGCGCTGGTCTGCGTCGTGGGCTGCGACAAGACGGTACCCGCGGCGATCATGGCGATCGCCCGGCTGGACGTGCCGTCCGTGGTCCTCTACAGCGGCAGCATGATGCCCGGCCGCTGGCGCGACCGGGACGTCACCATCCAGGACATGTGGGAGGCGCTCGGCGAGCGGGCGGTGGGCCGCATGTCCGCCGAGGACGTCGACGACCTCGCGCGGCACGCGTGCCCCGGCCCCGGCACCTGCGCCGCCCAGTACACGGCGAACACCATGGCGGGCATCGCCGACTTCCTCGGCCTGGCGCCGTTCGGCGTCGGCGACATCCCCGCCGTCGCCGAGGAGAAGAACGAGGCGGCCAGGCGCGCCGGGGAGATCGCCATGGACGCGCTGGCCCGCGACGCCCGGCCGTCCACGGTGCTGTCGGAGGGCGCGCTGCACAACGCGCTCGTGGCGGTCGCCGCGATGGGCGGCTCGACGAACGCGGTGCTGCACCTGCTCGCGATCGCCCGCGAGGCGGGGCTGCCGCTGCGGATCGACGACATCGGGGAGGTCTGCCGCCGGGTGCCGATCGTGGCCGGTCTCAAGCCCAGCGGCCGGCACACCGCCGCCGACCTGTGGCGCGCGGGCGGCACCGCGCTGGTGGCGCGGCGGCTGCGCGAGGCCGGGCTGCTGCGCGAGGACGTCACCCTGGTCGACGGCCGCACCCTGGCCCAGGTCGCGGAGGACGCCGTCGAGACGCCGGGCCAGCGGGTGGTCGCCACCGTGGCCGAGCCGGTCAAGGGCCCGGGAGCGCTGGCGATCCTGCGCGGCTCGCTCGCCCCCGAGGGCTGCGTCCTCAAGCTCGGCGGCCGGCCCGACTTCCGCCGGGAGGGCCCGGCCCGGGTGTTCGACTCCGAGGAGGAGTGCTTCGCCGCGATCCAGCGGGGCGTGATCGTCCCCGGCGACGTGGTGATCGTCCGCTACGAGGGACCGGCGGGCGGTCCCGGGATGCGGGAGATGCTCTCGATCACCGGGGCGCTCGTCGGGCAGGGCCTGGGCGACTCGGTCGCCCTGGTCACCGACGGCCGTTTCAGCGGCGTCTCCCACGGCCTGGTCATCGGGCACGTCGCCCCGGAGGCGCACCACGGCGGGCCGATCGCCCTGGTCCGCGACGGGGACACCGTCGTCGTCGACTCCGCCGCGAACCGGCTCGACCTGGAGGTCGACGACGAGGAGCTGGCCCGCAGGCGGGCCGCCTGGCGCCGCCCGGACCGGGTCGTGGAGCGCGGGGTGCTGGCCAAGTACGCCGCCGTCGTCGGGTCGGCCTCCGACGGTGCGGTGACCTGCTGATCGGATACAGTCCAGAAGAACTCTGACAGGGGGAACGGACATGAGGGACGGCGACATCCTCGCCCACATCACCGAGCTGATCACCGAGGAGCGGGAGCTCCGGGCGAAGCTGGGCTCGCACTCGATCTCCTCCCACGAGGAGAACAACCGGATCAAGCACCTGGAGGAGGCTCTCGACCAGGCGTGGGACCTGCTCAGGCAGCGCCGGGCGCGCCGCGAGTTCGGTGAGGACCCCGACTCGGCGGCTCCCCGTCCGATCGACGAGGTCGAGGACTACCGCCAGTGACCTCCCGTCCCTGAAGACCCTTCCGGGAGGTCGTCACACGTCCCGGAGGAGCCTTCCGTGAGGTCGTCGGCCCCTCGGAGCTGACCGCGCCGCTCCCGGTCGGCCCCCTCGGAGTTGAACGTGCCGCTCCCGGTCGGCCCCGCACCGTTCCCGCGCACTCCCACACGCCCCCGCCGTCCTCCCGCACGCTCCGACCGCCCCTCCGGGCTGACCACGCCACTCCCGGTCGGCCCCGCACCGTTCTCGCACACCCGGCCGCCCTGCGGACTCCCGGCCGCCCCGGCCGCCCCGAACCATTGGCCCGTCGCGCCCACCCCTGTCCCCCCTCGCCCCCTGCCAGCCCGTCGCCCTGACGTCGGATCGGGTGCGCGGCCGTACCGGAAGAGGTGGCCCGGGGGCGGGACACGGGGTGGCGAGTCGCGGGCGAACGTGCTCATCCTTGGGTATGAGTGATCCTTTGCATGAGCGTGACCAGACCGCGGCCGCGCTGGAAGAGGTGGCCAGGGCCGCCGGCCCCTATCTCGACTCGCTCGGCGACCGTCCCGTCCATGACCACGGGGCCGACGGGCTCATCGACCTTCTCGACCATCCGCTCCCCGAACGGGGCGAGGGCACCCTCGACACCGTACGGCGGCTGCTGCGCGCCGGCACCGGCGCGGCGACGCACTCCTCGGGGCCGCGGTTCTTCCACTTCGTCGTCGGCGGCTCGACCCCGGCGGCCCAGGCCGGCGACTGGGTGACCTCGCTGCTCGACCAGGCGGGCGGCCTCTGGCTGACCTCGCCGTTCGCCACCCGGGCGGAGACCGTCGCGCTGCGCTGGCTGAAGGACCTGTTCGGGCTGCCGGAGTCCTACGGCGGGGTGCTGACCCCGAGCGCCACGTTCGCCAACCTCACCGGCCTGGCGTGCGCCCGGCAGTGGTGGGGCGAGCGGCACGGGGCCGACGTGGGTGCGGACGGGCTCGCGGGGCTGCCGCCGATGCCCGTGCTGGCCGGGGGCTACCTCCACCCGAGCAGCCGCAAGGCGCTGCAAATACTCGGCTGCGGCCGCGACAGCGCGCGGATCCTCGCCGCGGACGAGACCGGACGGGTCGATCTGGCGGCCATGGACCGGGCGCTCGACGAGATCGACGGCCCCGCGGTGATCATCGGGAACGCGGGAGAGGTGAACACCGGCGACTTCGACCCGATCGGCGAGCTGGCCGACCTCGCCGAGCGGCACGGTGCCTGGCTGCACGTGGACGGGGCCTTCGGGCTGTTCGCGGCGGCCTCTCCGCGACTGTCGCACCTGGTCGAGGGGGTGGAGCGGGCGCACTCGGTGACCTCCGACGGGCACAAGTGGCTGAACGTGCCCTACGAGAGCGGGTTCGCGTTCGTCCGCGAGCCGGAGCTCATGGTCAGGTCGTTCGGCGCGTGGGGCGCCGCGTACCTGCCGCCCGGCGACGACCCGCACGTCAACTACAACGTCCTGGGCCCCGAGTCCTCCCGGCGGGCGCGGGCGCTGCCCGTCTGGGCGACCCTGCGGGCGTACGGCAGGCGGGGGTACCGGGAGATGGTCGAGCGTCACCACGACCTGGCCCTGCGGCTCGGCGCGATCGTCGAGGAGGCCGCCGACCTGGAGCTCCTGGCTCCGGTACGGCTGTGCGTGGTCTGCTTCCGCTACCGGCCCCCCGGCGTTCCCCCGGAGGAGCTGGACGCGCTGAACGCGTGGCTCGGCGCGGAACTGCTCGCCGACGGCCGCGTCTACGCCGGGACCACGACCTACCGGGGGATGACCGCGCTGCGACCGGCCATCCTGAACTGGCGTACCACCGAGGCCGACGTCGACCTGCTGGCCTCGGTCGTACGGGAGATCATCGACCGCCGCGCGTCCTGAACGGTCCACCGCGACTCACCGTGCCCTACCCGCCCCTCCGCACGGGAGGGACCGCCGCACGTCCTGACCGACCCGCCGCGACCCACCGGCCCCCACGAGGCGGGGCCGGTGTCAGCGCGGGCCCTCGACCGCGCTCGGGGACTCGGCCGCACTCGGAGACCCGGCCGGGCTCGGAACCACGGCGGGCCCCGGAGACCCGGAAGAACTCGGGGACGGATCCGGGGACGGGCCGGGGGACGAGGCCGGGCCGGTCTCCTCGGCCGGGCGGCCCTCGCAGCGCGAGTCGGCCGGAGTCCGCTGCGAGACCGGGGCGAGCCAGGAGATCACGCTGTGCTCGACGTACCAGCCGTGCAGGTTCACCCACGTCCTGGGCACCTCACCTGGGTCGGGGCAGAGCACCTTCGACTGCAGCCGGTCGTTCCGGATGAACTCCACGACACCGTCACGCTTGAGGACGGTGGTCATCTGGTCGTCGCTGGCGACCATGTAGCCCACGACCACCTCCGCGGGCCTCTCCTCGGTCGGCTTCTCCAGGGTGATCTGCATGGCCACCAGCGGCAGGATCGGCGCCCTCATCACCACCACGCCGACCAGGAACGGCGTGAACACCGCCATCCCTATCGCGATGCCGTGGGTCAGCACCCTGGCCGGCGCCTCGGGCACCGGGCCGGTCAGCAGCGCCGCGAACACCGGGGGAAGCGTCAGGAGGATCGCGGTCGCCACGTCCCGCGCGGCGAACGCGGAGACGACGGCCGGCCACAGCAGGACGTACGACAGCACGGCGGCGATCACCGGCAGCGCGTAGCAGAACGTGGTCCGCAGCTCCTCGTGGTCGGGGAACCGTTCGCGCACGGTGAGCCCGAGCAGGGCCAGTGACAGCATCGCCAGCGTCGGCAGGAAGCGCAGCTGCCAGGTGCACACGCCCATCGCGACGGCGAGGACCACCACCCAGCCGGGCAGCCGCTGGGCGCTGTGCACCAGCCACGAGGAGCGGCCCGTGCTGATCCAGTAAAGGGTGCCGAGGAGCCTGCCGCCGACCACGACGACGGGCAGCACCCACACCGTGGTCAGCAGGACCGCGCTCAGCAGGCCCAGCGGGCTGATGGTCTGCACGAGCAGGAGCAGCGTCTGGGTGTCCTGCTTGCTGGCGTACCACAGCCGCATCACCAGCAGGACGATCGGGAACACCGGCAGCAGCGTGAGGAACCACTCCTGGTTCCTCGGCGCGTCCCTCACCCGCGCGGTGGGCTTCAGGGGGTTGGGCTTCAAGGGGCGGAGGGGCAATCCTGCACGGGGAGGGTCCGCTCCCAAGGCCAGCGGCGCACGTCAGGGGGGAGCGCGCACGGCTGCCGCGCCTGCGCCACGTCCACCCCCGGGTTGGCCGCCAGCAACGGCCTGATGTGCTTCTCGTACGCCTCCTCCCACCGCTTGTTGTCCGGATCGGCGTAGGAGCGGTAGAGGGCGAGGTCGACCAGGGTGCGGAGCGCGCCGTTGGAACCCGCGTTGACCGCCCACATCTCCGTCTTCTCCAGCGCGATGTCGTGGTGGCGCAGCTTCCTCTCCGGCTCCGCGACGAACCCGGCCAGCAGGGCCGCGTCGGTGGTCACCGCGTCGGCCGCCCTGTTGGCCGCGAGGCCGTCCGCGAGACGGTCGACGCACTTGCTGATCAGGAGCTCGGCGATGGGATCGGTCTTGATCGCCTTCTTCAGCTCGGCCAGGGAGGTCGAGGTGCCGAGCGAGCAGACCCTCTTGCCTTCGAGCTGCCCCAGGGAGGCGACGTTGTCGTCGGGGTAGTCGGACCTGGTCACCACCGACTGCTCGGTGTAGAGGTAGGGCGTGGAGAAGCCGACGGAGGGATCGGCCCTGCGCTCGGGCGTCACGCTGAAGGTCGCCACCACGAGGTCGACCTTGACGAACGCGCCGTCCGTGTCGCGGGCCTGCATGCGCGCCCTGTCCTCGGTCTCGATGGAGAGGAAGTCGACCTGGTCGGGCCGGAAGCCCAGATCTCCCGCGATCATGTAGGCGATGTCGATGTCGAAACCGGCGAAACCGGTCTCCCCCGGCTTTCGCAGGGCGATGCCCGGGGTGTCCTCCTTCACGCCGATGAGGAGCCTGTCCTTGTTGAGGAGCCCCGCCTTCTCCCGCAGCTCGGCCTCGGTGGGAGGCCCGCTCACCCACGCGATGGACACCCCGACCACGACCGCGGCGAGGACCAGCGCGATCCAGGCGGCGAGCCGGAAGCGGCGGAACCTGCGGCGGCGGGGCGGTCCTGACGGTCCTGGCGGGCCGGGCGGCGCGATCGGCGGCCCGTAGTGGGCGCCCTCGACGTCCGCGCCCTCGGACCGCGGATCGCGGTAGTACCGGTCGTCGTCCCGCCGGTCACGGTCGTACCGGTCATCGGACCGCCGGGCGGGCTCGTACCGGTCGTCGTCCCAGCGGTCACGCTCGTACGTCTCGCGGGACGGCCTCCCACGCCCGCGCCGGTCGTCGTCCCGGAGGTCGTCGTCCCGGAGGTCGCGCTCGTACCGGTCGCGCTCGTACCGGTCGTCGGACCGCCGGTAGGGCGCGTCGTCCGGCCGGCGGTCGGGCTCGGCGGCGGTCTCCCCGCCGGTCCGCCGGCCGGGAGCGTCACCGGCCGCACGGCCGGGCCGTACCTCGCGATCGTCACCGGCCGGGCCGCGAGAGGAGCCGACCGCCCCGCGAGAGGAGCGGGTCTCCCCGCGGGCGGGTCCGGTCTCACCGCGGGAAGACCGGACCCGCCTCCCGGGAGCCTCGGAAAACCCAGAAGCCTCGGAAAACCCGGAGGACTCAGAAGACTCGGAGGACTCAGAAGCCTTGGAGGGTTCAGAAGCCTTTGAAGCCTCGGAAGACACGAAAGGTTCGGGAGACTCGGGAGAGGAGGAGGCCCCCTCCGATCGCTTTTCCCCGTCCGCAGGTTCTTTCGCCATGACACCCCCGGACTCCGCTTTTCTGGGCAGGCTATGTCGTCATCACCCACGGCGGGAGCCTCTTCATCAAGAAGTGATCAAACACGACCTTCTTAATGCGGAAAGTCCGATTCAGAGCTTTAGGGGTCAGACGGCGAGAAGACGGTGGATTCCCTCCCCGCGCAGTTCCTCGGCCGCCCCCGAGTGGACGACGTGCCCGGCGTCGAGAATGAGGAAGCGGTCGGCGAGCCGGAGCGCCAGGTCCAGATACTGCTCGACCAGCAGGAGCGACAGGCCCGTGGCGTGCAGCCGCTCGATCGCCTCCTCGATCTCGATGATGATCGACGGCTGGATGCCCTCGGTGGGCTCGTCGAGGATGAGCAGCTTGGGACGGGTGACGAGCGCGCGGGCGATGGCGAGCTGCTGTTGCTGCCCGCCGGACAGGAACCCGGCGCGCCGCTTGAGCAGCGGCTTCAGCCTCGGGAAGGTCTCCAGGGCCTCCTCCAGCGCCTCCTGCGGCCCCTTGGACGCCTCCAGCGTCACCTGCAGGTTGCCGAGCACGCTGAGCTGCGGGAACGTCTCGTGCCCCTGGGGGACGTACGCCATGCCGAGCTTGACCCGCTCGTGAGGAGGCAGGCGCGTCACGTCGCGCCCCTCGAAGGTGACCGACCCCGCGGTGGCGGGAAGCACGCCCATCACGGTGTTGAGCAGGGTGGTCTTGCCCACCCCGTTGCGGCCCATCACGCACATCAGCTGCCCGGGCTCCACCTCCAGGGAGACCCCGAACAGCACCCGGGCCCTGCCGTACCCGGCGTCAAGTTCCTGTACCGACAGCATCGCTGCGCTTCCTTCCGAGATAGACCTCCTGCACGCGCGGGTCGTCACGGACCTGGTCGACCGATCCCTCGATCAGCACCTTGCCCTCGTGCAGGACGGTGACCTGCGAGGCGTACCTGCGCAGGAACTCCATGTCATGTTCGATCACGATCACCGTATGGTCGTTCGCCACGGACGTCAGCAGCTCGCCGGTGCGCTCCCGCTCGTCCTTGGACATACCGGCCACCGGCTCGTCCAGCAGGAGCAGCTTGGGGCTCTGGGTGAGCAGCATACCGATCTCCAGCCACTGCCGCTGGCCGTGGGAGAGCACCCCCGCGGGCCGGTCGGCCAGTTCCTTCAGGCCGGTGGTCTCCAGGGCCTCGGCGACGGCGTCGGAGATGCCGCGCCTGCGCCGGGCGAGCGACCAGAGCGGGCGGCGGAAGGAGGCCGCCAGGTCGAGGTTCTCCAGGACGCTGAGCTCCTCGAAGACCACCGACGTCTGGAAGGTCCGCCCGACGCCGAGCCGGACGATCTTGTGTTCGCGCCGGCCGACCAGGCTGCGGCCGTCGAAGACGACCTCGCCGGTGGTCGGCCGGGTGAGGCCGGTGATGACGTCGATGAGCGTGGTCTTCCCGGCCCCGTTGGGACCGATCAGGAAGCGCAGCTCCCCCTTCTCGACCGTCAGGTCGATGCCGTCGATGGCGCGGAAGCCGTCGAAGACCACCGACAGCCCGCGTACCTCGATCATCGGGCTCATCCGACCTCCTCCATCACTCTCGTGCCGGGAGCCTCCGCGGGCGGTGGTTCGGGGTCCGTACGGCGCCTCGACCTGCGCGCCCAGGCGTCGCGCGCCGACGCCGCCACGCCGAGGATCCCCTTGGGGGCCAGGGTCATGACGAGGATGAACAGCGCGCCCTGCAGGTAGAGCCAGCCGTCGGCGAACTGCTCGCTGAACGACGTCTTGGCGTACCCCATGACGACCGCGCCGAGGATCGCCCCGGCCAGCGCGAACCTGCCGCCCACCGCGACCGCGACGACGAGTTCGAGGGAGGGCACCACGCCCAGCAGCGCGGGCGAGATGATGCCGACCACGGGCACGAACATCGCCCCCGCGAGCCCGGCCATGCCCGCCGACAGCGCGAAGGTGACGGTCTTGACCCTGGCCGGGTCGTAGCCGAGGAACCTGACGCGGTCCTCGCCGTCCCTGATGGCGACGAGCAGCCGCCCGAAGCGGCTGTTGACCAGCTGGCGGGCACCGAGGTAGAGCAGCCCGGTGACGATCGCGACCGTGAAGTAGAGCCCGCGCTGGGTCGAGTCGGCCGCCAGGTCCTGGCCGAACAGGTCGTAGAAGTTGGTGAGGCCGTTGGTGCCGCCGGTCAGGCCCTGCTGGCCGACGAGCAGGATGACGAACGCGGCGGCGAGCGCCTGGGTGAGGATCGCGAAGTACGCGCCGCGCACCCGCTGCCTGAACACCAGCAGGCCCAGCACCGTCGCGATCAGCATCGGCCCGGCGACGACCATGACCAGCGCGAACACCGGGTTGGCGAACGGTTTCCACAGGGCGGGCAGCTGCTCGACCCCGCTCCACACCATGAAGTCGGGCAGGTCGCCCTGGGCGTCCACCAGTTTCAGGTGCATGGCCATGGCGTAGCCGCCGAGCCCGAAGAACACGCCCTGGCCCAGGACGAGCATGCCGCCCTGCCCCCAGGCCAGGCCGATGCCGAGGGCGACGATCGCGAAACAGAGGTACTTGGCCAGCAGGCCGAGGCGGAAGGGCTCCAGCAGGAGCGGTGCGACCACCAGGGCCAGCACCGCCACCACCGCGAAGACTCCCGGCCCCCTGAGGCGTACGAGGTTCATGTCAGTGCCCTCGATCGGAGTACGAACAGGCCCTGCGGCCGGAACTGGAGGAAGGCGATGATCGCGGCGAACACGATGACCTTCGCCAGGCTGGCGTCGCTCCAGAACTCGGCGTACGAGTTGAGCAGGCCGAGTCCCGCGGCGGCGATGACGGCGCCGCGCAGCTGGCCGAGCCCTCCGGCGACGACCACCAGGAAGGCGTCGACGATGTAGTAGGTGCCGAGGGCGGGTCCGACGGGGCCGATGAGGGTGAGGGCGACCCCGGCGACCCCGGCCAGGCCGGAGCCGATGAAGAAGGTGCGCTGGTCCACGTGGGCGGTGTTGATGCCGCTCACCGCGGCCAGCTGCCGGTTCTGCATCACCGCCTGCATCCGGCGCCCCTGGCCGGTGCGGTTCATGTACGCCCAGATGCCGACGACGGTCGCGACGGCGAGGGCGAAGATGAACAGCCGGTTGTACGGCAGGGAGGCGATGCCGCCCTGCAGCCAGGTGGGCGCCTGGACCTGCACGTTGGGTGCCCCGAACAGGTCGCGGGCGAGCTGCTGCAGCACGAGGCTGACGCCCCAGGTGAGCAGCAGGGTGTCGAGCGGGCGGCCGTAGAAGTGCCGGATCGCGGTCCGTTCCAGGATGAGTCCCATCAGCCCGGCGACCAGGAAGGCGACGGGCAGGGCGACGATCACGGCCATCCGGCCGGTGAGGTCCTGGAGCAGGTAGGCGGTGTACGCGCCCGCCATGATGAACTCGCCGTGGGCCATGTTGATCACGCCCATCTGGCCGAACGTGAACGTCAGGCCGAGGGCGATGAGAAGCAGTACGGCGCCGATGGACAGGCCGATCGGGAGCTGGTTGAGAAACGCCTCCACCGAAGGTCCCCTTCCTACGAGTGTTTGGCTCCGGAGCGGGCCGTGCCGCATTGTGGGTGCGTCACGGTGCTGCCCGTGATCGGGTCACGGCCCGGTCCGGAGCCGGTCTGAGAGGGGATCAGCCGTTGGCCAGGCCGCTCGCCCAGGGGTAGCCCTTGAGGTAGGGGTCGGGCTTGATCGGCTCGCCGGAGTTCCAGACCTCCTTGATGAGGCCGTCCGGCTGGATCACGCCGATCCTGGCCGTCTTGTACATGTGCTGGTTCTCGCCGTCGATGGTGACCAGGCCCTCGGGACGCTCCAGGGCGATGCCCCCGGCGGCCTTCTTCACGGCCTCGACCTCGACGGACCCGGCCTTCTTGACGGCCTCGGCCCAGAGGTAGACGGCGTTGTACCCGGCCTCCATCGGGTCGGAGGTCACCTTGTCGGCGCCGTACTTGGCCTTGAACGCGGCGACGAACTTCTCGTTGGCCGGGTTCTCGGTGGTCTGGTAGTAGTTCCAGGCGACGGGGTGTCCGGCGATGTTGTCGACGCCGATGCCCTTGACCTCCTCCTCGGCGACGCTCACCGACAGGACGGGCATCTGCTCGGCGGTGACCCCGGCGCTGTTGAGCTGCTTGAAGAAGGCGACGTTGCTGTCACCGTTGAGGGTGTTGAAGACGGCGTCCGGCTTGGCCTGGACGACCTTGTTGGTCAGCGTGCTGTACTCGGTGTGGCCGAGCGGGGTGTACTCCTCGCCGAGGATCTCCATCCCGTTCGCCGCCGCGTACGCCTTGATGATCTTGTTGGCGGTACGCGGGAAGACGTAGTCGCTGCCGACCAGGAAGATCTTCTTCTTGCCCTGTTCCTTGAGGTAGTCGAGGCCGGGGATGATCTGCTGGTTGGTGGTCGCGCCGGTGTAGAAGATGTACGGCGAGCTCTCCAGGCCCTCGTACTGGACCGGGTACCACAGCAGGGCCTTGCTCCGCTCGAACACCGGCAGCATCGCCTTGCGGCTGGCGGAGGTCCACCCGCCGAAGGTGGTGGCGACCTTGTCCTGGCGGATGAGCTTGGTGGCCTTCTCCGCGAAGGTGGGCCAGTCGGACGCGCCGTCCTCCACCACGGGGATCAGCTTCTTGCCGAGCACGCCTCCGGCGGCGTTGATCTCCTCGATGGCGAGCAGCTCCGAGTCCCTGACGGTCACCTCGCTGATGGCCATCGTGCCGCTGAGCGAGTGCAGGATGCCGACCTTGATGCCGTCCTCACCGCCGCCGGCGGAGGCCGCGTCCGTGCCCGAGGGGGCTTCGCCTCCGCAGGCCGCCAGCGCCGTGGCCAGCGCCGCGACGACGAACCCGGAGCGCCACACTGTGTTCCTCAATGACTTTCCTCCTTGCCGGTACGGCCCCCGCACCGATCTATCTGCCGTCAAGGTGACTGAGTGAGGTTTCCCTCCTAGTTCGCATTTGTTAATTGCGGCTTACCGGAGTCTCACCGCCGTGACAGGACGTGGCGGCGCGGACACCCCGCCGTTTTTTATCCCGAAAAATCGCCAAATTTCGTGATATCTACTTCGGAACGCGGCGGCGTACCCGCAGGAAAGAGCGCTCCGACGAGCACTTTTTCCCCGTTCGCACCACTCGCGGCACCTGGAAACCGGCACGACATCGACGTGCAACATCATGGAAACCGCTGGTTCCTATGGTCCGGGAATGCGGCTCACACCACACGAGCAGGAACGCCTGCTCATCCACGTCGCCGCCGGTGTCGCCCGCGACCGCAGGTCACGGGGCCTCCGGCTCAACCACCCCGAGGCCACCGCGATCATCGCGTCCTTCCTCATGGAGGGCGCCAGGGACGGGCGCACCGTCGCCGAGCTGATGGACGCGGGCCGCAAGGTGCTGTCCCGCGACGACGTCATGGACGGGGTGCCGGAGATGCTGTCGTCGGTCCAGATCGAGGCCACCTTCCCCGACGGCACCAAGCTCGTCACCGTCCATCACCCCATCCCGTGAGCCCCGGCCACCCCGCGCCCGCGGACGTTCCGCGACGCCCCGCCGCACCCCGTCGCACCCCAGGAACGGTGAACGCCGATGACACCCGGTGAGATCCTGTACGGCGACGCGCCCATCCCGCTCAACCCGGGCCGCGAGCGCGTCACCGTCCGCGTCGTCAACACCGCCGACCGCCCGATCCAGGTCGGCTCGCACTACCACTTCGCCGCGTGCAACCCCGGCCTGGAGTTCGACCGCCAGGCGGCCTGGGGCACCCGGCTCGACGTCCCGGCCGGCACGGCGGTGCGCTTCGAGCCCGGCGTGGAGCGCGACGTGACCCTCGTGCCGATCGGCGGGCTGCGGATCGTCCCCGGTCTCCGCCCGGAGTGGGCCGGACCTCTCGACGGGAGCCCCAGTGTTCATTGAACGATCCCGCTACGCCGCCCTCTACGGCCCCACCACCGGCGACCGGATCAGGCTCGCCGACACCGACCTGCTCGTCGAGGTCACCGAGGACCTGTCGATGGGCTCCTCGGGGGCGGGCGACGAGGCCGTCTTCGGCGGCGGCAAGGTCATCAGGGAGTCGATGGGCCAGGCCAGGACCACCAGAGCCGAGGGCTCGCCCGATCTGGTGATCACCGGCGCGGTGATCCTCGACCACTGGGGAGTGGTCAAGGCCGACATCGGGATCAGGGAAGGCCGCATCGTCGCGATCGGCAAGGCCGGGAACCCCGACACCATGGACGGCGTCCACCCCGACCTGGTCATCGGCCCCTCGACCGAGATCCTCGCGGGCAACGGGAAGATCCTGACCGCCGGGGCGATCGACTCCCACGTCCACCTGATCTGCCCGCAGATCCTGGACGAGGCCCTCGCCGCCGGGGTGACCACCATCGTGGGCGGCGGCACCGGGCCCGCCGAGGGCACCAAGGCCACCACCGTCACCGGCACCTGGTACCTCGCCCGGATGCTGGAGTCACTCGACTCCTACCCGATCAACGTCGCGCTCCTCGGCAAGGGCAACACGGTCAGCCGCGACGGCCTGCTCGAACAGCTCCGCGCCGGGGCCTCGGGATTCAAGCTGCACGAGGACTGGGGCACCACGCCCGCCGCCATCGACGCCTGCCTCTCGGTCGCCGACGCCACCGGCACCCAGGTCACGATCCACACCGACACCCTCAACGAGGCCGGGTTCGTGGAGTCGACGCTGGCGGCGATCGGTGACCGGATGATCCACGCGTACCACACCGAGGGAGCGGGCGGCGGTCACGCGCCGGACATCATCCGGGTCGCCTCCTACGGCAACATCCTGCCGTCCTCGACCAACCCGACCCGCCCGCACACCGTCAACACGCTCGACGAGCACCTCGACATGCTGATGGTCTGCCACCACCTCAACCCGTCCATCCCCGAGGACCTGGCGTTCGCCGAGTCCCGGATCCGGCCGTCCACGATGGCGGCCGAGGACATCCTGCACGACATGGGCGCGATCTCGATGATCGGCTCGGACTCCCAGGCGATGGGCCGGGTGGGCGAGACGATCATCCGCACCTGGCAGACCGCGCACGTGATGAAGCGCCGCCGGGGCGCGCTGCCCGGCGACGGCCCGGCCGACAACCTCCGGGCCCGGCGCTACGTCGCCAAGTACACGATCTGCCCGGCCGTCGCCCACGGCCTGGACGGCGAGGTCGGCTCGGTGGAGACCGGCAAGCTGGCCGACCTGGTCCTGTGGGACCCGGCCTTCTTCGGCATCAAGCCGGACCTGGTGGTCAAGGGTGGTGTCATCGCGTACGCCCAGATGGGTGACGCCAACGCCTCCATCCCGACCCCGCAGCCGGTGATGCCGCGCCCGATGTTCGGCGCCGCCCCGGTCACCGCCGCCGCCACGTCGGTGCACTTCGTCGCCCCCCTCGCGATCGAGGACGGCCTCGCCGACCGCCTCGCCGTACGCAGGCGCCTGATGCCGGTGGCCGACGTCCGGCGCAGGGGCAAGGAGAGCATGCCGCTCAACGACGCCATGCCCAGGATCGACGTCCACCCCGACACCTTCGCCGTCAGCGTCGACGGCGAGGTCATCGAACCCGCACCCGCCGAGACCCTGCCCATGACCCAGCGCTACTTCCTGTTCTGACCGGCTCCCGACCGACCGCCACGCCGTCTCGTCCGGCCGATCCCGTCCCACCGGTCCCGTCCAGCCGAAAGGAGACCCCGTAGCGCATGAACGCCGCGTTGCTGCTCCTGGCCGACTCCCGGCTGCCCGCCGGGGGCCACGGCCATTCCGGGGGCGCCGAGGAGGCGGTCAGGATCGGCGCGATCCACGACCTCTCCGGCCTCGCCGCCTTCCTGCGGGGCCGCCTGGCCACCGCGGGCCTGGTGACGGCCGCCCTCGCCGCCGCGGCCTGCGAGCTCGGCGCGGCCCACCTCTCCGCGAGCCTCCCGCCCCCGGCGGACGGCCCACCGGCGGAGGTTCCCACCCGGAACGGCGCCGCCCCCTCTCTCACTCCCACGAAGGACCCCGCCCTCACTCCCGCGCACAGCCCCGCTCCCGCTCCCGCGAACGGCTCGTCCCCCCACCAGGAGACGAGCCGTTCCGAATGGGTACGGCTTGACGCGGAGGCCGACGCCAGGATCTCCTCGCCCGCCCAGCGGGAGGCGAGCCGCACGCAGGGCAGGCTGCTGCTGCGGACCTCGCGGAGGATCTGGCCCTCCCCGGTGCTCGACACCCTGGCCGGTGCCGTGTCCCAGGGCGTCCACCACCCGCTCGCGCTCGGCGCGGTGGCGGCCGTGGCGGGGTGCTCCCCCGCCGAGGCCGCCCTCGCGGCGGCCTACACCTCCGTCACCGGACCCGCCACGGCGGCGGTACGGCTGCTGGGCCTCGACCCGGTCGCCGTCCACCGCCTGCTCGCCGACCTCGCCCCGGCCCTGGAAAGGGTCGCGGCCACCGTTCCCACCGGGGGGTCACGCGGATCGTGGGAGTCGCTTCCCGCGCACGCCGCCCCCGCGCTCGACCTGCTCGCCGAACAGCACATCCGCGCAGATCTGAGGCTCTTCGTCTCCTGACGACCACCTGGAAGGACGGTGACCCCACATGGGCGCCAACCACGACGACCACCACCACGCCGCCGACCCTCACGGACGAGCACTGCGTCTTGGCATCGGAGGGCCCGTCGGCAGCGGCAAGACCGCGCTGACCGCGGCCCTGTGCCGGACGCTCGGCCCATCGATGCGCCTGGGCGTGGTGACCAACGACATCTACACCACCGAGGACGCCGACTTCCTGCGCAGGGCGGGCGTGCTCGACCCGGAGCGGATCGTCGCCGTGCAGACCGGGTGCTGCCCGCACACCGCCATCCGCGACGACATCGCGGCCAACCTCGACGCGGTGGAGACCCTGGAGGAACGGTTCGGCCCGCTCGACCTGGTGATCGTGGAGAGCGGCGGGGACAACCTCACCGCGACCTTCAGCAGGGGCCTGGCCGACCGGCAGATCTTCGTGCTGGACGTGTCGGGCGGCGACAAGGTCCCGCGCAAGGGCGGCCCCGGCGTGACGACGGCCGACCTGCTCGTGGTCAACAAGACCGACCTCGCCCAGATGGTCGGCGCGGACCTCACGGTCATGTCGCGCGACGCGGCGGCCGTACGAGAGGGCAGGCCCGTGCTGTTCACCTCGATCAGGGAGGATCCGAGCGCGCACGCGGTCTCCGAATGGGTCACCGGCCTGGTCGAGTCCTGGGCCCACGAGCACTCCAACGCCTGATCCTATGACCGTCACCGACCCGGCCCCAGCCCCCGCCCCCGTCCACGACGACGCCCCCGCGCCCGCCCGGTCCGTACTGCCGGAACCAGGGCCGGCCGGGCGGCGGTCGATGAGGGCGCGGGCGGCGATCGTCACCCGCCTGGACCCCGGCGGCCGGACCGTCCTCGCCACGATGCGTTCGGGGCCGCCGCTCACGGTGCGGGCGACCGCGCCGGGCCGGGTGCACCTGGTGTCCACCGCAGCGGGCCCGCTGGGCGGCGACGACCTCGGCCTCGACATCGAGGTGGCGCCCGGCACCGCGCTGGAGGTGCGGTCGGTCGCGAGCACCCTGGTGCTGCCCGGCTTCATCGAGGCCGAGTCGGTGATGACGATCACGGCCAGGGTCGGCGCGGGCGCCTCGCTGCGGTTCGCGCCGGAACCCACGGTGCTCGCGGCGGGCTGCCTGCACCGCACGGTCGTCCGGCTGGACCTGGCCGAGGACGCGCGGGTGCTCTGGCGCGAGGAGATCGTCTTCGGCCGGTACGGCGAGCGGCCGGGCCGTTGCCACTCGCGCTTCGACGCCGTCCTCGGCGGGGTGCCGCTGCTCCGCCAGGAGTTCGTGGTGGGCGACCCGGAGATCGACGGCAGCCCCGCCGTCTACGGTGACGCCCGCTGCGTGGGCAGCACCCTGATCACCGGACGGGCACCGGAGACGGTGGTCGGGGACGGCTGGGCGGTCCTCCCCCTGTCCGGCCCCGGCACCCTGGTCTCCGCGCTCGGCCGGGACGCCGTCGAACTGCGGCGACGTCTCCGGCACGGCGAGGAGGCGACCACCCTCGAAGGGACGGGCCCTCAGCCGTAGAACCACCTTTCGAGGGGCAGGCGCTCAGCCCTGGAACACCCCTGGGAGGAGCGGCCGGGCCGTCAGCCGTGGAACCCGCCCGTGAGAGGAGCGGCCGGGTCGTCAGTCGTAGAAGCCGAGGCGGCGGAGCTGCTTGGGGTCGCGCTGCCAGTCCTTGGCGACGCTGATGCGCAGGTCGAGGTAGACGCGGGTGCCGAGGAGCGCCTCGATCTGCTGGCGGGCGCGGCTGCCGACGTCCTTGAGCCGGGAACCCTTGTGCCCGATCACGATGGCCTTCTGGGACGGGCGCTCGACGAACATGTGCGCGTAGATGTCGAGGAGGTCGTCGCGGCCCTCCCTGGGCAGCATCTCGTCGACGACGACCGCGATCGAGTGCGGCAGCTCGTCGCGTACGCCCTCCAGGGCCGCCTCGCGGATCAGCTCGCCCACCAGCACCTGCTCGGGCTCGTCGGTGAGCTGGCCGCCCTCGTACAGCGGCGGGCTCTCCGGGAGGCGCCGGACCAGCACGTCGGCCAGCACGTCGAGCTGCTCGCCCGACTGCGCGGAGACCGGGACGATGTCGTCGAAGTCGGCGAGCTGGGAGATCGCGAGCAGCTGCGCGGCGATCTGCTCGCGGCTCGCCAGGTCGCACTTGGTCACCACGGCGACCACCGGGGTCTTCTTGACGCCCGCGAGCTTCTCCGCGATGAACTTGTCGCCCTTGCCGATGGGGTCGTTGGCGGGCACGCAGAAGCCGATCACGTCGACCTCGGTGAGGGTGGAGAGCACCAGGCTGTCGAGCCGCTCGCCCAGGAGCGTGCGCGGCCGGTGCAGACCCGGCGTGTCGACGATGACGAGCTGGGAGTCGGGGCGGTGCACGATGCCACGGATGGCCCGGCGGGTCGTCTGGGGCTTGGAAGAGGTGATCGCCACCTTCGTGCCGACCAACGCGTTCATCAGCGTGGACTTGCCGACGTTGGGCCGGCCGACGAAGCAGGCGAAACCGGCATGGAAATCAGCAGCTGAGGAACTCACGTCAACCATTGTCGCCGATGCCGGGCTCAGCTCTGACGCGGCGTCCCGTCGGGACCGGCCACGAGCACGGCCTCGCCGCCCAGATCGCGGACCGCCCGCGTGTCGGCGTCGGAGGGCCCGTCACCCGCCGTGACCAGCGCGGCGGCCTCCAGCGACTCCGCTCCGCTGGACACGGCCATCGCCACGGCGACCTGGAGCGCCGACAGGGTCAGCGACGGCAGCGCCACGTTGGTCGCCGAGTAGGTCCGGCCGGTCTCGTCCCGAACGGCGGCACCCTCGGCGGCACCGTTGCGGGCACGAGCGGAACGGGCCAGCACGATGATCTTCTTGTCCTCGGGGTCGAGGATCGCGTCACTCACGGCACAAGGGTATTCAGCTCCCGCCCTCACGGCGACCCGGCCTCGTCGACCCGGTCGACCAGCAGGCGGGCGAGCTGTCCGGTACGCGTGGCGTCGACGTCCCTGACACCGGCGTGCACCAGCGAGATCAGGGTGTGGCCGCTGAGGGCGAACACCAGGTGGATCTCGTACGGGTACCCGTTCAGCCTGCCGTTCAGCCGCCTGGCCTGCACCCCGTCACCGATCCAGCCAAGGTCCAGGTCGGAGACCCTGAGGGCGGTGCCGCGCCCCGCGACGGGGGCCCGCACGACCGGGCAGCCGCCCAGCGCCTCGGTGAGCTCGCCGAAGTGGAGCGCCGCGTCGTCACCACCGTAGGAGGCGAGGCCGAACCCGGCCAGTTCCCCGACCCCGTCGCCCTGGTAGGTCACGGCGGCCCGCGCTCCCAGCGCCCGTTTCGGCGGCCTGCCTCCGGCGGTGTCGAGGACGAGCCGGCAGTCCTCGTCGACGGCCTGGAAGGGGACGCGCCAGCCGTCGCGCGGGCGGGCCGAGAACCCGTCCGGCAGGTCCCGCGCCTCGCCGAGCACCCCGCGCAGCCGGTTCAGCTCCGCCGCGCGGTCCGTGGCGTCACCGGACCTCCCGTCACCGCCACATCCCGTCAAAACGCTCGACATAAGCCCACATAACACTGCAAAAACGACAAAACTCGTTCCCCGTGCCATGAACATTCCCCCGATGTCATGGGCGAGGCGTCCCGTCCCCACCGACCCGCTTTCTTCCCCGTCGGCAAAAGCGGCAATCATTCAATAAACGCCTAAGGGTGCCCTCAACCGCATTTCACGGTCGAGAACACCCTTGAGCGAGCGACGCAGAACAGCCTCGGAGCCCTGCGTGACTCTGTCTCCCCCTGAAGACGGCCCCTCGCACCGCGAACCCCTCCGGGCGCCGGGACCTTCCTCACCGGCTCCCGCGCGACCAGGTGCCGTGAGAGAAGCATCGCGCGCCCCGCTTGCAGGAGGCTTGCGGACGGCTTGGGAACGGATCGCCCACCCGGAACCGCCCGGCGGGACCGCCCACCCTGAGCCGCCCACTTGAACTCGCCCCACAGGGATCACCCACGCGGAACCGTCCGGCGGAATCGCCCATCCGGATCCACCCGCCCCGAACGGTCCCCGGGCGATCCCCGGACCGCCACGGCGGCCCGGGGCCCTGACCGGCCGGTTACCGGCCGGTCACTGGTCGGCGGAGGCGGAGACCGAGTCGGGCTCGACGGGAATCGCCCTGGTGACGAGGACCGTGCCGATCCGGTTGCGGCGCCCGGCGAGGCTCTCGGCCGTCAGGCTGAGCCCCTCCACCACCGCCTGGGAACCGGCGATCGGCACCCGGCCCAGCGCGTGCGCCAGCAGCCCGCCGACGGTCTCGACGTCGTCGACCTCCAGCTCGATGCCGAACAGGTCCTCCAGGTCACCCACCGGGAGCCTCGCGGTCACCCGGACCGCGCCGCCCTCCAGCGGCTCCACCCTGGGCGCCTCCTGGTCGTACTCGTCGGCGATCTCACCGACGATCTCCTCCAGGATGTCCTCGATGGTGACCAGGCCGGCCGTGCCGCCGTACTCGTCGATGACGATGGCCTGGTGGATCTGGCGGGCCTGCATCTCGCGGAGAAGCTGGTCGATCGGCTTGCTCTCCGGCACGTAGGTGGCCGGGCGCATGAGGGACTCCACCGGCTCGGCGCGCCCGTCGTCACCGGTGTCCTGCACCCGGCGCGCGATGTCCTTGAGATAGGCGATGCCGATGACGTCGTCCTCGTTCTCGCCGACCACGGGGATCCGCGAGAAACCGCTGCGCAGGGCGAGCGAGAGGGCCTGGTTCAGGGTCTTGCCGCGCTCGATGAACACCATGTCGGTGCGGGGCACCATGACCTCGCGGACCAGGGTGTCGCCGAGCTCGAAGACCGAGTGGATCATCTCCCGCTCGTCGGGCTCGATCACCCTGCGCTCCTCGGCCAGGTCGACCAGGTCGCGCAGCTCGGCCTCGGAGGTGAAGGGCCCCTCGCGGAAGCCCTTGCCGGGCGTCACGGCGTTGCCGAGCAGGATGAGCAGCTTGGGCAGCGGACCGAAGATCCGGGTCAGGCCGTAGACCAGGGGCGCGCTGGCGAGCGCGATCGGCTCCGCGTGCTGGCGGCCCAGCGTGCGCGGGGAGACCCCGACGATCACGTAACTGACGACGATCATGACGGCCGCCGCGGCGGTGTAGGCCCAGCCCTGGTCACCGAGCCAGTCGATGAAGAGCAGCGTGGCGATCACCGTGGCGACCAGCTCGCAGCTCAGCCGGAGCAGGAGCAGCAGGTTCAGGTAGCGCGGCGGGTCGGCGACGATGGCCTGCAGGCGCTCCGCGCCCCGGCGTCCGTCGCGGACGAACTCCTCCGCGCGAACCCTTGAGATGCGGGTCAGGGCCGTCTCCGCGCTGGCGATCAGCCCGCCGACCACGACGAGGACGACGGCCGAGAACAACCACCCGTTGGCGAAGTTCACCGCTGGGGGCGCACCTCCCGCCACGACTCCAGAAGCTCGCCCTGCAGGCCGAACATCTCCTTGTGCTCCTCGGGCTCGGCGTGGTCGTAGCCGAGCAGGTGGAGGATGCCGTGCGTGCACAGCAGCTCCAGCTCGGCCTCGGTGCCGTGCCCGGCCTCGGCCCCCTGCTTGGCGGCCACCTGCGGGCAGAGCACCACGTCGCCGAGGAGCGCCGGGTCGGTGGGCGCGTCGCCCTCCTGCCTGGCACCCGCGCCGGGACCGGGGCGCAGCTCGTCCATCGGGAAGGCGAGCACGTCCGTGGGACCCGGCTCGCCCATCCACTGCTCGTGCAGCACCGACATGGCCTCTTCGTCGACGACCAGGATCGACAGCTCGGCGAGCGGGTTGATGCCCATCCGCTCCAGCACGTGCCCCGCCAGCGAGACGATGAGCCCCTCGTCGATCTCGACTCCGGACTCGTTGTTGACCTCGACGCTCATCGGTCGTTCCTCGCTCCCCGCTCGCCGCGCGACCGGTTCGTGCCACGCGGCCCGGTCCGCTTCCCGCGCCGGAGCCGCTCCGTGCTCATCGCTCGCTCACCACTTCTCGACCGGCCCTCGGCCCGTCCGCTCTCATGATCTCCCCCGGGGGCGCTGCTTGACCACGCCCTTGATCTGCTCCACCGCGCTGCTCTGGCGCTGCGTCTCGTCGTAGCGCCCGTACGCGTCCACGATGTCTCCCACCAGCTTATGCCGCACCACGTCGGCACTGGTCAGGCGACTGAAGTGGATGTCGGAGATGCCGTCGAGGATGTCCTGGACGACCCTGAGGCCGCTCTGGGTGCCGTTCGGCAGGTCGACCTGGGTGACGTCACCGGTGACGACGATCTTCGAGTTGAAGCCCAGCCGCGTCAGGAACATCTTCATCTGCTCCGGCGAGGTGTTCTGCGCCTCGTCGAGGATGATGTAGGCGTCGTTGAGCGTACGGCCGCGCATGTAGGCCAGCGGGGCGACCTCGATCGTGCCCGCGGCCATCAGCCTGGGGATCGAGTCGGGGTCGAGCATGTCGTGCAGCGCGTCGTAGAGCGGGCGCAGGTAGGGGTCGATCTTCTCGTAGAGCGTGCCCGGCAGGAAGCCCAGCCGCTCGCCCGCCTCGACCGCGGGGCGGGTGAGGATGATCCGGTTGACCTTCTTCTCCTGGAGGGCCTTCACCGCCTTCGCCATGGCGAGGTAGGTCTTGCCCGTGCCGGCCGGTCCGATGCCGAAGACGATGGTGAACCTGTCGATCGCGTCGACGTAACGCTTCTGGTTCACGGTCTTCGGGCGGATGGTCCGGCCCCTGGAGGAGATGATGTCCAGGGAGAGAACCTCCGCGGGCCGGTCGGAGGTCATCCGCAGCATCGCGATGCTGCGCTCGACCGCGTCGGGCGTGAGCTGCGCTCCCGCGCGGACGAGCTCGGACATCTCCTCGAAGAGCCGCACCACGGTGCTGCTCTCCTCGGGGCTGCCGGTGACGGTGATCTCGTTGCCCCGGACGTGGATGTCGGCGCGGAAGGCGCCCTCGATGACGCGCAACAGCTCGTCGCGCGAGCCCAGCAGGCTGACCATCGACTGATCGTCCGGAATAACCACCTTCGCCTGGGTCCGGCTGGCACCCCGGGACCTCGGCGGCGTTCTGCTGGAATCGTTTGTCTCGGACATGAGCGGGCCTCGCGGCCTGTTCGCCTCCAGATATAGGCGCGGAACTTCACCGCCATGCTAGCCGCGATCGCCGGGATCGCGCCTACCGGTTTTCAGCCGGGCGGCCACCGCAGGTCGCGCCCGCCGACCACGTGTCCGTGCACGTGGAAGACGGTCTGCCCGGCCGCGGGCCCGGTGTTGAACACCAGCCGGTAGCCGGTCTCGGCGACCCCCTCCTGCTGGGCGACCGCGTGCGCGGCCTTGATCACCTCGTCGGCCAGGCCGTGGTCGGCGGCGGCCAGGGCCGCCGCGTCCCGGTAGTGGTCCTTGGGGATCACCAGCACGTGGGTCGGCGCCTGGGGGTTGACATCGCGGAAGGCCAGCGCGCGATCGGTCTCGTAGACGATCTCCGCGGGAATCTCCTTGGCCACGATCCTGCAGAACAGGCAGTCGGCTTCGCTCACCATGCAGGCACCATACCGCTGAGGACGTTGCGAATCGGTGATGGTTCCCGTCCGCAAACAAAGATCCGCCCGGATATGGTGGGTGTGCAAAACTTCAACCACGACAGCCCTTTGCGCGCAGCAATATATGGCCGCCTGGCGAGGACACGACTGGGTCATGCCCCCTAATGAACCGGAAGAGCGTAAACCCTCTGGGAAGGCCAAGCGTCCCACTGATGTGACCACCGAGACCCTCGTGGCCGACAGGTCGCTCGGGGCGGTGCCCGTCGGATGGGATGCCGACATGGCCGTTACCGCGCTCTACAGCGCGCACTATCGGTCTCTTGTCCGTCTCGCCGTCTTACTCGTCCGCGATATGGCAACCGCGGAGGAGGTCGTGCAGGACGCGTTCGTCGCCATCCATGGCGCCTGGCGTCGACTGCGCGACACCGACAAGGCACTGGCCTACCTGCGACAGTCGGTCGTCAACCGATCACGTTCGGTGCTCCGGCACCGGGCGGTCGTCGAGAAGTACGCGCCCAAGGGCATGCCCGACGCGCCGAGCGCCGAGAACGGCGCGATCGGCGAGTTCGAGCGCTCCGCCGTCATCGAGGCGCTCCGCGGGCTGCCCGCACGCCAGCGGGAGGCCCTGGTGCTGCGCTACTACGGAGACCTTTCCGAGGCGCAGATCGCCCACGCGATGGGCATCAGCAAAGGCGCGGTCAAGAGCCACACGGCTCGCGGCATGGCCGCCCTACGAACCTCACTGGAGCAACTGTCATGACCGACTCCCCGGATGAGTACGGCGAGCTGCTTCGCCGCGCGCTCAGCGCGGAGGCGAACTCGGTCGTTCCCTCCCCGGACGGGCTGGAGGTGATCCGCGGCCGCATCGAGCGGCGCGGGCTCCGCCGGCTGGTCTGGTGGCGCGCCGGAGCCTCCGTCGCGGGCGCGGTCCTCGTCGCGGCGACCGTCGTCATGGTGGTTCCCCAGTTCCGCGAGGAGGTGGGCCGTCAGGTGCGGACCGAGTGGGTCAACTTCACCGAGTCGACCCCTCCCGTCGACGGGTCCGCCACCTCACGTCCCCCGGCCCCCGACCCGCGGCCGCCGTCCGACCACGCCCCGCTCCCGGCCGTCAGCAGGTCGGGTCCCGGCGCGACCATGCTGCCGCCGACGCCCACCACGGCGCCCAGGAGCGCGAGGCCCAGCGCGAGGCCGACCTCCAGGACGAACCCGGCGACGACGGCTCCCCGGCCGGCGCCGACGCCGACCCCCACCTGCCCCACCCCCCTCGACAGCAGCCCCACCATCGAGCCCAGCGGGGGCTCCAGGAAGTGCGAGGAGATCGAGGTGACGCCGACGCCGACGAGGACGAGGCCGCCGACCCCCTCGGAGAGCCCGTGCTCGCCCGACGGGTGCGCGCCCTCGGACGACGCGTCGCCCCCCATGCCCACGGAGACGGGCACCCCGATTCCGATCCCCACCCAGAGTTAGCGCGATGACCGGTCACGGTGACCCCTGACCGGTTCTCTTCCCTTCGGCCCCATTCGCGGAACGGGTTCCCGGGGGCCTCACGACGCCGCTCCGGGGCCTGACGGCGCGGATCCGCCGGGAGGGCCCGCCGGAAGGTGACCGGCCTGAGAGTGACCGGCCGCGCCTCAGCGGGACGTCACCAGCGGCCGCTGCGCGTCTGGAGCACCGCCGCCGCGACGACCCCGGCCGTCGAGGTGCGCAGCACCGTCGGCCCGAGCAGCGCCGGCACCGCCTTCGCCTCACGGAACGCCGCGATCTCCTCCCCGGACACCCCGCCCTCGGGGCCGACCACCACGACGATGTCGCCGCCGGCCGGAAGGGGCAGGCCGGACAGCGGGACGGCGGCCTCCTCGTGCAGCACCACTCCCAGCGCCGCCGCCGACAGCAGGGCGGCGACCTTCGCGGTGGACGCGAGCTCCGTCACCTCGGGCAGGTGGAAACGGCGCGACTGCTTGCCCGCCTCGCGCGCCGTGGACCTCCAGCGGGCCAGCGCCTTGGCCGCCCGCTCGCCCTTCCACTGGGTGACGCACCTGGCCGCGGCCCAGGGGACGATCACGTCGACCCCCGCCTCGGTCATCATCTCCACGGCCAGCTCGCCCCGGTCGCCCTTGGGCAGGCCCTGGACCACGACCAGGCGCGGTGACGGCACGGGCACGTCGTGGCGGCGCAGCACCTCGACCCTGAGCGAGTCCTTACCCGCCTCGGTCACCACGCACTCGGCGACGCGGCCGGCCCCGTTGGTGAGGTCGAGCCGCTCCCCGGCCCGCAGCCGCCGTACGGCCGCCGCGTGGCGTCCCTCGGGGCCGCCGAAGACGAACTCCGGCCTGGCCAGGTCGGCGGGTTCGGCCAGGAAGACCGGGACGGTCATGGGCCGTCGGAGCCGGCATGGCCGTCGAAGCTGGCACGGCCCAGGTGACACGCCCCGGGGCGGACCCTGGCGGGAAACCCCTGCTGGAGGCGAGCCGGGCCGCGCCCGCGCGACCGGGCCTGCGAACGGACCTGGTCGGCGGCCGTCAAAGGCATCCCGCGGTCAACGGCCGTCGAAGGCGCCCTGCGATGAACGGCCGCTGAAGGCGCCCCGTGGTCAGCGGCCATTGAAAGCGTCCCGCAGGCGGGAGAAGAAGCTCTGCTGCCCGGGGGCGAACTTGCCCGGCGGGCGCTCCTCGCCACGGAGCCTGGCGAGCTCCTTCAGCAGCCCCTCCTGCTCGGCGTCGAGGCGGGAGGGGGTCTCCACGTTCACGTGGATCAGCAGGTCGCCGCGCCCCGTTTCGTTCAGGCGCTGCACGCCCCGCCCGTAGAGCGGGATCGTCTGGCCCGACTGCGTGCCGGGCCGGATGTCGAGCTCCTCGGCGCCGTCGAGCGTCTCCATGGTCAGGATGGTGCCGAGCGCGGCCGCGGTCATCGGGATCTGCACGGTGCAGTGCAGGTCGTCGCCGCGCCTCTCGAAGATCTCGTGAGGACGCTCGACGATCTCCAGGAACAGGTCGCCGGGAGGGCCTCCGCCCGGGCCGATCTCGCCCTCGCCGGCGAGCTGGATGTGGGTGCCGTCCTCGACCCCGGCCGGGATGCGGACCTTGATGGTCCGCCGGGTGCGGACCCGGCCGTCGCCGGAGCACTCCTGGCAGGGGTTACGGATGATCGACCCGAAGCCGCCGCACTGGGGGCAGGGGCGGGAGGTCATGACCTGGCCGAGGAAGGACCGGGTGACCTGGGACACCTCGCCCCGGCCATGACACATGTCACAGGTGTCGGGGTGGGTGCCCGCGGCGGCGCCGGAGCCCGTGCAGACCTCGCAGACCACGGCGGTGTCGACGACCAGCTCGCGGGTCGTGCCGAAGCCCGACTCGCGCAGGTCGAGCTCGACCCGGATGGTGGCGTTGCGCCCGCGCCGGGCACGGGAGCGGGGACCGCGGCCACCGCCGCCACCGGCCGCGCCGAAGAAGGCGTCCATGATGTCGCTGAACGGGAAGCCGGCGCCGAAGCCCCCGGCCCCCGCGCCGCCACCCGAGGCGAACGGGTCGGCACCCATGTCGTACATCTGCCGCTTGCTGGAGTCGGACAGGACCTCGTAGGCCTGGGTGATCTCCTTGAAGCGTTCCTGGGTCTCGGGGTCGGGGTTGACGTCGGGATGCAGCTCGCGCGCCAGGCGGCGGTAGGCCTTCTTGATCTCTTCCGCACTGGCGTCACGGCGCACCCCGAGGGTGCCGTAGTAGTCGCTCTTAGCCACTTTTCGTTGACCTCTTATGATGCAGCCAGGATCTGGCTGACGTAGCGTGCCACCGCGCGCACCGCGCCCATCGTGACCGGGTAGTCCATTCGCGTCGGGCCCAGCACACCGAGCCGGGCCAATTGCTTGTCCCCAGAACCGTATCCGGCGGCGACGATGGACGTGCCCTGGAGTCCGGTGTAGGGGTTCTCCGAGCCGATCCGCACGGTCAGCGCCGAAAGGTCGGAGGTCTCACCGAGCAGTCGCATGAGCACGACCTGCTCTTCCAGAGCCTCCAGCACGTCACGGAGCCCGACGGTGAAGTCGGCCCCCGCGAGGTTGGCGGCTCCGGCAAAAACGATCTTCTCATCGTGCCGGTCCACCAGGGACTCCAGCAGCACTGACAGGATAGTGGCAGCGAGCGGCCGGTCCTCCGTGGGCAGCAGCTCCGGCAGGTCCGCGACCTTGTCGGGGACGCTGGTGAGCCCGCACCCGTCGAGGGAGGCGTTGAGCATCGCGCGCAGGTGGGCCACGCGCTGCTCGTCGACGACGTTGGGCAGCTCGACCACGCGCTGCTCGACCCTGCCGGTGTTGGTGATGAGCACGAACATCAGCCGGCGCTCGCTCAGCGGCACCAGCTCGACGTGCCTGACCGTCGAGTGGGTCAGCGTGGGGTACTGGACCACGGCGACCTGCCGGGTGAGCTGGGCGAGCAGCCGCACCGTCCGCATGACGACGTCGTCGATGTCGACCGCGCCGGCGAGGAAGCTCTCGATGGCCTTGCGCTCCGCGCTCGACAGGGGTTTCACCTGCGAGAGCCGGTCGACGAAGAGCCGGTAGCCCTTGTCGGTGGGCACCCGGCCGGCGCTGGTGTGGGGCTGGGCGATGTATCCCTGCTCCTCCAGCACCGCCATGTCGTTGCGGATCGTCGCCGGGGACACCCCCAGGTTGTGCCGGTCCGCGAGGGCCTTCGAGCCCACCGGCTCGTTGGTGGACACGTAGTCCTCGACGATGGCGCGAAGCACGGCGAGCTTTCGGTCGTCGACCAACGTGGTCACCTCCCTGCCTGCGTTCAGAGGGAAACACGAGGTTTGGCACTCTGTGTTCCCGAGTGCCAAGTGTACGGCCCCGGTGCGGAAGGCGCGATAAGCAAGAGCTGCGGATGATGACGGCAAGCCGTTGTCAAGTCAACTGCTATCGCGATCCAAGCGGTAGCCACCACAATTTGGTCATGTCCCAAGATTTCGGTTCTTATCCGGGCGACGCCTCTCGCGGCCCCGGTCACGGCGGCCCCCAGCAGCCGTATGGCCAGCAGCAGTACGGCCAGCAACCGTACGGCCAGCAGCCCCCCTCGTACGGCTACGCCCCTCCCGGCTACGGCGCCCCGCAGGGACCGCCGCCCCCCACCGGGAAGATCAAGCCTGGTATCGGGTGGATCGTCGGGGTGTGGCTGCTCGCCCTGGTCAGCATCATCGTCGGCATCGGCGGCTTCGCCGGCGGCATCTTCAACGCGGTCACCGACGCGGCCCCCACGAAGACCTTCGCCCCGGGCGAGGCCGCGACGGTCGCGATCGACCCGGCGGACAAGCCCGCGATCTACGTCGCCACGGGCGGGCCCACCAAGTTCGAGTGCACGCTGAAGGGCGGCACGGGCACGCCCAGCCTGCAGAAGCCCGACGTCCAGCAGACCGTCGCGGGTTCCGACGGCATCACCTGGGAGATGGGCCTGCGGGTCGGCGTGGACCAGGCGGGCGACTACCAGATCCAGTGCTCCGCCGACCCCGCGGAGGGCACGACCTTCGGCGTGGGCAAGGAACTGGCCGCCGACTCGCTGGTGGGCGGGGTGCTCGCCCTGTTCGTGATCCCCGGCGTCGGGATCCTGCTCGCCATCGTCGTGACGATCGTCGTACTGGTGAAGCGGAGCAACGCCCGCAAGCGCCGCGCCTCCGCGGTGCCGGTGGGGCAGTGGGGACAGCCGGGACCCTACGGCAGGTGACGGTGGTGTTTGCTAGCGTCCCACCTGATCCCCGGCGAGAGAGGGTGGGCTGTCGGTGATGTACGAGCGTGACGTTCTGGCGGGAGACTGGCGGCGCCCGCGCAGGGGGACGATCCCCCGGGTGCCCGCGGAGCTCGACCTGGTCGTCGAGGACGCCGACGGCGGCTTCTGCGGCGCCGTGGTGGCCTGCGACAAGGAGGCCGTCACCCTGGAGGACCGCTTCGGGCGCCGGCGGGTGTTCCCGCTGGAGCCGGCCGCGTTCCTGCTGGAGGGCGAGGTGGTGACGCTCGTGCGGCCCGCCGCCGCGCCGCGCGGCCCCAGGCGGAGCGCGTCGGGCTCCATCGCGGTGGAGGGCCTGCGGGCCCAGGTCGCCAGGGAGAGCCGGATCTACGTGGAGGGCGTGCACGACGCCGCGCTCGTGGAGAAGGTGTGGGGGCACGACCTGCGGGTCGAGGGGGTGGTCGTGGAATACCTGGAGGGGGTCGACCACCTGCCCTCGATCGTCGAGGAGTTCGGCCCGGGGCCGGAGCGGCGGCTGGGCGTGCTCGTCGACCACCTCGTCCCCGGTTCCAAGGAGAGCCGGATCGCCGCGCGGATCTCCTCACCGCACGTGCTGATCGTCGGGCACCCGTTCGTGGACGTCTGGCAGGCGGTCAGGCCGCAGGTGCTCAAGATCCTTTCCTGGCCGTCGGTGCCGCGCGGCGTGCCCTGGAAGGAGGGCGTCGTCGCCGCGCTGGGCTGGAACGTGGAGCCCGCCGCGGCATGGCGCCGCATTCTCGGATCGGTCACGACATATGCCGATCTGGAGCCTGAGCTCCTCGGCCCCGTCGAGGAGCTGATCGACTTCGTGACGGTTCCCGGCGAGGATGGCTAGGCCGTCACCCATCTAGGCCGTCACCCCATCAGGAGGGGACATGAGCGAGAACCCCGAGGACCCACCGGGCGGCGACCGGACCCGGCGCATCGGCGACCCCCCGCCCGGCCACACGTGGCCGGGTCAGAGCACCCCGCCCCCCGGCGGGGGATACGGGCAGCCGAGCCGGGAGAACGGCGCCCCCGGCCAGGGCTACGGCGCGCCCGGCCCGGGATACGGGCAGCCCGGCCAGGAGTACGGATCGCCCGGCCAGGGCTATGGTCAGCCCGGTCAGGGATACGGACAGCCGGACCCCAGGTACGGGGGCTACCCGCCACCCGCCTCCCCGTACGACGCGGGCGGCTACCAGAACGACCACAGGGGTGCCCAGCAGCCCGGATACCACCAGTACGGCGCCTACGGCTCCCCGCCGGGATACGGCTACCAGGCCCCGCCGGGCACGTACGGCGCGCGGCCCGGCAGCGACGACACCACCATGGCGATGCTCGCCCACCTGCTGGGCCTGCTCACCTCCTTCGTCGGGCCGCTGGTGCTCTATCTGGCGAAGAAGGACGAGTCGCCCTACGTGCGCGACCAGGCCGCCGAGGCGCTCAACTTCCAGCTCACGGTGCTGGTCGCCTACTTCGTCTCCTGGGTCCTGGCGTTCGTGCTCATCGGTTTCGTGCTGATGTTCTTCCTCTGGATCGGATCGATCGTCATGGCGATCGTCGCCGCGGTGGCGGCCAACCGGGGAGAGAGATACCGCTATCCGATGAACATCCGTTTCGTCAGCTGACCCGACCTGCGGCCGGGACCGGGCCTCAGGCAAGGTCCCGGGAGGAGCCTCGGACGAGGTCCCGGGTGGAGCCTCAGGTGAGGTCGCGGACCAGGGCGTCGGCCAGCAGGCGGCCACGCAGGGTGAGCACCGCGCGGCCCGCCTTGAACGGCTCCACCTCCAGCAGGCCGTCGGCGAGCGCGCGGGCGACCACCGGAGGGCGTTCCAGCTCCGCGAGCGGGAAGCCCCCGACGAGCCGCAGCTCAAGCATCAGCCGTTCCACCGCCCTGTCCTGGGGGCCCAGCACCTCGCGCGCGTGCGCGGGCGAGGTGCCCGCGGCCAGACGCTGGGCGTAGGCGGCGGGGTGCTTGACGTTCCACCAGCGGGTACCGCCGACGTGGCTGTGCGCCCCGGGGCCGACGCCCCACCAGTCGCCGCCGGTCCAGTAGAGCAGGTTGTGCCGGCAGCGCCCGGCCTCCGAGGTCGCCCAGTTGGACACCTCGTACCACTCGAACCCCGCCTCGGCCAGCATGGCATCGGCGATCAGGTAACGGTCGGCGGCCACGTCGTCGTCGGGCATCGGGAGCTCGCCGCGCCTGATCCTGGCGGCCAGCTTCGTCCCGTCCTCGACGATCAGCGAGTACGCGGAGACGTGGTCGGGTCCCGCCTCGATCGCCGCGGCCAGCGACGCGCGCCAGTCGTCGTCGCTCTCCCCCGGCGTGCTGTAGATCAGGTCGAGGTTGACGTGGTCGAACCCCGCCTCCCTCGCCTCCCGTACGGCACTCGCGGGGCGGCCGGGGGTGTGGCGGCGGTCCAGCACCTGGAGCACGTGCTCGCGGGCGCTCTGCATCCCGAAGCTCATCCGGTTGAACCCGCCCGCGCGCAACTCCGCCAGGTAGGCGGGGTCCACCGACTCGGGGTTGGCCTCGGTGCTCACCTCGGCACCGGAGGCGAGCCCGAACTCCTCCTCGATCGCCCGCAGGATCCGTACGAGGTCCCCGGCGGGGAGCAGGGTGGGGGTGCCCCCGCCGAAGAAGACGGTCTCGACGGGGAGGCGCGCGGCGCCGAGATTGGCCCGCGCCCGCCGCACCTCGTCGATGGCGGTGTCCGCGTAGTCCCTCTGCGACGCGCCTGGGCCGAGCTCGGAGGCCGTGTAGGTGTTGAAGTCGCAGTAACCGCACCGGGTCACGCAGAAGGGGACGTGGACGTAGAAGCCGAAGGGCCGCTCGCCGAGTCCGGCGAGCGCGCTCTCCGGTAGCTCACCCGAGGCGGGCGCGGGATCCCCGTCGGGAAGTATGGATGGCACGCCCCAAGTCTGCCGCTTCCCCGGCGATGCACGGTACGGCCGTGACGGCCCTCATCGCCCCGCTCTCCCCATGACCGGCCCGGCCGGCTCCCGGGCGTCAGATCTCGTGCTCGTCCCGCACCGGCAGGCCGTACCGCCGGGCGAGGGGGTTCCACAGCTTCAGGAAGCCCCGCTTGGCCGTGGTCGCCTCGCCGGAGAAGGCGAGGCCCCGCCGGTAGTCCTCGTCGCCGCTCCAGGCACGGTCGCAGTCGGCCTCCTGGCGGGTCGCCCAGGCGAGGAACGCGTCGTCGGCGTCGAAGGAGGCGGTCAGGGCCCTGGTGAGGCGCGCCTTGACCGCGTCGCCGTCGTCGAGCCGGCCGGTGTCCAGCGCGTTGACCTGGACCACCTGCTCGCGGCGGGCCGCGGTGATCCGCTGGAGGGTGGCGAGCCCGGTGGCGGTGCCCTCGCAGGAACGCAGCTGGCCGAGGGCCGAGCCGAGGCCCGACCTGGAACCGCCGCTGTCGGCGAGCAGGGCGTCGAGGACCCTGGCCTGGCTCTCGGCGTCCTGGGGCCCCTGAGGCCCCTGGGGCCCCTGGGGAGAACGTCCCGCGGCGGGGGTCCCGGTCTCGGCCTCCGCCCGGTCGCCGGTCGTCGCCGCCCCGATGCCGCCCGCCACGGACGTACCGCCGTCTCGCGGGATGAGCCAGAAGGCCCCCGCGGTGATCAGCGCAATCGCGAGGACCGTGGTCGTCGCCACCAGCGGCCAGACCTTGCGATCCCCGCGGGGCGGCCGGTCCCGGCCCCGGTCCGGCGGCGGCGCCGGAGGCGGGTCCCCCGCCGGGGGGCGCCACGGCCGCTCGTCCGGAGGGAGGTGCTGCTGCCAGTCGGCGGGATCCTGCCGCCACTCCTCCGGCGGGACGCGGGGCCCGCCGGGAGGAACGCCCGGCTGGGGCCGAACCGGC
Source organism: Streptosporangium heterodermiicola (assembly GCF_051390675.1). Classification (NCBI taxonomy): domain Bacteria; kingdom Bacillati; phylum Actinomycetota; class Actinomycetes; order Streptosporangiales; family Streptosporangiaceae; genus Streptosporangium; species Streptosporangium heterodermiicola. The sequence goes on from NZ_JBPJSR010000010.1 coordinate 105,091, forward strand.
GGGAACCGGGCCGGTGAGGACTGATCCGACGGAGGCCGACCCCCCGTCGACGCCCCGCACCTGGGGCATCGCGACAACCCGCTCACAGGGGTGCCACATCGGTTGCAGAACGCCTGCTGCTCCATGCCTTACCAAGTTAGTCGAAGCATCCCGCCGTCCACCGGTCAAAACGCCGTTGGCCGTTGACGGCCAGATCACGCAGGTCTACGATCCGGGGAAACTTAAAGGAAAGTTTCCTATAAGTTACTATTCCAAGCAGTGGAGAAGCCCGTGCAGAGACTCCTCCGTAAAGTGATCGCGGCAGCCCTCGCCGCGGGTCTCGCGGCGGTGGCCCTACCGGCCCCGGCCCAGGCCCAGACACCCCAGGGACACGGCGACCGCTACAAGCGGGTCGCCTACTTCATCCAGTGGGGCGTCTACGGTCGTAACTACCACGTCAAGGACATGGAGACCAGCGGCGCCGCCGCCAAGCTGACCCACATCAACTACGCCTTCGGCTTCGTCAACGCCGAGGGCTCCTGCTACTCCCCCGACCCGTGGGCCGACTGGCAGCGCCCGGTGCCCGCCGAGCAGAGCGTGGACGGCGTCGCCGACGAGGCGGGCCAGGCGCTGAACGGCAACCTGAACCAGCTGAAGAAGCTCAAGGCCAAGCACCCCGGCCTCAAGGCGCTGATCTCCCTCGGCGGCTGGACCGGTTCGAAGTACTTCTCCGACGCGGTGCTGACCGCCGAGGGCCGCGCCAAGCTGGCCTCCTCCTGCATCGACGTGTGGCTCAAGGGCAACCTGCCCGGCACCGCCCCCGGCACCGGCGCGGGCGTGTTCGACGGCATCGACCTCGACTGGGAGTGGCCCGGTTCCTCCGGCGAGGTCGGCAACGTCATCCGTCCCGAGGACAAGCGGAACTTCACCCTCTTCGTCACCGAGATCCGCCGCCAGATGAACGAGTTCGACCGGCGCACCGAGCTCACCGCCTTCCTGCCCGCCGCCGCCGCGAAGATCGACGCGGGCTTCGAGGTCCGCGACGTCTTCAAGCAGCTCACCTTCGCCACCGTCCAGGGCTACGACCTGCACGGCCCGTGGGAGAGCGTCACCGGCCACAACGGCAACCTGTTCAACGACCGGCGCGACCCCAACCCGGTGAAGTACAGCGTGGACCAGACCGTCCGCGACTACCTCACGCGCGGCGCCCCCGCCAAGAAGATCGTGGTGGGCGTGCCGTCGTACGGCCAGGGCTGGACCGGCGTCACCGGCGGCAGGAACGGCCTGTACGGCACCTCCACCGGCCCCGCTCCCGGCACCTTCGCCGCAGGGACCGAGGACTACAAGGTCCTCGTGAACAAGCCGGGCAAGCGCTACCGCGACCTGCTCACCGGGTCCGTGTGGCTCTACGACGGCAACGAGTTCTGGTCCTACGACGACCCGGCCTCGCTGCTCCAGAAGGCGGCCTACATCCGCCTGAAGGGCCTCGGCGGCTCGATGATGTGGTCCATCGACCAGGACGACAACAAGGCGACGCTCACCTCGGCGCTCTACAGCGTCCTGCGCTGATCGTCCCTCTCATACCGGGCGAGGCCGCGTGATCTGGGTCATCAGCGGCCTCGCCCGCACGTTTTCGTCCTCGGGGACCGGCTACTTCTTGGCCTTGTCCGTGGAGGACTCGGTGGAGAGCGCGGCGACGAACGCCTCCTGGGGCACCTCGACGCGGCCGACCATCTTCATCCGCTTCTTGCCCTCCTTCTGCTTCTCCAGCAGCTTGCGCTTGCGGGAGATGTCGCCGCCGTAGCACTTGGCGAGGACGTCCTTGCGGATGGCGCGGATGTTCTCACGCGCGATGACCCGGGCGCCGATGGCCGCCTGGATCGGCACCTCGAACTGCTGCCTGGGGATGAGCTCGCGCAGCTTCTTCGCCATCTCGACCCCGTAGGCGTACGACTTCTCCCGGTGGACGATGGCGCTGAAGGCGTCCACGGCCTCGCCCTGGAGCAGGATGTCGACCTTGACCAGGTCCGACTCCTGCTCGCCCGAGGGCTCGTAGTCCAGCGAGGCGTAGCCGCGCGTACGGGACTTGAGCTGGTCGAAGAAGTCGAAGATGATCTCACCGAGCGGCATGGTGTAGCGGATCTCGACGCGGTCCTCGGACAGGTAGTCCATGCCCTGCAGGTTGCCCCGGCGGTTCTGGCAGAGCTCCATGATGGCGCCGATGAACTCCGAGGGGACGAGCACGGTCGTCTTGACCATCGGCTCGAAGACCTTCTCCACCTTGCCGGTGGGGAACTCCGAGGGGTTGGTGACGACGACCTCCTTGCCGTCCTCCATGATCACCCGGTACACGACGTTGGGCGCGGTGGAGATGAGCGAGAGGTTGAACTCGCGCTCCAGCCGCTCGCGGACGATCTCCATGTGGAGCAGGCCGAGGAAGCCGCAGCGGAACCCGAAGCCCAGGGCCGCGGAGGTCTCCGGCTCGTAGTCGAGGGCCGCGTCGTTGAGCTGGAGCTTGTCCAGGGCCTCGCGAAGGTCGGGGTAGTCGTCCCCGTCGATCGGATACAGGCCGGAGAAGACCATGGGCTTGGGGTGCTCGTACCCGCTGAGCGCCTTGACGGCCGGACGCGTCACGGAGGTCACCGTGTCGCCGACCCGCGACTGGCGGACGTCCTTCACACCGGTGATCAGGTAACCGACCTCGCCGACGCCGAGCCCCTGGTCCGCGATCTTCGGCTCGGGCGAGATGACGCCGATCTCCAGCGTCTCGTGGGCCGCGGTGGTGGACATCATCAGGATGCGCTCGCGCTTGCCCAGGTGACCGTCCATGACCCGGACGTACGTGATCACGCCGCGGTAGGTGTCGTACACCGAGTCGAAGATCAGCGCGCGGGCGGGCGCGTCGGCGTCGCCGACCGGGGCCGGGACGTTCGCCACCACGTGGTCCAGCAGCTCGCGGACGCCGATGCCGGTCTTGCCGGAGACCTTCAGCACGTCCTCCGGCTCGCAGCCGATGAGGTGGGCGATCTCCGCGGCGTACTTCTCCGGCTGGGCGGCCGGAAGGTCGATCTTGTTGAGCACCGGGATGATCGTCATGTCGTTGTTCATGGCCAGGTAGAGGTTGGCCAGCGTCTGCGCCTCGATGCCCTGCGCGGCGTCGACCAGCAGGATCGCGCCCTCACACGCCTGGAGCGACCGGGAGACCTCGTAGGTGAAGTCGACGTGCCCGGGGGTGTCGATCATGTTGAGGACGTAGTCGGTGTCGCCGACCTTCCACGGCAGCCGGACCGCCTGCGACTTGATCGTGATGCCGCGCTCGCGCTCGATATCCATCCGGTCGAGATACTGGGCGCGCATGGAACGGTCGTCGACCACTCCGGTGATCTGCAGCATGCGGTCGGCGAGCGTCGACTTGCCATGGTCGATATGCGCGATGATGCAGAAGTTGCGGAGCACAGCGGGGTCGGTCTGGCCAGGCTGAATGCGCACCGGGGTCCGTTTCAACAGATTGATGACGATCACACGGCTGGCATGCCAGCCGTCTTCCATGGTGACATGTCCGGGTGATTGCCCGGACCAGAGCACGGCGCGGCCTGCGGTTCCTCGCTATGGTGGCTGCCCTGCTCCTCGCGCTTCCAGGGGTGGCCGTGGCCACCCTCACCCTGCAGTTTACCGGGACACCCGCCCCATGGGCGAAGACGACCGGCCACGACGCCCTGTGGCTGGGCCACGCGTGGGTCGACGGCCGCAAGACGGCCGACGACGTGCGTACCCTCGCCGCCCGGCTGCGGAAGACCGGGATCAAGGACGTGTACGTCCATTCTGGCCCGTTCGACCCCGACGGGACACTGCCCGCCGGCAAATACCCGAAGGCGGCCGACTTCCTGAAGTGGTGGCGCGAGGAACTCCCCAAGGTCAGGGTGTCGGCCTGGCTCGGCCAGAAGGTCGGCGGCGTCCTGGACCTCGACGACGCGGCCTCCAGGCAGCGCGTCCTGGACGGCGCCCGCGCGATCACGACGCTCGGCTTCGACGGCGTCCACTACAACTTCGAGCCGATCGGCGACGGCGACACCGACTTCCTCGACCTGCTGACCCAGACCCGCGCGATCGTGGGCGACGGCCTGCTCTCCACCTCGACCCCGCAGATCGAGCCGTTCCCGCTCGTCCGCCCGGCCGCGCGCGCCGCCACCGGCCGCGACAAGTACTGGTCACCCGACTACTTCCGCCAGGTGGCGAGGCTCACCGACCAGGTGGCGATCATGACCTACGACTCCTATCTCCCCTTCCCCTCCGTCTACGGCGGCTACGTCGTACGGCAGAGTTCGCTGGCACTGGACCTCGTCCCCGAGGAGAAGACGGTGCTGATCGGCGCCCCGGCCTATCACGATCACGGCGTCCCCTGGGCCGACGAGGCCGAGAGCGTCGAGAAGGCGGCCAGGGGCGCCCGGCTGGCCCTGACCTCGTACGGCAAACCGCGCGAGCGGTTCGGTCTGGCGCTCTACGTCGACTTCGCCGCCACCAAGGAGGACTGGGCGGAGTACGAGAAGTTCTGGTTCAAACCGTGAGCGTTCCGGTCCGAGCCCTCATGACCACACGCTAAACTGATCAGGCATCCTTCTGCCTGGCCTGTCGATTTGAGTGTCGGCCACGGCAGTTGGTAGCCTAGTCAACTGCGTGTGGCGCGCCCTCTCTGCCCGCGCGCCCCATCCAACGACATTCACCGAGGCTTCTTCGTGGCGAACATCAAGTCCCAGATCAAGCGCAACCGGCAGAACGAGAAGGCCCGGCTGCGTAACAAGGCTGTCAAGTCTTCCCTGAAGACGGCCATCCGCAAGTTCCGCGAGGCCGCCGACCAGGGTAACGTCGAAGAGGCCGCCGTGCTGCAGCGCGCCGCCTCCCGTCAGCTGGACAAGGCCGCCAGCAAGGGCGTGATTCACAAGAACCAGGCCGCCAACCGCAAGTCGGCGATCGCCCAGCGCGTCTCCGCCCTGTCGGCCGCCAAGTAGCTCCAGCAGCTCCAGGTTTCGCGAACGCCGCACCCCTCGGGGATGCGGCGTTCTTGCGTCTCCGGCCGTCTTCCCCGGTGCGCCCGAAGCCCCGTCTTCTCTCCCCGGCCCCGCTTTGTCTCCCCGGTGGGCTCAAGCCCCGTCTCGGGTCTTGAGCCCCGTCTCGGGTCTTGACCAGGCTCTCCCCGGTGCACCTGACGCCTCTTCGCGTCTCAGGTCGACCCTCGGTGCACCTGATAACCCATTTCGTGTCTCCGGCGGGCTCCCGGTGCGCCTGATGCCCCATCGCGGACTCCCGGTGCGCTGATGCCCCGTCTCGCGTCTCAGGCGGGCTCTCCCACCGCGCGTCCGACACCTGTCTCGCGCCGCGGGTGGGCTCGCCCTCGGTGCGCCTAGCGCCCCGTGCGGCTGGCGACCACGGTCTGGACCATGTGCTCCAGCGCGTACGCGGGGTCGGCGCCGCCGCCCTTCACCTGCGCGTCGGCGGTGGCGGCGGCCTGGATCGCACGGGCGAGACCCTCGGGCCCCCAGCCGTTCAGCTGCCGCTGAACTCGGTCGATCTTCCAGGGCGGCATGCCGAGATGGCTGGCGAGCTGGCCGCCCCTGAGGTTGCGGGGCGCGCCTCCCACCTTGGCCAGCGAGCGCAGCCCCCCGGCGAGCGCGCTCACCAGCAGGACCGGTGCCGTACCGGTCGAGAGCGCCCAGCGCAGCTGCTCCAGGGCATCGCCCAGCCGCCCCTCGACGGCCGAGTCGGCCACGGTGAACCCGCTCACCTCGGCCCTGCCCCGGTGGTAACGAGCGACGGCGGCCTCGTCGATCGTCTTGCCGGGAGTGTCGAAGGCGAGCTGGCCGCACGCGGCGGCCAGCTCGCGCAGGTCGTTGCCCACGGCGTCGAGGAGCGCGGTGGCGGCGTCGGCCCCGATGGTGCGCCCGGCCCGCTTCAGCTCCGCCTTGACGAACGCCAGGCGCTCGGCCGGTTTGGTCACCTTGGTGACGGAGACCACCTGGGCTCCGGCCTTCTTGACCCCGTCGACCAGGGCCTTCCCCTTGACGCCTCCCGGGTGGACGAGGACCAGCACGGTCTCGTCCGCCGGGTGGGCCGCGTAGGAGACGACCTCGGCGATGACGTCCTTGCCGAGGTCCTGGGCCGAGCGGACGACCACCACGGACCTGTCGCCGAACAGCGAGGGCGACGTCATGCGGGTGAGCTCTCCGAGCTCCATCTTCGAGCCGGGGAGGTCGTGCACCTCGGCGGTCGGGTCGGCGGCCTTGGCCGCCGAGGTCACCTCGCTCACCGCGCGGTCGGCAAGGAGCTCCTCGTCGCCGAGGATCAGGATCACGGGTGCCGGATCGGTTGCCGCCATGCCGAGCAGCATGCCACGTCCCGGTGACCGGATGGGTCGCGGGCAAGTCGTTCGCAATCGAAATGCAGGTGCCGCGAGACACCATGGGAACAACACAAGAGGTGAGAACCATGACAAACTCCACTATTCGCCGCCACGCCTGCCCCCACTGCGGGACGTCCCTCGACGAGGGGCCGATCATGTACCGTTGCGCGCGCTGCAGCCGGTCGGTCTACGCCGCCGATGTGGACACCGAGTTCCGCCGCCCGGCCAGAACCGGGACCTGACCCGCGCCGACGTGGCCGGAATCGGGAACCGTCCCACCCCTGCCGGCTCATCCCCCCACCGTCTCATCCCCTCCCTGCTCAGCTCTGCCACCCAGTCCGCGCCGAGGTCCGCGGCGAGCGCGAACGCCTCATCCCCTCCCGGCTCAGCCCTGCCACCCCGGACCGGATGCCTCGCGCCGCCCGCCGACGGGGGTGCGCGCCCCCGGGCGACGACCGCCAGAGCGCCCTCACGGACCACCACCGCGAGGTCTCCCGACAGATCCGTCCGGTAGGCGCGCATGCCGAGCCGGTGCAGCGCCGCCAGGGTCGACGGGGCGGGGTGACCGTAGCCGTTGTCCGCCCCCACACTGATCAGAGCGGCACGGGCACCGGAGGCGGCGAGGAAGGCGGGGTCGTGCCTGCCCGATCCGTGGTGCGGAACCTTGAGGATCTCGGCGGGCGGCAGGCCACGCCGGAGCAGCTCGGCCTGAGCCTCGGTCTCGATGTCCCCGCTGAGCAGAGCCGCCCCCGCGGCCCAGCGGACGTGCACCACGACGCTGGCGTTGTTGACGGCCGCCCCCTCCCCCGCACCGGACGGGGAGTCCTCGTCCGCCGGGCCGACGACGGTGAGCTCCGAGGGTCCGAACCGCCAGCTCGCGCCGGGCCTCGCCGCCCACTCGACCACGTGGCGGCGGGCGAGATCGGCGCTCAGCCTCACCCCCTCACGCTCCCCGGCACCGTGCGGGGTCACCATCACCGCTCCCACGGCGCGTCCGCGAAAGACGCCGTCGAGGCCTCCCACATGGTCGAGGTGCGGATGGGTGAGAATGACCAGCGGCACCTCCCCGACCCCCATGGAGCGCAGGCAGCGGTCCACCGGCACCGGGTCCGGACCCGCGTCCACCACCACGGCCCGCCCGGGCCCCGCGGCGACGAGCAGGGCGTCTCCCTGGCCGACGTCGCAGACCACGAGCAACCATCCACGAGGCGGCCAGCGTGCCACGATCGGCGCGGCCACCGTCACGGCGAGAACCAGGCCGGTGAGGGCCGCCAGGACGATCAGGCGTGGCCGCCGGTGCCGCAGCACCAGCACGGCGAGTGGCACGGCACCGGCCAGCAGGAGCAGCCCGGTGACGCCGCCGGGCCACGAGATCACGCCCAGCGGGAGCGCCGCGGTGTGCTCGGCCACCTCGACGATCCATCCGGTGGCCAGCCCCGCCGGCCGGACCAGCAGCTGGGCGAGCCCCATGTGCAGGGGTGCGATCAGCGCCACCGCGAAGCCGAGCAGGGTCGCGGGGGCCACGGCCGGGCCCGCGAGCAGGTTGGCCGGGATCGCCACCGGTGCGAGCTGACCCGACATCAGGACCAGGACGGGGGTGACGGCGACCTGGGCCGCGGCGGCCACGGCGGTCGCCTCGGCGAGCCACCGGGGCATGCGGGCCGAGAGCCTGTCGCGCCAGCCCGGGGCGAGGACCAGGATGCCCGCGGTGGCCGAGACCGACAGGGCGAAACCGTAGGAGCGGGCGAGGTCGGGGACGAAGAAGACCAGCCCCAGGACCGTCACCGACAGGGCCGCGACACCGTCGCGCGAGCGGCCCGTACCGAGGGCGAGAGCGGCGACCCCTCCCATCAGGAGGGCTCTGAGCACGCTGGGCGAGGGCCGGGCGACGACCGCGAAGGCGACCATGGCCGCCATCGCCAGCACCGCCCGCGCCGCGAGCGGCAGCCCGGCCGTCCTGGCCAGCGCGACCGCCGCCCCCGCCACGACGGCGAGGTTCGCGCCGGAGACCGCGAGAAGATGGCTGAGGCCCGCCGCCTTGAAGTCGGCTTCGACCTGCTCGTCCATCCGGGACACGTCGCCGACCACCAGGCCGGGCAACAACCCGCGCTGCGACGGCGGCAACACGTCGGCCGCCTCCCGCAGCCCCGACCTGAGTGCCCCGGCCGCGCGCTGCTCCCAGGAGGGCTCGCTCAGGACCCGCGGTGCTCCCCTGACCAGCACCACCGCCGCGAGCGGCTCTCCGGGGTCGGCCCGGCCGAAACGCCCGCTGACCTCCACCCGCTGGCTGGGCAGCAGGGAGCGCCACTCGGCGCCCGAGACGAACAGCACCACCGGAGCCCGCAGCGTCACCCTGCCCGCTCCCGTCCTGACCGCCTCGACCCGGGCGGGCACCACGAAGCTCTCTCGCGGGAAAGGCCCTCCTTTCCGGCTCGTCTCCCGGGGGTCGTCGGTCACCACCACCTCGGCCGTCGCCGAGGCGTTCCTGCCCGCGAGCTCGGCGACCGGCCCCGTACCGACCGCGTGCACCCGGAAGGCCACCGACCCCGCCACCGCGGCGGCGCATCCCAGGACCGCGATCGCCGCGTTTCGCCGGCCCGTCGCTCCCCGCGCCGGGGTCAGGACGGCCACGGCCAGGGCGCCCGCGGCCATGAGACCGGCCGTCACCGCACCGGTCGCGGCTGAGCAGCCCAGCAGGACGAGGGCGGTCACCCATGAGACCGCCGCCGGAAGGACCAGATGCGTGCCATGCGCACGCCGCCCCTCTCCCTTTCCGGACCCGTCCGGGTTTCCCGACCTCCCGGATCCTCCTGACGACCCCCCGGAGCCGCCGACTGTGGCGAATCGCGTCATGACCGCCCTCGCGACCGGGGCGTCACACACGGGCCTTGTCCCGCATCTCCGCGTACTTGCGGTCACCTATCCCGTTCACGTCGCGGAGCTGTTCGACGGAACGGAAGCCGCCGTGTGCGTCGCGGTATTCGACGATGCGCCGGGCGAGCACCTCGCCCACGCCCGGTAGCTGCTCAAGCTGCTCGGGGGTGGCGGTGTTGAGGTCGATGACGGCGGTGGCGGGATCCACGGGATTCACCGGGGCGGGCGCCGCGACGGCGGCCGTGCCGGAGAGGCCGACGACGATCTGCTCGCCGTCGACGAGCTTGCGCGCGAGGTTGAGGGATCCGGTGGCGGCTGCTCCACGGACGCCCCCGGCCTCCTGGACCGCGTCGGCGACCCGCGAACCACCGGGCAACGTGATCACCCCGGGCCGGCGGACCTTACCCGTCACGTGAACGGTCAGCTCGGCGACCGGTGTGGGCCGCTGCCGCGAAGCGCTGACGGGCGCCGACAGCGGTGACCCGGCGATCGGCATCGGCGGGGCCAAGGGCTCGGGCTCCGGCTGGGACCGCCAGGCGTACACACCGCCCGCGACGGTCGCCACCAGGGCGACGAGCAGCAGGAGGCGCAAACTCGGGCGGTCAGGACCGAGTGCGACCTTCTGGGTGGCCACGACCTTGCGAAGCGCCTCGAAGGACGGAGGGATCGGTGCCGAACGCGTGCGCGCGGCGGGACCATCGTGGACGACGATGTCCTCCGGCTCGCTCCGACCGCCGGACCGTGCGTGCCTGCCCGGGCGCGGCATGCCGGCCGGACGGCGCGGCGGGGGCGCCGGGTTGAGTGATCCGCTCCCGGTCAGAGTCCGCAGCCGTGACTCGGCTTGGAAGTGCTCGGTGTTCTGGCCTGTGGTCCGCACCCGCAGGACGTTACGGAGGCGGCAGCGAGCACACTTTCACCGAATCCTGTTCTGGGGATAAGTGGACAAGGGGATGACCAGCCTGATGGTGGCGAAGCAAGCGGCGAAGAGGAACGAGGGGAACGAAGGGGAATGGTGCCGGGGGTCAGGGACGATCAGCGGACCTTACGGATCGGCGGACCGCGCGGATCAGTGGACTTCGCAGATCAGTGAACCTCGTGAACCGGTGGACCTCACAGATCCGTGGACACCAGAGGCTCTCCGGCGGAGACGGTGATGCCGAGCATGCCGGGGCCGACGTGCGCGCCGATCACCGGGCCGACCTCGACGACGATGAGCTTGGCGAGGGCGGGAATGCGCCGGTGCAGCCGCGCGGCCAGGGTGTCGGCGCGGGACCGGGCGGCGAGATGCTGGACGGCGACCTCCACCGGGCCCGCGCCCGTGCCCACGGCCTCGACCGCGAGGTCTTCGAGGCGGGCGATGGCACGGCTCGCCGTGCGGACCTTCTCCAGGGGAACGATCGCCCCGCCGGAGATGTGCAGAATCGGCTTGATCATCAGTGCCGAGCCGAGGAGGGTCTCCGCCGCGCCGATCCGGCCTCCCCTGCGGAGATACTCCAGGGTGTCGACGTAGAAGAAGCTACGGACCGACTCCGCGCGGCGGCGGGCCGCGTCCGCCACCTCGGTCCGTGTCGCGCCCCGCGCGGCGGCGCTCGCGGCGGCGAGGACGGGAAACCCGAGGCCCATCGCGATGGACCTGCTGTCGACGACGTCGACCGGAACGGGGGAATGCTCGGCCCCCGCGCGGGCGGCCTCGACCGTACCGGACATCTCAGCGGACAGGTGGATGGAGACGATGCCGGTCGCGCCCCGGGCCGCCGCTTCGGCGTAGGCGTCCGTGAAACGGCGCGGGGCGGGCATGGAGGTCGTCACCTGACCCCGTTCGCGCAGTGCGTCGCCCACGCTCGTACCCTCGATCCACGCCGTGTCGTCGAGCGGCCGGCCTCCCACGATCATCTGGAGCGGCACCACGACGATTCCCCGGCGGGAGATCTCCTCAGGCGGGAGGTAGGCGGTGGAGTCCGTGACGACGGCGACCGGTGGAGACATGTCCAGAGGTTACGTGGCGGAGATCACGCGAAGGAGACGGGATCGGCTCCCGCTCCCCTGAACAACGAGGAACCGCTCGTGGGCAGGCCCGAGCCGGCTGTGAACGAACCCGAGCCGCCCGTGAGCGGCGAAAAGGCACACCGGCATGGGAACCGCCGCCCGAGGGGAGGGACTCCCGGCAGGAGAAGGAGAAGGTCACCGGGAAAGGGGATCCGGCGGGTGAGGGTTCCGGTGCGGAACCTCCGGAAGGGGAGGGAGGTCTACTGAACGGGGGTGCCGCCGCGCCAGACCCGGCGGGGCTTGAGGCCGAAGGCCCAGGCGAAGGCGCCCTCGTGGTCGGCGTCCCACTGGACGATGTCGGCCAGGCGGCCGGGGGCGAGAACGCCGCGATCGGGGGCGCCGAGGACCGTGGCACCACCGAGGGTGGCGGCCCGGAGGGCGTCGCCGACGCTCATGCCGAAGGCCGCGACGGCGAGGCTGATGACCAGGGACATCGAGGTGATGCCGCAGTGTCCCGGGTTGTGGTCGCTGCCGAGGGCCACCGTGACCCCCTGGGCGAGCATCCGGCGGACCGGAGGCAGGCTGCCACGCTGGAGGGCGGTCCCCGGGCAGACCACGGCGGGGACGCCGTAGCGGGCCAGGATCGCGATGTCCTCGTCGGTGGTGTGGTGGAGCAGGTCGGCGGAGGCGCAGCCGAGTTCGGCGGCGAGCTGGACGGCGCCGCGCCGGGTGTAGGCACCGGCGTGCAGGCGGGGCAGCAGGCCGACGTTGCGTCCGGAGGCCAGGACCCAGCGGGCCTCCTCCGCGGTGAAGTGGCCCTCGTCGCAGTAGACGTCGACACCGTCGGCTCCCGCCGCGGCGGCGTCGGCGCACCAGGCGCCCACGGCCTCGACGTAGTCGCGCTGGCGGCCGAAGTATTCGGGCGGGACGACGTGCGCGGCCATGAAGGTCACGTGCACCCGCGGCATCATCGGCTCTTTCTCCAGCTCGCGCAGGAGTCGTACGTCGGCCAGCTCGCCGTCACGGGTGAGGTGGTAGCCGGTCTTGGCCTCGATGGTGGTGGTGCCGCTGAGCAGCCAGTCGCGGAGCCGCTCGCGGACGCCGTTGCAGAGCGTCCAGGGGTCGGTGCCGCGGGTGACCGTCACGGTGGAGCCGATGCCGCCGCCCGCCGCGGTGATCGCGGAGGGGGTGGAGCCGCTGGAGCGCATCGCCATCTCGGCGTAGCGGTTTCCCGCGTACACCGGATGGGTGTGCGCGTCGATCAGGCCGGGGGTGACCAACGCGCCGCCCAGGTTCTCGACGTGGTCGACGTCGACGATGTCGTCGACGACGCCGGGCACGCTCTGCGGGAGATCCGCGGCGCGGCCGACCCAGGCGATCCGGTCGTTGTGGACGAGGATCGCCGCATTGCTGAACACGTCGTTTCCGGTCCAGAGCCGGCCGATGTTGGTCAGGAGGCGGACCGTCATCGCATCACCGCCTTGTGTTCAGGGGAAGACACCTGGAGGAGGACCGCACCCGGACGGGGCGAGCCGCCCCGGACGTCGCCGGGCACCGTGCCCTTCAAGCCCGCTGTGAGTCCGGACGGCATCGGGGGTCTCCTGCTCTCATCCGCTTATCTGCTGTGCGGCGACAGTATCGCCGAGATCATGATCGGGCGATTTCAGTTCAGTTACGTTATTTCACAAGTCGGCCCGCTGTACAGGCTAATTGGGAAGAACGCCGCCCCTCCGCGACCGCACCTCACCCATCGGCTCGACGATCACGCGTGGCGTTGAGCAACTTTCCACAGCTCAGACTACTTCTTCATCGCTCGTAACAGTAGTCACCAGAGCAACTTGCGTCATAACATCTCGCTAGATTTGCCTTATGGTAGCAATCCAAACCTTGGGCGACCACTGTCACTTTTGAGGCTTTTGTGCGTTTTCGCGCTCTTGTAGTGCAGCCCCCTCGGGCCCCTCGGCGCAAGTTCCGCCATTGAAACGCCGTCCGCCACCACTCTAGGCTGGCATCCGGAGAGCTCGTGCCCCTCGGCATCCGAAGGGCTCGCGCCTTCCCGGCGTCCGGAAGGCTCGGCCCCCTCGGCACTCCTCCCCCGCCCCCCGTCGCTCCCCCGCGGCCTTCCATGACTTCGAGGGACGCGCATCCCGTGAAGCCGTGACGTGATACGGCCGCGCCGACCGCCCTGCCTGGCCGCTCCGCCCTCCTGAAGCTCTGACCACTGGCGGCCCACTGAACCCCCAAAAAGGGTCGTAAGCAGGACGTTCCATGTAGCCTTTCGTGCGAGTTGTCTCCAGGTCGTACGCATGGGAGTTGCCTTGTCCGTCCACGCGGACGCCGGTCGGCGTCGCATCGAAGAACTTTTCCAGGAGCACGAGGCGCGTCTCCTCAAGCGCTGGCTTGAGATCGCCCGCTCGCCCACCGGTGGCACCGGCAATCAGGCGGATCGCGGGGGGCTGGCCGACCAGTTGCGCGAGCTCTACCAGGCGCTGCGCCAGTCGTTCGGCGACTCCGGCGACCTCAGCGACCTGCGCGGCCTGCTCGCCGAGCTCTCCAGGGACCGTGCTCGTCAGGGTTTCACCCCGACCGAGACCGCGATCGTGGTTTTCGGCCTGAAGGAGGCGCTCTATGAGATCGTCGAGGAGGACGGCTCTCCCGAGGCCCTGCGGGGTTTCATCTGGTTCTCCCGGGTAATCGACGACCTCGGGCTCTTCACCATCGAGAGCTACGCGGCGGCCAGGGAGAAGGTCATCATCGATCAGGCGGAGCAGCTGCTTGAGCTGTCCACCCCGGTGGTCAAGCTCTGGGACGGCATCGTCGCGGTGCCGCTGGTCGGCACGCTCGACTCGGCCAGGACCCAGGTCGTCATGGAGAAGCTGCTGCAGACGCTCGTCGACACCGGCTCCGAGCACGCGGTCATCGACATCACGGGCGTGCCCGCCGTCGACACCGAGGTCGCCCAGCACCTGCTCAAGACCGTTGTGGCGGCCCGGCTGATGGGCGCCGAGTGCGTGATCTCCGGCATCCGCCCGCAGATCGCCCACACCATCGTCACCCTCGGCATCGAGTTCGGCGACATCGTGACCAAGGCCACCCTCGCCGACGCGCTGGCCCACACGCTGCGGGCGAGCGGCGTCAAATTCGTCAGGGGCGGGGATTCCCGCATAGCGGTACGGACGGTGGAGGGCTGATGGACCGCGTCCCCATCCTCAAACTCGGCGACATCCTGATCGTCTCCATCCAGATCGACCTCCAGGACATGAGCGTGCTCGCGCTCCAGGAGGACCTGTCGGAGAAGGTCGTCGAGACCGGCGCGCGGGGAGTGATCATCGACATCACCGCCGTGGAGATCGTCGACTCCTTCATCGGCCGGATGCTGGCCACCATCGCGGCGATCTCCCGCATGCTCGACGCCGAGACGATCGTCGTCGGCATGCGACCGGCGGTGGCGATCACCCTCGTCGAGCTCGGCCTCTCCCTCGGCGGCGTGCGCACGGCGCTCAACCTTGAGAAGGGCGTCACGCTGCTGAACCAGATCGAAAACTCCGAGCGCTCCACGGCCGCCCGGTGACGATCGCGGAGGAATTGCCCATCAACGTCAGCGGCGACGTCGTGCTGGTCCGCCAGCGCGTCAGGACCGTCGCCGTGAACGTGGGCCTGTCTCTGGTCGACCAGACCAAGGTGGTGACCGCGGCCAGCGAGCTGGCTCGCAACGCCCTGGTCTACGCGGGAGGCGGGCAGGTGAGGGTCGAGGTCGTCCACAAGGGCGTGCGGAAGGGCCTGCGGATGGTCTTCAGCGACAACGGGCCCGGCATCCCGGACATCGAGCAGGCACTGACCGACGGATGGACCAGCGGCGGAGGCCTCGGCCTCGGCCTCAGCGGCTCCCGCCGCCTGGTCGACGAGTTCGACCTGGAATCGACTCCCGGTGAGGGCACGTTGATCACGGTGACGAAATGGGCGCGCTGATCCACTCCCAGCGCGACACCTGGGTACACGCGGAGGACGCCAGCGCGATCGGCGCCCTCCGCCGTAGCGCCGTGACGCTCGCGGAGGTCCGCGGGTTCAGCGAGGAGGACACCGGACGGGTCGCCGTCGCGGTGAGCGAGGCCGCGTCGAACCTGGTCAAGCACGCGACCGAGGGGGTCATGCTGATCCGCCCTCATCCGGAGCTGGACTCGGCCGTGGAGGTCCTCGCGATCGACCGGGGGCCGGGGATGCGGGACGTCTCGCGCGCCCTGCGCGACGGCTACTCCACCGCCGGCACGCTCGGCATCGGCCTGGGCGGCATCGCCCGGATGGCCAGTGGGTACGAGGTCCACTCCATCCCCAGCCGGGGCACCGTGCTCGGCATGTACTTTGTCGCGCAGGGCGCCCCGCGCCCCCCGTCCCGGGTGAGCGGCCTGACCCGCCCGATCGGCGACGAGACCGTCTGCGGCGACGCGTTCGTGATCACCGAGGAGGGCGCCACGACGACCGTGATGCTCTGCGACGGCCTGGGCCACGGCCCCGCGGCCGCGCAGGCCTCCCAGGAGGCGGTACGGCTGTTCCTGCGGCACGCGGACCTCGCCCCGGTCACCGTCCTGGAGCGCATCCACGCCGGCCTCGGCCACACCAGGGGCGGCGCGGTCGCCGTGGCCCGCGTCGACGGCGCCGCGGGGACGGTGAGCTTCGCCGGCCTCGGCAACGTCTCCGCCTGGATCGCCCACAACGACGGCCGCCAGGGGATGATCTCCGTCCCGGGCATCGCCGGGCACAAGGCCAGAACCCTGCGCCAGTACGAGTACGTCCTGCCGCGGCACGGTGTCGTCCTGCTCCACTCCGACGGCCTGACCGATCGCTGGGACATCACCTCCTACCCCGGGCTCGTCACGCGCCTCCCCTCCGTCGTCGCCGGCACGCTGCTGCGTGACGCCGGGACCCGCAGGGACGACGCCTGCGTGGTCGCCGTGAGGCCGGGCGCATGACCGGGGACGAGCTGGTCAGGATCCACGTCCAGGACGACCAGGACGTCTTCGCCATGCGCAAGCTGGGCCGCGAGGTGGCGGAGAGCGTGGGGCTGGAGGCCCAGGACCAGATCCGGGTGGCCACCGCGCTGAGCGAGATCGGCAGGGAGTTCGTCGAGGCCGGCACCGACATCTCCGTCTCCTTCCGGCTGGAGGGTGACGCCCTGTGCATCGCCGTCGACTTCTCGGCGAAGGCCGGCTTCCGTTCGTCGGACGGCGTGGCGCTGGCGGGGCGTCTCGTCGACCGCATCAAGGTCGATCCCGCCGAGGGAAGAATAAGCATGGTCAAACGGCTCCCGCAGGGCCGCAAGCCGACACTCTCGGCAGAGGAGATCCGCGCCAGGATCGCCGGCTCGGCGCCCACCACCGCCCTCGACGAGCTGCGCAGGCAGAACCGCGAGCTCGCCGAGACCCTGGAGGAGGTCCTGCAGCTCAACACCGAGCTGCAGGAGACCAACCAGGGAGTGCTGGCGCTCTACAACCAGCTGTCCGAGGAACTGGAGGAGACCAACCGCGGCGTCGTGGCGCTCTACGCGGAGCTGGACGAGAAGTCCGCGCAGCTCCGGGCGGCGAGCGACGCGAAGAACAGGTTCTGGGCCACCGTCAGCCACGAGCTGCGCACCCCCCTCAACTCGATCATCGGCCTGGTCCGGCTGCTGGTGGGACCAGGCGGGGATCCGCTGGTCGCCGAGCAGCTCCACCAGCTCAACCTCATCGGCTCCTCGGCGGAGACGCTCCTGTCGCTGGTGAGCGAACTGCTCGACATGGCGAAGGCCGAGGCGGGCAAACTCGACCCCCAGCCCTCCCTGGTCGACCTGGTCGCCCTGGCCGAACGGCTGCGCCTGACGCTGCACCCCACCACCGGCAACGACGATGTGACGCTCACGGTGGAGGTCTCGCAGGCGCCGCGGGAGATGCTGGTGGACGAGATGATGCTCACCCGGATCCTGCGCAACCTGCTCTCCAACGGGCTGAAGTTCACCGAGCGCGGCGAGGTCAGGCTGGAGGCGAACCTCGACGCGGCCACCCACGACCTGGTCTTCACCGTGACCGACACGGGGATAGGCGTGCCCGAGGAGCACCTGGAACGCGTCTTCGAGGAGTTCTTCCAGGTCCCCGGGCCGATCCAGGTGCGGAGCAAGGGGACCGGGCTCGGCCTGCCGTACGCCCGGCGACTGGCGGAGGCGCTGGGCGGCGCGCTGCACCTGACCAGCGTCGCCGGGTCGGGCACCACGGCCACCCTGAGGCTGCCCTACCGCTACGACGGGACTCCCGCGGTCGGCCGGGTGCTCGTCGTGGACGACGACGAGGAGTTCCGCGCCGGCGTACGCCGGATGCTCACCGGGTTCGCCGCGCACGTCGACGAGGCGTCCGACGGCCTGATGGCGCTGGAGATGATGACGGCCACCCCGCCCGACCTCGCGCTGGTGGACCTGCTGATGCCCCGCCTCGACGGCACCGCGCTGATGCTGCGGATGTCGGACGACGAACGGCTGCGCGACGTCCCGGTGATCATCGTGACCGTCGCCACGTCGCGCCAGGTCCCCGAGAGGGCACACATGATGATCTCCAAGCAGGAGCTCCGCCGCGACACCCTGCTGGAGGCGATCGGAAGCGCCCTCGGACCCGTCGATGAGTGACAACGAGGCGACGGTGCTGGTCGTGGACGACACCCCGACCAAGCTGTACATCCTGTCCAGCTGGCTGCGGCGCTCGGGGCACCAGGTCGTGCAGGCCACCGGCGGCATGGAGGCGCTCGTCAAGGTCAGGGAGCTCCGGCCGGACCTCGTCGTCCTGGACGTACGGCTGCCCGACATCAGCGGCTACGAGGTCTGCGAGCAGATCAAGGCGGACCCGGCGACGTCCTCCATCCCGGTCATCCAGATCTCCGGGGCGGCGATCACCCCGGCCGACCGGGCGCACGGCCTCGAACGCGGGGCCGACGCCTACCTGGCCGAACCGGTCGAGCCGGACGAGTTCGCGGCGACGGTCGAGGCCACGCTGCGCTACTACCGTGCCCGGAAGCGGGCCGAGCTGATGGCCAGGCGGCTCGCCGCCCTCACCGAGGTCACGCTCTCGATGAACTCCGCCGAGACGTTCGACGAGCTCCTCGCCACGGCCGTCGAGGGAACCTCGCGAATCCTGGGCAGGCAGGCGGGCACGCTCGCCCTGCCCCCCGACGGCCGGACCCGCAGGTTCTCCGCGTTCCCCCACGAGGACGCCGTCGCCAAGATCGCGGCGCCGGACACGCTGCCCCGGCTGAGCGCGATGTCCCTGGGGGCCGCCGCGGGCACCCAGGTCTTCACCGTGCCGGCCGCCGAGTGGCTGGAGCTGATGCCCGACGCGACGCTCAGCGGCGACGTCTCGGCCGTGCTCTGCCGTACCAAGCTGGGCAGGCCCCCCGTCTACCTCGGGGTGGAGGGGGCGCAGCCGCTCGACGCCGACGAGGCCAACGTGCTGCGCCAGCTCGGCCAGGCCCTCGCCCTCGCCGTGGACGCGCTGCGGGCGTACGCCGAGGAGCACGCGATCGCCCTCACCCTGCAGCGCAGCCTGCTGCCGGCGCGGATCCCCGAGACCCTCGGGCTCGCGATCAGCTGGCGCTACCAGCCGGCGGTCGACAACGTCGAGGTCGGCGGCGACTTCTACGAGGTCCTGCGGCTGGGCCACCGGGTGCTCATCGCCATCGGCGACGTGCAGGGACACTCGCTGCTGGCCGCCACCGTCATGGCGGAGCTGCGCCACGCGCTGCGCGCCTCCGTCATCGGCACCTCGGACCTCGGCGCGTCGATGGCGCTGCTCAACGAGGTGCTGCGCCGCTATCACCCCGGCATGACCGCCACCGTGTGCCTGCTCCTGCTCGACCCGGCGACCGGGGAGATGGAGATCGCGAACGCGGGGCACATCCCGGCCCTCTTCATCGCGGACGGCCAGGCCCGCTACCACCGCCTGGGCAACCTCCTGCTGGGAGTGGCCGAGGAGACCTATCGGGTCGACCGGGTCAGCGTCCCCGAGGGAAGCTCGGTGCTGATGTTCACCGACGGGCTGATCGAGGACCGCGACAAGCTCCTCGACGAGAGCCTGGAGATCGTACGGCACCTGGCGGAGCAGGTGAAGGAGGACCTGGAGGTCTTCTGCGACCGGCTGATCGAGCGGTTCGGCGCGAGGGAGGACGACGTGGCGCTGGTGATGTTCCGCCGCGAGCACGAGACGCGTCGCTGAGGCCCTTCGCGGCACCGCGTCGCGTACCGAAACGCCGCACCGCCCCGGAGGGGGTGGTACGGCGCGTCGTCGGAAGGGCGGGTCAGACCGCCGTCTCGACCGGCTTCGCGGTCCTCTCCAGCTCGGCGAAGAGGCCGGGCAGGACCCTGGCGTGCAGGACGGTGCCGTCGCCGGTGTGCTCGACCCCGAGGACCTCGCCTTCCTTGTGCGCCCGGGAGATCAGGTCGCCGCGCTCGTACGGCACGAGAAGCCTGACCTCCTGGTCGAAGCGGGGCAGCTCCCGCTCGATCACGGCCCTCAGCTCGTCGAGCCCGGCGCCGGTGCGGGCCGAGACCACGACGGTATGGTTCTCCTTCGCGGTCAGCTGGGCCAGCACCACCGGGTCGGCGGCGTCGGCCTTGTTGATGACCACGATCTCGGGGATGTCGCGGGTGCCCTCGATGTCGCCGATCACCTCGCGCACCGCCGTGAGCTGCGACTCGGGGTCGGGGTGCGAGCCGTCGACCACGTGCAGGATCAGGTCGGCGTCGCCGACCTCCTCCAGCGTGGAGCGGAACGCCTCGACGAGCTGGTGCGGCAGGTGCCGGACGAACCCGACGGTGTCGGCCAGCGTGAACAGGCGGCCGTCGGGCGTGTGCGCCCTGCGGACCGTCGGGTCGAGCGTGGCGAACAGGGAGTCCTCGACCAGCACTCCCGCGCCGGTCAGCCGGTTCAGCAGCGAGGACTTGCCCGCGTTGGTGTATCCGGCGATGGCCACGGCGGGGACCTCGCGCTGCGTGCGCCGCGAGCGCTTGGTCTCGCGGGCGGTGGTCATGCCGCCGATCTGGCGGCGCAGCTTGGCCATCCGCTCGCGGATCCGGCGGCGGTCCAGCTCGATCTTGGTCTCACCGGGACCGCGGCCGCCCATGCCGACGCCGCCCGCGGCGCGGCCGCCGACCTGGCGCGACAGGTTGCCACCCCAGCCTCGAAGGCGCGGAAGCAGGTAGTTGAGCTGCGCGAGCTCGACCTGCGCCTTGCCCTCGCGGCTCTTGGCGTGCTGGGCGAAGATGTCGAGGATCAGCATGGTCCGGTCGATGACCTTGACCTTGACGATCTCCTCAAGCTGGCGGAGCTGGCCGGGGCTCAGCTCTCCGTCGCACACCACGGTGTCGGCACCGGTGGCGGAGACGATGTCGGCGAGCTCCTGCGCCTTGCCCGAACCGATGTAGGTCGCGGTGTCGGGCTTCTGCCGGCGCTGGATCAGCCCCTCCAGCACTTCCGAACCCGCGGTCTCGGCGAGGAGCTTCAGCTCCAGGAGGGAGTTTTCGGCGTCGGTCGCCGTTCCGGAGGTCCAGACGCCGACCAGGACGACCCGCTCAAGCCGCAGCTGGCGGTATTCGACCTCGGTGACGTCTTCCAGCTCCGTGGAGAGGCCCGCCACCCGGCGGAGTGCCTGGCGCTCGGCCAGGTCCATCTCGCCGTTGTCGAGCAGGTCGTCGAATCGGTCGATGTCCAGCGGCTCACGAGTGTCTATGTCGTCGCTCCATTCAGATGGTTGGTGCCCACATGTTCTTCTCATATGAGTGAACGCCCGAACACCCCGGGTCTCTTCCCCTCGATGGTGCCACGGGAACCCCTACGTCATCACCTGGTTATCACCACTTCGTCCCCACGGGGCGCGGACACGCCCTGATCGGGGCGCCGGAAGCGTCCCGGGAGCGTCCCGAGGCGTTCGGGAGGCGTTCAGGAGGCACGGCGCCGGGCGGGCGCCGGCCCGCGCGACCAGCACGGGCGTGGCACCGGGGCGGCGGGACCCGCGCCTCCCCGCGAGCCGGGCGACGTCACCCCGTACGGTCCACACCGGGCGCGTCGTCAGGGCAGCAGGACCTGGGCGTCGCCGGAACCGGTCCGCAGCGTGACCTTGCGGGACGAGGCGGGGTCCTTGGTCACCTCCACGGTCTCGTCGCCGGAGCCGGTCTCGGCGGTGACGTCGTACCCTCCCCGGGGAAGGTACGCGACGACGTCGCCGCTCCCGGTCTCGATCTCCACCCCCTCTGGCGCGGCGGAGAACCTTGCCTCGATGTCGCCCGAGCCGGTCTCGGCGGTGAACCGCTTGGCGGTGAGACCGCCGGCCTCGATCTCGCCGGAGCCGCTCACGGCGTTCACCTCCCCGGTCAGCCCGCGCATCGTGATGGTGCCCGAGCCGGTGTCGAGCTTGGTCTTGAGGCCCCGCGGGATCTCGACCTTGTAGTCGACCGAGCAGTTGCCCCGGCACTCGTCGCGCAAGGTGAGCGTGCCGCCGTCCACCGAGTGGCTGGGCGTGGGCCTGTCGCCGCGCCAGTGGATGGTCTCGGTCACGTGGACGGCGGGCCGGTCCGACTCGGTGACCACGAGATCGCCGGAACCGGCGGCGACGTCCAGGGCCGTCAGCTTGTCCGTGACGTCGTAGGAGACGACCTCCTGCTGCCGCTCACGGAAGTCGAGACCGAGGTCACAGCCCGAGAGCAGGAACACCGACCCCACGACCGCCCCGGCGACGAGCATGTTCTTCCTCATGCGCTCAATCCTCGATTTTCCGGGAAGTCTTCGCTTCCCATGTGCGACCGGTCCGTTCTCCCCCTCTGCCGGGGGCGCTGACCTCACTCTGTCCGAGTCCGCCTCCCAGATCATCGGGGAACTCCCCGAGCGACCCCTGAGGGGGACCCTGCCTTTGACCCGTGACCGGCCCTCAAGTAGCGTCGATTCCACAATTCAGAATTACTTTTCCACCATGCGGAAAGCTTTAGGGAAAGAGGACCCATGGACGGTGTGGAGACCGGCGGCGTGGAGACCGGCGGCGTGGGGATCGGCGGCCCCATCCGGGACCGCTTCGACGAGATCCTCACGCCGGAGGCGCTGGCCTTCGTGGCCACCCTCCAGCGTGAGTTCGACGGCCGGCGCCTGGAGCTGCTGGAGGCCCGCCGGGCCCGCCAGGCGGAGCTGTCCGCGGGCGGCACCCTCGACTTCCTGCCCGAGACCAGGCAGGTGCGCGAGTCCGAGTGGCGCGTCGCCCCGCCCGCCCCCGGGCTGGTGGACCGCCGCGTGGAGATCACCGGCCCCGTCGACCGGAAGATGACGATCAACGCGCTGAACTCGGGCGCCAAGGTCTGGCTGGCGGACTTCGAGGACGCCAACGCCCCGACCTGGGAGAACACCATCGGCGGCCAGCTCAACCTGCGCGACGCGCTCGACCGGACCCTCGACTTCTCCGCCGGGGAGAAGAGCTACGCCCTCAAGCCGGACAGCGAGCTGGCCACCGTCGTGGTCCGGCCCCGCGGCTGGCACCTGGACGAGAAGCACCTCACCCTCGACGGCAGGCCGTTCTCGGCCTCCCTCGTCGACTTCGGCCTCTACTTCTTCCACTCGGCGCAACGGCAGATGGCCAAGGGCAAGGGCCCGTACTTCTACCTGCCGAAGATCGAGTCGCACCTGGAGGCCCGCCTCTGGAACGACGTCTTCGTCAGGGCCCAGGAGCTGCTCGAAATCCCCCGGGGGACGATCCGGGCGACCGTGCTCATCGAGACCTACCCGGCCGCGTTCGAGATGGAGGAGATCCTCTACGAGCTGCGCGACCACTCCGCGGGCCTCAACGCGGGCCGCTGGGACTACCTCTTCAGCGTGATCAAGAAGTTCCGCACCCGCGGCCGCGAGTTCCTGCTGCCCGAGCGCAACGCCGTGACGATGACCGCCCCGTTCATGCGCGCCTACACCGAGCTGCTGGTCAGCACCTGCCACCGGCGCGGGGCCCACGCCATCGGCGGGATGGCCGCGTTCATCCCCTCCCGTCGCGACCCCGAGGTCAACAAGGTCGCCCTGGAGAAGGTCACCGCCGACAAGACCCGCGAGTCCGGCGACGGTTTCGACGGCTCGTGGGTGGCGCACCCCGACCTCGTGCCGATCTGCCGCGACGTCTTCGACGCCGTCCTCGACGACCGGCCGAACCAGCTGCACCGCCTGCGCGAGGACGTCTCCGTCTCCGCCGCCGACCTGCTCGCGGTCTCCAAGACCCCCGGCGACATCACCGAGGCGGGACTGCGCAACAACGTGGACGTGGCGCTGCGCTACCTCGCCGCCTGGATGGGCGGCCTGGGCGCGGTGGCGATCCACAACCTGATGGAGGACGCGGCGACCGCCGAGATCTCCCGTTCCCAGATCTGGCAGTGGATCCACAACGGCATCGAGCTCGCCGACACCGGCGCCGTGGTGACCGGGGAGCTGGTCGAGAAGATCATCGACGAGGAGCTCGCCAAGATCAAGGCGGAGCCCGGTTACGACGAGGCCCTCTACGGTCAGGCCACCGCGCTGTTCAAGGAGGTCGCCCTGGACGACGACTTCGCGGAGTTCCTTACTCTCCCGGCGTATGCGCGTATGCCGTGACATGACCATTCCGACGGTGCGGAATCCTCATCCCCTGGCGGGGATTCCTCACTCCGGGCGGTCACCTAGGGCGGATGCGGGCGCCGGGCCGAGTGGATACTTTGCGTGCATGAGCGATGACAGGAACGGCGGAGGAGCCGACCAGAGCGAGTACGCAGCGCTGCTCGACGCCGTCAAGCGCGAGATCATCGGCAGCAGGGGGCGGGTGGCACTGCTCACCACCGACACCGAGCTGATCCGGCAGTACTGGCGGATCGGCCGCCACATCCTCGACCGGCAGCCGGACGAGGAGTGGGGCAGGAAGGCGGTGCCCCGGCTCTCGGCCGACCTGCGCGGCGCGTTCCCCGAGGCGATGGGCTACTCGCGGACCAACCTCCTCTACATGAGGGCCTTCGCGGCGGCCTGGCCCGACTCCGTCCCGCAGACTGCGCGGCCGATTCCCTGGGGCCACCACATCGTCCTGCTGGATATGCTGGACAACGGGGCGACCAGGGAGTTCTACGCGCGCAAGACCGCGGACGAGGGCTGGGCCAGAGGCGTCCTGATCACGATGATCAAGGGCCGGCTCCACCTGCGCATCCGCCACTCCCCGCCGGGCCCCGTCCGCACGCCGCCCTCCCCCGACCTCCGGACCGACTGCCGGGCGTCGCAGCGGGCGGCCGGTGAGCCCCGCTTCGCCGGTCTCGTGGACGACGGCCCCAGGCACGGCAGGAACGCCGGCGCCGCCGCGCTGAGCGAGAATTCGAGACGCGGATGACGCGGATGACGCGGATGACGCGGATGACGCGGATGACGCGGATGACGCGGATGACGCGGATGACGCGGATGACGAGAGTGACGAGGATGACGAAGACGACGTCCTCGGTCGGCCGATGGAGGCCGGCGGGCACCGGCGGCGCCGGACCGCCGGGCACACCGGGCACGCCGGAGGAGGAACGATGTCGACGAAGACCCTGGACGAGCCGGCCCGCAGGTTCGAGGAACTCCTCGGCCCCGGGTCGGTCATCACCGATCCCGTACGGCTGCGCACCTACGAGTGCGACGGCCTGACCCACCACCGGGTAACCCCCGGCGTCGTGGTGCTGCCGGAAAGCGCCGAGCAGGTCGCGGCCGTGGTGCGGATCTGCGACGAGTACGGCCTGCCGTTCGTGGCCAGGGGCGCCGGGACGGGGCTGTCGGGCGGCGCCCTGCCCCGGTCCGACGGGGTGCTGGTGGTGACCTCGAAGATGCGGCGGATCCTCTCCGTCGACCTCCCGAACCGGCGGGCCGTCGTCGAGCCGGGGGTCACCAACCTGGCGATCACCGAGGCCGTCCGCGACCTGGGCTACTACTACGCGCCCGACCCCTCCAGCCAGCAGGTCTGCACGATCGGCGGCAACGTGGCGGAGAACTCCGGCGGCGCGCACTGCCTGAAGTACGGCTTCACCGTCAACCACGTGGTCGGCCTGGAGATCGTCACCCCGGACGGCGACATCGTCGAGCTCTCCGACACCGATCCCGGCTACGACCTGCTGGGCGCGTTCGTCGGCTCGGAGGGCACCCTCGGCATCGCGACCAAGGTCGTCGTACGGCTGAGCAGGCTGCCCGAGTCCGTCACGACGCTGCTCGCGGCGTTCGAGGACATCGAGCGGGGCGGGCAGGCGGTGTCGGCGATCATCGGCGGCGGCATCGTGCCCGCCGCGATCGAGATGATGGACGCCCTCGCCGTCGAGGCGGCCGAGGCGGCGGTGGCGTGCGCCTACCCCGAGGGCGCGGGGGCGGTGCTCGTCGTGGAGCTGGACGGCCCGGCCGAGGAGGTCGCGCACCAGTTCGGCGAGGTGACGCGGCTCTGCCGGGAGAGCGGCGCGTTCGAGATCCGGGTCGCCGACGACCCCGCGGAGCGGGCCGCGATCTGGCGGGGCCGCAAGTCGGCGTTCGCCGCGGTGGGCCGGATCAGCCCCGCCTACATCGTCCAGGACGGTGTCGTCCCCCGGACCGCGCTGCCCGGGGTGCTGGCGAGCATCGACGCCCTCTCCCGCGAGTACGGCATCAGGGTGGCGAACGTCTTCCACGCCGGTGACGGCAACCTGCACCCGCTGGTGCTGTTCGACGACGCGGAGCCGGGCGCGGGCGAGCGGGCGGAGATCGTCTCGGGGAAGATCCTGGACCTGTGCATCGAGCACGGCGGCTCCATCACCGGCGAGCACGGCGTCGGCGTGGACAAGTCCCGATATATGCCGAAAATGTTCTCGGAGGACGATCTCAACACCATGCAGCTGGTGCGCTGCGCCTTCGACCCCCGCGGCCTGTCGAACCCGGGCAAGATCTTCCCGACCCCCCGGCTGTGCGGCGAGGTCCCCGGGGTCCGCAAGGGCGCGCACCCGCTGGTCGAGTCGGGGCAGGCGGAGCACTTCTGATGGGAGCACTCTTGGAAGCGCCTCTGGAAGCGCTGCGCGAGACCGGCGTGACGATCAGGGAGGCGACCGCCGACGACGCGGTGGGCGGGGTCCCGCCGCGCTGGGTGGCCCTGCCGGAGAACACCGGGGAGGTCGCCGCGCTGATGCACGTCTCGGCCGCGCACGACCTGGCCGTGGTCCCGGTGGGAGACGGCACCAAACTCGACTGGGGCAATCCCCCCGAACGGTGTGACCTGCTGATCGACACCTGCTGCCTGCTCCTCGGCGACGGGTCGGCGGTCGAGCACTCCGCGGGCGACCTCGTGGCACGGGTCGGCGCGGGACTCCCCCTCGGCGTCCTCGGCTCCATGCTCGCGCGGTCGCGGCAGGAGCTGGTCCTGGACACCCCCGGGGGTGCCGGCACGGTCGGCGGCACGCTCGCCACCGCGGTCGCCGGCCCCCGCAGGTTCCGCTACGGCACCGCCCGCGACCTGCTGATCGGCATCACGGTCGTGCTGGCCGACGGCACGGTCGCCACCTCGGGCGGCAACGTCGTCAAGAACGTCGCGGGCTACGACCTGGGCAAGCTCTTCACCGGCTCGTACGGCACGCTCGGCGTCATCACCGAGGCCACCTTCCGACTCCACCCGGTCCCCGCCGACCGCCGCTGGGTCACCGTGGACCTGCCCGGCTCCGGGACGGAGGACGCGTCGGCCGCGCTGGTCGCCGAGCTCGCGGCCTCGCAGGCCGAGCCGAGCGCCGTCGAGCTGGACCGGCCGGACCTCATCGGCGGGTCCGCCGTGTCCGCGCTCGTCGAGGGGGTGGCGGCCGGCGCGCGGGCCGAGGCCGTACGCGAGCGGATGGACGAGTACGGGAGCGCGCGGATCACCGCCGAGGCGCCCGCCTGGTGGGCGGTGCCGCCCGGCGAGGAGGTGCTGCTGGAGCTGCGGGTCCCGCCCGCCGCCGCGTACCCGGCGCTGCACGCGGTCGCCGCGCGCGGGCTGCCCGCGCGCGTGCGCGGGTCGGTCGCCTCCGCGGTCCTGCTGGTCGCGCTGCCTACGGGCGTCGGCGCGGCGGAGTTCGCCGGGTTCGTGACCGGCGTGCGCGACGACCTGCGGCGGCTCGGCGGCGCGCTGACCGTGCTCGCCGCGCCCCCGGCCCTCGCCGGCGGGGTCGACCGCTGGGGCCCGTCGGGGGCGCTGCCGCTGATGCGGCGGGTCAAGGAACGGTTCGACCCCGGCCGGAGGATGTCCCCCGGCCGGTTCGCGGGAGGGATCTGACGTGGACCCAGAGCTGATCAACGACTGCGTGCACTGCGGGTTCTGCCTGCCCTCGTGCCCGACGTACGTTCTGTGGGGCGAGGAGATGGACTCCCCGCGCGGCCGGATCCACCTGATGAGACAGCACGTCGAGGGCACCCCGCTGACACCGGAGATGGCCGGCCACTTCGACGCGTGCCTGGGGTGCATGGCCTGCGTGACCGCCTGCCCGTCCGGGGTGAGGTACGACCGGCTGATCGAGCAGACCCGGGCCGAGGTGGAGCGGGTGCACGTGCGGGAGCCGGACGACAGGGCGCTGCGGGCGCTGGTCTTCCAGCTGTTCCCCTATCCCCGGCGGCTGCGGGCGATGCGGCTGCCGCTGCGGCTCAGCGCCGGGCTGCGGCGGGCGGTCGCGCCGAGGCTGGAGCGGATCAACCCGTCCCTGGCGGCGATGGCCGACCTCGCTCCCCCGGCCGCCGCCAGGCTGCGGCTGCCGCGCGGGATCGCGGCGCGGGGGGCGCGCAGGGCCACGGTCGGGATGCTCACCGGCTGCGTGCAGGGGGAGTTCTTCCCGCAGGTCAACGAGGCCACGGCCCGGGTGCTCGCGATGGAGGGCTGCGACGTGGTGATCCCGCCGTCGCAGGGCTGCTGCGGGGCGCTGTCGCTGCACTCCGGCCAGGAGAGGCAGGCCCTGAGGTTCGCGAAGCGGACGATCGCCACCTTCGAGCGGGCGGGCGTCGACACGATCGTGGTCAACGCCGCCGGCTGCGGGTCGACGATGAAGGACTACGCGGAGATCCTGGAGGGCGAGGGCGCCGAGTGGGTCGAGAGGGCCCGGGCGATCAGGACCGTCGACTTGGCGGAGTATCTCGTCGCGCTCGGCCCGGCGGCCGAGCGGCACCCGCTGCCGCTCACCGTGGCCTACCACGACGCCTGCCACCTGGCCCACGCCCAGGGGATACGGTCGGAGCCCCGCGAGCTCCTGGACGGCGTGCCCGGCCTGGAGGTGCGGGAGATCGCCGAGTCGGCGATCTGCTGCGGCTCCGCGGGGACCTACAACCTGTTCCAGCCGGAGACCGCGAGGGACCTCGGCGACCGCAAGGCGGAGCGGGTGCTCGACACCGGCGCCGACCTGCTGGTCTCGGCCAACCCCGGGTGCACCATGCAGATCGCCGCGGCGATCCGCCGCCGGGGCGCCGAGCCCGTCCCGGTGGCGCACACCGCCCAGGTCCTCGACGCCTCGCTGCGTGGCCTGACGAGGGTGCCGTGAGCGGGGGGTCCGTGAACAAGGGTTCCGTGGGCAGGGGTTCCGTGGGCGGCCCGCCCGGCCGGTGCGGGATCGAGGGGGGCGCATGAGCGCGGTGCAGTCGGTCGACCGGGCACTGGACGTGCTGGAGGCGCTCGCCGAGCGGGGTGGCGAGGCCGGGCTCTCGGAGATCGCGGCCAGGACCGGGCTGCCGTACGGGACGATCCACCGGCTGCTGCGCACGCTGCTCGCGCGGGGCTACGTACGCCAGGAGTCCGACCGCCGCTACGCCCTGGGCGGTGCGCTGGTGCGGCTAGGCGGGGTGGCCGAGCGCATGGTCGGCGTGTGGGCGCAGCCGTACCTGACGAGGCTGGTCGAGCTGTCGGGCGAGACGGCCAACCTGGCGGTGCTGGAGGGCGACTTCGTGGTCTACGTCGCCCAGGTACCCTCGCCGAGGCGGCTGCGGATGTTCGCGGAGGTCGGCAGGCGGGTGCTGCCGCACAGCACGGCCGTGGGGAAGGTCCTGATGGCCGGCCGGGCCGACACCGAGGTGGCGTCGCTGGTCGAGCGGACCGGCATGCCGCGCAGGACCGCCAACACGATCACCGACCTGCCCGGGATGCTCGCCGAGCTGGAGCGGGTGCGGGAGCACGGGTACGCCATGGACCTGGGCGAGGAGGAGCTGGGCGTGCACTGCCTGGCGGTGGGCGTACGGGACGGGGCTCGGACGATCGCCGCGCTGTCGGTGTCCGGACCGGCCGAGCGCGTCACCGCGCTCGACCGGCGGGACCTCGCCGAGGGCATGCGCAGGATCGCCCACGACCTCGGCGCCGAGCTGGGCCCGGTGATGCCCGCCAGGGCGGACCGCACGTCGTGAACCGGTCGCCCGTCCCGGCGGGTACGGCGTGAGGCGACCGCGGGACCACCTCGCGGCCGCCCGGCGGGGGTCCCGGGGTCCGGGGCGCCTTCCGGCCGGATTCCCCGATCACCGGCTTCCGGTGACGGCCACCGGACGAGAGTTCCGGGGACCGGCTCGCTTTCCGACCGGACTCCCCGGTCGTCCGCTTCCGGCGACGATCGCCGGACGAGGGTCCCGGGTGTGGAGGTCAGCGGCCCGGAGGGGTGATGTTGAGGTTGCTGCCCTGCGGCACCGGGACCACGCTGACCTGCCCCTTCTGGATGGCCTGCCAGAGCACGGCGCCCTGCGGACCGAGAACCCTGACCAGGTCCTTGATCGACTCGATCTCGGTGCGGACCTTGGCGTTGCGCTGGGTCTGCGCGACGTTCTCCGCCTTGGCCGCCTGCTCCGAGGCGAGCGCGGCGACCAGGGCCTCCGGCGGCTCGGGCTTCTGGATGGTGAGGGAGATGTCGCCGCACTGCCCGCTGCCCCCGTAGTTCTGGTTGCAGAAGTAGTCGCCCCCGGCCGTCGCCTTGATGAACTCCCTGGCGAGCTGGCCGACCCGCGCCTCCCACGCCTGCTTCACCTTCGGGTCGTTGAACAGCCCGCGCCACTCGAACTCCTGCGAGGCGGCGTCCATCGCGCGGTCCAGCGGCACCCGCATGTAGATGTTGAGCATCCGCCGCCAGCCGTCGGACGACTCGCCCTCCTCGTAGTAGGCGCGGAACTTCAGCCCGATCTTCTCGTGGAACTGCTGGAGCGTCCTGCAGTCGGTGTTCAGCGTGAACGTCGCCACCCCGGACACGGTCATCTCCACGTTGTCCTTGGAGACGACCGACAGCGGCTTGGACTCGGCGTCGTCCGCCCCGGAGAAGTCGAAGGTCCGCTGGCCGAACGGGTAGGAGTACCCGTTGTCGCCGGGGCCGAGGAGCGTGGCACCGCTGGAGGGGTTGATGCACTTCTCGAACTTGATGGCCTCCAGGACGCCGCCCGCGTAGTGCAGGACCACCTCGTCGGGCTGGGTGCTCACCCGCGAGCACGCGCTGAGGGCGAACCCGGAGACCACCAGCAGGGCGACCGCGAGGAGGAACCCCTTCAGCAGCAGCCGCCTGCCGCCCCCGGCCTTCTGAGCGCTCATCATCTCTCCCTTTCGCACCCGTTTCGTGAAGGCGGAGCCTAACGGCGGCCGATCACAGCCGGTGGAGCCTCGGGCGACTCGACGCCCAAGGGAGACATATCCGTCTATGGAACCCGATACCAACGAGCGGCGGAGTAGGAGGTGAGAGCGCGAACGCGCTCCGGTAAGGATGCACCGTGACAACGACTGGACGAAGCGGGTGGTGACACTGGGTCTCCCCCGACGGACCGGGTCCCTCCCGCCGCCCACGCCCACCGGCGAGACGACCGGCGCGACCGGCGCGCCCGGCGCCACCGAGACGACCGGTGTGACCGACGCGACCTGCGCCACCGACGCGGCGCTGATCGGCGAGTCCCTGACGGACCCCGACAGGTTCGCCGGGCTCTTCGACCGCCACGCCGACGAGATCCACCGGTACGTGGCGCGGCGGCTGGACGACGTGACCACGGCCGACGACGTGACGGCCGAGACGTTCCTCGTGGCCTTCCGCAAACGGGCCCGATACGACCTCGGCCGCGCCGACGCCAGACCCTGGCTGTACGGGATCGCCTCGAACCTGATCTCCGGCCACCGCAGGTCGGAGACCCGCAGGTTGAAGGCACTCGCCCGGCAGGCTCCCGAGCGCGCGGCCGAGTTCGAGGACCGCAGCGCCGAGCGCGTCACCGCCGACCGGCTCAGGCCCGCCCTCGCCGCCGCGCTGGCCGGGCTCGGCTCCGCGGAGCGGGACCTGCTCCTGCTGGTGGCCTGGGCCGACCTGTCCTACGAGGAGGCCGCGCAGGCGCTCGGCATCCCGATCGGGACCGTCAGGTCCCGCCTCTCCCGTACCCGGACCAAGATCCGCCGCTCCCTGGAGTCGCACAGATGAACGATGACGAGATCCAGCTGGTGGCCGCCATCCGGCCCGAGGCGCCCGCGTACGACGAGAGGGCGAGGCAGGCGGCCCGGCGGGGGCTGGCCGCGGCGGCCGCGCCGCGGGCACGGGGGTGGACACCGCGGTGGCGCGGGCCGTACGCGATGGCGGTGGCCGGGGCGCTCGCGGTGGCGGTGGGGGCGACCGCGATCACCCTGGCGGGTTCCCAGGGCGGCTCCCGGGGAGCAGCGGAGGAGGTCGTGGTGACGATGCCCGAGATCGCCGCCGTCTCGGCGAGCGAGGTGCTCGACAAGGCGGCGCGGGCGGCCGTGCGGACGGACCTGGCGCCGCGCGACGACCAGTTCGTCAAGGTCGAGTCGGAGACGATGTACGGCTCCTTCAGCGGCACGGGGACGAACGCGGAGACGGGTGAGACCGAAGGGGAGACCCGCTACCTCTACCGGACCAAGCGGGTCATCTGGCTGTCCGCCGACGGGACGAGGAACGGCTCGGTGCGGATCGAGTACCTGACGCCCAGGGCCTACCCCGGCTGGCCGATCCCCG
Organism: Streptosporangium heterodermiicola; assembly: GCF_051390675.1. NCBI lineage: Bacteria > Bacillati > Actinomycetota > Actinomycetes > Streptosporangiales > Streptosporangiaceae > Streptosporangium > Streptosporangium heterodermiicola. The sequence goes on from NZ_JBPJSR010000010.1 coordinate 137,274, forward strand.
AGATGGCGTACGAGAGGACCGGGACCGAGACGCTCCCGCTGGTGAACTGCGGGAAGACCCCCGAGTACATGCGCACCGACCACGCGGCGCTCAAGAGGCTCCCCACGGACGCCGACGGGATGCGCGCCCACCTCTACACCGGCGACCGGGGCGGTGCCTCCAAGGACGAGGCGGCCTTCACCGCGGCGGGCGACATGCTCAGGGAGACCTACATGCCCCCGGCGCAGCGGGCGGCGCTGTTCAAGGCGGTCGGCACCATCCCCGGGGTCGACGTCACCAAGCGGGCCGAGGACGCGGCGGGACGCGAGGGGATCGGCGTCGGCAGGGTCGGCCTCGACGGCGTCAGGCAGGATCTGATCTTCGACGCGAAGACGTACGAGCTGCTCGGCGAGCGCGGCATCGTGGTCGACGAGCGGGCCGCCAGGTCGCCCGAGGGCAGCCTGGTCGCCTCGACCGCCCAGCTCTCGGTCACGGTGGCCGACGAGGCTCCCGGCGCGAACCCGGAGGACGAAAAGGCGAACGGCTGCGGCTGACAGCCGCAGCCGTCGAGGCCCCGCGTTCCCCGGCCCGTCGGTCAGGTCGGCCACAGGGGACGCGCCCCGGCGGCCGTACGGGATCAGGCGCGGCTCCGGGGCTCCCGGCCCATCGGCCGCGGTGCCCGGTCAGGTCTGGATCAGGTCTGGATCAGGTCTGAATGCGGTGGACGGGTGAGCCGTCGGCCGCGCAGTGGACCTCGACCTTCACCTCGTCCTCCTCGGTCTCGAACTCGACGCGGGCCCGCTCCGCGGGTCCGCGCTCGACGTCGTCGGCCTGGAATCCCTGGGCGGGGCTCCAGGACCGGAGGGTGACCAGGCCGTTCTCGCACCTGGCGATGACCTTGCCGCCCACGGTGGTGATCAACCGGCTCTTGCCGGGCTCCGCTGTGGGCGTGGCGGTGGTGGTGACGGTGACGGTCGGCGCGGGGGTGCCCTCGGCCGGAGAGGCGAACGGAGAAGCGGACGGGGGAACGGAGGGCGGCACGGACGGGGGAAGGGCGTTGGGCAGCGACGAGGCGAGGGCGAGCGCCTCGTCGACCTCGGCGGCGGAGAGCGGCCGGAGCCCGGTGTCAGTCAGCGGCTCGCTGAGCCGGTCGATCACCGCCACCCCGGCTCCGATCGCGAGGAGCCCGGTGATCAGCCATCCGGCCACGACCAGGGAGAAACGCTTGCGCATGCCCTCACTGTGCCACCGAAAGCGATAAGACAACGCTAAGGAGCCGCTAACCCGCTTTTGACGCGGTACGGGAGGGGGCTAACGTGGCGGCAAATGTCGAATGTGCTGCTCATCGAGGACGACGCCGCGATCCGCACCTCCCTCACCCGGGGCCTGCGCGACCGCGGCCACGCCGTGTCGTCCGCCCCCGCCGCTCTCGAAGGCCTGCGGCTGGCCGTCGAGGAACGCCCCGACCTGGTCGTCCTCGACCTCGGCCTGCCCGACATGGACGGCCTGGACCTGCTGCGGATGCTCCGCGCGGTGAGCCGGATCCCGGTGATCGTGGCGACCGCGCGGGACGGCGACGCGGAGATGGTCAGGCTGCTGGACGCGGGCGCCGACGACTACGTGGTCAAGCCGTTCAGCGCGGCCCAGCTCGACGCCCGGATCCGGGCGGTGCTCCGGCGGATGGCCGGTGAGAGCCGCGCCGACAGCGCGGTCACCGTCGGGGGCCTGCGGATCGACCCGCGCACCCGGGAGGCGACCCTGGACGGGACGCCGCTGGATCTGAGCCCCCGGGAGTTCGACCTGCTCCACTATCTGGCGGCCAGGCCCGGCGAGGTGGTCACCAAGCGGGAGCTGCTCACCCACGTCTGGCAGATCCCCTACGGCGGGGCCGACAAGACGGTGGACGTCCACCTCTCCTGGCTCCGCCGCAAGCTGGGCGAGACCTCCCAGGAACCGCGTTACCTGCAGACCGTCAGGGGTGTCGGCGTGCGACTGGCCGCCCCGGCATGAGGCGCTGGCTCACCCTGCTGGTCGCGGCGACCACCTCCCTCGTACTGATCGCGCTGCTGGTCCCGCTCGCCCTGCTGGTCCGCACGGTGGCGGTGAGCGGGGCGGTCAGCGAGGCCGAGAGCGAGGCCGAGTCGGTGGCGGTCGTGGTCGGCGCGGTGGACACCGAGACCCTGCGGCTCACCGCGGAGCAGGCCGAGCACCCGGTCACGGTCTTCCTCCCCGGCGGCGAGGCGGTCGGCGATCCCGCCCCGCGCTCCACCGCCGTGGAACTCGCCTCGCGGGGCCGCAGCGTCACCGCCGCCGCCCCCGGCGGGCGGGAGATCCTCGTCGCGGTCCAGGGGGCGCCCGGGGGTACGGCGGTGGTCCGGGTGTTCCTGGACGACGGCCGCCTGACCAGGGGCGTGCCCCAGGTCTGGGCCGGGCTGGCGGCGCTCGGCCTGGCCCTGGTCGGGCTGGGCGTGCTGGTCGGCGACCGGCTGGCCCGCATGGTGATCAGGCCGATCACCGCGCTGGCGGGGGTGTCGCACCGGCTCGCGGCGGGCGACCTGTCCGCCAGGACGGTGCCCGACGGCCCTCCCGAGGTGCACGCGGTCGGCGTCGCCCTCAACCACCTGGCCGAGCGCATCACCGGCCTGCTCGCGGAGGAGCGGGAGAGCGCCGCCGACCTGTCCCACCGGCTGCGCACCCCGCTGACCGGGCTGAGGCTGGAGGCGGAGTCGCTGGCCGACCCCGAGGAGTCGGCCAGGATCGAGGCGCGGGTGGACGCCCTGGAACGCGCCGTCACCTCGGTGATCACCGAGGCCAGGCGGCGGGTGCGCGAGCGGGCCGAGTGCGACGCGGCGGAGGTGACCGGGGCGCGGGTCGCGTTCTGGTCGGTGCTCGCCGAGGACCAGTCGCGGCACTTCACCCTCGACCTGGCCCCCGGCCCGCTGCCGGTCGGGGTCGCCGCGGACGACCTCGCCGCCTGCGTGGACGCCCTGCTCGGCAACGTGTTCGCGCACACGCCGGAGGGGGTCTCGTTCTCCGTAAGGCTGGAGGCGACCGGTGGAGGCGCGCTGCTGACCGTCGCCGACGCCGGTCCCGGCTTCGCCACGCCCGACCCGTCGCAGCGCGGCGAGAGCGGCGCCGGGTCGACCGGTCTCGGCCTCGACATCGCCCGCCGTACGGCGGAGTCGGCGGGTGGCTCGCTGTCGCTGCGGACCTCCCCCGAGGGCGGGGCGAGCGTGACCCTGTTCCTGCCCGCCGTCACGCCCTGACGCCGAGGCCCTCACCTTCACGCCCTGACCCCGAGGCTCTCGACTCCGAGGCCTCGCCGTCACGCCCTGACCCCGAGGCCCTTGCTCCCGAGACCCTCACCCACCGGCACCGGGCCTTCGCGGACCGGCGAAACGCCGGGTGGTACCCGGGGTACCCCATCGGCCGGTCGTGGTCCGCGCGGCCCGGGGAGCGACCGTGCGCCCGGCTTTCCGTCTCACGTGTGATCTACCGCACTTCAGATGATGAAATATTGCAGAATATGAAATTTCCTCTCTACAGTTGACAGTGTGACCAGCGTAGAGAGCGCGTACGAGCTCGGCCGGAGAGACCGGAAGAAGCTCGAAACCCGGGCGGCACTGGAGCACGCCGCGCTGACGCTGGTGGCCGAGCGCGGTCTGGCGGGTGTCACGGTGGAGGACATCGCCACGGCGGTGGACCTCTCCTCCCGCACGTTCTTCAACTACTTCCCCTCCAAGGAGGACGCGCTCGTCGGAGCGAGCCCGGCGTCCGCCGCCGAGCTGCGCGAGAGGCTGGAGGCCGTGCCCGCGGAGGTGCCGGTCCTGGAGGCGCTGCGCCTGGTGTCACGGGCCGAGGCCGAGCAGGTCCAGCGACGGCGTGAGCAGTGGCTGTTGCGGCTGAAGGTGTTCGAGCAGAACCCGTCACTCCTGCCGAGACTGGTCGCCGGCGGCACCGAGACCGAGCTCGCCATGTCGGCCGCCGTCGCGCGCAGATCCGGCGTCGAACTGGGCACGAGCGGCTACCCCGAGCTGGCCACCGCGGTGGCCATGGCGGCCTTCCGGGCGGCGATGATGCGCTGGAGCGCCGCGGGCGGCCGCCCGGCGCTGGCCGACCTGGTCGACGAGGCCTTCTCCCAGATCGCCGCGGGCCTGCCCGATCCGTGACCGCCGGCCCATGACCACCCCCTGAACGTCTCCGCTCAACCGGCGTCCGTGGAAGTCCCGCGGAGCGCCGGTACCCGCCCGAGAAACCGAGGAAAGATGACATCCACCAGCGTGCAGCCCGAGTCCGTGGCCGCGGCGCCCGCCTCCAGGAGAAAGGTCCTGCAGGCGCTGTCGGGGCTGATGGTGGGCATGTTCGTGTCCATCCTGGCCTCGACCGTCGTGGCCAACGCCCTGCCCCGCATCATCACCGACCTGCAGGGCACGCAGACCATTTACACCTGGATCGTCACCTCGGAGCTGCTGGCCATGACGGCCACGGTGCCGCTCTGGGGCAAGATGGCCGACCTCTACAACAAGAAGCTGCTGATCCAGCTCTCGCTGGGCCTGTTCGTGGTGGGCTCGCTGATCGCGGGTCTCACGCCGAACGTGGAGATCCTCATCGTCAGCCGCGTCGTACAGGGCGTCGGCGCGGGCGGCATGACCGCGCTCGCGATGATCGTGATGGCGGCCATGATCCCGCCGCGTGAGCTCGGCCGCTACGCCGGCATCTTCGGCGCCGTGTTCGGCGTCGGCACCGTGGCGGGCCCGCTCATCGGCGGCCTGCTCGTGGACACCTCCTGGCTCGGCTGGCGCTGGTGCTTCCTCATCGGCGTGCCGTTCACGATCCTCGCCATCGTCCTGCTGCAGCGCACGCTCGACCTGCCGGTGGTGCGCAGGGAAGTGAAGATCGACTATCTGGGCGCCCTGCTGATCACGACGGGCGTGTCCACGCTGCTGATCTGGTCGTCACTGGCGGGCAACCAGTTCGAGTGGGGCTCCTGGTGGACCGCCGCCCTCGTCGGCGGCGGCGTGCTCATCCTCGCGCTGGCCGTCTGGGTGGAGTCGCGGGCGGCCGAGCCGATCATCCCCCTCGCCATTTTCAGGAACCGCACCGTAGCCCTCGCCACCGTGGCGAGCGTCCTGGTCGGCGTGGCCATGTTCGGCGGGACGGTCTTCCTGTCGCAGTACTTCCAGGTGGCGCTCGGCAAGTCGCCGACGGTCGCCGGCCTGATGAGCCTGCCGATGGTGTTCGGCCTGCTGATCTCCTCCACCGTGGCCGGGCAGCTCATCACCAAGTGGGGCCGCTGGAAGGGCTTCCTGGTGGCCGGCGGCGTCGTCATGCTCGCCGGGATGGGCCTGCTCAGCACCATCGACGGCCAGACCGGCACGGTGCTGCTCGGGATCTACATGGCGGTGCTCGGCGTCGGCGTCGGCATGCTCATGCAGAACCTGGTCCTCGCCGCCCAGAACGACGTACCCGCCCACGACCTGGGCGTCACCACCTCGGTGCTGACCTTCTTCCGCAGCATGGGCGGCGCCGTCGGCGTCAGCGCCCTGGGCGCGGTGCTGGCCGGCCGGATCACCACGCTCATGACGGAGAGGCTCGGCCCGCTGGCCGCCGGTGGCGCGGGCGGCGAGAGCGACGCCGTGCCCGACATCTCCAAGCTGCCCGCTCCCGTCGTCCGCGTCGTCCAGGATGTGTACGCGACGGCCACCGCCGAGCTGTTCCTCATCGGCGTGCCGCTCACCGCGCTCGCGCTGGTGGCGGTCCTGTTCATCAAGGAGAAGCCGCTCAACACGCTGTCGGGCGAGGAGCGGCTGGTCAGGGAGCGCGCCACGGCCGCCGGTCACTGAGCGGCTCCCGGCCGGGTCGCGCCCGTCCCGCCGCACGCCGTGGCCTCGCGGTGCTAGTCCTGCTCCTGCTGGAGAAGGTTCATCACCATGATCACTCCGTGGGGTGACATGTCCTCGGCGTGCAGATGGGAGAACTCGACGCTGAGCCGGGCGGGGCGTCCCCTCCGGTTCACGCCGTCCAGGGTGACGCCGTCGCCGCGGCCGTTTCCCGGCTCGGCCCCCGGCTCCAGCATCCGCTGCGCCCTGGACAGGAGCTCCCCGACGGGAAGGCCGATGTCGAGGGAGGCCAGCCGGTGGCCGATCGCCTCGTCGGCGCGCAGCCCCCACAGCTCCTCGGCCCCCGGGCTCCAGACCAGCACCCGCAGGTCGCTGTCGACCACGGCCACGGCGTCGCCGAGGCTGCGCACCACCGAGGAGACGAGGAGGGTGGCCCGCTTGAGCTCGTCGCTGCGGGAGTTGAGGGTGTCGTTGATCTGCTGGAGCTCGTCGTTGGTCGACTGCAGCTCCTCGTTCATCGTCTCCAGCTCCTCGTTCGTGGACTGGAGCTCCTCGTTGGTGGTCTCCAGCTCCTCGTTCGTGGACTGCAGTTCCTCGTTGGTGGTCTCCAGCTCCTCGTTGGTCGACTGCAGCTCCTCGTAGGCGTGCTCCAGCTCCCGGTTCGTCTGCTCCAGCCGGTCGCGGAGCTGGCGGTAGCGCGTCACGTCGTGGAAGTTGACGCCGACGCCGACCAGCTCGCCGCCCGGTTCGAGGAGCGGGACGACGGCGATGTCGAAGACGCTCGGCTCCGGCGTGTTCGGCCGGTGCCAGGTGACGTCCTGCAGCTCGGCGACGCGCAGGTCCAGCTCCACCTGATCGATCACCGAACGGAGCTCGACCGGCCGGTAGGAGACCTCCAGGTCCTGGAACGGCCGCCCGATGTCGCGGGGGTTGAGGTTGAAGAGCAGCTCGGCGCGCGAGTTCGCCAGGGCGAGGTTCCTGGAGCGGTCGAGCGCGATCTGCGCGACCGGGCCGGTGGCGAGCGCCGCCGCCTGCAGCACCGTGTGCCGCACGTACGGGCGGGTCTGCGACACGCCCGCGCCGGGGGACCAGGTGGCGCGGCTGCCCGGCGGCGGCGACCCGATCTTCTTGAACAACCTCATCCGGAGGTTCACCGGCTCGAACCGGTCACCGTGGTTCAGCAGCATCTCCGCCTTGCCCAGGAAGAGATAGCCGGGGTCGGAGAGCGCGAAGTGGAACCGGCGCACGATGCTGAGCTGGGTCTCGCTGTTGAAGTACATCAGCGTGTTGCGGGCCAGCAGGAGATCCACCCGGGAGATCGGCGCGTCACGAGTGAGGTCGTTGCGGCCGAAGATCAGCTGGCGCCGCAGGTCGCGCCGGAACCCGAAACCGGCCTCCACCGGCTCGAAGTAGGTCTGGCGCAGCTCCTCCGGCATGTCGGCGAGGTGTCGCTCGCCGTAAACAGCCGCCCGCGCCGTCTGGAGGGCCTTCTGGTCGAGGTCGGTGGCGTATATCTTCACCCGCTCGCGGAACTCGTCCATGCCGAGCTGCTCGGCCAGCACCATCGCGAGGCTGTAGGCCTCCTCGCCCGTCGCGCAGCCCGCGCTCCAGACCCTGATCACCTTGCCGGGCCCCTTGGTCGCGAGCAGGCTGGGGATCACGGTCTCGCGGAGCGTCTGCCACGCGGCCGGATCGCGGAAGAAGGCGGTGACATTGATCAGCAGGCTGTCGAAAAGCCGGTTGAACTCCTCGGGTTCCAGCTCCAGATAGTCCCTGTATTCACCGTAGTCGCGGAGCTTGAGCGCCTCCAGACGCCTGCTGATGCGGCGTATGAGGGTGGTGCGCTTATAACCCGTGAAGTCGAAACCGCGCGTCTCCTTCAACATGAGCAGGAGATCGTCGAATTCACGTTCGTCGCCGAGCATCACAGTGCCAGCCTAGGCCCGTCACCGACCGCTACGTGAGAGCAAGGCTGTCACTGGTGCCGTCGATGCGGCTTTGTAGCATTCTCATGGTCTCCAGCGCCTGCCTGGTCTGGCCGGCGTCCTCCAGCAGGCGCCGCGACGAGTGCTTCCTTCCCTGCGCCTCCGCGCGCTCCAGCATCCGCAACCACTCCTCCAGCCGCAGGGTCGCCGTCCACAGCGCCCGCTCCACGGCCTCGGCCTGGCTCGCGGCCATGCCCTGCGGGGACCAGCCGTGGCCCACCCCGCAGCCGTAGTGGGCCTCGCCCCCGCTTTTCGCCTCGTATACGGGCCCGCCGCACTCCGAGCAGCTCAGTCCGGTGAGATCGCCCCCGTACGGGCCGATCTCACCGGATAAAAGATAGAGGGCGACCTCCTTCTCGACGCCCGGATCCTTCACGACCTCGTCCTCGACGGTCGTGCGGCTCTGCCGCACGACCCACTCGGCGATCTCCTCCACGGAGAGCGCCTCCGCGCCCCGTGCCGCGGCCAGGGCGGCGCGGGGCATCCCGTCGAACGCGCTCGCCCGGGGATCCTGGACGGCGACCGCGCCGAGATGGCGCTCCACCACGGCGGCCCCCCTCGCCCCGTCGTCGAGCGTGCCGCTCAGCACGACGGCGAGCGTACGGGGACCCGCGTCCAGGGCGGCGCTGAGGAACAGCGGGTCGGCGGCCGGCCGGTGACTGTTGTAGCGGGGGCCGCGCGAGAGCCTGATCTCGCCGTCCTGGACCATCAGGTGGCGGTCCGGGGGCGCCACGTAGACGCGGCCGTGCCGCAGGGACTCGCCGTCTCTAGCGGTGGCGGCCTCCAGCGGCCCGGCCCGGTCGAGGATTCTCGCGAGGGAGCTCTCCACCCGGGGGGGCAGGTGCAGCACCACCAGGACGGAGGCGGCGAGATCGCCGGGCAGCCGCGCGAGCAGAGCGCGCAGAGCCTCCACGCCACCGGCCGAAGCCGCGACGACCACCACATCGCGCCCGCTGGAACCTGCCACATTTAGCTTCTATCCCGTCGGGACCCATTCATACTGGGGAACCGTAGGATTGTCGGCGGGGCCTCTGAAAGACCCTTGAAGGGTATGGCCAATATGGATATGTCGGTGTATGTCATTCACCAATACGGTGATACGGCCTTGGTGGCCGTGATGGGCGAGATAGACGCCTTCAACTACCGGCTGCTGGAGTCGGAGCTGGAGTCACTCATGCTCGGAGGCACGCGGCACATCCTCGTCGACGCCGGCGAGCTTCTCTTCTGCGACGTCAGCGGGGCCCGGGCGCTGGAGCGGGTTCACGAGAGCCTCCGCGCGGCCGGAGGAGAGCTGTTCGTCGTCCCCTCCCCGACCGTGGTCCGGCTGTTCACCGTGCTCTGGGGAACACAGGAGCCCGAGCACCCCGGGCTGGTAGATACCTTCGGCATGTACGACCTCCCCGAGGTTCCCCCGCTCCCCCGGCGGCACGCCCCGGTCCTGCGGCGCATCGGCGGCGGGCGCCGCACCCACCGGGACGCCGCCCGCCGCGCCGGTGTCCTCGGTTCCGAGAAGTCCTCCTCACGGGCCACCCCGCCGGAGATCATCGTCCCCCTCCCGGAAAGCACCATGTCCTCGGAGCGCACCGTCCCCCTCTCAGAGAGCACGGCCCCCCTCCCGGAGAGCACGACGCCCCGGGAGCGTCTGGTCTCCCTCCCGGAGAGCAGGACATCCTGGGAGCGCATCGTCTTCCTCCCGGAGAGCACGGCGCCCCGGGCCGCGCGGGACGCGGGACACCAGCCCGCCGAGCGCGCGGCGCACCCGGCGCTGGAGCGGGCCGCGCACCTGAGGCGGGAGGCGGCGGCACACCTGGAGATGCTCCATCTCCAGACGCGGACGACCTGCGCGGCGCTGGCCGAGATCCACGACCGGATGGCCGCCCTCCAGGCCGGGCTGGACGTCCACATCGCGATGCGGGCCGCGGTGAGGCAGGCCTGCGCCGACCACTTCAACCGGGCGAAGGCGGATCGGGCGCGCGAGCTCACCGCCTCGTTCCCCGCCGGGTCCGGCTGAGTCGCACCGCGGCCGGATCGCCGGACGGATGATCAGACGCCCTCGTGATTACCCGTGACCGTGGCGGAAAGCATGCTGTCATGACTTTTCCGTTCCGCGGCGGGAGCGGAATTCCGCCGAGCCGCCTCGGCGGCTCCACGAAGGGCAGGCCACATGGTCGGCGATCCCGAGACCCATGACAGCCCGGACGCTCACGACGAGCCACTGGACCAGCGCCAGGAGGTCCGGAGGAAACGTACTCGCGAGCGGATCGCCCGGGCCGGCGAGCGAGCCGGGCAGGCCGCCGAGCGCCGTCACGAACTCGCCCACGGCGAGAGCCCGCCGGCGTCACCCGAGTCCCCCTCTCCCCCGGCACCGCTCCTGTCGCGCGCCGAGCGGGCGGACCGGGCCGACGCCCACCTGGGCAAGGCGCGCCTGCGGGCCGACGAGGCCAGGGAGCGCGCGGTGGCCGGATACCGGTCGGCGGCCCAGGCGCACCGGAACGCGGCCGCGAGCCACGACCGGGCCGCGGCGGCGGGAAGCGGGGACGCGGAGACCCACCGGCTCCAGGCGCTGACGCATCGCCACCAGGCCGCCGCCGACGAGCACCGGGCGTCCATGGCCGAGCGGGCGGGCCCCGATCCCCGGAAAAACGACCCCGAACAAACCGCCCTCGAACAAACCGGTCCCTGATGCGGCCCGCCGGAAACAACGGCCGGGAACACGCCGGAATCCGGCGATGAGCCGCGCTCTCCCTTGGTTAACGATCCCTTAGCGTGCCCCTAGCAAAGTCTCCGCAAATCTTGGGACATGACACGAATTACCAGGATTACCGTCGGAACCCTCGCGACCGCCGCCCTCCTGATCGGTGGAGGCGGCATCGCCCTCGCCGCACAGCCGGACAGCACGGCGATCACCGCCACCGCTGCCGGCACCACCGGTACGACCGTGACCGGCACCACCCGCACCGCCGCCGCACCGGCCACCACCTCGGCGGGCGTCTCCTCCCGCGAGGCCGTGCGGATCGCCAAGAAGCGCGTCCCCGGCGCTCGTGTGAGCAAGGTCGAGCGCGAGTGGGAGCACGGTCAGCGAGCCTGGAAGGTCGAGCTGCACAAGGGCGCCCGGGAGTACGACGTCTACGTGTCGGCGAGGACCGGGAAGATCATCAAGCTGAAGCGCGACTACGACGACTGATCAGCAGGACTTGAGGACGGCCTCCATGGCGTCCTTCTCACCGGACGTCACCCACAGGTCGTACTTGACCTTCACCTTGATCTGACGCTCGACATAGGGGCACCGGTAGGCGCGGCGCGGCGGCAGCCAGGTCGCCGCGTCTCCGGCGCCCTTCTGGCTGTTCAGCGGCCCGTCCACGGCCAGCAGGTTCAGCGGGTCGTTGGCGAGCTCCTTCCGCTTCGCCGCGGACCACTGCTGGGCGCCCTTCTGCCAGGCGTCGGCGAGCGCGATCACGTGGTCGATCTGCACCGCCATGCTGGTCCGCGTCCCGCGCTCGAACTTGATGGTCTTGCCGCTGTACGGGTCCTCGAGAATTCCGGACTGCACGATACAGCCGTCCTCGCCCTTCTTGAAGACCTCTTCCTTCAGGTCGCGAATGAGAATGTCGTTGCGGGTGTCACAACCGTTCTTGTCGACGTCCGACCACGCGGCACCGAATTCTTCGCGGTCGAACCCGGTCATCGAGGCGCGCCCCTTGACCTCGAGTTTCCCCAGATCCTTGAGCGCCTCGGACGCGGACTGCCCTCCACCGGAGGACTGCGTCCCGTCGTCCACACTCCCGCCGGGCACCGGGCCGCAGCCCGCCACCGTGAACGCGATCGTCGCGACGACCACACCTCGTACCAGCGCAGCCCGCACCATGCCACCTCTCACGCGCGTCACTCTCTGAAGCGGCAAATTACCCCAGATACCGTCCTCAATCTTAAAAGCCTCAAGCAGTCTTTGGGGGAACGCGAGAATTTCTGGCGCATCAATCCACGCCTTAACGACATCTCTCATGTGACCTGCGCAAAGGCCATCACAGGCGTACCACCCGGAGACTAAGGACACGGCTCCCCAGAAAAGCGTGCCCTCGAATATTCACGCAACGCGACTATCGACTACGCAAAGTGGTGGTGTTCTAATGACCAGGAGCGCTCACGCCTGGTGAGCGTTTCGCTACGGAGAGGATTCACATGAGGCGGATCTCATCGCGTCGTCCCCACCTCACACGGACAGTGACCGGGCTGGCCGGCGCCGCGGCCACCCTGCTCCTCGCCTCCGGATCCGGGTCCGCCGCGGCCTCCGCCGCCCCGGCGGCCGAGCTGCGGGCCCCCGCCCCGCCCTCGCGGGTGGTCCAGCTCGAAGCAGACGCCGAATGCACCTTCAACAGTCTCTGCCTCTACCGCGACTACGGCTTCAACGGGCCGGGATACAGCATCCCCGCCGGCTATCCGACCGATCTGAACGACGTGCCGATGCCCGGCGGCGTGGGCGGCTCCTCCGTCGCCGCGAACAACGTCTCGTCGTGGATCAACAACACCGGCTACTCCGTCCTGCTGGTCGACTACGCGGGCACGGAGCGCACGCTGCCCCCCTACCACTCGCTGGAGGAGTCGCTGGAGACCAACGACAGCGTCGACGCCATCGACTGGCTCCCCTGACGTCGCAGGCCCTTCCCGCCTTCTCGCCTTCTCCCCGCGCGGCCGCTCGTCAGGACCCCGGGGAGCAGGCCCCCACGACCGCCCGGCCAGGTGATCGGCCCCTCGGGGTCAGGTGATCAGGATCCCGCCGTCGACCGGGATCACCGCGCCGGTGACGTACGAGGCCGCGTCCGAGGCGAGGAAGATCGCGGTGGCGACGAGCTCGGCCGGGTCCCCGGGGCGCTTCATCAGCACCCGGTGCTCAAGGTGCCAGGCCAGATAGCCCTCCGCGTACTGGCCGGTCATCTCCGAGGCGAAGAAACCCGGCTCGACGCAGTTGACCCGGATGCCGCGCCGCCCCGTCCACTGCTGGGCGAGATCGCGCGTGAGGCCGACGACCCCCGCCTTGGAAGCGCTGTAGGCGGCCTGCGGCAGCCCGGCGGTCGTCTCGCCCAGGATGCTCCCGACGTTGACGATCGAGGAACCCGGCCTCATGAGCCTGGCGCAGGCCTGCGCCATCCAGTAGGTGCCGTGCAGGTTGATGTCCACGACCTGCCGGAACTGCTCGGGCGTCTCCTTGAGCGCCGGGACCGCCGAGCCCACACCCGCGTTGTTGATCAGGATGTCCACCGCGCCCAGCTCGGCCACCGCCGCCTCGGCCAGCGCCTGGCAGTCCTCCGGCCTGGTCACGTCGGTGACGAGGGCCACGCATCGCCTGCCGGTCTCCTCGACCAGGGCGCGGGTCTCCTCCAGGCGGTCCTTCCTGCGGGCACCGATCACGATGTCCGCGCCCGCCTCGGCGAGGCCCCTCGCGAACGCGACCCCCAGCCCCGAGGACGCGCCGGTGACGATCGCGACCTTGCCGTCCAGCCGGAATCGTTCCAGCATCCGGATCCTCCTTCGTCCGCCCAGCGCGCCGAATGAGATTCTAGTGACCGTGACGAGAATCGCCCGCGAGGGGTCTCCTCACGGGCGGTACAAGGTCCTGTGCCTGACGGTCCGGGCCTCTCGCGCCGGGGAGTTCAGGGAGGTCCGGCCTCCCCTCCGAAGACCGGACGACACCCGAACCCTCCGAAGACCGGATGACACCCGAAGCCGAACGCCTCCCGAGCCCGGAGGCCGGATGACGCTCAAGGGCCGGACAACGCCACGGGCCGCCGGGCGCGGCCGTGGCGAAATTCGCGGCGAGTCCGCGGCGGATCCGTGGCGAGTCCGTCCTCCGGGAACCTACAGGCCGTACTCCTTGGTGATCCTCTCGTGCCGCTCCACCTCGACGTCGACGGTCTTGGCCAGGTCGAGCCAGGCCAGCGGGTGCACCCAGCGCTCGGTGGCGTCGTCCAGAAGCGCGTCGAGCTCGACCGGGCTGACGTCCGGCGGGACCGCGATCCAGCCGAACACGCCGGGCAGCGGCTCACCCGACGTCGGGTGGTTCACGGTGTAGTTGTCGTCGCTGTAGACCCACATCGGCCAGCCGCGCTCGGCCATGACGTCGTTGAACTCCGTCCAGTCGGCCTGGCTGGGAGCGGCGCCGTCGAAGAACCAGCTGGTGTAACCACCCGGACGGAGCATGCTGACCGCGGCGAAGGGCGGTACGAAGTTCTCCTGCTCCTCGGCGCTCTCCGGGATCGGCTCAAGCAGCTGCGGCTCGAAGACGACCAGGTCGCCCGCGTTGTACTCCATGCCGGGGGGCTGGGGGATGGCCAGGCGCGCCGTCGCGGGGCCGGTGCGCACGCTCAGGACCTGGCGCTGGCTGCCGTCGGGGGCGGGAAGGATGATGCGCACCAGGCCCATCTCCTCCTCGATCGGCCCCTCGCTCGACTGCAGCGGCATCCCGATCTTGGCGGCGCCCAGGCGGACGGTCTCCCAGTCCTCGGCGGCCGTCGCCATGACGACCATCCGCCAGACGTCCTGCTGCTCGATCTCCCCGGAGTCGAGGAGGTCGCGCAGGATGCCCGCGCCCTTGGCGTTGTCGCCGAGCTGCTGCACCGCGGCCGACCACAGGCGGGACGCCTCGACGCCGGCGCCCGCGGCGGCCGCCGCCTCGCCCTCGGCCGCCGCCTGCTCCCAGCGCTCCCGCGAGGTGTACAGGCGGCCCAGGGCGAGGTGGCGCTGCGCGGCGGGCAGCCGCTCGGCCACCTGCTCCAGGCGCTCGTCCTGGCGGGCCTCGATCAGCAGGCCCCCGAGGTACGACGCGTCCTGCGGGTCGGCGTTCTCGATGTCGCCGGACTCGACCAGCATGGTCCAGTAGATGTCGGCACCCTTGGCCGGGTAACCCAGGAAGCCCAGCGTGGTGGTGTGGCGCCGGGTGGCCTCCACGTCACGGCCGGACAGCGGGGCCAGCCAGCCCACCCAGCGCTCCGGGTCGGCGTTGAAGCCGTCGGCGGCGTCGAAGGCGCCGACCAGATCGTCCTCGGAGCCCGGAGCCGGAAGCGCGGTGGCCTCGTCGGCGGCGGTGCGCAGCTCGGCGATCCGCTCGGCGACGTCACCGGGGTTCCTGAGCTCACCGGCCGCCGACTCCGCCAGGTCGGCCAGGAGACGCGCCTGCCAGAGCCCCTGGCGCGCGACCGCCAGGTGCCCGGCGACGAGCGCCAGCTCGACCCTGGCGCGGTAGCCGCCCATCATGGCGAAGTAGTCGATCCACTGCTTGAGCACCCGGCCCAGCTGCCAGGTGTTGGTGATCTGCGCCGCTCCGGCGAGCGCGCGGATGGCGTACGACCACTCCACCCAGACGCGGGGGTGGTCGCCCACCACGTCGAGGTCGGGCAGGGCGTCGACGGACTCCTGCACCCGGTCGAGGGTGGCGAGCACGAGCGCGCGGAGCACTCCCTCGCGGTGCTCCTTGGCCACCGGGTCGTCGGGCTTGAAACCGGTCGCGGCGTCGAGCGCGGTGAGCGCGTCCACGGCGCGGCCGGCGGCCAGCAGCGCGCGGGCCGAGGCGGCCCCCAGCTCCCAGCTCGCCTCGCGGCCCGCGCCGCCCAGCGCGGCCACCGCGGTCTCGGCGTGCGAGACGGCCTCGTCGACGCGGCCGGCGTCGACCAGCGCCGCGACGTAGTGCTCTGCGACGGAGGCGAAGGCGAGCGAGTCGGGCTCGACGTCAAGCGCCGAGAGCGCGGCCAGCCGCTCGGCGGCGTAACCGGGACCGTCGGCGTTCGCCTGCGCGATGGCGAGCGCCACGACGGCACCGGGCACGGCCGGGCACTCCCGCACGTCCTCCCGCTTGGTGAACTCCACCAGTGTCTCGGCGTCGGCGATCGCGACCGTCCCCTGCGCACGGTCGCCGACGCGGCCGATCAGGTGCCAGTAGCGGGCGTAGAACTCCAGCCAGGGCAGCCGCAGGTTCTCCGCCTGCTGCGCGATGGCGGGCGCGAGCACGTCGAGCTGCGCGTATCGGCCTTCCAGCGCCTGCGCGGGCACGTCTCCGATCGCCATAGCCAGACCGGTGTTACCTGCTTCATGCAGTTGCCGCTGGGTGTCGCCCACCCAGGCCCAGATGTCCACGTCCATGAGACGTCAGTCTGCCAGGTCGGCGAGCATGCCCCAAACGGCTTGACGATCCCGTGCAACCCCGAGGCCTCACGGTATGGCCCCGCGCACGTGCGGATGAGCTCGATCCCACCGCGCGCGAGACTCCCGGCGACACCGCGGGGGTCATGGAAGATTCACCCGTACGCCCCGGAGCGTGACCTCGGCGGACACGACCCGGCGAACATGCCCCGGTGGACATGACATGCCCGAGACGACACCGCGCGGGTCACCGTGGATCCCGCGCACGGTTCGGAGCGCGATCCCACCGGACGCGACCAAGGTTCCGCGTACGCCCCAGAGCGTGACCGCACCGGACGCGGCGGGAAGAAAGCGCAGGTCCCGCGCACGACCCGGAACGTGATCCCACCGGACGCGACCGGGAAGGGACCGAGGTCCCGCGTACGCCTCAGAGCGTGAGCTCACCGGACGCGACCAGGACGGCGGGGCCCGCCAGGTAGCTGGTGTGCTCGTCGAGGGTGACGGTGACGGTGCCGCCGAGCACCTCCACCGCCCAGGTGCCGCTGGTCTCACCGGCCAGCCGCGCGGCCGCCACGGCCGAGGCGACCGCGCCGGTGCCGCAGGACCTGGTCTCGCCCGAGCCGCGCTCGAAGACCCGCATGACGACCCGGCGCGGGCCCACCGGGTTGAGCAGCTCGATGTTGACCCCGGCCGGGAACACCTCGGGGTCGAACGCGGGCTGGTGGCTCAGGTCGAGCTGGGCCACCGGGTCGCCGATGACGCAGGCCAGGTGGGGGTTTCCCACGTTGACGTGGAGACCTTCGTACTCGTGGCCCGCGACGGTCGTGACGCTCTCCCCCAGCACCCGGGGCGGGCCCATGTCGACGGTCACGTCACCCGTCTCCGCGAGCCGCACCCGCTTGACGCCCCCCCTGGTCGCGACGCCGAACTCCCCCGGCGCGGCGAGACCCGTGTCGACCAGGTAGCGGGCGAAGAGCCGTACCCCGTTGCCGCACATCTCGGCGATGCCGCCGTCGGCGTTGCGGTAGTCCATGAACCACTCGGCCTCGCCGGCCTGGCCGGACACCTCCGGGCTGAGCTTCGTCCGCGTCACGCGCAGCACGCCGTCCGCGCCGATCCCCGCACGGCGGTCGCACACCGCCGCCACGAGCGTCGCGGGCAACTCCAGCTCACCGTCCGGGTCGGGGAGGATGACGAAGTCGTTCTCGGTGCTGTGTCCCTTCGCGAATCGCATGCGACCAACTCTATCCAGGCACGCGCCCACCCCCGCCGCCCCGCCCCCGCCCTGCCCACGGTCCGGCGGCGGTCCCTGGCGGTCGGCGGTGGTCCGTGGCGGTCCGGCGGTCCGGTGGCGGTTCGGTGGCGGTTCGGTGGCGGTCAACCGCGGATCGCGGCGAGCGCGCGGCCCAGGAGGTCCGGTTCGCGCTGGGGGAGCCAGATCACCCGGGGGTCGCGGCGGAACCACGACTCCTGACGGCGGACGAACCTGCGCGTCGCCCGTACCGTCTCCTGCTTCGCCTCCTCCTCCGTGCGCTCACCGCCGAGGAAGCTCAGCACCTGCGCGTACCCGAGGGCGCGGCTGGCCGTACGGCCTCCGGCGAGCCCGCGCGCGGCCAGCTCCCTGACCTCGTCCACCAGCCCGGCCCGCCACATGTGCTCGACCCGGGCCTCGACCCGGGCGTCCAGCACGTCCCTGGGCACCTCCACCCCCAGCTGGACGCTGTCGTAGACGGCGTCGTACGACGGCATCGTGGCCGAGAACGGCCGCCCGGAGATCTCGATGACCTCCAGGGCCCGGACGATCCTGCGCCCGTTGCTCGGGAGGATGGTCCCGGCGGCCTTCGGGTCGCGCTCGCGGAGCCGCTCGTACAGCGGGCCGGGGCCGCCCAGGTCGAGCTCGGCCTCCAGCCGGGCGCGGACCCCGGGGTCGGTGCCGGGGAACTCCAGGTCGTCCAGGGCGGCCCGCACGTACAGCCCCGATCCGCCCACCAGGATCGGCACGATCCCCTTGGCCCGCAGGCCGTCGATGATCGGCCGGACCAGCGACTGGTACTCGGCCACGCTGGCGGCCCTGGTCACGTCCCAGATGTCCAGCAGGTGGTGAGGTACCCCCCTGCGCTCCGCCACGGAGAGTTTCGCCGTCCCGATGTCCATTCCTTGGTAAAGCTGCATGGAGTCGGTGTTGATCACCTCGCCCCCCAGTTCGAGGGCGAGATCCACGGCCAGGTCGGACTTTCCGGCCGCGGTCGGGCCGACGACGGCGATGACGGGTAGCTGAGGCACGGGGTAAGTCTGCCAACTCCCCGGGTATGGATGAGAGGCGATGCGTCCTCGCATCGGAATTGGGGGATTCACCATGTCGATCCTCGACAAGGTCAAGCAGATGCTGGGCGGCAACGCCAAGACCGAAGAACTCGCCAGGCAGGGCATCGACAAGGCGGAACAGATCGCCAAGGAGAGGCTGGGCGGAAAGCACGCCCGGCACATCGACACCGCGGCGCAGAAGGCCAGGGAGATGGCCGACAAGATCGACGAGCCGGACACCACGCCCCCGGGCACGACACCCGCGCCCGGCCGCGCCACGCCTCCCGGGCGGGGCGGCACCACACCCGGTCCCGGCCAGCCCGGCACCACGCCGCCGCCCTACGGACCGTAGACGGCCGGCGGGGCCGGTTCAGGTCTCCGGCCCGATCCCGGCCCCGGTCCCCGTCAGTCCCAGTCGAGCATCGGCTGCAGGTAGCCCTCCAGGGTGAGCAGCCAGCGCTTCGACTCCACGCCGTCGCCGCCGCTGAACCCGCCGAGCCCGTTCCCGGCGACCACCCGGTGGCACGGCACGATGACGGGGACCGGGTTGGCTCCCATGATCGATCCGATGGCCCGTGCCGGAACACCCGTCCCGCTGCGGGCCGCCAGCTCCCCGTAGGTCACCACTTTGCCGTACGGGACCGTCTCGTAGAGGGTGCCGAGCACCTTGCGCTGCACCGGTGAGGTCAGCCGCCAGTCGACCGGGACCTCGAAGACCTTCAGCCTGCCCTCGTAGTAGTCGCCCAGCTCGCCGAGCACGGCCGCCGTCATGCCTGGGTCGTCCGTCTCCTCCAGCCCCAGCCGTTCGAGCAGGCGGGCCCTGAACCGGGACGGGTCGCCCCAGCCCACACTCGCCACACCGTCCTCGGTCACGGCGACGACCATGTCCCCCAGCCGCGTCGGAACGCTCCCGAACGCCACGCTCTCCGCCATCGGCCTCGTACCTCCCTCGCGAACCCACCGAACCCACCGAACGCCCCGGCCCCCGAACACCGTCCTCACCCGCCACCGTAACCATTCCGGGCGAGGATCACGCCGGGCGGGGATCACTCTGGACGAGGGTCACCCCCGGCTGGATCACCCTTGGCGGGATCGCTCCGTCCAGCGGGCGGCGAAATAGCCGACCCCGTAGGGCGCGTCGTCGTAGAGGATCTCACCGCGCAGGGCGCTCCCGCACCCGCCGAGGACCTGCAGGGCCGCGCGGCCCGCGACCCACAGCTCGGCGGCCTCTCCGGGGTCGAGCGCCGGAACCTCGGCACGGGCGAGCGCCTCGACGATCGCCCTGTCGTACGGTTCCGCGCGCGGGTCCAGGTATCCGGGGGACTTCTCGGTGAGACAGGCCGAGCCGTCGGCCATGACGAGCATCGCCACGCGACCGGCCGTGGCCGCCAGACGCCCGCCCAGGCCCGCGCACTCCCCCGGAGTCGCGCCGAAGGAGATCGCGTGGAATCCCGACGCGGTCAGGCGTTCTCTCTCAAGGAGCCAGCGGCCGACCGTCAGGGACAGCGGCAGGACGGGCTCCCCCTCGCCGCTCCGGACGTCGACGCCCCAGGGCGCGAGGCTCCCGGCGGCGTCCGCGTCGTACGCCACGGTCCGGTCAGCGCCTCCCACCACGACGATCGCGTCGGCTCCGGCGTCGCGCAACGCCCCTACCGCGGCCGCGCAGGCCGTCCTGAGGTCGTCGAGCTCCGAGGCCGCGCTCCCGGCCAGCTCGGGGACGAGCAGCGGGGGATGCGGGCACACGGCCGCGGCGACAAGCACTCCGCCAGACTAACGGAGCCCCGCTGACGGAACCCTTGCCGACAGAACCTCGCCAGCGGAGCCCCGCTGACGAAGCTCTGCTGACGGAGCCCTCCCCGGGAGCCGCTTCGCCGCCTCGCGGCCCCTCTCACGGTACGAACGGCCGTACGGAAACGGAGCCCTCCCCGGGAACCGTCCCGCCGTCTCGCGAACCCTCTTACAGCGGGAACGGTTGTACGGGGTGACGAAAAGCGGCGGGGCACGGTGACGCTCTCACCGTGCCCCGCGTGCCGATCATGTCCGGCGGGCCGCGGTCGTGCGGCTCTCCGGGATCGGGTCAGTAGCCGCCGATGGGCCCCTGGGGGTGCACGTAACCGGCGGGGTCGTCGTCGGTGCCGGAGTCCTGCGGCCGCTGATCACTCTGCGGCTGCTTCGACGGCTTGTTCTTCGAGGGCTTTCCGGCGGCCGACTCGGCCCCGGGCTCGCTCCCGTCCGCTCCGCCGGTGCCGCCGCCGGTACCGGAGTCGGTGCCGGTGTCACCGCCTCCAGCGGGCGTGTCATCGGCCCCGGAGGCGGCGTCCGCCTCCTTCTCCGGCTTCTGCTTCCCGGCCTGCGCCGGGCTCTGGTCCGGCGCGGGCTCCTGGGACGCCTCCTGGGCACTGTCCGGTGCCGGTGGCACCAGGGGGCCGCCGCCCCCGGCGTTCATGAAGGCGAAGACGGCACCTCCGCCCACGAGGGCGGCGGCGAGGACGGAGAAGACGGCTATGGCCAGGCCGTTCATCCGCTGGGGCTTGCGCTTGCGAGGCTTCTTGGGCTCATCGGCGGGGCCGGTGAGGATCTCTGGTTCTCCGGGGCTGCCCGGAGATGGCGGAGGGACATGCATGAGGAAAAACTCCCTGCGGCTCTCGGGGGGAAACCTCCACGGCTTCCGAGGGTGCCGAACCACAGTAGCCACAGCAGGGAAATGCTCGCACATCAATCACAGGCGAATCACGAAATATCCTCTTTTGGGGAACCTGCGGTGACGCCGTACGCATACCCCCTGGCAGGGGCGGTGGTGTGCCGGAATCGCCGTCGCCATCGGGGATCCCGGCGATTCGATCATGGGCTTCTCGCCGCCCGGAGGAACGCCTTCGAAAAAGACGCCGGAAGATCTCACCCGAAGAGGAAAACCCGGGTGAGATCTTCCGGCGGGGCGCCCTTCAGGAACGAGGCGCCCTTCAGAAGCGGGACGCCTCTCAGAAGCGGGACGCCTCTCGGGAGCGGGGGCGCCCTTCAGGAGACGGAGCAGCCCGAGGTCTCGGGGAGCGGGGCGGGACGGCCGATCGAGGGCATGCCGAGCATGACCCCGGGACCGGCCCCGGCCGGGGCGCCCTGGCGGGCCTCCCAGGCGTCGCCCGCGCGGGTGCGGCGGAGCCTCAGCGCGGGACCGTCGGCGACCAGGTGGTGCGGTGCGGCGTACGTGACCTCGGCGCTCACCACGTCACCCGGGCGCGGGGTCTCGGCGCCGGGGGCGAAGTGCACCAGGCGGTTGTCGGGGGCCCGCCCGGACATGCGGTGGGTCGCCTCGTCCTTGCGCCCCTCGCCCTCGGCGACCAGCACGTCGAGCGTCCGGCCGACCTGCCGCCTGTTCTCCGCCCAGGAGATCTCGGTCTGCAGGGCGACGAGCCGCTCGTAGCGCTCCTGCACGACCTCCTTGGGAATCTGGTCGTCCATGGTGGCGGCGGGGGTGCCGGGCCGGATGGAGTACTGGAACGTGAAGGCGTTGGCGAACCGCGACTCGCGCACCACGTCGAGGGTGCCCTGGAAGTCCTCCTCGGTCTCGCCGGGGAAGCCCACGATGATGTCGGTGGAGATCGCCGCGTCGGGCATCGCCGCGCGGACCCGCTCGATGATGCCCAGGTAGCGCTCGGCCCGGTAGGAACGGCGCATCGCCTTGAGGACCCGGTCGGAGCCCGACTGCAGCGGCATGTGGAGCTGGTGCATCACGTTAGGTGTCTCGGCCATGGCCGCGATGACGTCGTCGGTGAACGCCGCCGGGTGCGGGCTGGTGAAGCGGACCCGCTCCAGGCCCTCGACGTCGCCACAGGCCCGCAGCAGCTTGCCGAAGGCGAGCCGGTCACCGAACTCCACGCCGTACGTGTTGACGTTCTGGCCGAGGAGGGTGATCTCCAGCACTCCCTGGCCGACCAGGGTGCGCACCTCGTTGAGGACGTCGCCGGGGCGGCGGTCCCTCTCCTTGCCGCGCAGGGCGGGCACGATGCAGAACGTGCAGGTGTTGTTGCACCCCACGGAGACCGACACCCACGCGGCGTAGGCGGACTCGCGCTTGGTCGGCAGCGTGCTCGGGAAGGTCTCCAGGGATTCCTTGATCTCGACCTGGGCCTCCCGCTGGACGCGCGCCCGCTCCAGCAGCACCGGCAGCGAGCCGATGTTGTGGGTGCCGAACACCACGTCCACCCAGGGCGCCCTGCGGACGATCTCCCCCTGGTCCTTCTGCGCCAGGCAGCCGCCCACGGCGATCTGCATGCCGGGGTTGCCCACCTTCGAGGGGCGCAGGTGGCCGAGGTTGCCGTAGAGCTTGTTGTCGGCGTTCTCCCGTACGGCACAGGTGTTGAACACGACCACGTCGGCCGTCTCCCCCTGGGCGGCCGGGACGTATCCGGCGTTCTCCAGGAGGCCCGACAGGCGCTCGGAGTCGTGCACGTTCATCTGGCACCCATAGGTACGGACCTCGTACGTGCGGGCGCTCTCCACGGTGGCAGTCATCTCACGACAAGGGTAGGCGCTCCGCCGAACCTTCAGGTACGCCCTCGGCCCGCCGGACTTTGGGTAATCGAACGGTCACTCAACGTCAATTGCCTTGCTGAGCTGGGGCTCCAAAGCCTCATCGTGTCTCCTGCCCCATCCGCCCAGCATCAGTGGATCGGCGACCGGCTCCGCCGGTTCCCGGAAGACGCCGCCCCCGAGGAGTTGATGGTCGTCACCGGCACCGGACTCCTCCTGGACTCCCGGCCGGGTGTCATCCCGGACGTCATGGTGGTCGAACGGAAACCGATCCGCGACGGCGCCCGGGTCGTCGACCCCGAATGGGCTCACCTCGTCGTGGAGATCGTCCCCAGGTCCACCACGGCCATGGACCGGGTCGTCAAGCCGGTGAAGTACGCGGAGGCCGGGACACCCCACTTCCGGCGCGTCGAGACGAAGCCGTTCCGCGGACAGGGCGCCGACGAACTCCCGGTGATCTTCACGTACACCCTCGACGAGAACGACGACTACCAGCTCGTCCACCGTGTCGCCACCGGAACGACCGTGGACCTGACGCAACCGTTCGCGTTCAGGGTTGACCCCGAGGCTCTGAGCGGGATTTGATGATCAAGGCGTGAGCAGGCCGTGATCCGATCGGTACCGCAGGGTTAGCCCCAGGTGCCCTTTACAGAATTACGTTGTCCACCATGACGGAGAACGGGGACAAGACTCCTCTGGTCGTGCTTGAAGGCGTCAACAAGCACTTCGGCAGCCTGCACGTCCTGCGGGACATCAATCTGACGATCTCCCGCGGTGAGGTCCTCGTCGTCATCGGCCCGTCGGGCGGCGGCAAGTCGACCCTCTGCCGGACGATCAACCGGCTGGAGGCGATCGACGAGGGAGCCATCACCTTCGACGGGCAGCCGCTCGCGGTGGAGGGCAAGACCCTGGCCAAGCTCAGGTCCGAGGTCGGGATGGTGTTCCAGTCCTTCAACCTGTTCGCCCACAAGACGATCCTGGAGAACGTCACCCTCGGGCCGATCAAGGTCCGCGGCATCGCGAAGGGCGACGCGGAGCGGCGGGGGATGGAGCTGCTGGAGCGGGTCGGCATCGGCGCCCAGGCGTCGAAGTACCCCGCGCAGCTCTCGGGAGGCCAGCAGCAGCGCGTGGCGATCGCCCGCGCCCTGGCCATGGACCCCAAGATGATCCTGTTCGACGAGCCGACCTCGGCGCTCGACCCCGAGATGGTCCAGGAGGTGCTCGACGTCATGATCGGCCTCGCCCAGGAGGGCATGACGATGATGGTCGTCACCCACGAGATGGGCTTCGCCCGCCGCGCGGCGAACCGCGTGGTGTTCATGGCCGAGGGCCAGATCGTGGAGGAGAACACCCCCGAGGAGTTCTTCACCAACGCCAGGACCGGCCGGGCCAAGGACTTCCTCTCCAAGATCCTCACTCACTGACGGCTCTGCTCATCCCTGATATGTCCCTGACGAAAGACGAGGTAGCAAGAATGCGTGTACGTCGTATTGGAGCCGTGGTGATCGCGGCCGCGGCGGCGATGGCCGGTCTGACCGCGTGCGGTGACGACGCCGGAGGCGGAAGCGACAAGTTCGTCGTGGGCATCAAGGTCGACCAGCCCGGTCTCGGGCAGAAGCAGCCCGACGGCACCTTCAAGGGGTTCGACGTCGACGTGG
This sequence comes from Streptosporangium heterodermiicola, assembly GCF_051390675.1. Classification (NCBI taxonomy): domain Bacteria; kingdom Bacillati; phylum Actinomycetota; class Actinomycetes; order Streptosporangiales; family Streptosporangiaceae; genus Streptosporangium; species Streptosporangium heterodermiicola. The sequence continues at coordinate 161,697 of NZ_JBPJSR010000010.1, forward strand.
CCAAGTATGTCGCCAAGGAGCTCGGCTACACGGACGACAAGATTGAGTTCAAGGAGGCCATCTCGGCCAACCGCGAGTCTTTCATCCAGCAGGGCCAGGTCAACGCGGTGATCGCGACCTACTCGATCACCGACGACCGCAAGAAGAAGGTCTCCTTCGCCGGCCCGTACCTGGTCACCGGCCAGGACATCCTGACCCGGGCGGACGACACCACGATCAACAGCGTCGAGGACCTCAAGACCAAGAAGGTCTGTGGCGCCCAGGGCTCCTCCTCGCCCGCCCGCCTGGTCGAGAAGTTCGGCGACGAGTGGAAGAGCGGCTTCCTCACCGAGCAGCAGGGCTACGGCGCCTGCCTGCCGCTGCTGGAGAACAAGCAGGTCGACGCGATCTCCACCGACGCGACGATCCTGGCCGGCTTCGCCACCCAGTCCCCCGGCAAGTTCCGCCTCGTCGGCCAGCCCTTCTCCGAGGAGAAGTACGGCATCGGCCTGAAGCTGGACGACAAGGCGACCCGCGACAAGGTCAACGCCGCCGTCGAGAAGATGTTCACGGACGGCAGCTGGAAGAAGGCCATCGACGCCAACTTCGGCGAGTTCGGGAAGTTCTTCACCACCCCGCCGACCGTCGAGCGCTACTGACCGGTCACATCTCGGCCGGGGCGTGCGAACGCCCCGGCTCTGTGACCTCTGGAGGGTTGAGTGCAGGCACTCTTCGATGAATTCCCGGTCATTCTGGGCGCTTTCTGGTTGACCATCCGGCTCACCCTCGCAAGCGGGTTGGTGGCGCTCGTGCTCGGGACGATCCTCGCGGGCATGCGGGTGAGCCCGCTGCCGGTCCTGCGCGGGATCGGCACGACGTACGTGAACGTCCTGCGGAACACCCCCCTCACCCTAGTGATCGTGTTCTGCGGGCTGGGCCTCGGCCTCGTCCTGGACGTCTCGTTCTCCGAGAGCCTGTCCACCAACTACCTGTGGCTCTCCATCATCGGCCTGTCCGCCTACACGGCGGCGTTCGTCTGCGAGGCGATCCGGGCCGGGATCAACACGGTCCCGGTCGGCCAGGCGGAGGCGGCGCGCGCCATCGGGCTCACGTTCGGCCAGAACCTGAGGCTGATCGTGCTGCCCCAGGCGTTCCGCGCGGTGATCGCCCCGCTGGGCAGCATCCTGATCGCGTTGACCAAGAACACCACGATCGCCGCGGCCATCGGGGTGGGTGAGGCGTCCCTGACCATGAAGACGCTGTTCGAGGCGCACGGCGACGCGGTCATCCAGATCTTCGCCGGGTTCGCGCTGGGCTTCCTGATCCTCACCCTGCCGACCGGGCTGCTGTTCGGCTGGCTCGCCAAGCGCCTGGCGGTGGTCCGATGACCGCGGTGACCACCGAGCGGCCCCCGGCGCGCAAGCGCCGCGTCGAGAGCTCGGAACGCGTCAGCGTCCTGTACGACATCCCCGGCCCCAAGGCCCGGATGCGCAACACCGTGCTCACCGTGCTGGTCGTCCTCGCCGTGCTGTTCGCGGCGTACGTGATGGTGACCAAGCTCGACGAGAAGAACCAGCTCAGCGCCGAGTTGTGGACGCCGTTCCTGCGCGGCGACGTGTGGGTCAACCTGATCCTGCCCGGCCTGGTGAACACGCTGAGCGCGGCCGCGGTCGCCGCCGTGATCGCGGTGCCGTTCGGGTTCGTCTTCGGCATCGGCCGGCTCTCGGCGAACGCCTGGATCCGCCGCGCCTCGGGGACGGTCGTCGAGTTCTTCCGGGCGATCCCGCTGCTGATCATGATCTTCGCGGTGATGTTCGGCGGGAGCGCGGTCTTCGGGCTCACCGTGACGCCGTTCTGGGCGGTGGTGACCGGCCTCGTCCTGTACAACGGCTCGGTGCTGGCGGAGATCGTACGGGCGGGCATCCTGTCCATCCCCCGGGGGCAGAGCGAGGCCGCGCTCGCGGTCGGCATGCGTCCCGGCCAGGTGATGCGGATGATCCTGCTGCCGCAGGCGGTCACGGTGATGATGCCGGCGATCGTGGCGCAGCTGGTGGTGCTCCTGAAGGACACCGCCCTGGGCTTCATCGTGTCGTTCGAGGACCTGCTGAACGCGGGGGCGCGCGTGCTGCCCTCCAACTTCAACAACATCATTCCCGCTGTGATCGTCATCGCGATCATCTACATCATCATCAACGTGATGGTGGGCGCCGTCGCGACCTGGCTGGAGCGGCGGAGCCGTCGCAGCAGGAAGACCTCGGCCAAGCCGATCGCCCGGCCCGACTCGCCGACGGCGGTCGAGGGCGGCATCGGGACCCCCACCGCCCCCGCACCGTAGGAACACCGTAGTCAGCCGGAAGGGCGGTCACCGGACCCGGTGGCCGCCCTTCCGCATACCCGGCCCTGCGCGCCGGGTGGGTGAAAACATCCGCAGGTCGGCTTACGGAAGAGACCGGACCAACGGCCCTCATCTCATCATTCCCTCCGATCTCACGGCTCGCGCGGTTCACTCGCGGCATATCTCGGATGACGCGAGCGTGATACCGGCGACACGCGGCGGGTTATCGGGCAGGATTGCGCCATGTCCCCCGAGCAGGTCGTCCTGCCGTACGCCACCTGGCCGTCGCCGGTCTCCACCTCCGACGTCGCCCGTTCCGGGCTGCGCCTCGGATACCCGACGGTGCTCGGCGAGGAGGTCTGGTGGACCGAGGACCGTCCCGCCGAGGGCGGCCGGACCACCATCGTGCACCGCGGCGCCGACGGCGCCCAGCGCGAGCTGCTGGGCGCGCCGTGGAGCGCCAGGACCAGGGTCCACGAGTACGGCGGGCGGTCGTACGCGGTGGTGCCCGGCGAGGGCGTGGTGTTCGCCAACTTCGTCGACCAGCGGCTCTACCTGCTGCCCACCGGCGGCGAGCCCAGGCCGATCACGCCGGAGCCCGAGGAGCCGGCGTCCCTGCGCTACGCGGACCTGGTCGTCCACGACGGGCAGATCTGGTGCGTCAGGGAGCGCCACCACGACGACGGCCGGGTGAGCCGGTCGATCGTGTCCATCCCGCTGTCCGGCGAGGGCGAGGGCGAGCCGCGCGAGCGGGCCGGTGGGCACGACTTCTACGCCGCCCCCGCCGTCTCCCCCGACGGCGAGCACCTGGCCTTCATCTGCTGGGACCACCCCAGGATGCCGTGGAACGGCACCGAGCTGTGGATCTCCCGGCTGGACGACGGCAGCTCCTGGAAGGTCGGGGGCGGCACCTCCGAGTCGGTGCTCGCCCCGCAGTGGCGTGACGAGGGGCACCTCTACCTGGTCTCCGACCGGTCGGGCTGGTGGAACCTCTACCTGGTCGGGATTCACGGCGACTCACCGAGGGCGCTCCACCCGGCGGAGCAGGAGTTCGCGGGGCCGCTGTGGCAGCTCGGCGCGGTGCCGTACGCGCCGATGGACGACGGGAGCCTCGCGGTCCTGCACGGGCGGGGCGACCTGCGGCTGGGGGTCCTCGACCCGGACAGTGGCGCGCTGAGGGACCTGGACGTGCCCTACGAGGGCTGGGAGGTGGTGCTCGCCAACGACGGGCACACCGTGGTCGGGATCGGGTACGGTCCCGCGCTGCCCCGGTCGATCGTCCGGATCGACACCGTGACCGGGCGGGCGGAGGAGCTCCGCCGGGACGTCAACGAGCTGCCCGCGCCCGGTTACCTGCCGCTCGCCAGGCCCGTGGAGTTCGAGGGCCGGTTCGGGCGCGAGGTGCACGCGTTCCTCTATCCCCCGTCCAACCCCGTGGCGCGCGGCGAGGGCCCCGCGCCGTACGTCGTCTTCGTGCACGGCGGGCCGACCGGGAACAGTGTCGGCGCGCTCGACCTGGAGAAGACGTTCTTCACCAGCAGGGGCATCGGCGTGCTCGACGTCAACTACGGCGGCTCCACCGGCTACGGCCGCGCCTACCGCGAGAGGCTGCGCGGTGAGTGGGGCGTGGTCGACGTCGAGGACGCGATCGCCTCGGCCGAGTGGCTGGCGGCGGAGGGGCTGGGCGACCCGGCGCGCATCGCGATCCGGGGCGGTAGCGCGGGCGGCTGGACGGTCATGGCGGCCTGCTGCGCGTCCGACGCGTTCGCCGGAGGCGTCTCCTACTACGGCGTGAGCGGGCTCGCCAACTTCAGCGCGACCACCCACGACTTCGAGTCACGCTACGTCGAGTGGCTGATCGGCCCGGAGGACGCCGCCCTGTACGCCTCCCGCGAGCCCGTCGGCCGGGTGGCGGGGGTGAGCTGCCCCATGCTGCTCCTCCAGGGCCTGTCCGACCCGGTGGTCCCCCCGGCGCAGTCGCAGGCCTTCGCCGACGCTCTCGCCGAACGCGGCGTTCCCTGCACCTACCTCACGTTCGAGGGGGAGGCCCACGGCTTCCGCCGCGCCGAGACCCGTAGCGCGGCCCTGGCCACCGAGCTCGCCTTCTACCAGCAGATCTTCCATTCCTGAGCGAGGGGCCGGGGGCCCGGCGGCCCGGACGGACCGGGGAACCGGGCAGATCGATGTGCTCCCCGGCCGGGCGGGCTCGGTGCGCTCGGCGGGTTGGGCAGGCCGGGCGCGCACGGCGGGCTCGGCAGGGTCGGCAAGCTGGTCGGGATCGGCGCGCACGGTGGGCTCGGTGGGGGGCGACGCGTTCGGCGGGTTCCAGGGCGGACGGATTCCAGATTGGACAGGTGCGGCGGGGTCAGCCGGGTTAACGGGGTCAGCGGGCGAACTCGGTGGACCGCGATTCGCGGACGACCGTGATGCGGATCTGGCCGGGGTAGGTGAGCTCCTCCTCGACCTGCTTGGCGACGTCGCGGGCGATCACCTGGGCCTGGATGTCGTCGACCGCGTCGGGCTTCACCATGACCCTGATCTCCCGCCCCGCCTGCATGGCGAAGACCTTCTCGACGCCCTCGTAGGAGGTGGCGATCTCCTCAAGGCGCTCCAGCCGCTTGACGTAGGCCTCCAGCGACTCGCGGCGGGCACCGGGACGGCTGCCGCTGATCGCGTCGGCGGCCTGGGTGAGAACGGCCTCGACGGTCTTGACCTCGACCTCGTTGTGATGGGCCTCGATGGCGTGGACGACGTCCTCGTGCTCGCCGTATCGTCTGGCGATCTCGGCGCCGATGAGCGCGTGGCTGCCCTCGACCTCGTGGGTGAGGGCCTTGCCGATGTCGTGCAGGAGCGTGCAGCGCTTGAGCAGCGTCGTGTCGAGCCGCAGCTCGGCCGCCATGATGCCGGCGATGTGGGCCGACTCGATGAGGTGGCCGAGCACGTTCTGGCCGTAGGAGGTGCGGTAGCGGAGCTGGCCGAGGAGGGTGACGAGCTCGGGGTGCATGTCGGTGATGCCGAGCTCCACCAGGGCGTCCTCGCCCGCGCGCACGCACAGCTCCTGGACCTCGGCCTTGCTGCGCTCGTGGGCCTCCTCGATGCGCTGCGGATGGATCCGGCCGTCGAGGACGAGCTTCTCCAGGGTGAGCCGCGCGGTCTCGCGGCGGACCGGGTCGAAGCACGACAGCAGCACGGCTTCCGGCGTGTCGTCGATGATCAGGTTGACGCCGGTGGTCGACTCGAAGGCCCGGATGTTGCGGCCCTCACGGCCGATGATGCGCCCCTTCATCTCGTCACCGGGCAGGTGCAGGACGCTCACCACGGACTCGGCGGTCTGCTCGGTGGCCACCCGCTGGACCGCCAGGGTGACGATCTTGGTGGCGCGCTTCTCGCCCTCCTTGCGCGCCTCTCCCTCGATCTCCCTGATGATCAGCGCGGCCTCGCGCTTGGCCTGGTTCTCGATCTCCCTGACCAGCTCGGCCCTGGCCTGGTCGCTGGTGAACCCGGACACCCGCTCCAGGATGGTCTTGCGCTCCTCGGCGACCCGTTCGAGATCCTCGCGACGGCCGGCCAGCTCGGTCTCCGTCTCGGCGAGCTTGCGGGCCCGGTCGGCCTGGCGCCTGGCCTCCTCGTCGAGACGCTGCTCGCGCTCCGCCAGCCGGTTCTCCCTGCGTTCGAGGTCGGACCGGAGCTCCTTGAGCTCGTACTTCAGGATCTTGCCCTCGGCCTCGGCCTCCTTGCGCATCTCGGCCGCCGCCTCGATCGCCGTCTCCGACTTGCGCAGCAGCTCTCCGGCATCGTCCTGGGCCTTCGCCCGGATGTCGGCGGCCTCGCGCCTGGCCTCCTCCAGGTGGGCCTGGACCTCGGCCTCCTGCTCGGGCGTGGGGCCCTTCGAGGCCCCGGCTCCACCGATACGACGCAGCAACACGACCAGCACGGCTGTCATCACGGCGAGAGCCACAACCGTCACTGTCAACATGACGACCACGACCGGATCCATGCGCGCCTCACCTTCCTCGCGTCGCAAATATCAGGCACACGAGGGGTCACACGCACGGCACGGAAAGCTCAAGAGGCGCACCATCGGGACAGGAGTGAACCCAGAGGGGATCGCCTACCGGCTGTTCCCGCCGGTCCGTCGTCCCGTCCTCATCCGCCAAGCCTGCTTGTCCGTATTACACCGCTATGACAATCCGCGCTGCGCGGAGTAACTCCTCACTGCCGTTGAGATTAAGCGTCAGAGAGGTAACGAGCAAGCAAAGACCCGCTGTCAAGCTGCTTTGAACTAGTCGAGTGGATAGCCCTGATCCTCCGAGAATGGCGATGTTTCCGCCCCTTCGTCCTCCAGCACTTCGCGGATCACGCGAAACGCCAGGCCGGGACCGTATCCCTTGCGGGCGAGCATGCCGGCCAGCCTGCGTGTCCTGACCGCGGGCTCCAGACCCCGGGTCGAGGAGAGCTTGCGCCGCACGAGGCGACGGGCGGTCTCCGCCTCCTCCTCGGGATCGAGCCGGTCCACCGCTTCCTTCACGGTCTCCTCGTCCACCCCCCGGTGGCGGAGCTCCGAGGCGAGGGCCTTTCTGGCGAGGCCCCGCCCGGCGTGGCGCGAGCTCACCCATGCCGCGGCGAACGCCTCGTCGTCGATGAGCCCGACCTCGGAGAAGCGCTCCAGCACGGCGTCCGCCGCTTCCTGGGGCACCTCTCGCTTGCGCAGCGCCTCCGCGAGCTGGGCTCGGGTGCGCGGCGCCATGGTCAGCAGCCGCAGGCAGATGCCCCGGGCCACCGCCTGCGGATCGGTTTCGGTCTCCCGGATCGCCCGGGACCCCTCGGCCGGCCCATCGGACCTGTCACGCCCGCCGAACCCGCCACGTCCGCCGGATCTGCCGCGTCCACCCGACCTGCCACGTCCGCCGAATCCGTCAGGTCCTTCGGGTTCAGCGGATCTGTCAGATCCGTCGAACCCGTCGGGTCCATCAGGGCCGTTAGATCCGTTGGGGCCGTTGAATCCGTCAGGGCCGTCGGGGCCGTCGGGAAGAAAGCCCGGGGTAGCGCCCCCGGACCGCCGCCCACGCCGTGAGGCGCGCTTCTTCCGGCCTCGTGGCCCGTCACCCCCGGAGTCCGCGGCCTCCTCGCGGAAGCCTTCCTCCGGGACGGACGGGGCGTGGTCGCGCCCGCGCCGGCCCGGTGAGGCCGCCCGAGGCTCGTCGGGCCAGGCACCCCAGTCTCGCGGCCCGGCCTCGCAGGCCGGACCGGAGTCAGGTCCCGTGGTCATCGATCAGCCCGGATTCAGGCGTCACCCGGCTTGGGAGCCGCGGCGGCCTTGGAACCGCGGCCGGACGCCGCGGAAGCCGTGGCGGACGCGCGGCCGGACGCGGCGGCCGGGGCGGAGGCCACGGGAGCGGGCGGCGGGGTGGCCGGGCTGTCGACGCGCGGGCCGACGCCGAGCTTCTCCTTGATCTTCTTCTCGATCTCGTTCGCCATGTCCGGGTGGCTCTTGAGGAAGTTTCGCGCGTTCTCCTTGCCCTGGCCGAGCTGGTCACCCTCGTAGGTGTACCAGGCGCCGGACTTGCGGACGAAGCCGTGCTCGACACCCATGTCGATCAGGCCGCCCTCGCGGGAGATGCCGACGCCGTAGAGGATGTCGAAGTCGGCCACGCGGAAGGGCGGGGCCATCTTGTTCTTGACGACCTTCACCCGGGTGCGGTTGCCGACCGCCTCGGTGCCGTCCTTCAGCGTCTCGATGCGGCGGATGTCGAGACGGACCGAGGCGTAGAACTTCAGCGCCTTTCCACCGGTCGTGGTCTCGGGCGAGCCGAACATGACGCCGATCTTCTCGCGGAGCTGGTTGATGAAGATCGCGGTGGTGCCGGTGTTGTTGAGCGCTCCGGCGACCTTGCGCAGCGCCTGGGACATCAGACGGGCCTGGAGACCGACGTGGCTGTCGCCCATCTCGCCCTCGATCTCGGCCTTGGGCACCAGGGCCGCGACCGAGTCGATGACCAGCAGGTCGACGGCGCCGGACCGGATCAGCATGTCGGCGATCTCCAGCGCCTGCTCACCGGTGTCGGGCTGGGAGACGAGCAGCGCGTCGGTGTCGACGCCCAGCTTCTGGGCGTACTCCGGGTCGAGCGCGTGCTCGGCGTCGATGAACGCGGCGATGCCGCCGCCGCGCTGGGCGTTGGCCACCGCGTGCAGGGCGACCGTGGTCTTGCCCGAGGACTCGGGACCGTAGACCTCGACGATGCGGCCGCGCGGGAAGCCGCCGATGCCGAGGGCCACGTCGAGCGCGATGGAGCCGGTGGGGACCACCTCGATGGGCGCCCGGGTCTCGTCGCCCAGGCGCATGATCGAGCCCTTGCCGAACTGCCGCTCGATCTGAGCGAGTGCGGTCTCAAGCGCCTTCTCGCGGTCGTTAGCTGCCATGGGAGCCCCCTGAAGGGTCGCGGGTTGGATCGGTTGCCAGAAAGCTACGGGGTGCCGCCGACAATTTCGGGAGGGCACGCCAGGAGTGGTGGCCTGTTCAATATAGCCGAACGATTGTTCGATCGCCGCTCGTTGGCACCATACGTTACGGGAGTCGCGAACCGCCGCGGAACGCCCCCGGCGGCTCCTTCGCGTGCGACCGGGCACGGCCACGTACGGCCGGCGGCCCATGGCTCCGGGAGGCGGGGGACCCATCCAGGAAGCGACATTTCCAAGAATTACCTCGGACCTGTTGTAACCGGGCTGACCTGGAGTGATCCTGAGGGGAAACGACCCGAGGTGCCCGACGTGCCCAACGCGTTCACGCAGCAACGCCTAGCCCATCTCGACTCCCTGGCCACCGAACTGCGACAACGAGGGCTGGCGAGCCGCACCCTCGGAGGCACCGCCCCGGTGCTGTGGGTGTGGCATCCGGACAGCCACCGGCAGACCATCGTCTTCGCCACCCCGGTCAGGGACGGCTGGATGTTCCTGTGGTCGCCGGACGGGGAGGAGAGCGCCGACGATCTCGCACGGGCGGCCGACTCGGTGGAGCAGCTCCTCGCCCCGCTCACGGAACCGTCCTGATCGGCCCTCCCAGACTCCCCCGGGCCTCACTCACCCCTCGGAGGGCCTTCGGGCCCTCCCTCGGCCCGTCCGATCCCTCGCCGTACGCTCAAGGCTTGCACGTGCCCTCGGGCTTTCACCCGTTCGATCGGGCTTCACGGTCCTCCGCGCTCACCGGCCGCCCTTCACGCTTCCCGGTCCTCACGCTTCCCGGCCCTGACACTTCCGGCCCTCGCGCTTTCCACCTCTCAGCCCCTCAGCCCCTCAGCGGAGCCTGGGCGCGACGTCGGTCACCCCGCACACGGCGTGCCAGACCTCCTTGGCGCCGACCCCCTCGGCGAGTGCCTGGATCACGGTCCGGCCTCCGAGATCGGCGATGACGTAGTCGCGGGCCCACGACTCGGCGTACTGGTCGCCGAAGTGTGACTTCATCCGCTTCCAGAAATCCGATAGGCGCATGCCTCAAGTATGGATCCACTCCGGCGTGACGCGAGCCGCCCCGCGCGCCGTCGGCCCGTTCCCTGTCCGTGTCCCGCTCTCCCGGCCCCCGCCGGACGGAACGGGGCGGAAACGGAGTGAAGGGGTGGGAGCGGGGAGGACGGGGCGTCAGAGCACGCGGGAGCCGTACATCTCGCCGAGGGGGTCGGCGAGCAGTTCCAGGCGGGCCCCGTCGGGGTCGGCGAAGTAGATGGACGCGCCGCTCTCGACCTGGTGCGGGACGCCCGCGGCCTCCAGCTTGCCCCGCAGACGCTCCCACGTGGAGGGATCGACGGAGATGGCGACGTGGTGGAGCCCGCCGAGGACCTCCTTGTAGGGGCCGAGGTCCAGGCCCGGGAAGTCGAAGAAGGCGAGCAGGTTGCCGTTGCCGATGTCGAAGAAGAAGTGGTTCGAGCCCCGGTAGTCGCGGTTCTCGAAGATCTCCGTCAGCGGGAACTCCAGGAGGTCCTGGTAGAACGCGATCGTCGCCTCGACGTCGGAGGAGATCAGCGCGAAGTGGTGCAGCCCCCTCGCGCTGCTCGGCGGGCGGTGAGCCCTGAGGTGCTCCGCCTTGATCCGCTCGCGTGTCGCCTCGATGGCCTGATGGTCGATGCTCACCGTTAGCTCACCACTCAATACGTCGTGTGTTCGTCAAAGCCATGTCCTCAACGACAGGGAGCCAACCTATCCCGGACGTCATGTCATGGTGGCGAACGGTCACCGCCCCCGCGAACGCCGCGAACCCGGTCTCCCGTCCGGTCTCCCGTGGTCCGGCCGAGGCATCGGTGGATCAGGTATCCGCAGGTGGCGCGCGAGCCGTCCGCTTCCGCCGATCATCCGGTCACCGACCGGGCGGTGACGGGTTCTGTCGGTGGGGCCGGGCAGTATTGGCGGTGACCCGGTTCGTCAGCCGGGCCGGGAGTCAGGGGGCGGCGATGAGCGAGACGACGGGGGCGGGCGGGGCGCTCGATCACTTCACCCGGATGACCAGAGACTGGTTCGCCGGGGCGTTCGCCGCGCCGACCGCCGCCCAGGAGGGGGCGTGGGCGGCGATCGCCCGGGGTGACAACACCCTGGTGGTCGCGCCCACCGGATCCGGCAAGACGCTGGCCGCCTTCCTTTGGTCGCTCGACCGGCTCGCCTCCTCCGCTCCCGGCTCCCCTCCGGGCGCCGCCTCCTCCGGTACGGACCCGGCGGCCGGCGCGGGCTCGACGGCCGGTGCGGGCGCGGCCGGTGAGACGGCCGGTACGGGCGCCCGGCGCGGGCGTGGGCGTTCGCGGGGGGACGAGGAGCCGGTGAGGCCGTGCCGGGTCCTGTACGTGTCGCCGCTCAAGGCGCTCGCGGTCGACGTCGAGCGCAACCTCCGGGCGCCGCTGGCCGGGCTGCGGCAGACCGCGCGGCGGCTCGGTCTCCCGGTGCCGGAGATCTCGGTGGCGATCCGGTCGGGTGACACCCCCGCGGAGGAGCGGCGCCGGTTCGCGACCAGGCCGTCCGACATCCTGATCACCACCCCCGAGTCGCTGTTCCTGCTGCTCACCAGCCAGGCCCGCGAGGCGCTGCGCGGCGTGGAGACGGTCATCGTCGACGAGGTGCACGCGGTCGCGGCCACCAAGCGCGGCGCGCACCTGGCCCTCAGCCTGGAGCGGCTCGACGCCCTCCTGCCCCAGCCCGCCCAGCGGATCGGCCTGTCGGCGACCGTCCGGCCGGTGAGCGAGGTGGCCGCCTTCCTGGGCGGCCCGCGCCCGGCGACCGTGGTCCAGCCGCTCTCCGACAAGGAGATCGAGGTCGAGGTGGTCGTCCCGATCGAGGACATGACCGAGCTCGACACGCCCCCCGCCCCGCCCTCCCCCGACGACGACCGCTGGCTGACCGAGACCCCGGCCAGGCGGTCGATCTGGCCGCACGTGGAGGAGCGGCTGTTCGAGCTGATCCGGAGCCACAGTTCCACGATCGTGTTCGCCAACTCCCGGCGGCTGGCCGAGAGGCTGTGCACCCGCCTCAACGAGCTGGCGTGGGAGCGGCGGGAGACCGCCGAGGAGCCGGCCGGGGCCGGGGATGACGCGGCGGGGGCGGGGGCGGAGCCGGTGCACTGGGCCGAGGGGTTCCCGGTGCCCCCGGCCTCCCTCTCCACCCCGGCGGCGATGATGGCGCAGGCCGGCGCGGCCAAGGGGGTCGTCCCGGAGATCGTGCGGGCCCACCACGGTTCGGTGTCGAAGGAGGAGCGCTCCCAGATCGAGGAGGCGCTCAAGTCCGGGCGGCTGCCCGCCGTGGTCGCGACCTCCAGCCTGGAGCTCGGCATCGACATGGGCGCGGTCGACCTGGTGGCCTGCGTCGGGGCGCCGCCGAGCGTGGCGAGCGGCCTGCAGCGGATCGGCCGGGCCGGGCACCAGGTGGGAGCCGTCTCACGTGGTGTGATCTTCCCGAAGTACCGGGGGGACCTCGTCCAGACGGCCGTGGTGGCCGAGCGGATGAGGAGCGGGGAGATCGAGGACCTGCGCTACCCGCGCAACCCTCTCGACGTGCTCGCCCAGCAGATCGTGGCGATGACCGCGATGGACGAGTGGACGGTCGACGGGCTGGAGGAGGTCGTGCGGCGGGCCGCCCCCTACCGGACGCTGCCCAGGAGCGCCCTGGAGGCGACGCTCGACATGCTCGCCGGGCGCTACCCGAGCGAGGAGTTCGCCGAGCTGCGGCCGCGCATCGTCTGGGACCGGGTGACCGGCACCCTGCGGGGCCGTCCCGGAGCTCAGCGGCTCGCGGTCACCAACGGCGGCACGATCCCCGACCGGGGGCTGTTCGGCGTGTTCCTGGTCGGGGAGAAGTCCTCCCGGGTGGGCGAGCTGGACGAGGAGATGGTCTACGAGTCGCGGGCCGGGGACGTGTTCGTGCTGGGCGCGACCTCCTGGCGGATCGAGGAGATCACGGCCGATCGGGTGCTGGTCACCCCCGCCCCCGGCCAGCCGGGAAAGCTCCCCTTCTGGCACGGCGACACCGCCGGGCGGCCGGCGGAGCTGGGGAGGGCCATCGGCGCGTTCCTCCGCGAGATGTCGGCGGCGGGCGCGGACGCCGAGGCGGGCGGCGGGACCGCCCGAAGCGCGAGGACGGGAGGCGCGAAGGCGGGCGGCCCGGGAGCCGAAAGCGGGGAAGCGAGGGGCGCGGAAGCGGGAGACGCGCGAGCGGGAGACGCGCGAGCGGGAGACACGGGAAGCGGAGAAGGAAGAACGGGAAACGCGGAAGCGGGAAGCGCGAAGGCGAGGGGCGCGGGAAGTACAGGCACAGGAAGCACAAGCGCGGAAGCGGGAGACACAGGCGCGGGAGCGGGAAACGGAGAGGCGGGACACGCGGGAGCGGGAGGCACAAGCACAAGCGCGGGAGGCATAAGCACAAGCGCGGGAGGCAGCGCGCGGGAGGGGGCGCTGGGGAGGATCAGGGCGGCCGGGCTGGACGAGTACGCCGCCGCCAACCTGCTCTCCTACCTGGCCGAACAGCGGCAGGCGACCGGCTACGTGCCGGACGACAGGACGTTGCTGGTCGAGCGGTTCCACGACGAGCTGGGCGACTGGCGGGTGGTGGTGCACTCCCCGTACGGGGCGCGGGTGCACGCGCCGTGGGCGCTGGCGATCGGGCGGCGGCTGCGGGAGCGCTACGGCGTCGACGTGCAGGCCGTGCACTCCGACGACGGGATCGTGCTGCGCATCCCCGACACGCTCTCCGATCCCCCGTCCGATGTCGCGATCTTCGACGCGGACGAGATCGAGCGGATCGTCACCGAGGAGCTGGGCGGCTCCGCGCTGTTCGCGGCGCGGTTCCGCGAGTGCGCGGGGCGGTCCCTGCTGCTGCCGCGCCGCGTGCCGGGCAGGCGGTCGCCGCTCTGGCAGCAGCGGCAGCGCGCCTCGCACCTGCTGAACGTGGCGGGCCGCTACGGTTCGTTCCCCGTGGTGCTGGAGACGATGCGCGAGTGCCTCCAGGACGTGTTCGACGTGCCGGGGCTGGTCCGGCTGATGCGCGACGTCGAGGCGCGGCGGGTCCGGCTGGTGGAGGTCGAGACCGACAAGGCGTCGCCGTTCGCGGCGTCGCTGCTGTTCAACTACATCGGCGCGTTCATGTACGAGGGGGACGCCCCGCTGGCCGAGCGCCGCGCCCAGGCGCTCGCGCTCGACACGACCCTGCTGGCCGAGCTGCTGGGCCAGGCGGACCTGCGCGAGCTGCTCGACCTCGACGTGATCACCGACACCGAGCGGGAGCTGGCCCGGCTCGACCGGCCGCTGCGCGACGCCGAGGACCTGGCCGACCTGCTCCGTTCCCACGGCCCCCTGGTGGCCGAGGACGTCAGCGTGCGCGAGGGCGACCCGGCGTGGCTGACCGCGCTGGAGGGCGCCCGGCGGGCCATCAGGGTGCGGGTGGCGGGGCAGGAGCGGTGGGCGGCGATCGAGGACGCCGCCCGGTTGCGCGACGCGCTCGGCGTGCCGCTGCCCGTGGGGGTCCCGCACGCGTTCCTGGAGCCGGTCGACGACCCGCTGGGCGACCTGCTGGCCCGGCACGCCCGTACGCGCACCCCCTTCCTCGCGAGCACCGCCGCGACCAGGTTCGGCCTCGGTCCCGCGGTCGTCACCGACGCGCTGCGCCGCCTGGCAGCCTCGGGGCGGCTGGTGAGCGGGGAGTTCCGGCCGGGTGGCCGGGGCGAGGAGTGGTGTGACGCGGGGGTGCTGCGGATGCTGCGCCGCAGGTCCCTGGCCAGGCTCCGCAAGGAGGTGGAGCCGGTCCCCGCGGAGACCCTGGCCGCCTTCGCGCCCGCCTGGCACGGCATCTCCGGCACCCCGCAGCGGGGCAGGCCGCCGATCGACGCGCTGGTGGGCGCGATCGAGCAGCTGCAGGGCGCGGCGGTGCCCGCGTCGGCGCTGGAGACGCTGATCCTGCCCTCGCGGGTGCCCGGATACGACCCGTCGTTCCTGGACGAGCTGACGGCGTCCGGCGAGGTGATCTGGGTGGGGCAGGGGTCGCTGCCCGGTGGCGACGGCTGGGTGTCCCTCTACTTCGCCGACACCGCGCCGCTGCTGATGCCCGGCCCAGCCGACATCACCCTGACGCCGGTGCACGAGGCGGTGCTGGAGGTCCTGGGCGGCGGGGGCGCGCTGTTCTTCCGCGAGCTGGGCGCCCGGGTCGGCGTCCCGCTCGCCGGTGCCGTCCCGGACGACCGTGCCCTGTCCGCCGCCGTGTGGGACCTGGTGTGGTCGGGCCGGATCACCGGCGACACGCTGGCGCCGCTGCGGGCCGTCCTCGGGACGGGACGCCCGGCGCACCGCCCGGCCCCGACCCGGCGGCGGCGGGCGGTGCTGCCGACCAGGAGCGGGCCTCCCACGGTGGGCGGGCGCTGGTGGGCGCTGCCCGCCCTCGCGGAGGACGGCACCCAGCGCGCCCACGCCCAGGCCGAGGTGCTGCTGGAGCGGCACGGCGTGGTGACCAGGGGCGCGGTGACCTCGGAGCGGCTGCCCGGCGGGTTCGCCGCCGTATACCAGGTGCTCCGCGCCTTCGAGGAGAGCGGCCGGTGCCGCAGGGGTTACTTCGTGGAGGGGCTGGGCGGCGCCCAGTTCGCCCTCCCCGGCGCCGTCGACCGGATGCGCGCGCCCACGCGGCCGGACGCGGCACCGGCACCCGACCCGTGGAGCACGCGGAAGCCGGAGAGGGCGGGGGGAGACGCGCGGCGGGCGGTGGTGCTGGCGTCCGCCGACCCGGCCAGCCCGTACGGGGCGGCCCTGCCGTGGCCCGCCCATCCCGGGGAGGTGTCCCACAAGCCGGGCAGGAAGGCCGGGGCCCTGGTCGTGCTCGTCGACGGGCACCTGATCCTCTACGTCGAGCGCGGCGGCAAGACCCTGCTGTCCTTCTCCGCCGACGAGCGGCTCCAGCCCGCCGTCGACGCCCTCGCGCTCGCCGTGCGCGACGGCGCGCTGGGCAAGCTGACCGTCGAGCGGGCGGACGGCACCGCCATCAACGACTCCCCCCTGGGCGCCGCCCTGGAGTCCGCGGGGTTCCACCCGACCCCCAGGGGCCTGCGCCTGAGGGCGTAGAAATTCCTGCCCGGCGGGCCGGGCCGGTTCACCGTTCCAGGCGCGACCCCCCGGGACGGCCCCCGATGCTCGTCCGTCACGCCCGCAGGCGCCGTCCGTCTGACGACCGACCTCACGCTTGCAGTCACCCACCAGTGATTCACAACCGGACATTGAGACATTTTTCTCGTTGTTAGATCGAAAGGGGAAACAACGATGGCGAAGGCTAAGCCGGAACTGTCCGCACTGTCCGAGATCGGCACCGAGCTGGACGAGAGCCAGCTCGCGCAGGTCAACGGTGGCTACTACTGGGACTTCTACCACTGGGAGGACTTCGCTCCCGGTGGCTGGGCGTACTGACCCGACCGGGTTGTGTTGACACGACACACGTAGCCGAATAGATGCGAGAAGACGGGGTGCGGCCACCGGCCGCACCCCGTTTGTCTGGGGTGCCGCGAAGGTGTCGGGCATGTGCGGCAAGCGGGCTCCCGGGGAACATGCCCGAAGAGCTGTCCGGGGTTGTCGGGCACGTTGGTCACCTTTGGTCACATGCGGAAACCTTTCCCCCTCCCCGGAAATTGGCCCGCTGTCAGAACCGAGCCCCAAGACGCCGGCCCGATGGTCGACGAGAACGACACGGTGGACCACTGAGTCGCGTATCACCGGGAGCAGATCGAGGAGTCCCGCGCCATCGCGGCCTTGATGGATCTCGACAGTTCCTGCGCGCGGAAGGACATCATCGAGTGCAACGCGCGCCACGTCCCGTTCCACATGATCGGAGAGACCGCGCGCCACGGCGGTCTCGCGGACATCATCCGCGAGACCCTCGACGGCACCCGGCGAAGCCGAGCGTCGTCTCGCTGGACGAACTCGCCGGTCCCGACGGCCTGACCGGGTCATCGCGGCCGTGCTCGGCAAACGACGCCAACGTCCTCCAAGTGGGATCAGACAGCCGCGCCGCCGGCGAAGGCCCCTGTGAGCCCTCTCAGCCCATCTCAGCCTCGCCACAGGCTCTCCCACGTAAATTGCGGATCATGAGGACGCGCCGCGTGTCACGGAACTCACGGGACCGCTCCGATGGTCGGTTCACGGCTGAAACCGCACGTACGGCGAACGTGCCGGCACCTGGTCGGTGGCGTCGGCGGTCATCGTGGATCGGGTACGCGGCCTTCGGCTGGGCGGTGGTGTACGGAGGGTTCGGCCTGGTCTCCGCGCTGACCGGAACCGCGGTGTTCTACCGCGCCGCGGAGCCGCTGCCGGTCGGCCTGAGCTGGGCCGTCGTGGCCGTGGCCGTCCTGGCGGCGACGGCGGCCCTGACCGCCGTACGGCCCTGGGGCCGGTGGATTCCACGGCCGGTCGTTCATGTCACGCTGGCCGGGTTGTGCGTGTTGAGCGGCGTGGCAGCGTTCGGCCTGCTGATGGACATGATCACTTTTGTCTTCAACCAGAACGTCGACAGCTGGACAGCGACCGCCAACCGGGCGCTCGCCGCGGTCGGCGTGGTGCTGCTCATCGCCACCGCCCGCTCCTACCGCTCCGCCGGCACCTGCCCGCGGTGCGGCGCCATGCACACCTCCTCCAGCGTGCGGAGCGGGCCGGAGCCCGCACCCGCTCCACGGCGCGTCCGCGTGCTGGCCTACGTGGGCGCCGTGGCGTTCCTGCCGTACGCGGCCATGAAGACGACGTGGGCGCTGGGCGGGACCTTCGCCGGTGTCAGCGGAGCGCGGATGCTCGTGATAAGCGAGCGCAACGGCGCCTCGGGAGTGTGGCTCACCCTGGAACACCTGGGCATCGACGCCACGGTGCTGCTGGCCGCGCTCGGCGTGTTCCTCATCCTCGGTCTGGTACGACCGTGGGGGCGGGTGTTCCCTCGATGGACGCCCGCCCTGCGCGGCAGGCGGGTGCCTCGCTGGCTGCCGCTCACCCCCGCGCTGATCGGTGCCGCCACGCTCGCACCCTACGGAGCGGTCGGAGTGGTCTACGCCGCGCTCGCCACGGCAGGTGTGGTGACCGTCTCCCGGGGGGACTTCCCCACCCCGGGCGACGCCCTGCTGGTGACCTGGTTCGGGCTCGGCGCCTTCGCCGTGTACGGCATCGCGCTGAGCGCGGTCGCCTGGTCCTATCTACGCCGCACCCGGCCGGTCTGCGCGAACACCGGAGCGGAGGCCCGACCGTGAAGCACGTGGTCCGGTCGTGCCCGACGTGCAGGAGCACGAGTGCGGCGGGATGATCGCGCCGACTTTCCAGTTTCCGGGGACAGGGACCGACGTCGCGTAGCGCCCCGAACGCGGTCTTCGGCAGCGGGTTCCCACGACCGCCGCGTCGCAGGTCGCGGAAGACTGTGCGGGGCGTCGGGGCGGCGTCCTCCGGGGTCGCGCCCTCACCTCGGCGGGCTCCGACCGTCCGGCCCTTTCACATCCGACCAGCGCACCGCCACAACGAGAAACGAGATCTTTCTCGCCGCCAACGACCGTCGCGCCGTTCCTCGACCCCGGTGCCGGCGAAGACGAGGCCGAGTTCGTAGGCGAGGACTGCCGCCTGGGTACGGTCGCGGGCGCCCAGCTTGTCCAGGACGTTACGGACGTGCGTTTTGACGGTTTCCTTGGTGATGTGCAGGGTCACCGCGATCTCGGCGTTGTTCTGTCCGAGCGCGATGTGCCGCAGGACGTCCGACTCGCGTGGGGTCAGCTCGATCGGAGCGTGGGGCTTGGCCGTGCCGGAACGGGGCGAGGCGATGCGGCGCAGCGCGTCCGGGAAGAGGACCGCGTCGCGGGTGTGCACCAGCCGGATCGCCTCCACCAATTCCGCGGCGGGAGCGCGTTTGAGGACGTAGCCGGCGGCGCCGGCGCGCAGAGCGCCCCAGACGAGCTGGTCGTTCTCGAACGTGGTGACCACGATGACTCGCGTGGCCGGCGAGCGGCGGACGAGTTCCCGAGAGTCTGGAGCCCGTCCTGGGGGTCCGCCGGTCAGGGCGGGGTCACCTCCGGATCGGGACCACCTCCGCGACCGGCTCGGCGCTCTCGCGTTCCTGACGCCGAAGCTCCTGGCGCCGCTGGATGGCCTGGAAACCGACCAGGTCGTCCGGGAGCGCGTCGGGGACGTCCTCGTCGAACCTGGACAGCGTGCGGGTCCGCATCGCGACCAGCGCCGTGACCGCGATGGCGACGGCGAACAGCACGTACATCAGGCCGACGCCCCGGCCCTCGCCGGTGCCGAGCACGAGGCCGACCGTGTCGGCCAGCGGGCCCCCGGGGACCAGCAGCGGTTCGAACAGCGTGCTGCCGTACGGGGCGACCAGCCCGAAGCCGATCGGCAGGGTGGACCAGGCGATGAGCGTGTTGAGCGCGATGACGCGGCCGTGGAAGCGTTGCGGCACCTTGACCTGGATGATCGTGGCGTAGACGCCGTTGAGCATGGTGAGCCAGAACGACATCCCGAAGGCGCCGACCGCGATCAGGACCAGGTTCTGCTGCAGGCCGGTGACCAGGCAGAAGAGGCCCAGGACGAGGGTGGAGAGCATGACGCCGCGCAGCCTGCGGCGGCGCGGGCCTCCCCAGACGGTCATGGTCAGGCCGCCGAGGAAGACCCCGAGACCGCCGAAGAAGGAGATCCGGCCGACGTCCGCCAGCGTGGCGAAGCCCAGGACCAGCGGCGAGATGAGCAGGAACAGCGGGGACAGGAAGATGTTCAGCACCGCGAAGAAGAACAGCATGCCGCGGAAGCCCTTGTTGCCCCAGGAGAACTTCCAGCCCTCGACCATCTCGGCGACCAGCGACTCCCTGCGCTTCCACGCCATGGTCCCCGGGAAGCGGACGAAGAGCAGCACCCCGATCGCGAAGACGTACGAGACGACGTCCAGGACGAGGATGCCCTCCAGCCCGATCACGGACATCAGGCCGACCGCGACCAGCGGGACGACCAGCTGGGCGGTACCGGTCACCATCTGGACCACGCCGTTGGCGTGGCCGAGGAAGCGCTTGGGGACCAGCTGCGGGATGGCGGAGTTGTAGGCGAGGCGCTGGAAGGTGAGCGCGACCGACAGCAGCACCAGGAGCGGGTAGATGTGCCAGATCTGCAGGTTGCCGGTCCACAGCAGGACGCCCAGCGCCAGCTGGGTGCCGAACGCGCCGATGTCCCCGGCGAGCATGACCTTGCGCCGGTCGTAGCGGTCGACGAGGGCACCGGCCAGCGGGGACACCAGCATGCCGGGGACCAGCGCGAGGACGGAGAACAGGGCGAACCTGGCGAGCGAGTCGGTGGTGATGTAGATCCACAGCGGGATGGCGAACTCGGTCAGCGACGACCCGATGATCGAGACGAGCTGCCCGGCCGCCACGGCGGCGAACCGCTTCATGCTCGGCGGCGGGCCGGAGCGCGCCGGGAGATCCGTCGCGACCGGGTGTCCCGTCTCCGGTGGCGCCCCGCCCGTGCCGGGGCCGGAAGGAGCGGACGCGGACGCCTCCGGATCGGGAGAGGCGGACGCCGCCGGGCCGGTGAGAGCGGGCGCCGCCGCCTCCGTACCGGGAAGAAGTGCCGCGCCGGTGATCGCGGGGGCCGTCGTCGCCGGGGCGATCTCCGCGACACCGTCCCGGGTGGAGACGCCGCCGAGCCACCAGGTGGACCTGTCGGTACGGGCCAGCTTCGCCGTGTCGCCGGAGGCGATGGCCCGGTGGGTGCCGGTGACGATGGTGGCGAGCTCTTCCGCCCGATATTTCAGGAAAAAGTGCCCGGCCTCGTCGAGGACGACCACGGCCGTGGAGTCGCTCAGGAGATGCCACTCGCGGTAGCGCTCCTGGTAGAACTCGGTGGCCGGGTCGCGCTCGCCCGCCACCGAGATGATCGGTGCCCTGAGCGGCTCGACCCCCTCCTCGAAGAGGCGGGTGAAGTAGCGTTCCGCCTCCCTGGTGCCCTTGCGCCGGTTGTCGATCACCAGCTTGAGCTGGTCGTGCTCCAGGTCCTCCACGTCCAGGCCCGCCGCCCGCAGGGCGTTGGCCCAGACCTGGTCGCTGCGGAGGTGGTCGGTCAGGTTCGACAGCTTGGCCAGCAGGGAGGTGGGCCGCGCGAAGGGGAAGACGCCGCCGAAGTAGATCGCCTCGATCGGGCGGCCCGCCGCCTCCAGGCGGCGGGCGATCTCCACGGTCAGCATGACGCCGAGCCCGCAGTGCCCGTACAGCGCGATCGGGCCGCGGACCTCCTTGAGGATCTCCGCCACGCAGCCTTCCGCGACCTCCGCCACCGGCCGGGTCTCCTCGATCAGCCCCATCTCCTGGCCGGGGACGGCGACCGCGTGCAGCGCCCAGTTCTGCGGCAGCCTGTCGGCCAGCGGCTGGTAGATGGCCGCGCTGCCGCCGCCGTACGGCACGCAGACCAGCGTCGAGGTGGCCGTACGGGCCGGGGTGAGCCGGTGCAGGAGCATCCGCGGGCCGTCGTCGGCCGTCTCGACGAGCCGCGCGAGCTCGCGGACGGTCCGGTTCTTGAACAGGTCCAGGATCGTGACCTGGCGCCCGCCTTCAGGAATGGCTTTCCGAAGGCGGGCGACCACCTGCGCGGCGAGCAGCGAATGACCGCCCAGGTCGAAGAAGTCGTCCAGCACGCCGACCTGGACCAGTCCGAGCACCTTCGCCCACACCGCCGCGATCGCCTCTTCGAGGGGCGTCTCCGGTGGGACGAATCCGGCTTCCTGGTCGGGTCGCGCCTCGTCGGGTTCGGGCAGCCTCGCCCGGTCGACCTTGCCGTGCGACTTCAGGGGCAGCTCGTCCAGCCAGACGAACCGCCCGGGGATCATGTACTCGGGGAGCCGCTCGCCGAGCCGCGCCCGCAGTTCGCTGACGCCGACCTGCTCCCCGCCGATCTCGGCGACCAGGTACGCGACCAGCCGGTCCGCGCGCAGCTCGACGACGGCGTGCGCGATTCCCGGCTCGCCGGAGAGCACCGACTCGATCTCCGACAGCTCCACCCGGTAGCCCCTGACCTTCACCTGCAGGTCACGGCGGCCGAGGAAGCACAGGTCGCCGGAGGGCAGCCACCTGCCGAGGTCTCCGGTCCGGTACATGCGGGCGCCGGGCCCGCCGTACGGGTCGGGCAGGAACCTCTCGGCCGTCAGGCCGGGGCGTCCGAGGTATCCGCGGGCGAGCCGGTCGCCGCCGAGGTAGATCTCGCCGGTCATGCCGGGCGGGACCAGCCGCAGGTGCTCGTCGAGCACGTAGACCCCGGCGCCGGGCAGCGGCCTGCCGATCGGCAGGTTCAGCGCCCGCTCGTGCTCGCCGGTGACGGCGTGGGTGGAGATGCCGACCGTGGCCTCGGTGGGGCCGTAGTGGTTCACCACCGTGGTGTGCGCGGTCAGCTCGCGCGCCCAGCTCCACCGGGAGGCCTCGCCGCCGAGGACGAGGAGCTTGCGGGGGAGCAGCTCGGCGGGGTCGTCGACCGCCGCGAGCAGCGAGGCGAGGTGGGAGGGGGTCATCTTCAGGTAGTCGGTGCCGCTCAGCAGCCCGGCGAGCTCCTCGGCGGGAGCCTGGGGGTCGGCCAGGTGCAGCTCCCCGCCGGTCATGAGCGACAGGTAGAAGATCGTCACCCCGAAGTCGAACGAGAGCGACTGCAGCAGCGTGTAGACGGCGCCCGGTTCGACCTCGAAGCGCTCCCTGACCCCGGCGAGGTAGTTGAGCACCTGCCGGTGCTGCACCCCGACGCCCTTCGGCCGCCCGGTGGTGCCCGAGGTGTAGATCACGTACGCGAGGTGGTCCGGCGAGACCTCCGGGGGCTCGAACCCGGTCTCGTCCAGCGCCTCGGAGTCCAGGCAGATCACCGGGACGTCGGGCACCAGCTCGCGCAGCGCGGAGGTGGTGAGGACGGCGACGGCCCCGGCGTCGGCGAGCATGTACGCCAGCCGGTCGCGGGGCTGCTTGGGATCGAGGGGCACGTAGGCGCCCCCGGCCTTCAGCACGCCGACGACGGCCGCCGCCAGGTCGGTGGACTGTTCGAGGAAGACGCCCACCCTGGTGTCGGGGCCCACGCCGTGCCGGTTCCTCAGCAGGGCGGCGATCCTGGTGGAGCGCTCGTCGAGCCCGGCGTACGTCAGCGAGCCACCACGCGTCACGGGCGACGCGGACGACGCGGCCGCCGTGCCCGAGGCGGTGACGTCGTGGACCACGGCCCTCGCGCCCGGGGTGAGCGCGGCCCGCGCGGTGACGAGGTCGTGCAGCAGGTCGTGCCCGGACGGTCGCGGGGCGGGTCCCGAGCCGAAGCCCAGGACCAGGTCCCGCTCGTCGCCGGAGAGCAGCGACAGCTCCCCCACCCGCGTGTCCGGGTCCGCCACGATCGAGCGCAGCAGCGTCTCGAAGCGCGCCGCCAGCAGCTCCACGGTCTCCGGGTCGAACAGGGCGGTGCTGTAGGAGAGGTGCCCGACCAGCCCGTCCGGGCTCTCGAACAGGTAGAGGCCGAGGTCGAAGCGGGTGGTCCTGGCCGGGAGCGTGAGGTAGGAGACGCGCCCGTCCTCCTCGCCCGCCTTGAAGTTCTGCAGCGCGAAGGTGACCTGCGCGAGCGGTGACCGGCTCACGTCGCGGACCACGTTCAGCTCGCTGACCAGCTGGTCGAACGGGAGCTCCTGGTGCGCGTAGGCGTCCAGCGCGGTCTCGCGCGTCCGGGCCAGGAAGGTGGTGAACGACGGGTCGTCGGCCAGGTCGGCGCGCAGGACCAGGGTGTTGACGAACATGCCGACCACCCCGTCCAGCTCGGGCAGCCCGCGCCCGGCGACCGGGGAGCCGACCGCGAAGTCCGTCTGCCCCGAGTAGCGGGCCAGCAGTACCTGGAAGGCGGCGAGCAGCGTCATGTACGGCGTGGCCCCCGCCGTGGCGCCCAGCTCGGCGAGCCGCCGGGTGAGGTCGGCGTCCACCCGGACGTCGAGGGCGGCTCCCTCGTGGCGCTGCTCGGCGGGGCGCGGCCGGTCGGTGGGCAGCTCGATGGCGGGCAGCCCGGCGAGCCGGTCGCGCCAGTGGTCGATCTCGCGGCGGTGGTCGCGGCCCCGCTGCCAGAGGGCGTAGTCGCCGTAGCCGACCGGCGCGGGCGGCGGGGTGGCGCCGTCGTGCAGGGCGAGCAGCTCGCGGATGAGCAGGTCGCTGGACCAGCCGTCGATGACGGTGTGGTGGGCGGCGATGAGGAGGACGTGGTCGCCGGGCGCGATCCTGACCAGGACGGTACGGAGGAGCGGGCCGCGTTCCAGGTCGAACGGGACGGCGAGGTCGGCGTCGAGCAGCTCGATCGCGGCGTCCACGTCGTCCGCCTCGGCGACGCGCAGCGCGGCGGGGCCCGGCTCGTCGATGACCAGCTCGGGGGTGCCGTCGTCGGTGGTGAGGAACCGCGTCCGCAGCGCCTCGTGGCGCGCGACGATCTCGTCCAGCGCCCGGCGCAGCGCGTCGGCGTCCAGGTCCCCGCGCAGGCGCACCGCGACGGGGACGGTGTAGGTGGTGGTGCCCGGCCGGTACTGCTCAAGGAACCACAGGCGTTCCTGGGCGTGGGACAGGGGCGGGACGGTTCCCGGGGCGCGGCGGGCGACGGCGGCCCGCGCCTCTCCCCGGTTCTTCAGCCGCTTGGCCAGAAGCGCCTTCTTGGCGTCCGACAGCGTTGTCTCGGTCACGCGTGTAACTCCATCCGGAGGGCCGCGAGGAAGAGCGCGGCGTCCCGTCCGTTGATCAGCCGATGGTCGTAGGCGAGGCCGATGTTGGCGACGGTCCTCGCGGCCACCGTGCCGTCCTCGGCGAGTGTCAGCTCGGGCTGCGGCGAGGTGATCGCGAGGGCGCAGACCGTGCCGGGGAAGATGAGGGGGATCGCGAGGACGACGTCGGCGTCGGTGTGCAGGGTGACGGCGATGTTGGCGCCGGTGAGGTCCTTCTCGCGGAAGTCGCCCTCGGTGGCGGCGAGCCGGTAGCGCATGAGCGCGTCGGCGATGGCCTTGAGCGAGCCGGTGTCGTGGACGACCGGCACGTACAGGCCCTCGCCCATGTCGAACGTGACGCCGACGCGCGGGGCGTCGGCCGGACGCGCCAGGTCGCCGTCGACCGAGGCGAAGAACAGCGGGAACGCCGGGTGCAGCGCGGCCACGGCCTGGACGAACAGCTCCGCGAGCCCGACCGGCCTGCGCACCTCCCTGCTCAGCCCCCTGGCCCGCTCCAGCAGCGGGCCCACCTCGAACTTCACGACGGTGTACGCGGCGGGGATGGTGGCGTGCGAGGTGGTGACGGCGCGTGCGACGGCCCGCTGCACCCGCGGGAGGCGCCGCGCGCCCGCGTCCGCGACCGGTCGCGGCACGTCTTCGAGGACGTCCCCCGGCACGCCTTCGTGCACGTCCCGCGTGTCCTGCCGTGTGTCCTCACGCGCGCCGGGGGCCGTCCGTCCGGTACGGCGGGCGGCCACGGCCTCCACGTCGGCCCTGCGGATGACGGCGAGCCCCAGGGACGCGACCTCGGCGTGGGAGACTCCGAGCTCCTCCATGGCCGCGCGGGCGGGGGCGGTGACGACCGGCTCCGCCACCGGTGCGGGCTCCTGTCCCGCCGCGTCCCCTGAGGTCACGGCCTCGGGCGCGACCTCGGGCGCGTTGTCGGACACGGAGGCGGGCGGCGGGGCCGCCTCGGGGGTGACGCGGGCGAGGAGCGCGCCGGGAGCGATCCAGGCGTTGAGGTCGGCGGCGTGGTGCAGGTAGCCGGTCTCCTCCGCCTCCAGCTCGTCGGCCGCCTTGGAGGTCTCCAGGACGGCGATCGGCTCCCCGGCGATGACGGGCTTGCCGTTCCCCACCAGCCACTCGACGATCTGGTACTCGGTGTCGTTGTTGTTGAGCTTGGGGACGTGGATGTCAGCCACGCAGAGCCTCCCGTACGGCGTGGTGGATCGTGGACTCCCCGACCAGGACCTCGTTCTCCAGGTGCGCGGCGGTGGGGATCACGGAGGCCCGTGAGTGGACGAGGCGGACGGGTCCGCGCAGGCGGCCCCAGAGGCGGGCGTGCAGCAGGTGGGCGACCTCGCTGCCCCAGGTGCCCCCGGCGGTGCTCTCCTCCGCGACCACGACGACGTCACCGAGGTGGGGCAGGAGCGCGTCGGCGTCCAGCGGGTAGAGCCGGGAGGGGACCAGCAGCCGGACCGAGATCTCCTCCTCCGTCATCAGGGAGCGCATCGCGCCCAGCACCCGGTGGGCCATCCCGCCCGGCGCGATGACCACGCAGTCGGGGCGGTCGCCCGCGTCGCGGACGTCCACCACGGCCAGGTCCCCGTCGCGGCGCGTCAGGAACAGCGGGTCCACCCGCTCCATCTGCCGGGTGTAGAGGACCTTGTCCTCGAAGAACACGCATGGCTCGCCCCGCTCCAGCATCGCCGCGAACACCGCGCGGTTGTCGTGGAAGGGGGACATCTCGTACAGCGACAGCCCCGGCATGCCGACGAAGTGCTTCTGCAGGCTCTGGCTGTGGGTGGGGCCGTAGCCCCGGCCTCCGCCGGTCGGGCAGCGCACCACCATCCGCAGCGGGAGCCGCCTGCCGTACATCGACACCGACTTGCTCGCGAAGTTGCAGAGCTGGTCGAAGGCGAGCGCCACGAAGTCGCCGAACATGATCTCGGCCACGGCCGTGTTGCCGGTGAGCGCCAGTCCCGCCGCGACGCCGGTCAGCGCGCCCTCGCTGATCGGGGTGCCGATCACGCGGCCGGGGAAGCGGGTGGACAGCCCCTTGGTCACCTTGAAGGCGCCGCCGTACGGGTCGAGGATGTCCTCGCCGAGCACGTAGGCGGTGGGGTCGTCGTCCAGCAGCCCGTGCAGGGCGGCGTTGAGGTTCTCCGCTACGCGCACGGTCCCTCCCAGCGGGAGGGCGGGCGCGCGGCCACCTCGTCGGCGACGGCCTCGACCTCGGCCCTGACGACGCCGTCGAGCCGGTAGAAGTGCTCGGGGTGGTCGTGGGCGTAGCGGGCGTACCAGTCGTTGTCCCTCGCGGCCCGTACGACCTCGGCCGGGCGGATGTCGTCGCCCTTGCTGTGCGGCCCGAGGCGGTGGGTGACGAACTCGACCACCAGCGGCTGTCCCTCGCGCACCCGCGCGATCTCGCGTTCCAGCGAGAGGCGGATCTCGTTGACGTCGGTGGAGAGGACCAGCCGGTGCGGGATGCCGAAGGCCGCCGCCCGGTCGGCCACCGTACCGGCCATCTGCGCGGCGGTCGGGGTGGACTGGGCGATGCCGTTGTTCTCCACCGCGACGAGCAGCGGGAGCCTCCACAGCGCGGCGAGGTTCAGGGCCTCGTAGACCGCGCCCTCGCCCCAGGTGCCGTCGCCGATGTGCACGCAGGCCAGGGTGCCGGGCTCGGAGCGCTTGAGGTGCAGCGCGACCCCGGCGGCGACCGGCATGCTCTCGCCCTGCACGCCGGTGGACATGTAGCGGTCGCGGTGGATGTGCTGGCTGCCGCCGACACCCCCGCAGACCGCGCCCTCCCTGCCCATGATCTCGGCGAGCAGGCCGTGCGGGTCGCGGAACCTGGCCAGGTAGTGGCCGTGTCCCCGGTGGTTGCTGAAGACGTGGTCGGCCGGGCCGAGCAGGGATCGCAGCGCGACCGGGACGTACTCCTGGCCCAGGCAGGTGTGCGTGGTGCCGTTGAGGTCGCCCCTGCCGTACAGCTCCAGGAGCTTGAGCTCGAAGTGCCTGATGAGGAGCAGGAGCTCCAGGTCCTCGTCGGTGAGGGGGGAGAGACGGAGCCCGTCGAGGGTCTCAGTCATCGCCGAGGGAGTCCACGATCCCGGCGATCGTCGGGTTGTCGAAGAAGGCGTCCAGGGAGACCTCGATGTCCAGGCGCTTGCGCATGCGGGCGATGATCTGCGTGATGGTGAGGGAGTGGCCACCCAGATCGAAGATGTCGTCGTCATCGGCGATCGGCGAGATGCCCAGTACTTCCTCCCAGATCTCGCGCACCTGGTCGGTCAGCGTGGTGACGGAACCCATCTCGTTCTCCAGAATTTCGTGCAGTGACAGGTCGGGGTGGTGGGTGGCGCGTTCCAGGAGGAGACGCAGGTCGTCGGCGACCCGTCCGGCGTCGGGCACCGTCTCGGGGTCGTGGCGCAGGCTGATCTCCAGCCCGCCGGGGCCGTCCACGCACTGCAGGTGCAGCGCGCCGCGTACCGCGTGGTTGAAGACGGTCCACTCCACCGACGTGTCGAGCCCGGCGAACACCGGGTCGGCGTCGCGGCGGGCGCGGTAGCTGACGGAGACGGGGACCAGCGCGGCGTGCGGCCGGAGGCGGGGCATCGCCCGGGAGAGCGGCACCTGGCGGAACCGGTAGACCTCCCGCAGCTCGGCGCGCAGGGCACCGGCGAACTCGCGGAAGGTCGTCTCCGGGGACGGGCCGGAGGCGACCGGGAGCTCGTTGACGAACAGGCCGACGTGCCCGGCGGCCTCGGGGGGCCGGGTGGACAGGTCGACGGCGGTGGTCACCGCGGTGTTGCCGTAGCCGAGGAGCAGGGTGTGCAGCGCGGCGAGCAGCACCTCGAACCGGGTCAGGGCGGGGGCCTGCGTACCCGAAGACGAACCGGACGCGGAAGAGGCTGCAGACGACGAGCTCGACGGGATCGACGGGATCGACGGGTCCACGGTGAACCGGAGCACCCGGCCCTCGCCCGCGCGCCGGGACCTCAGCGCGTGCCCGAGGACGACGGTCTCGCCAGGATCGCGCCAGCGGGGCTTCCAGAACTCCCGCGCGCCGGGGAGCAGCGCGGCCACCCGGTCGCGCTCGGCCCGGCCGTGGTCGATCGCGGGCAGCGGGGGCGGCGGCTCGCCGTTGTGGAAGGCGGCCAGGTCGCGCACCAGGATGTCCTTCGACTGGCCGTCGAAGACCAGGTGGTGGGCGACGAAGAGGAGCAGGTGGCGTCCGGGGCCGGCCTCGAACAGGGTGAACCTGGCCAGCGGGCCCTTCTCCAGGTCGAACGCGCGCAGGATCTCCTCCCGCACGGCCTCCTGTACGGCCCGCCCGTACCGCTCACCGCTCTCGCCGTCCGCGCCGCTCTCGCCGTCCGCGCCGTCGTCGCTGTCGCCGTCGTCGCTGTCGCCGTCGTCGTCGCCGGTGGAGATCGACACCTCGCGTACCGGGACCTGGGCGCCGGGCACGAGCCGCAGCTCGTTGTCCACCTCCGCCACCACGCTGCCCAGCATCGGGTGCCGGGCGGCCACCGCCGCGCAGGCCGCCAGGAGCGCGCCGGTGTCCAGGTCGCCGCGCAGGTGGACGAGTATCGGCATGTGGTAGGCGGCGCCCCCGCCCACGGTCTGCTCGGTCACCCACATCCCCTGCTGGGTGAACGTGACCTCCGGCAGGTCCTCGTACACGGATCCGGCCCCGCCTTCCCGTGCCGCCCCGGAGGTGACCTCGGCCATCACGCGTTCTCCGTCGTCCGGCGCAGGGCCTTCTTGTCGACCTTGCCCCCGGCGTTGCGCGGCAGGGCGTCGACCGTGACGACGTTCGCGGGCAGCTCGTGCGGGGCCAGGCGGTCCTTGAGGAAGATCCGCAGGTCCTCGGGCGCGAGGGGTTCCCTGGTGACGAGGGCCACGGTGACGACGGTGCCGAGCACGGGGTGCGGGACCCCGAACGCGGCGGCCTCGACCACCGCCGGGTGCTGGTAGACGACCTCCTCGACGTGGATCGTGGAGACCTTGAACGCCCCGGACTTCACCACGTCGCTCTCGCGGTCGACGAGGTAGAGGTAGCCGTCGGCGTCGATGTAGCCGAGGTCGCCCATCCGTACCCAGCCGTCGCGGAAGGTCCCGCTGCCGGGGTCGCCGTAGTAGGCGCGCGGCGCGGCGGGGGACCGCATCCAGACCTCCCCGGTCTCCCCAGGCGCGAGCGGCTCCCCCTCCGCGGTGGCGATCCTGACCCGTCCCCCGGCGATGGCGCGGCCGACGCTTCCCGGCCGGTCCGGGTCGAACATCATGATCGTCTGAGCCGGGGCGGCCTCGGTCGAGGTGTAGTAGTTGGTGATCGTCGCGTTGGGGAAGGCCGTGGTCAGCGCCTGGGCGACGGCCGAGGGCAGCGGCGCGGCGGCCGAGCCGAGCAGCAGCACGCTGGACAGGTCGTGCCGTTCGGCCACCTTCGCGTTGATCAGCTCGATGGCCATCGCGGGGACCAGGAAGACCGTCCCCGCGCGGTAGGACTCGATCAGCGAGGCGAAGCGGGCCGGGGTGAAGCGCGGCAGCGTCACGACGGCCGGCCGGGCGTCGAGCGCGTTGATCAGCATCGCCTGCCCGGCGTTGGTCCCGATCGGGAAGGCGTGGACGAGATGCCGGGAGTGCGCGAACGGGCGGCGCTTGGCACCGCAGCCGTAGGCCAGATTGGCATGGGTCGCCGAGACGCCCTTGGGACGGCCGGTCGTGCCGGAGGTGTAGAGGATCTGGGCGAGGTCCCCGGGCTCCGGAGGCGCGATGTCGGCCTTCTCGTAGGACGTTTCGACGTCCAGGTCGTCGACCGTGGCGCTCCAGCCGATCTCCGGCACGGCGAGGCCCGCGGCGTGGACGACTCCGGTCGCCCGGCAGTTCTCCAGCATGAAGCGCAGGTCATCGAGGGTGAGACGGTCGGAGAGCGGTACGGCCACCGCTCCGGCCGCCAGGACCCCGCAGAACGCCACGGCGTAGTCGGCCCAGTCCGCGGCCCCGAACACCAGTCCCACCCGGTCGCCCCGGCCGACACCGCGCGTGACCAGGCTGTTCGCGAGCGCGGTGGACCGCTCGTGCCACTGGCGGTAGGTGAGCCGAGCCGAGCCGTGCACTACCAGCGCGACCCCGTCGGGGTCGTCGAGGGCCCGGTCTCCGAGCAGCTGGGGGACGGTCAGGTTCACCAAGTGAACCTCCCACTAAAGATCGGATGTATATGCCCTCGGTGTGTGCGAGCACCCGGGGCACTACAGGAAAGAATCTTTACTATTTAAAGTCGAGCGTCAGTCTTACATGATCGTAAGGGGTGCGCAAGACTTTGGGGAGAGGTTCGCAGAGGCAACAAAACCCACGCGAAAGTGACCCTTGCGCCCTAAGGGCGAAGGTGTAACACTGACGACCGCAGAACTAACTGAAAGGTTTCTTTCCAGAAAGAGACCCTTCCCGACGCCCGCCCAACTGGTCAAACATGCACAGAGCGGGCCTTTTGCGTACTAACCTCCAACGCGTTTGCGTGAACTAACGGGCCCGCGGCCGACAAAGGAGCCCTGCGTGTTCCCACCGGAGACCGTTCCGACCGGCCAATCAGGGACGGAATACCCCCTGTCGTACGGCCAGCAGCGGCTTTGGTTCCTCCACCGGCTCGATCCGGGTGACTCCGCCTACAACACATCCTATGTTTACAGGTTGAAAGGTCACCTTGACAAGATCGCCCTGGAGGCCGCTTTCAGCGCGGTGGCGGCACGGCACGAGAGCCTGCGGACCCGCTTCCGCGAGGTGGCCGGGGAGCCCGTGGCGATCGTCGAGCCGCCGTCGCCGGTGACGATCGGCCGGTTCACCGTCCAGGGTGAGACCGTCCGGCGCGAGCGGGAGGTCACGGCCCTGGTCGCGGCGCTCAGCAACACGGCGTTCGACCTCGCCGCCGCGCCGCCGTTCCGCGTCTCGCTGATCGAGCTCGGCCCCGACGAGCACGTGCTCTGCGTCGTCCTGCACCACATCAACGGCGACGGCTGGTCGCTGAACGTGCTCCGTTCCGAGGTGTCCGCCCACTACGGGAGCCGGGGCACCGCCCCGCTGCCCGAGCTGCCCCTGCAGTACGGCGAGTACGCGCGCGACCAGCGCCCCGCGGACTCCGAGCTCCGCTGGTGGACCGAGAAGCTCGCCGGGGTGCCTCCCCTGGACCTCCCCGCCGACCGGCCGCGTCCCGCCCGGCGGACCGGCGCGGGCGACGAGGTCGAGTTCCGGATCGCCCCCGACGTGGTCGCCTCGATCGGCGCCCTCGCCCGCCGCGCCCGCTGCACGCCGTTCATGGTGCTGCTCTCCGCCTACCAGGTCCTGCTGCACCGGCACACCGGCCAGACCGACTTCTGCGTGGGCATCCCCTCGGCCGGTCGCGGCAGCACCGAGCTGGAGACCATGATCGGTTTCCTCTCGACCACGCTGGCCCTGCGCTGCGACCTGTCCGGCGAGCCCACCTTCGAGGAGTTGCTGAAGCGCACCCGCAGGGTCGTGCTGGACGGGCTCTCGCGGCAGGACGTCCCCTTCGAGCGCCTCGTGGTCGACCTCGACGTGGAACGGGACCTGAGCCGCACGCCCCTGTTCCAGACCCTGTTCGCCCTGCACACCCACGGCGAGCCGGTCGATCCGCTGCCCGGCCTCGTCGCCACGTCCTTCCCCAACGGCTGGGCCCGCGCCAGGCTCGACCTGTCGGTGGACATCTACCAGGGTGGCGACGGCGCCCTTTACGGCACCGCCATCTACAGCACCGAGCTGTTCGACCCCGAGACCGTGGAACGGATGGTCGCCCGCTTCCAGGAGCTGCTCGCGGCCGTCGTGGCGGACCCCGGCTCCCCGGTGGGCTCGCTGCGGATGCTGCCGGACGCGGAGCTGGCCCTGCTGGAGGAGTGGAACGACACCGCGGCCGAGCTGCCCGAGGTCACCCTCGTCGACCTGCTGCTCGAACAGGCCGCGGCGACCCCCGGCGCGGTCGCGGTGCGCGCCGCACCCACCAGGACCGTGCCGGTGGACGGGCCGCTGAATGGACCCGGCGCGCGGGAGCTGACGTACGCGGAACTGGTCGCGCGGGCGGCGGAGCTGGCCGGGCGGCTGGGCGCGGCCGGGATCGGGCGCGGCTCGCTGGTCGCGGTCCGGATGGAGCGCGGCGCCGACATGCTCGTCGCCCTGCTGGGCGTGGCGATGAGCGGCGCGGCCTACCTCCCCGTCGACCCCGACTACCCGGAGGCGCGCGTCGCGTACGTGATCGAGGACTCCGCGGCGGCACTGGTGCTGACCGGCCTCGACGACCTTCCCCCCGCGACCGGTACGGCGACCGGCGCGGCGACCGACGCCCCCGCCCGGCCGCTGCCCGACGACACCGCGTACGTGCTCTACACCTCGGGGTCCACCGGACGGCCGAAGGGAGTGGTGGTCCCCCACCGGGCGCTGACCAACTTCCTGCTGGCGATGCGCGACCTGGTGCGGTCCTCGCCCCGGGACGTGTGGCTGGCGCTGACCTCGCTGTCGTTCGACATCTCCGCCCTGGAGCTCTACCTGCCGCTGGTGACGGGCGGGCGGGTGGTCGTCGCCGACGCGGAGACGGCCCGAGACGGGGTGCGGCTCGCGCGCCTCGTCAAGGACGAGGGCGTGACCCACGTCCAGGCGACGCCCTCGGGATGGCGGGTCCTGCTCGCCGGTGACCTGCCGCGCGTGGTGGGGCTGACCGGCGGCGAGCCGCTCGCCCCCCGGCTCGCCCGCGAGCTGCGTCCCCGGGTCGACCGGCTCGTCAACGTCTACGGCCCGACCGAGACCACCATCTGGTCCACGGCCTGGGACGTCCCCGAGGATCCGGACGAGATCGTGATCGGCCGCCCGATCGCCAACACCGTCGTCCACGTCGCCGACCCCGGCGGCGGGACGTGCCCGATCGGGGTGGCCGGAGAGCTGCTCATCGGCGGCGAGGGGGTCGCCACCGGCTACCTGGGCCGCCCGGCCCTGACCGCGGAACGCTTCGTCCCCGGCCCCGGGGGCGCGCGGCGCTACCGGACCGGAGACCGCGTCCGCCTGCGCAACGACGGCACCCTGGAGTTCCTCGGCCGGACCGACAACCAGGTCAAGCTGCGGGGACACCGCATCGAGCTGGGCGAGATCGAGGCCGTGCTGGACGCCTCCCCCGGCGTGCGGCAGGCGGTCGTCGCGGTGCGCGGGGACCGGCTGGTGGCCTTCGTCGTACCTTCCGTACCCGCCGCGCCGTCGGAAACGGGAACGGAAAGGGCGGGGGCGCTCGGGGAGCGCGCCGCGCGCGAGCTGCCCGGCTACATGGTGCCCAGCGTGTTCGTCGAGGTGGAGGCGCTGCCGCTCACCCCCAACGGGAAGATCGACCGCAACGCGCTTCCCGACGTGGACGCGACACCCTCGCGGGACGCGGTCGCCCCCCGCACCCCGGGCGAGCGGATGGTCGCGCGGGTCTTCGCCGAGGTGCTCGGTACGGCGGAGGTCGGCG
Organism: Streptosporangium heterodermiicola; assembly: GCF_051390675.1. NCBI lineage: Bacteria > Bacillati > Actinomycetota > Actinomycetes > Streptosporangiales > Streptosporangiaceae > Streptosporangium > Streptosporangium heterodermiicola. Next base: position 195,710 of record NZ_JBPJSR010000010.1, read on the forward strand.
CGTACGACGATTTCTTCGCCCTCGGCGGGCACTCACTGCTCGCCACCATGGTCACCGCGCGGCTGGCGGCGCTGTCCGGGACGGAGGTGCCGGTCCGGGAGGTGTTCACCCGGCCGACGGTCGCCGGGCTGGCGGAGCTGATCGCGACCGCGTCCGGCGAGCGGAGTGACGGGCCCCGGCCGAGGCCCGAGGGGACCGTGCCGCCGCTCTCCTTCGGCCAGGAGCGGCTCTGGTTCCTCAACCGGCTCGACCCGGACGACGCGTCGTACAACATGTGCCTGGTCAGGAGGCTGCGCGGGCCGCTGGACCGGGAGGCGCTCGCCGGAGCCCTGGCCGGGACGGTCGCCAGGCACGAGAGCCTGCGCACCCGGTTCCCCGAGACGGACGGCGTGCCGGTCGTGGTCGTCGACCCGCCGGGGCCCGTGACCGTCGAGGAGACGGACGCGGCGGGCGAGGCCGGGGCGCTGGAGCTGGTCGCGGCCCTGACCAACGCGCCCTTCGAGCTGGGCGCCAGGCCGCCGCTGCGCGTCACCCTGATCAGGATCGCCGAGGACGACCACGTCCTGTGCGTCGTGCTGCACCACATCCTCGGCGACGGCTGGTCGCTCAACCTCATCTTCGACGAGGTGTCGCGGCTGTACTCCGGGGCCACCGCCCTGCCGCCGGTCCCGCTCCAGTTCGGCGACGTCGCCCTCTGGCAGCGCGGGCGCGACCTCGGCGACCTGCTCGGATACTGGCGGGACAGGCTCGCCGACCCCACCCCGCTGGACCTGCCGGTCGACCGGCCGCGCACCGCCGGGGCCGCCAGGCGCGGCGACGTGGCGAGTGTCCGGCTGGACGCGGCGGAGGCCGCCGCCCTGGCCAGGCTGGGCAGGGAGCACGGCGCCACCATGTTCATGGTCCTGCTCGCCGCCTACCAGGTCCTGCTGTCGCGGCACACCGGGCACGACGACATCCTGGTCGGCACGGCCACCGCGGGCCGGGACCGGGTCCAGCTCGAACCGGTCGTCGGCTACCTCAGCGACACCCTGGTCATGCGCGGCGACCTGTCGGCCGACCCCACCTTCGCCGACCTGCTCCGCGAGACCCAGATAGGCGTGCTGGACGCCTTCTCCCACCAGGGCGTGCCGTTCGAGGAGCTGGTGACGGCCCTGCGGGTCGAGCGCGACCTGACCCGCACGCCACTGTTCCAGACCATGCTCATCCTGCACACGCAGGACTTCGCGCAGTCCCGCGACGCCTTCGCGGGGCTCACCACGACGGGGTTCGAGCACGGCATGCGGCAGGCCAAGCTCGAACTCATGCTGGAGTCCTGGCAGGACGAGCACGAGCTGACGCTCAGCTTCGTCTACGACGCCGAGCTGTTCGACCGGGCCACGATCGAGGCGATGGCCGCGCGGTTCCGCCTGCTGCTCACCGCGCTGCCGGACGCGTCCGGCGACCGGGTCTCCGAGCTGCCGCTGCGCACCGGCGACGACGACGTCCTGCTGCGTCGCCTCTCGCGGGGACCCGCGCGACCGCCCGCTCCCCCGGTGCCGGACCTGTTCGCGGCGGCCGTACGGGCCACGCCGGGCGCGACGGCGATCGGATGCGGGGGCGCCACGCTCACCTACGCCGGGCTGGACGCCCGCGCGGACGAGCTCGCGGCGCTGCTGCGGGGGCGGGGCGTCGTCCCCGGCGACGTGGTCGGCGTCTGCCTGGACAGGTCGCCCGACGCCGTCGCGGCCCTGCTCGCCGTCTGGCGGGCGGGGGCGGCCTACCTGCCGCTCGACCCGGAACACCCCGCCGAGCGGCTCGCGTTCATGCTGGACGACAGCGCCGCCTCTATCGTCCTCACCACGGCGAACCTGGGCGACCGGCTGCCCTCCGGCACGCCGCGCGCGCACGCGGACGAGCGTCCCCTCTCGCCGGTGGGCGCTCCGGTGCCCGGCTCGGCCGCTTACGTGATCTACACCTCCGGGTCCACCGGGACGCCCAAGGGGGTCGTGGTCTCGCACCGCAACCTGGCCGCCCGCGTCGGGTGGATGCGTGACGCGTACGGGCTGCGGCCCGACGACCGGGTGGTCCAGTTCGCCTCGCTGAGCTTCGACACCCACGCCGAGGAGATCTATCCGGCGCTGGCCGCCGGGGCCCGGCTGGAGCTGCTGCCCGAGGGCGGCGTCACCCTGCCCGACCACCTCGACCGGGTCACCGTGCTCGACCTGCCCACGGCGTACTGGCACGCGCTCGTCGACGACATCGGCGAGATCGCCTGGCCGCCGACCCTGCGGCTGGTGATCCTCGGCGGCGAGCAGGTGCACGAGGCGGCCGTGACCCGCTGGCGGGAGCGCTTCGGCGACAGAGTGCGGCTGGTCAACACCTACGGCCCGACCGAGGCGACGATCATCGCCACCGCCGCCGAGCTGGACGGCTCCCCCGGACGCCCGCCCATCGGCGTCCCGATCGCCGACACCTCGGTCCTGATCCTGGACGGCTCCGGCGAGGCCGTGCCGCCGGGGGCGCCGGGCGAGCTGTGCGTCGGCGGGGCCGGGGTGGCCGTCGGCTACCTGGGCAGGCCGGACCTCACGGCCGAGCGCTTCCCCGTCCTCGGTGTCCCCGGTGTCCCTGGCGTTCTCGGTGTCCCCGGTGTTCCCGGCGCTTCCGACGTCCTCGGCGGGGAGCGGATCTACCGGACCGGCGACCTGGCGCGCTGGCGGGCCGACGGGCAGCTGGAGTTCCTCGGCCGCCTCGACGACCAGGTCAAGGTCCGCGGCTTCCGGATCGAGCTCGGCGAGATCGAGGCGCGGCTGCTCGCCCACCCCGGCGTCGGCCAGGCGGCGGTGGCCGTGCACAGGGAGACGCTGGTCGGCTACGTCGTCGGCACGGCCACCGGCGACGAACTGGCCGGGTACCTCGCCGGTACCCTGCCCGCCTACATGGTCCCCGCGCTCTGGGTGGGCCTCACCGCGCTGCCGCTGACCGCGAACGGCAAGCTCGACCGGGCCGCGCTGCCCGCGCCCGAGGCCGGGTCCCGGACGAGGACCGCCCCGCGCGGCGACGCCGAGGAGCTGGTGGCCGAGATCTTCGGCGAGGTGCTGGGCATCGAGGAGGTCGGCGCCTTCGACGACTTCTTCGCGCTGGGCGGGCACTCGCTGCTCGCCACCCGCGCCGTCGCCAGGCTCCGCGCCGCCGTCGAGGTGGACGTGCCGATCCGCACCCTGTTCGCCCGCAGCAGCGTGGCCGACCTCGCGGCGGCGGTGGAGGAGCTGCTCGTCGCCGAACTGGCCGAGATGTCCGACGAGGAGGCCGAGCGCCTCATGGAAACCGGGAGCTGAGATGGGTCACCGCGTCGTGGTCAACCACGAGGAGCAGTACTCGATCTGGCCGGACGGCCGGGACCTCCCGGACGGCTGGCGTGAGGAGGGCGTCTCCGGCACCAAGGAGGACTGCCTCGCCCACATCGACCGCGTCTGGACCGACCTGCGCCCGCTCAGCGCGAGAAGGGCGTGAGATGCGCGGTGACTGGACCCGGATCCCGGCGAGCGACGCCGGAGACCGTACGAGAGGGGCTGGCAATGGTTAGGGAACGGCTGGCGGCGATGGTGGCCTCGGCCTCCGACGGAGCGGTCACGGCAGGGGAGGCACTGGCCGCCACGGTCCCGCTGTCCGCGCTGGGGGTCACCTCCCTGGCACAGATGCGGCTGATCGACGCGGTGGAGACCGAGTTCGGGGTGGAGATCGACCTGTCGGGCGACGGGTTCGACCTGCTGGACGACCTCGACGCGCTGGAACGGCACATCAACGAGGCGCAACGCGCGCATTCCTGAAAGCATTTCCGAACGGGGGAAGCACATGGACATCCGGTTCTCGGGGAGCCGCTCGGAGATGGCACCGCTGACCTGGGGGCAGCGGGCCATCTGGGACACGATCCAGAAGACGGCGCCGGACGACCACTACTTCAACTTCGGCCGCGTGCTCGCCGTGCCCAGACGGGCCAGGCCGCTCACCGTGGCGGGGGCCGCCGAGGTCCTGCGCGCGCTGGTGGAACGGCACGAGTCCCTGCGCACCAGGCTGGGCGAGGCGCCGCACGGGAGGACCGCCCGCGCGGGCGGTACGGAACCGTACGGGAAGGCCGTCCACCTGAGCGGCGCGGAGCCGTACGGGAGGGTCGTCCGGGCGAGCGGGAGAGCACCGGACGAAAGCGGCGCGGAGCCGTGGCAGGTGCTCGCGACCGGCGGATCCATCCCGGTCACCGTGTCGGAGGGCGACCCCGAGCGGCTGCGGGACGCGCTGGCGGAGACCGCGTTCGACTACGGGAACGAGTGGCCGCTCAGGATCGGGCTCGTCGTCGACCGCGACGAGGTCACCCACATCGTGCTCGTCTTCTGCCACCTGGCCGCCGACGGCCTCGGGGCCGAGGTGGCGGTCACGGAACTGCGGCTGCTCCTGCTGCGCGGCTCCGTACCCGGGCCGCCCCCGCCCTCGCCGCTGGAGCTGGCTCGCTGGCAGGGCTCCGAGCAGGGTCTGAAGGTCGCGGCGGTGGCCGCGGAACACTGGGAGGGCGGGTACCGGCGCGTCCCCCCGACCATGTTCGACCGGTGGGCGGGCGTCCCCGCGGACCCGCCGATCTGGCGGGCGCACCTCGTCTCCCGGGCGATGGACCTGGCCGTGCAGCGGATCGCCGCGCTGAGCGGCACGAGCACCTCGACCGTCCTGCTCGCCGCCGCGTCCGTGCTGGCCGGAAGGGTGACCGGCCACGACGTGAGCGCGATGCTGCCGATCGTGGGCAACCGCTTCCGCGGCGACACCGTCAACGCGGTCACCACGCTCTCCCAGGAGGGCCTGTTCGTGCTGGACCTGCGCGAGGGCGGTTTCGGCGAGCTGCTGCGCGCGGCCAAGCCCGCCGCGCTGCGCGCCTACCGGTCCGCCTACCACGACCCGGACGACCGGGACCGGCTCACCGAACGGATCGGCCGGGAGCGGGGCGCGCGGATCCACCCGTACTGCTGCTTCAACGACATGCGCTTCGCCGACCGGGTGGACGCCTCCCCCGACGAGACGAGCGTGCGGCGGGCCCTGGACGAGACGACGCTCACCTGGCCGCTCAGCCAGGAGCGGCTCAACTGCCGGTTCTGCCTGCACGTGACCGGCGAGCCCGGCGGGCTCGGCGTCTCGCTCACCGCCGACACCGGCTACCTTCCCCGCCCCGCGATGGAGCGCTACCTGCTCGACCTGGAGTCGCTGCTGGTCGAGGCCGCGTTCCGCGAGGTGCTGGAGCCGGTCGGTTGAGCGCCCCGCCCGAACCCTCGCCCGAACCCGTGCTCACAACCCGTCGGTCGAGCGCCCCGCCCGTGCCCGCAGCCGGTCGGTCGAGCGCCCTTCCCGCGGCCGGAGCCCGGGGACCGCACGCCGGAGGTGTCCGATGACGGTCCACGCCTACGCCGAGTCGACGTCCTGCGTCCAGGGCGGCGCGCTCCGCTTCCACCTCGCCCGCGCCTCCCGCGCCCCGCTGCGCGGCTCGGTGCTGGTCGAGGACGTCGCCACCGACCTGGCCGTGCTCGACGGGGAGTTCACCGGCCCGGTGTGGACGCTCGACGTCTCCACCGGCTGGCGCAGTTCCCTCTACCGGGCGGTCTTCACCGCCGACGAGGAGAGCAGCGAGGTCTACTTCGTCGTACGGGCCGCCCGTCCCCGTTCGCCGATCCTGCTGTCGATCCCGTTCCCGACCTGGCAGGCGTACAACAGGGCGGGCATCCCCGGCGAGTCCATCTACTGGAGCGAGCAGCCGACCCGGGCCTCGCGGGTGTCCTTCGACCGGCCTGGCGGCGGGCCGCCGCCCGAGCGCTGGGAGGAGGGCATGATCCGCTGGCTGGGGCCCGCCGGGTACGACGTCGACTACTGCTCGGCCCTGGACCTGCACGCGGGGCGCGAGCTGCTCTCCGGCTACCGGCTGCTCATGGTGAGCGGCCACGACGAGTACTGGTCGGCGGGGATGCGCGACAGCGTCGAGGAGTTCGCCCGCCGGGGCGGCAACCTGGCCGTCTTCTCCGGCAACACCTGCTGGTGGCAGTTCCGGCTGGAGGACGACGGGCGCACCATGGTCTGCTACCGCGACGCGATCGCCGACCCGATCGCCGCCGTGGACCCGGCCCTCACCACGGTCGAGTGGTCCAGCGCGCCGGTGAACCGCCCGGAGAACGGCCTGACCGGGGTCAGCTTCCGGCGCGGCGCCGGGACCTGGGGCCCGTACATGCAGCTCATGCACGAGGAGTCCTACACCGTCAGGTTCCCCGAGCACTGGGTGTTCGAGGACACCAAGCTGGGCGAGGGCGACACGTTCGGCAAGGGCGCGATCGGCTACGAGACGGACGCCTGCGACTTCGTCGAGGAGGACGGCGTGCCGGTGGCCACCGGGCGCGACGGCACCCCGCCGTCCTTCGTCATCCTGGCGACCGCCGACCTGCGGCACTGGCACCGGTACGGCCAGGGTGGCATGGCCACCATGGGCGTCTTCGGCCTCGGCGCCGGGACGGTCTTCACCGCCTCCACCGTGAACTGGGGCAACACCCTGCACGACCCGGCCGTGGACCGGATCACCCGCAACGTGCTGAACCGGCTGTCGGCGCGTACGGGCGGGTGGGAGACCATCGGCGGCGCGGACGAGGTCGGCGCGCTGACCGTGTTCGACTCCCTGCTGTACGGCGCCACCCGGGACGGCTCGCTGCTCACCCGCGAGATCTCCGATCAGAACCTGCGCTGGCGCCCCGCGGGCACCGCCCCCGCGCTGGTCGCCCTGGCCACCCCCAGGGAGGCCACCGCCGTCCACCCGATCGGCCTGTACGGCCTCACCTCCGACGACCGGCTCGTCTACCGCGATCCCGAGCACGGCTGGACCACCCTCGCCGACGGGCCTCGCGGCGGGGTCGGCCTGGGCATGGTGAACGGCGAGCTGTTCGCCGCCGCCGCGGACGGCCTGTGGCTGTTCGACCCGGAGGCCTCCACCTGGAGCCTGGTCGAGGCCGCCGCCGGAGCCGGGGCCGTGGCACTGGCCGCGATGAACGGCCGGCTGTACATGGCGGACGCGGACGGCCGGATCCGCACGCGGCTGCCGGTGGCGACCCCGGCCGGCTGGACCGACCTGTGCGACGCGGGCGGCTGCACCGTGCTGACCGGCCACGCGGGCACCCTGATCGGCACCGCCCGCGACCACCCCCTGCTCCGGCGCGCGAACTTCCTGGAGAACGCGGCCTTCGTCGAGGAAGCGGCTCTCCCGGGAAAGGCGGCGCCCGCGCCGTGACCCGTTTCCACAGTGGCCGCCACCCTGCCGGGGGTGATCGCGGTTCGCGGCGGCGCCGCCCTCCGCCCTAATGGTCCTCCTGGCTTGTGCCCGAACCGTCGCGGATGCGCAGCACCTGCCGCTTCTGCAGTTCGATCTGTTCGTCGACGAAACCGGTCAAGAGCTCCAGCTGCTGCGTCGAGTATCTCGACAGGCGCTGTTCGGAATCGGTGACGGTCTGGCTCCACATCCGTTCGGCGAACCGGGTCGCCCTGCCGGTGGCGGTGACGAGAACGCGCCTGCGGTCGGCGGGATCCCGCGTCCGTTCCACGTAACCCGCCTGTGCGAGCCGGCCGACGGCGAAGGTGAGCGCGGTGGGGGCGACACCCGCCGCCGCCGCCAGATCGCCCGCCGTCATCGGACCCCGGATGATGAGGCACGACAGGCAGCGGGCGTCGGTGCGGTTGAGGCCGAGAACGGAGCTGATGGCCTGGTCCACCTGGTCGGAGACGTTCTGCAGGTCGGTGAGGGCGAGCATGAGCCGGTCGACCATCTGCTGTCTGGTGTCGCCTGACAACGCCAACCCCCGTGTCGAAAGTGAGTCGGCGCCAGCGTAGCCAGTGTGGGCGGTACGGCTAGCCGAAGTCGGCGGCGTGCTCGCGGGCCCAGTCGGCGAACGTGTATGGCGACCGGCTGATGACCCGCCGGACGGTGTCGGTCGGCACGGACGGCCGCTCGACCGCCGCCGCGAGCTGGCCGAGGACGGCGTCGACGATCGCGGGAGGCGCGTAACGGGTCATCTGCTCGCGGGCCTCGTGGGCGGGAATCCCCTCCATGCGCAGGGGGCGTCCGATCGCCGCCCCGATCGCGGCGAGCTGGCCGGCGTGCGTGATGGCCTGAGGGCCGGTCAGGACATACCTCGCCCCGTGATGCCCGTCCTCGGTGAGAGCGCGCACCGCGACGGCGGCGATGTCCCGCTCGTGGATCGGCGCGGTGCGCGCCGACGGGTAGGGGGCGCGCACGATGTCGCCGGCCTTGATCTGCGGCGCCCAGTGCAGGCTGTTGCCGGCGAACTCGTTGGGGCGCAGGAACGTCCATCGCATCCCGGTCCGGGCCACGGCCCGCTCGAACCCGGCGTGGAGCCGCGCCACCGCGTCCGGTTGCCGCTCGGCGTCCTCGACGTCGTCGAGGACGTCGCTGGTGGACAGCAGGACGATCCGCCGTACGCCGCTGCGTTCGGCGAGTTCGGCGAACGGCACCGGCGCGTCGCCCATCGCCATCAGGTAGACGGCGCGTACCCCGTGCAGCGCCTCGCGCAGTCCTTCCGGTTCGCCGAGATCGCCCTGGACGATCTCGGCCTGCCGCGGGATGGACGCCTGTTCGGGAGCGCGGGACAGCGCGCGAACCCGGTGTCCCATGGCGAGCAGGTCGGCGAGGACGTGCCGTCCGACGCTGCCTGTCGCTCCGGTCACGAGAATCATCGGTGCTCCTTGGGGTCGGTGGTCATGCGGCCGTGTCTTCCGGCGTCCTCCGGTGGCCTCCGGTGGCCTCCATGGCGTTCCACCGGCGGCGGCCGTCAGGCGGTTGGGCGAGCGCGTCCCGGCGCGCCGCCGCCGTTGGCGGCACGCGGGCGATCACCGGGCCCCCGCACCGACGATCACCTGTGGCGGCGCCTCCGTCACGATACCCCAATTACTCCAAAAATTGGAGTAATTGGCTTCAGGGTGCCGGACGGCGACGCCCGAACGCCACCACGACAGGACAGACGGCCGTGCGGCGACACGAGGCCGCCACCCCAGGAGATACGGGACGGCCTCCCGGCCCGCCGGTCGTACCGGAGCGCGAGGTGGACGAACCCGAAAGGGGCGGCCGGTGAACCGATGGCGACCGGCACACCCTCGGCCACACCGACGGGCGACGGCACGCCGATCAGTTCGATCGTTGACAGTTAGAATTCAAACAGTTAGAGTCCTGATTATGGAAGCACCGAACCTCACCAGCACCCTCGGGCTGGTCCGCTGGGTCATGTGGGCTCAGCGGAAGGCCGCCGAGGACTGGATCCGGGACCGCGAGCTCAGCCACGAGCAGGGCTTCGCGCTCGGCTACCTGGCCCAGAACCCCGGCGCGATCCAGCGCGACATCGCGCGGATGACCCGCACGAGCGCGGCGAGCGTATCGAGCCTGATGCAGGGGCTCGAACGCCGCGGCCTCGTCGAGCGCCGCACGGAGGGCGGTAACGAGCGCAGTAAACGCGTCTACGCGACGCCGGCCGGCGTCGAGCTCATCTCCGGGTTCGACACCGCGATGGCCGCCGCCGACGAGACGATCCTCGCCCCCCTGGACCAGGCCGAGCGGACCACCCTGCACGCCCTGCTCACGAAGATCACCGCGGAGCTGCCGCAACCGACCCGGTCGTAGACGCGAGCGCGCGTCCGCGACATCCCCTCACCGCGCTCGCGTCCACCGACGCGCGCTCGACCCTGCCCGCGAGGAGCCCCTGCACACTCCCGCAAGGATCATCAGCACCGGCCCCGGCGGCCGGTGACCGCAACGGCTCCGGCCCGATCAGCCCCGGGCGGCCATCGCCGCGCCGCTCACTCGATCCCCCTCGCTCACGGGGCCGAATCACCTCCGAAGACATCGTCGGCCACGTCACCCCGCGACCCACGGCTCGACGCCTCCTTTCCAGCGGTCGGCGCCCGCATCCGCGCACGACCGCGATTCCCCGCGGCACGACGGACCGCGCCGCACGCCGCGCTGACCGGCACCCGACGCTGACCAGCACCTGACGCAGCCCACGGCCCGTTTCCAGCCCGTTTCCGCCGTACTCCTGCGGCCCCCGAACGCGGCCCGGCCGCGCGTCCAGAACATCACCCCGCCGTGTCGGCGTTCGCCGGCGCGCGCTCGAACCTGCCCGGAAAACCCGGACCTGCCCGGAAGAGGAACAGCCATGAGCACCACGAACCCCGAATCCCCCGCGAAGACCGACGTCATCGGCACCAACCGCTGGTACCTCTCGACCGCGCCGATCGTCCGCGCCCTCGTGCACCTCTGCGTGCCGATGGCCGCCGCGATGATCGTCGGCGCCGTCTACAACCTCGTCAACGCCGGTTTCGTCGGCTCGCTCCACGACACCGCGCTGCTCGCCGCGATCACGTTCGGCACGCCGGTGCTCGGCCTGGTCATGGCGGTCGGCGGCGTGTTCGGCGTCGGCGGCGGCACGCTGATCTCGCGGCTGCTCGGCGCGGCGGAGCACGAGCCCGCGAGGGCCGGTGAGATCAAGCACGTCTCGTCGTTCGCCGTCTGGGGCTCGGTGATCGCCGGAGTCCTGTTCGGCGGTGCCGGGCTGCTTCTGCTGCGCCCGCTCGTGTCGTTGCTCGGCGCGGACGCCGCCGCCGTACCCGCGACGAGCGCCTACGTCGCCGTCATGCTCGCCTTCGTCCCCGTGCTCGCCGCGGCGTTCTGTCTCGAACAGCTCGTACGGGCGGAGGGCGCCGCGCGCCAGGTGATGATCGGGATCATCGCGTCCGCGGTCGCGAACGTCGCGTTCGACGTCCTGTTCATCCTCGTGCTGCACTGGGGCGTCGCCGGCGCGGCGCTGGCGATGGGCCTCTCGAACCTCGGCATCGTCGCCTACTTCGCCGTCTGGCTGCGGCGGAACAGCGAGCACGTGAGCCTCGCGCCGCGCTGGTTCACGCTCTCGCCCGCCGTCTTGAAGCCCGTCTTCGGCGTGGGCGTCGGCGAGCTGTTCCAGTCCTCTTTCATGATCGTCACCACGCTGGTGCTCAACAACCTCGCGGTCGCCTACGGTGACGGCGCGCTCGCGGCCATGGGCGTCGCGGTCCGCATCGCGCAGGTGCCGGAGTTCCTGGTGATGGGCGTCACGATCGGCGTGCTGCCACTCCTCGCCTACTCGTACGGCAAGGGTGACCGCAGCCGTCTCACATCGGCGCTGCGCGCGTCCGCGATCACCGTGGGCGGCATCGTCCTGATCTTCTCGACGACGGTGTTCGTGTTCCGCGAGCAGGTGTTCTCCGCGTTCTCGGCCGATCGCTCGGTCCTCGCGATCGGCGTCACGGTCCTCACGGCGCAGCTCGTGGCGATGATCGTGAACGGGTTCACGGGCCTCATCACGTCGCTGTTCCAGGCGGCGGGACGGTCGGTGGCGGCGATCGTGATGTCGGTGGCACACGGCGTCCTGTTCATCCCGATCGTGCTTCTCGGCGACCTCTGGTTCGGGCTGGCCGGCATCATCTGGGCGCTGACCGTCACCGAGGGCATCGTGCTCCTCGTCGGTGTCGTGACGTGGCTCGCGTCCCGTCGCGCGATCGACCGGGGCCTCGCCGAGGGCAGCCCGGAACGCGCCGAGGAGATGTTCGAACAGGCCGAGGCCTGATCCGCTGTTCGGAGACGCCGCCCGGTCCCCGCCGGGCGGCCTCTCCGCACGCCCGTGGCGCGGTGCGGCGGTGTTCCTCTCCCGAGGACCCGCCGGCGTCGTGGCCGAGACCCATGTGATCGCCTGGCGTCGGACGACCGGGCTCCCCCCGACGGCGAGGCCGGCCTGGACCCGTGAGCGGACCGGCGAACAGGCGTCCGCACGGCTGCCCCAGGTCGGTTCACCTAACGCCGGGGGATGCTGATCCCGAGCATGCGCGCCCCGGTCTCCGTGCGCGGGCGGTGGGTGCTGCCCGGGGCGAACACCACGTAGCTGCCCGGCCCGAGCCGGTGCCCCCTGTCGACGAACTCGCCGGACACGACGTAGTAGCGCTCCTCCCCCTCGTGCACGTCGACCTCCGGCCATTCGGTGCCCGGTGCGAAGTCGTAGACCCAGCCACGGGCCAAATCGGTGGCGGGCAACCCCCGCCGGACGATGCCGGGGACGACCTCAACGGGTTCGACCTCATCGACGTTCAGGATCTGTACGCCGTCGTGTTCCTCGTTCATGAGCCCATCGTGGCCGGATACGGCCAAGCCGCCCAGTGTCCGGAATGACATCCTCCGGTACTTTTCTGCCATGGCCGTTCACCGCGTCGTCGCCCTGGTCCTCCCGCCGCAGTCCACCTTCGAGCTCGCGTGCGCCGCCGAGGTCTTCGGCGTGCGCCGTCCCGGCCTGCCCGTCCGCTACGAGTTCGAGGTCTGCGCCGAGCACCCGGGCCGGACGCCCACCTTGGCCGGTTACGACATGGCGGTGACCGCGGGCCTGACGGCGCTCGACGCGGCGGACACGGTCGTGATCCCCGGCTGGCAGCGACCGGACACGCCCGCCTCGCCCGCCGTCGTGCGCGCGCTGCGGCTGGCCCATCGGCGCGGGACCCGGATCGTCGCGATCTGCTCCGGCACCTTCCTGCTGGCCCAGGCCGGGCTGCTCGACCACCGCCGGGCCACCACGCACTGGCGGATGGCCGCCGAACTGGCGGCACGCTTCCCCTACGTCCGGGTCGATCCCGACACCCTGTACGTCGACCACGGCGACGTCGCCACCAGCGCCGGCACGGCCGCCGGGATCGACCTGTGCCTGCACCTGGTCCGTGCCGACCAGGGCGCCGCCTACGCCGCGCAGGTCGCCCGGCACATGGTCATGCCGCCGCACCGCGAGGGCGGGCAGCTCCAGTACGCCGCGCCCCCTCCCGCAGACCACCCGCCCGGCTCCCTGGCCCCCGTGCTCGACTGGGTGACCGAACGACTCCACGAACCCCTTTCGGCCGACGACCTCGCCTCCCGGGCCGGGCTCTCCGTGCGCACCCTCGCCCGCCGGTTCGCCGGACAGCTCGGTGTCAGTCCCGGTCAGTGGCTGCTCGGCAAGCGGATCGCCGCCGCCCAGGCCCTGCTGGAGGAGACCGACCTGCCCGTCGAGGCGATCGCCGCCAGGGTCGGCCTCTCCTCGGCCACCAACCTCCGCCGCCGTTTCCACCGCGCCCTGCGCACCACCCCCACCGCCTACCGCCGCGCCTTCCGCGGCGGCGAGCCCTCTCCCCCGTGATACGAACTCGCCGAAGCAGGTCGATGCCGTACTTGCCGATGTACGACGTCCCGCCGCTCACGTCCGGCGAACGGTTGGTAAATCAATGGCTTTTCCCATACGGCCGGGCTCATCCTGTCCGCCATGGAAGAACCGAAGCACGGGATCCGGGCGGTCCACAGCGCGTCCACGATCACCGTCTACCAGGCTTACGCTCCGGAGATCGGTCTCCCCGCCGCTCATCATGGCCGCTTCCCGGCCGCCTGGAAGCGAGACCGGATGACGTGGATCAAACCATCGTTCCTGTGGATGACGTACCGCTGCGGCTGGGGCACCGAGGAGGGGCAGGAGACCGTCCTGGCCATCGAGATCAGAAGTAGTCAAGAAGGGCCGCACCGCTGGCCCGCGGTGTCGTACGGGGAGATCAGAGAGCGCGAGGACCGTAGAGGGCGGCTGGGGCGCCGGTGGTCAGGGCCCAGTAGCGGTCGCCGTAGGACCAGTGCCACCATTCGGTGGGGTAGTTGACCAGTCCGGCCGCCTCCAGGGCGACGCCGAGGAGCTTGCGGTGGTGGCGGGCCTCCGGGGACAGGCCGGGGGTGTTGGTGTAGCAGGCGCCGTCGCTCTCCTCGGGGGTGGCGTTGAGCCGGGTACCCATGTCGAGCTCGGTCCCGTCGTCGGCGGCCAGGGTCAGGTCGACCGCCGCTCCCGCCGTGTGCGGGGCGATCTCGACGGGCGACACGTAGCGGCTCGCCGCGGCCCGCAGCTCCGCGGGCGACATGTCGGGATACAGCGCCCGGAGCTCCGCCGAGTATCCGTCGAAGATCTCCTTCTGCGTCGCCAGTGGCCGGTACCCCTCCACGACCAGCAGCCGGTATCCCCCGGGAAGCTGCGCCTGCGCCTCCTCCAGCCTGGTCAGCAGCCCGAGCCTGAGATGGGCGAAGGCCCCCTCGGGGTCGGCGAGCCGCTCGTCCGTCCGCAGCCGCCCCCGGACGTCGACCAGCGGCTCCCCCGACTCCTCGACGGGGATCGCGGCGACTCGGGCATCGGAGATCAGAACGATGTCAGGCATGGTGGCAATTCTTCCCCAAGCGCCACAGTGCGCAGACCTCACCGGACCGTCTCCGGGAAGACCCGATCGCGGTACGCCTGTCCGGCACCGGCCTCGCCCCGCGGGACATCAGCACGCGTCCCGGCCTCGTCGGACCACGGACCGGGCGCACCAGAACAAAGTACGGGAAAACGGGATGCACGAGGACGAGGCGCCCGAGAAGGCGCCGGTGACGGAGACGACGCCCGAACGGCCGTGCCCGAACGACCGTTCCATGGCGAGAATTCGGGCGTACCGCTTGAGGTTCCAGTGGGTGGAAGGTGCAGATTCGAGCCATGAGCGACGCGACGGATCTCTACACGATCGGGCAGCTGGCCCGGCGCACCGGGCTGCGGGCGCGCACGATCCGCTTCTGGTCCGACAGCGGCGTCGTCCCCCCGGCCGGCAGGTCGAGCGGGGGATACCGGCTCTACGACGCGGAGGCGGTCGCACGGCTGGACCTGGTCAGGACCCTTCGCGAGCTCGGGCTCGGTCTCGACGCCATCCAGCGGATCCTGGAAGAACGGGCTCCGCTGCGGGAACTGGCGGAGACACACGTCAAGGCGCTCGACGCGGAGATCCGCGCCTTGCGGATACGGCGTGCCGTCCTGCACGTCCTCGCCACACGTGACAGCACCACCGAGGAGATCATCTTGATGCACGCACTGGCCCGGCTGTCGGCGCGGGAACGCCGGCAGATCATCGACGAGTTCGTCGGCGGCGTGTTCGCCGACGTCGTCGACGAGGACGCCACCCTCGTCGCGGAATGGATGCGCGACATCCCCTCCGAGCTTCCCGAGGAACCGACGTCCGAACAGGTGGACGCCTGGGTGGAGCTGGCCGAGCTGGTCGCCGACGAGAGCTTCAAGCGGACGGTACGGCAGATGGTCCTGAGCGGGGAGCAGGACAGTCGCCTTGAGTTCGGGCTCGACCTCCGGCCCCTGGTCCTTGAGCACGCGGCCGGCGCCCTCGGGAAGGGAATCCCACCGGAGTCGCCCGGCGCGAGAGTGGTTCTGGACCGGATCGTCCCCGTGGAGCTTCCCCCCGAGGAGATCTCCTCACTGACGGACTGGCTGGAGCTGGTCGCCGAGCCCCGGGTGGAACGGTACTGGCAGCTGCTGAACCTCCTCCGGGGCCTGCCACCGGCCCCGGAGGCGGTGCCGGCCTTCCAGTGGCTGCTCGCCGCGCTGCGCGCCCACCGCTGACCCCAACTTCCTCCACCGCGCACCCGCTCCCACGGGCGACCGGCGTCCCCGGCCGCCGGACGCGATCTCGGAGGACAGAGGACAGAGGACGGAGGACGAGGTCAGATCGTGTCCGAGAACACCTGCTCCCTGGCCTGCTGCAGTGCCGACACCAGGGCGCCGCGCAGTACGGGGTTGCCCTTGACCCGGGAGACCACGACCCTGGGCTGGCTGGGGCAGAACCGGGCCACCGCGTCCTGCACCCTGGCGGCGAGCGCGTCTCCCCCGGCCCTGCCGACGTCGCCGCTGAGCACGATCAGTCCGGGGTCCAGGACCACCGCGACGGCGGCGACGCCGACGGCCAGCCGCCCGGCCAGCTCGTCCAGGAACGCCTCGGCGCCCTCCGCGACGGCCGTACGGACGTAGCTCCCCACATCCCCCACGGCATCGGCGTCGGAGTCGCCTCCGGAGGCCCCCGAGGCCCCGGGGACGGGGCCGATGCCGATGCCGTGGGCGTTCGCGAGCCCGGTCACGGCGTCGCCGCCGACCAGGCGCTGGAACGAGCCCGACTGGGGCTCGCTCACGTCGGTGGGGAGCGGCTCGCCGGGCACGGGGAGCCAGCCGATCTCGCCCGCGCCGCCGGTGAAGCCGCGGTGCAGCCGCCCGCCCAGCATGACGCCGAGCCCCTGCCCGACCCCCGCCCAGACGAGCACGAAGTCGTCGACGCCCACCGCGGCCCCGTACGCGCGCTCGGCCAGCGCGGCCAGGTTCACGTCGTTCTCTATCGTCACCGGGACGCCGAGGTCGCGGCGGAGCTCGGCGAGCACGCCGTTGTGCCAGGAGGGCAGGTCGAAGGAGAAGCGCACGTCACCGGTGCAGGGGTCGACGACGCCCCGGGTGCCGATCACGAAGGCGCGCAGCCGGTCGACGCCGATGCCCGCCGACTCGCACGCCTGGCTGACCGCACTCCGCACCAGCCGTACCGGGTCGTCGTGCCCGCTGGGATCCGCGGAGACCTCGGCGACGAGGGTGCCGGTGATGTCGGCGACTCCCGCGCTGATCCTGTCAGGCAGCACGTCAAGTCCGACCACGTACGCACAGGAGGGCACCACCCCGTAGAGCGCGGCGTTGGGTCCGCGCCCGCCCGCCTGCTCCCCGACCACCGTGACGAGGTCGCGCTCCTCCAGCCTGGAGAGCAGCTGACCGGCGGTCACCTTGGAGAGCCCGGTATATTCTCCCAGCTCAGCCCGGGTGAGAGGGCCGCTGGACAGCAGGAGTTCCAGCGCCGCGCGGTCGTTGAGCTGGCGCAGCAGCCGGGGGGTCCCCGGGCGTGTGGGCAAGGTCGTCCTCCCCGTCACGATCCGCTAACGATCGTTTCTTTTAAGAAAGTTTCTTGTTAGTTTAACCCTAGTCAGCCCGCAGGCAAGCGATCGGAACCGCGGGTTGCGGTAGTTCCGACCGCTCCCAGTGAGTGCAGAGGGTCGCGGGGGACCCCGGCAATAACAGAGCGCAAACCCTGGCGAAAGCCTGAAAGGGAGAACTCCAGTGAAGTTCGCGAGAATCGCCACCACGACGGCAACCACCGCCGCCCTCGCCCTGGGGCTCGCCGCGTGTGGAAGCAGCGAGCCGGCACCGGCCGCCAACGACCAGGCGTCGGCTCCCGCCGCGTCCGGTCCCAAGTTCGCAGGTCAGACGCTGACCGTCTGGCGCCTCGGCGCTCCGGACGAGAAGCAGGACAAGCTGATGGCCGACCTGAACGCCAAGTTCAAGGAGACCACCGGCGCCGACGTCAAGCTCCAGTGGGTGCCCTGGCCCGACGCGCAGGCCAAGTGGACCGCGGCGCTCGCCGGCGGCGAGGGCCCCGACGTCACCGAGTTCGGCAACGACCAGGTGGCCGCCTGGGTCGCGCAGGAGGCGCTGACCGACATCACCGACGTCGTCAAGGCCACGCCCGACTTCCAGCAGATCCCGCAGAACCTGTGGGGCTACGAGACGGTCGACGGCAAGATCTACGCCGCCCCGTGGGGTGGCGGCACCCGCGCCGTCCTCTACCGCAAGGACTGGTTCGAGGACCTGAAGATCGAGGTGCCCAAGACCTGGGAGGACCTCGTCGCGGCGGGCAAGAAGATCGTCGCCGAGAAGGGCAAGGACGTCGACGGCTTCGCCTTCAACGGCGGCTCCGACGCCAACATGTCGCTCTCGCCGTTCGTCTGGTCGGCCGGTGGCGACTTCGCCGCCTTCGAGGGCGGCAAGTGGACCGGCAAGCTGACGGAGCCCGGCTTCAAGGAGGGCTTCCAGTACTACACCGACCTGGTGACCAAGCACGGCGTCTCGCGCAAGTCCGCCCTCACCCAGAACTCGGTGGACATCGCGACCCGCTTCGCCAACGGCAAGGTCGGCATGTACGTGACCGGCGGCTGGGACATCACCACCATCAAGGAGCAGAGCGGCGGCAAGGTCGACGACGCGAAGATGGCCTTCTTCTCGCTCCCGGCCAAGGACGGCAGCGGCCCGGCCCCGGCCTTCCAGGGCGGCAACGACATCGCCATCTGGAAGGACACCAAGAACGTCGAGCTGTCCGCCGAGTACGTCAAGCTCGCCGCCGGCAAGGAGTTCGGCACCCGCTACGCCAAGGAGGGCGGCCTGCTCCCGCTCTACCCGGAGGCTCTGACCGAGTACGCCTCCGACCCGGTGCAGGCGCCGTTCGCCGAGACCTTCAAGGTCGCCAAGGGCTTCCCGAACGACACCAACTGGGCCGAGGCGAACGACACCAAGGCGGTCCTGCAGAGCGCGGCCCGCTCGGTCATCGAGGGTAAGAAGGACGTCGACACCGCGCTGGCCGACGCCAACAAGGAACTCGAAGAGATCCTGAACCAGTAACCATGGCGAACACCTCAACCATCGCCCGGGACGGGGGCACCCCCTCCGTCCCGGCGCGGGGGCACCGAGGCGCCACGCCCCCGCGCAGGTCCAGCGGGCTGCCCGCCTGGGTTGTCCCCTACGCGCTGCTCGTCCCAGGCCTGCTCGTCATCGCCGGCCTGCTGCTCTACCCGCTGTACCAGATGGTCGTCATGTCCTTCCAGAACGTGGGACTGCGGCAGATCCGGGGAGTGCCGGCCGAGTCCGTCGGCCTGGAGAACTACCGGAAGCTCGTCGAGTCCGAGCTGTTCTGGACGTCGCTCCGCAACACCGTCGTCTTCGCCGTCGTCACGGTGGCCTGCACCCTGGTCCTCGGCACGCTGGTCGGCCTGCTCCTGCACAAGCTGGGCAAGAAGATGTCGACCTTCCTGATCGTCGGCATCATGGCCGCCTGGGCCACCCCGCAGATCGCCACCGCCATCATCTGGCGCTGGCTGTTCGACGCGGAGTCCGGCGTCATCAACTGGGCGCTGAACGCGCTGCCCGACTGGTTCTCCTCCCTGCTGTTCGGCCGCTCCGACTGGACCGGCGAGCCGTGGCTCAACGACGCGTTCACCATCTACATCGTGCTGATCATCGCGGTGGTCTGGGCATCGTTCCCGTTCATCGCGGTCTCGGTGCTCGCCGGGCTGAAGAGCATCTCCCAGGAGCTGTACGAGGCGGCCAGGGTGGACGGCGCCTCCGCGTGGCGGATCTTCTGGCGGATCACCTTCCCGCTGCTGAAGCCGGTCTTCGCGGTGCTGACGGTGCTCTCGGTGATCTGGGACTTCAAGGTCTTCACCCAGCTGTTCGTGCTGGCGGGCGGCACGTCCAACCGGGAGGCGTTCAACCTGTCGCTGTTCGCCTTCACCCAGGCCTTCAGCGCGCCGCCCAAGATGGGCATGGGCGCGGCCATCGCGGTGGTGCTGACGCTGATCCTGCTCGTCATCACCTTCTTCTACGTCCGCCAGATCGTGAAGACGGAGGACGTGCGATGACCACCTACGACACGCGGGCACCCCGGCGTGAGCGGCCCGCGTACGGGACGCAGGGCAAACTCAAGAGGCGCAAGCGGCTCGGCAGGATCGGCCTGAACACCGCGGCCGTCGTGGTGTTCCTGTTCGCGGTGTTCCCCGTCTACTGGATGGTGACCACGGCCTTCAAGAGCAGCGAGCAGATCTTCACGACGGACTTCATCCCGTTCCCCACCGATTTCACGCTCGAACACGTGAAGCGGGTCTTCACCGAGGGCGTCGCCGGCCACTCCATCTGGCGCTACCTGCTCAACAGCGCCATCGTGGCCGTCGGCACCGTGCTCATCGGCGCGGTGTTCTCCCTGCTGGCGGCGACCGCGGTGGCCCGCTTCCGGTTCCGCGGGCGCACCTCGTTCCTGATCCTGCTGCTCATCGTGCAGATGGTCCCCGGCGAGGCGCTGCTCATCCCGCTGTTCCTGATGGTGAGGCGGGCCGGGCTGTACGACCAGCTGCTCGGCCTCATCGTGGTGAACGTCGCGATGACGCTGCCGTTCGCCATCTGGATGCTGCGCACCTTCGTCGCGGCGGTGCCCAAGGAGCTGGAGGAGGCCGCCTGGATCGACGGCGCCAGCCGGTTCGCCACCTTCTGGAAGGTGCTGTTCCCGCTGGTGGCCCCCGGGCTGGTGGCGACGAGCATCTTCTCGTTCATCACCGCGTGGAACGAGTTCGTGTTCGCGCTGACGCTCATCGGCGACCAGGGCAGCTACACCATGCCCGTGGCGTTGCGCTACTTCGTCAGCCAGCGGTCGGTCGACTGGGGCGGAATCATGGCCGCCTCCACCTTGATGACCATCCCGGTCATCATCTTCTTCCTTCTGGTGCAGCGGCGGATGGTCTCCGGCCTCGTCGCGGGTGCCGTCAAGGGCTGATCCCATTGGTGCTGGTACGGCACGCACCCACAAGGCGCGGGCCGTACCAGCCCTGTTCTGTTTTCCCGGTTTACTTCCATGTCCGACACCCCCCTACATCTCAGGTAAGGAATACCTACCGCCATGTCTGAGTTCATCGCGGATCGCGGCGATCAGGGGCTGCGTCGTCTCGCGGCCGGCACGCTGCTCGCCGCGTTCCAGGGCACCGAGGCACCCGAGTGGGTCCTGCGGGAGCTGGAGAACGGTCTCGGCGGCGTCACGCTCTTCGGTTTCAACGTCGCCGACGCCGCGCAGCTGTCCGCTCTCACCTCCCGCCTGCGCGAGGCCGCCGATCCGGTCATATCGCTGGACGAGGAGGGAGGTGACGTCACCCGGCTCGCCTACCACGTCGGCAGCCCGTACCCCGGCAACGCCGCCCTCGGCGCCGTGGACGACGCCGAGCTCACCCGGCGGGTCTACCGGTCCATCGGCGACGACCTGGCCCGCTGCGGCGTCAACCTCGACATGGCCCCGTCGGCCGACGTCAACACCGCCGCCGACAACCCGGTGATCGGCACCCGCTCGTTCGGGGCGGAGAGCGCGCTCGTCGCCCGGCACACCGTCGCCGCGGTGCACGGCCTGCAGTCGGCGGGAGTGGCCGCCTGCGTCAAGCACTTCCCCGGCCACGGCGCGACCCGGCAGGACTCCCACCTGGAGGTCCCGCTCGTCGACGCCTCCGTGGAGCTGCTGCGCGAGCGCGAGCTGGTGCCCTTCCGCGCCGCGATCGAGGCCGGGACCAAGTCCATCATGACCGCGCACGTCCGCGTGCCCGCCGTCACCGGCGCGCTCCCCGCGACGCTCTCCCCCGCCGCCCTGACCGGCCTGCTCCGCGGCGAGATGGGGTACGAGGGTGTGGTCATCACCGACGCCCTCGACATGAAGGCCGTCACCGCCGCCCACGGCCTCGCCGGAGGCTCGGTGCTCTCCCTCGCCGCCGGGGCCGACCTGCTCTGCCTCGGCCCGATCCCCACCGAGGACGACGTCCGCCGCATCGTGGACGAGATCGTCGCGGCCGTCCACGACGGACGGCTCCCCGCGGCCCGCCTGGAGGCGGCGGCCGAGCGGGCCGCCGCGCTGCGCGCCTGGTTCGGCACGCCCCGCACCGGCGAGGCCGAGCGGGACGTGATCGGCCTCACCGCCGCCCGCCGCGCGGTCAGCCTCACCGGCTCGGCGTCCCCCCTGGTCGACCCGCTGGTGGTCGAGGTGGACACCCCGCCGACCATCGCGGTCGGCGACGTGCCGTGGGGCTTCACGCCGCTGCTGCTGCCGCAGGCGGAGGTGCTGCGGGTCAAGCCGGAGGCGGCCGACGTGGCGGACATCCTGGAGCGCGCCTCGGGCCGGTCCCTGATCGTCGTCGTCAAGGACGCGCACCGCTACGAGGCCAGCCAGTCGGTGGTCTCCGCGCTGCTGGCCGCCCGTCCCGACGCCACGGTGGTCGAGATGGGCCTGCCGATCTGGCGCCCGGAGGGCGTCACCTACCTGGCCACCTACGGCGCCGCCCGCGCCAACGCCCAGGCCGCCGCCGAGCTCCTCGGCGTCTGACGGAACCGGCCCCCCCGCCGGTACGTCCCGTCACCCGGCCGCTCCTGCCGCGGCCGGGTGACGGGACGGAAGGCCCGGCGACGACACGGCCCGCCCCCGCGGTTCTCGCGGGGGCGGGCCGTGTCCGTCTTCCCTCTCGGTGGAAAGGGTCAGGACGCCGTCAGGAACGGGGCGCAGGACGTGGTCGCGGGCACCAGGCCGTAGCGGTCGGCGACGGCCTGGATCTCCGCCCTGAGCGCGGCCGGCGGGCGGTCGCCGAAACGTTCCAGATACGCCGCGACCTGCGCGGGGTCGTCACGCAGGAACGGGAAGTCGGTGGCGACCATGTGGCGGATCGCCAGCAGCGGGACCGGGCTGCCCAGCGGCAGGAAGGAGGGGTTCCACAACCCCGCCTTGGGCGGCGGGCCCGGGTAGAACTCCCCGATCATCAGCCCCTCCGAGACGTAGCGCGACTTGAGCGCCTCCTGGGCGTGGTCGATCACCGCGGCGGCCTCGGCCTCCGGCAGGTCGGGGAAGAGCACCAGGATCGTCCGGTACTGCGCGGACACTCCCAGCGTGGCGGGCAGCCTCGGGAACCAGTCGCGGTAGCCGGCGAGGATCTCGGCGGCCTCGGGCCCGCCGGGCCGCCCGGGGCTGACCGCCAGGTAGAAGGTGCCGCGGTCCAGCGCGGTCTGGGCGTACGGGCAGACGGGCCCCTTCCTGCCCAGTTCCTCGTGGGGGCGGCAGAGATACTCTCGTGCCCAGGTGACGATCTCCCTGAGCGGGGTGCGGTAGCGCAGGACCAGATCGTGGTCACCGGCCAGATCGGCGGTCTCCAGGAGGATGCGAGAGGGGTCCGCGGGATCGGTCAGCATGGTGGTTCGCCCTTCCGGGTGTTTCGCTGTGCGAGGCGTGCGAAGCGCGTGAGGCGTACGAGACGTGCGAGACGTGCGACGGACGGAGCGGCGGCGAGCAGCCCGGCGACGGCCACGGCCGCCCCCGCCCCGCGCAGGAGCGTGTCCTGCCGCCGGGCGCGGGCGAGCGCGTCCGCGTAGGGGACGGTGGTGTGGGAGATCATCGTGTAGAGCGGGACCCACCGGCCGGGAAGTGTCCGGGCGAGCAGCAGGTCCGCCTTCTTGCGCAGCAGGTGCAGCGGGGAGCGGAGCCGGTCGCGCAGTTCCACGAAGTTCTGCTTGGACAGCTCGTCGAGCACGTCGGTGTGCGGTTTGCGCAGCCGCTGGTACTCGGCGAAGGCGGCCCCGAGGTCTCCGGGGTGGTCGCCCACGCAGCGGTCGAGGACCGCGCAGTCCTCAAGGGCCGAGTTCATGCCCTGGCCGTAGAAGGGGTAGACGGCGTGGCAGGCGTCGCCGATGAGCGCCACCCGGTCCCGGTGGTGCCAGGGCGAGGTGCGGACCGACACCAGGTGCCCAACCGGGTGCTCGGCGTACTCCTTCGCCAGGTGGGGCATGAGGCCGAGCGTGTCCGGGAAGCGTTCGCCGAGGAACTCCTCGGGGTCGGTGATCTCGCCGAACCGTTCGACGGGCAGGAAGAGCGTGCCGGTGAGCGAGTTGTCGCGGTTGGGGTGGGCGACGATGAGGGCGTCCTCGCCGGGCCAGACGTGCAGGGCCTCCAGCCTGGTCCTGGCCGATCCGTCGTCGGCGGCGGGGATGGTGAGTTCCTTGTAGCCCCACTCCAGGATCTCCTGGTGGTGCTCGGCCCGCAGCCCGTGGTGCATGTGCGCCCGTACCTGCGAGAACGCGCCGTCCGCGCCGATCACCGCGTCGCCCTCGACGGTGCTCGCCGCCCCGGTCTCCTCGTGGACGAGGCGCGCGGCGGCCGTCTCGCGGTCCAGGCCGACCAGCCGGTGCCGGAAGTGGAAGGTCACCCCCGGCTGGGTCTCGGCGTGGTCGACGAGCGTGGTGATCAGGTCGCGGCGCAGGACCGAGTGGAGGATCTCCCCCTCGTGGGCGCCGTAGGGCTGGAACGGCACCGCGCCGCCGGGCAGGTGGATGGCCCGGCCGCGCATCGGGACGGTGAGCGGCCACAGGGTGTCCATCAGGCCGATGTCGGTGAGCGCCGCGATGCCCCTGGCGGACAGGCCGAGGTTGATCGACCTGCTCTCGTCCTCGTCGAGCAGCCGGGGATCGGCCCGCCGCTCGTAGACCTCCACCCGGAAGCCGCGCCCGGCCAGGTAGCAGGCGAGGAGGGTGCCCGCGGGACCCGCTCCGATGACAGTGATCTTCATGGGATCTCTCATGAGGTCTCCAGGCGGGCGACGAGCAGTTCGTTGGGGCCGTCGACGTGCCGTCGCTCGATCCGGCCGAATCCGGCGTCGGACAGCCAGGCGGCGGTGTCGGCGAAGGAGTGGATCGCGCCGCCCTGGGTGGTGGCGAGGTTGAGGCTGAACGCGCGGATGAACGCCTCGACGGTCGCGGGCGTGCCGCCGGGCAGGTCGGCGAAGGTCTCCAGCACGACCACCGCCCCGCCGGGGCGCAGCGCGCCCGCGACCCTCTTGAACAGCGCGCGGTTGCCCGCCTCGTCGAACCCGTGGCAGAGGT
This sequence comes from Streptosporangium heterodermiicola, assembly GCF_051390675.1. Taxonomy (NCBI): domain Bacteria; kingdom Bacillati; phylum Actinomycetota; class Actinomycetes; order Streptosporangiales; family Streptosporangiaceae; genus Streptosporangium; species Streptosporangium heterodermiicola. The sequence goes on from NZ_JBPJSR010000010.1 coordinate 220,114, forward strand.
TGAACAGCAGCGCGGTGTCGTGCCCGGTACCCAGGTCCACGCCGGGACCGGCGCCGGGGTCGGCCAGGTCGCCCGGGAGCAGGGTGACGCGGTCGCCCAGCCCGGCCGCCTCGATCCTGGCCCGGCCGCCCTCCAGGGCGTTCGGCAGGTCGACGATCGTCGCGGTGAGCGCGGGGTGCGCCTGGCAGAACGCGACGCTGTGGCGGGCGTGCCCGCCGCCGACGTCGAGCAGGCGCTCCCCGGGGTGGGGCGCGCTCGCGGCGACCAGCGGGGCGAGCCCGGCGGCCATCCCGTCGAGCATGCTCTGGAACTCGGCCAGCGTCCCCGGCCGTTCCTCCAGCCAGGCGTAGAAGTCGACCTGGGGGGTGCCGGTGCGCACCGACTCCTCCAGGCCGTCCCAGAGCTCGCCGAGCACGTCCTGCCAGAAGGCCAGCGCGGGGGCGTAGCTCCACGGGCTCCGCCGGTCCAGGGTGCCCGCGACCATCGGGCTGTTGCCGTACACCCGGCCCGGCGCCCGGTCGAGATAGCCGAGGGAGGCGAGCGCCTCCAGCAGCACGGCGAGCCCGGCCGGGTCGGTGCCCGTCCTGGCCGCCAGCTCCGTCACGGGGAGCGGGCCGGGCATGAGCGCCTCGAAGACCCCCAGGCGCTGGGCCGCCCCCGCCGCCCGGAACGCCATCGCGCCGATCAGGTCGATGTGGGCGCCCGGCGCCCCGCGAAGTTCCTCAGGGTCGAGATAGAGCGGCATCGCTGTCTCCTTGCGCGACTCGCGCGACGTCGGTTCCCGGGTCGGCCTCACGGCGTCCCGCGACGGGTTCCACCCCGAGCTCCGGGGCGGATTCCGGGACGCGTTCCGGAGGGGCGTGCACGTCCTCGGCGTCGGGCAGCTCGGACTCCACCCTCCGCAGGCGGGGCTGGAGGTAGGCGAGCGGCCCGAGCAGCACCAGGCACAGGCCCGTGATCAGGAAGATCGCCGCGATGCCCCGTCCCTCACCCGTGCCGATCACGGCGCCGAGGGTCCCGGAGAGCGCGCCGCCGGGGGCGAGCATCGGCTCGAAGACCCGGTCGGCCAGCGGCCCCGCCGCCAGGTAGGTGAGCACGGTGGCCGTCTGGGTGAGCGCGCGGACCGTGCTGAGCACCCGGCCCAGCGCCGCGGGGTCGGTCTTGATCTGCAGTACGGTCATCCCGGTGCCCTGCACGAACGGCAGCGTGAACAGGAAGGCGGGCGCCACCACCGCGATCAGCCAGGGCGAGGGCGCGAGGCTGTGCAGGGCGAGCAGCACCCCTCCCAGGGCGACGAACACCGCGACACCGCGCACCCGGCGCCTCGGCCCGCCCCACGCGCTCAGCACCAGCCCCCCGGCGAAGACCCCCGCGCCGCCCGCGAACATCAGCGCCCCCAGCACCGCGGCCGACCCGAACGACAGGATCAGCGGCTGGACCAGCACCCCGGACATCCCGAAGAACAGGTTGTACGCGGCCAGCACCATGACCAGCTGGAACAGCCCGCGCCTGGCCCGCAGGTGACGCCAGCCGAACAGCAGGTCCCCGCGCAGCGGCTCCGGCTCGGCCGAGGCCCCGGGGCGGGTGACCTCGCGCGGCAGCCGTACGGCGAACATGACCACCCGGGTGACCAGGAAGGTGGCCAGGTCGATCACGACCACGCCGGTGACGCCGACCGTGACCAGGAGCGTTCCCGCCAGCAGCGGCGCCGCGATCCTCACCGAGTCGGCGACCTGCATCAGGCCGTTGGCCCTGCCCAGGTGCCGCTGCGGCATGATCAGCGGCATCATCGCGTGGTACGCGGCCATGTGGAAGGTCCCGAAGACGGCCCCGGCCACCGTGATCACGTAGACGTGCCAGACCTGCGGCGAGCCGAACACGAGCAGCAGCGCGAGGGCTCCGGTGACCACGGCGGCCCCGGCGTCGGCGGCCATCAGCATCCGCCTGCGGTCCCACCGGTCGGCGAGCGACCCGGCGAGCGGGGAGAGCAGCACCTCGGGCAGCACCGCGCACAGCATGATCAGCACGAACTCGGTGGCCGAGCCGTTGCGCTGGTAGACCCAGACGCCCAGCACGAACCCCGTCAGGCTCGACCCGATGATCGACAGCAGCTGCGCCGCCCAGATGACGGCGAACCGGCGTATCCCGTCATGCACGGCTGTCTCCCTGGAGGACTCCGGTGCCGATGTGGTCACCGAGATAGAGGTCGAGCAGCTTCCCGTCCGCCGGAGGGCAGACCAGCCCGGCCGCGGCGAGGAGCCTCTCGGTGGCCGAGCAGTCGAAGGACGGTCCGGGCAGCGCGTCGTACTCGGCGAAGAACGCCGGGTAGGGGGCGATCGGCAGGTCGTCGCCGATCTCCAGCCGGTCGCGGACCAGCCGCCGCCATTGGACGCCCGGCATGAGCCGTACCGGGAGGCCGTGCTCGCGCAGGCCCCCGGCGAGTTCCTCCGAGGTCAGCACGCGCGGGTTGTAGTAGTGGAAGTCGCCGACGGCCCGGCTCGCCGCCAGGTGCGCGATCGCCGAGGCGACGTGGTCGACCGGGGCCATGTCGATCCGCTCGCCCTCCGGCACCGCGCCGAGGCGGGCGCAGGTGGCGAAGAGGCGGCCGAGGAAGTCGCCGGGCACCGACCGGCCGGTGCGGCTGTCGGCGGAGACCCTGGCCGGGCGGTGGATCGCGACGGGCAGCCCGGTCGCCCTCGCGGCGCCCGCGAGCCGGTCGGCGACCCACTTGCTCTGGTCGTAGCCCAGGTGCAGCGGGCCGGGATCCGGCAGCGGGTCGTCCTCCCTGACCGTGCGCTCCCCGGGGGTCAGGTGCACGCCGAGCGTCGAGACGAGGTGGACGGGGGCGGTGACGCGGCCGGACGCGGCGAGCCGCAGGACCTCCAGGACGGAGTCCACGTTCGCCCTCCGCAGCCGCCGGTAGGGCAGCGCGAAGTTGACCAGGGCGCCGTTGTGCACGACGAGGTCGATCGAGTCCGCCAGCTCCGCGAACTTCCCGGCGGTCAGGCCGAGTCGCGGCAGGTCGAGGTCCCCGGCGTGCGGGACGATCCTGCCGTCGAAGCGCTCGTCCCAGAGCCCGTGCCCGCCGAGGTTCTCGCGCAGCCTCTCGGCGGGCGTGCCGCCCCTGACCAGGCAGTGGACCTCTGCCTCGGTGGTGGCCAGCAGCCCGGCGAGCAGGTACGCGCCGAGGAAGCCGGTGGCGCCGGTGAGCAGCACCCGGCGCGGCGGCCCCTCGGGGACGGGCGTTCCGGTGTACGCGATGTCGCCGGGCAGCACCGCCTCCGCGTACAGGTTCACGGCGTCCGGTGCCCACCCCCCGGTGTCCGGGCGGCCGAGCCGCTCGTCCACGGCGGCGGCGAGCCCGGCCAGGTCGGCCGCGGCGAAGAGCGCGGTCATCGGGACCGGCACCCCCAGCTCCGCGGTGATCCTGGAGACGATCTGCGGCGCCAGCAGCGAGTGCCCGCCCAGGTCGAAGAAGTTGTCCCCGCGACCGGGGTCCGCCTTGAGCACGTCGGCCCAGATCCCGGCGATGACCCGCTCGGTCCCCTCCCTGGGCGGCTCGTACGGCGGGGCCTCGCCGTCCGCGCCGTCCGCGTCCGGCTCGGGCAGCGCCCGGAGGTCGACCTTGCCGTGCGAGGTCAGCGGGAGCGCGGGCAGCGTGACGACCGCGCCGGGCAGCATGTAGCCGGGGAGCCGTCCGGCGAGGAAGGCGCGCAGCTCGGCGACGGTGAGCCGGTCCCCCACCAGGTAGGCGATGAGCCGCCGGGCGTCGGCGGTGACCACGGCCTCGCGGACGCCGGGGTGGGCCAGGCAGGCCGCCTCGACCTCTCCGGGCTCGATCCGGTTGCCGTGGACCTTCACCTGCCGGTCGGTGCGCCCCAGGAACTCCAGGTTCCCTTCTGGCCGGTATCTGCCCAGGTCACCCGTGGCGTACATCCTCGCTCCCGGCCGGGGCGAGAACGGGTCGGGCAGGAAGCTCCCGGCGGTCCGCCCGGGACGGCCCAGATAGCCGCGCGCCAGGCACTCGCCACCGATGTGGATCTCGCCGGGCACCCCGATCGGCGCCGGGTGGCCGTGGCGGTCGAGCACGTAGACGCGGGTGTGCGGCAGCGCGGTGCCGATCGGCAGGTGCGTGGCCGCGCCCAGCTCGGCTCCGTCGACCGTGCGGTACGAGGTGGCGCAGACGGTCGCCTCGGTCGGGCCGTAGTGGTTGTGGAACGCGACCCGGCCGCCGGTCAGCGCGGCCCAGGCGCGCAGGCGTTCCACCGGCACGCTCTCGCCGCCGACCATCATCGTGGTGATCGGGGCGGTGACCTCGTCCAGCTCCCCGACCCACTGCTGCCAGAGCGCCGAGGCGGTGTCGACCATGGTGATCGAGTGCTCCGCGCACAGGGCGTCGAGGGCGGGACCGGTCAGCGAGGCGGGAGCGGGGTGCAGCACCAGCGCGGCACCGCTGATCAGGGCGGGGAAGACGTCCCCCGCCGAGGCGTCGAAGCTGAGCGGCGGGACCATCAGCACCCGCTCCCCCGGCCCGAACCCGTGCAGGTCCCTGAACGACCTGGCCAGGTGGGACAGCGTGCGATGGCAGACGACGACCCCCTTGGGACGCCCGGTGGACCCGGAGGTGTAGATCACGTACGCGGCCCGCTCAGGGCTCTCCGTGCCGGACTCGCGTGCGACCGCCGTTCCCTCGTCAGGAGCGCCGCCCGTCCAGCGGGCGAGGTCGGCCCGGCTGACGACCGGCCCGGTGAACCCGGCGAGCTCCGCCCCGTCCGCGATCACCGCACGCGCGCCGGAGTCGGCCAGCAGGTGCGCCAGCCGCTCGGCGGGCTGCGCCGGATCGAGCGGCAGGTAGGCGGCGCCCGCCTTGAGGATCCCCAGCAGCGCCACGATCGCCTCGGGCCCGGCGGCGAGCGCCAGCGCGACCAGCGCCTCCCCGCCCCCGGCGGTACCGGCCCCCACCGGCCGCTCCAGCAGCGGCCGGAGCCGTCCGGCCACGGCGTCCGAGGCCCGGTCGAGCTCCCCGTACGTGAGCACGGCGCCGTCCCCGCCGGGAACGGCGGGAGTGATCACGGCGGGGGCGTCCGGGGTACGCGCGGCCTGCCGGGCGACCAGCCGGTCGAGGAACTCCCCCGCCCCGTAAGCCGGCCAACCTGACCGATCCGACCGATCCGACCGCCCCGGCCGATCCGGCCGGACCAAGCCGGGCGACCCGACCGGATCGTCCGAGAGCACATCCCCCGAGAGCACGTCCCCCGGACCCGGGACCGGCCTGGCCGGATCGTCCGAGAGCACGTCCCCCGGGTCCGGCGCCGAAGCGCCCCCGAGCACGATCGCGCGCTCGGCGGCGGGCAGGATCTCCAGCCGCGACAGGCGGCGGCCCGGGTCGGAGACGATCGACCGGAACAGCGTCTCCAGCTGGGCGCCCATCCGCTCCACCGTGGGCCGGTCGAACAGGCCGGTGTCGTAGGAGAACATCAGCTGGACGTGCGTGGGATAGACGATCACGTCCAGGGACAGGTCGAACTTGGCCACCGCCAGGCCCGACGCCACCGGCTCGGTGCGGATGCCGTCGAGGTCGAGCGATCCGGCGTCCGGGTTGCCCAGCATCAGCATCGTCTGGAACACCGGGGTCCTGGCCGGGTCGCGGTCGACGCGCAGCTCGCTCACCACGTGCTCGAACGGGACCGAGGCGTGGCCGTACATCGTGAAGGCGCGCCGCCGCACCCGCTTGAGCGTCTCGCGGAAGGTCGGGTCGCCCGCCAGGTCGGCGCGGAGGGCGAGGGTGTTGATGAAGACGCCGAAGACCTTCTCGAATTCCTCCTCCGAGCGGCCCGCGACGGGGGTGCCGACGCAGAAGTCGTCCTGGCCGGTGTAGCGGGAGAGCAGCACCTGGTAGGCGGCAAGCAGGGCCATGAACGGCGTGCACCGCTCGGCCCGCGCCATCCCGGTGATCCCCCGCCACAGCTCCAGCGGGATCCTGTGGATCACCAGGCCGCCCTCGGTGGTCCGCACGGCCTGGCGCGGCCGGTCGGTGGGCAGTTCCAGCACCGGGACGCCGTCGAGCTCGCGCACCACGTCGGAGATGTCCACCGGCTGCCCGCGCTGCCCGCGCACGTAGTCGGCGTACTGCAGCGCGGGCGGCGGGAGGGGCGACGGCAGCCCGAGGGTGAAGGCCGTGTAGAGCGAGGTCAGCTCCCCGAACATGACCTGCTCGATCGACCAGGCGTCCCCGGCGATGTGGTGCACGACGACCAGCAGGACGTGCTCGTCGAACCCGGTACGCACCAGGGTCGCCCGCAGCAGCGGCCCGTTGACCAGGTCGAACGGCCGGTTGCTCCGCTCTGCGAGCACCACTTCCAGCGCCCGCTCCCGCGCCCTCCCCACGCCCCCGCCGGACGCCCCGTCCGGTGAACCGTACGACGCCTCTTCCGGCGTCCCGTACGGCGGCTCGCCCGTCAGGTCGAGCCTCTCCATGACCAGCGGCGCGGGATCCAGGACCCTCGCGGACGGGAGCCCCCCGACCTCGGGGAAGACGGTCCGCAGCGCCTCGTGCCTGGCCACGACCTCGCCCAGCGCCCGTTCCAGGGCTCCGGCGTCGAGCGACCCGATGAGCCGCTCGCAGACGACCATGTTGTACGTCCCGTCCCCGGGAGTGAGCCGGTCCAGGAACCACAGGCGCTCCTGGGCGTACGAGAGCGTGCTCACGCGGCCCCGCCCCGCAGACGCGTGACCTCCTCGGCGACGCCGGCGATGGTGGGGTTGTCGAAGAAGACGTCCAGGGACACCTCCACGCCGAGCCTGCGGCGGGTCCTGGCGATGATCTGGGTGATGGTCAGCGAGTGCCCGCCGAGGTCGTAGAGGTCCTCGTCGAGCCCGATGTCGTCGAGGCGGAGGATCTCCTGCCAGATCTCCCGTACCTGCGCGGTGACCGGGTCCTCCTCGGCGGGGGGTTCCGTCACGTTGTCGGGGGCCGGGACGAACAGGTCGGTCACGGAGGGCTCCTCTTGGGGCGTGGGGTGGGGTGGCTCCGTCAGGTCCGCGACCTTCGCGCGGGGTTCCGCGGAGATGGCGCGCAGCAGCGCGCGCAGGTGACCCGCGATCCCGGACACGTCGTCGTGGCCGATCGCGGCGGGGTTGAAGCGGAGGCCGAGGGTGAGACTCGGACCGGCGTCCACGGCCTGGATGTGCAACGCGCCGTGGGCGGCCCCGTTGAAGACCGTCCACTCCACGCCTGCCCCGACACCGGGGAACTCCGGGACGGCCGCCCTCCTGCGGTAGCTGAGCAGCACCGGCGAGGCGGGCGGGTCCGGCGGCGCGTGCCGGAACCGGTACATGGCACGCAGCTCGGCCCGGACCGCGCGCAGGTGGTCGGGGAACCTCTCGCCGAGGGCGGGGTGCGGGACGAACGGCACCCGCGCCACGAACGGCCCGATGCGGTCGCGCGTCTCGCGGGTGCGGGTCCCGAGGTCGAGGGCGAGCGGCGACGCGGAGGTGCCGTACCGGCGCAGCAGCACGCCCACGGCCGCGAGCAGCAGCTCGAACCTGGTGGCGCCGAGCACCGTGGCGGCCTCGGTGAGGGCTCCGGACTCCGCGCCGCCGAGCACCATCTCGACGATCTCACCGGGACCGGTGCCGTGCGGGACGGCGCGCAGGCCGGGCAGGACGAGCTCGGCGGGCGCGCGGTCGCGCTCCCTCCAGAACTCCTCGGCGCCGTCGGGCGGTGCCGGGAGGACCCCGCCGTCCGCACCGGAACCGCCACGCCGATCCGCCCGCCCGGACGGCGAGCCCGGCACACCCGGCGACGATCCGTACGGCTGCGGCGCCGGGGCACACGGCGACGCCGTGCCCGGCAGGGTGGCCCGCGCGAAGTAGGCGTCGGCCAGTTCGCGGACCAGGACGTCCTTGGAGCCCGCGTCGAACACCCGCCCGTGCGCCGTGAAGAGCAGCCTGACGCGCTCGGGACCCACCGTGACCAGCGTGAACCGGGCGAGCGGGCCGCGCTCCAGGTCGAAAGGGCGGGCGGCCTCGGCCGTGGCGACCCGGGGATAGCGCTCCGGCGTCGACTCGGTGCGGGTGACCCTGACCCGGCCGAGCACCGGGTGCCTTCCGGCCACGACGGCGCACGCGCCCAGCAGCGCCGGAACGTCGACGGGACCGTTCAGGTGAAGCGCCAGCGGGATTCCCCGCAGGTCGAAGGGGGCGTGCGACATCCTGTCCGTCTCCCTCGTGGGTGACTTACTTCGGGCAGGCGCCGGGGGCTGCGTCGCCCCTGACATGCGGTCCTGACAAACAATTATTAGGAAAGTTTCTTGTCTATTTACGCAACCCGAATGCTACACATGTGGTACGCCTGAGACAAGCGACTTGCCATGAACCGACCTGGAGGCTTTGATGATCGTTCGCGGTGGCCGGACGAGCGGCCCGAACGGCGTGAGCCCCGAACTGGCCGGGCTTGCCGACACCGTGCTGCAACCCGGGTTCGTGGGCGTCGAGGTGCCCGACTGGCTGCGCAGGCGGCTCGCGGAAGGGCTCGGCGGAGTTGCGCTCTACTCCCGGAATCTTGTAGACAGCGAGCAGATCAGGGCGTTGACCGACGCGCTGCGCGCGGAGAACCCGGACGTGGTGATCGCCACCGACGAGGAGGCGGGCGACGTCACCCGCCTGGAGGCGCTCACCGGCAGCTCGCGTCCCGGCAACCTCGCGCTCGGCGCGGTGGACGACCCCGGGCTGACCGAGCGGGTCGCCCGCGAGATCGGGCTGGACATGGCAGCGGCGGGCATCACCCTCAACTACGCCCCCGTGGTCGACGTCAACTCCGACCTGGACAACCCCGTCGTGGGCACCCGCGCGTTCGGCGCCGACCCCTGGCTGGTCGCCCGGCACGCCCGCGCCTGGGTGACCGGCCTGCAGTCGGCGGGGGTGGCCGCCTGCGCCAAGCACTTCCCCGGCCACGGCGCCACCGCCGTCGACTCGCACGACGACCTGCCGACCGTCGCCTACTCGGCCGAGGAGCTCGCCGCCACCACCCTCCCGCCGTACCGGGCCGCCATCGAGGCCGGGGTACGCGCCGTGATGACCGGCCACCTGCTCGTCCCCGCCTACGACCCCGACCACCCCGCCACCATGAGCGGCCGCGTCCTGACCGGGCTGCTCAGGGAGGAGCTGGGCTTCGACGGGCTGATCGTGACCGACGGCGTGGAGATGCCCTCGGTGGCCGAGCGGTACGGCGTGACCGGGGCGGCGGTCCGCGCCCTCGCCGCCGGGGCCGACGCGATCTGCGTGGGCGGCGAGCGCAAGGGCCCCGGGGTGGTCGGGTTCATGCGCAACGCCATCGTGGGCGCGGTGGCCGACGGGATCCTCCCCGAGGAACGCCTGGCCGAGGCCGCCTCCCGGGTCCGGCGCCTCGCCGCCTGGTCGGCGGAGCGGCGGGCGGCCGGCGAGACGGGCCCGGCCGGGGAGCCCGCGGGGCTCGACGCGGCCAGGCGGGCGCTGCGGGTCCGCGGCGACGGGCTCCCGCTGCCCGCCGCGCCCCAGGTGATCGAGTTCGTCTCCGAGACGAACATCGCCGTCGACCGCGCCACCCCGTGGGGCGTCGCCGCGCCGCTGGCCGCGCTGCTGCCGGGCACGACGGCCCTGCGGCTCGGCTCCGGCGACCCGGTACCGCAACCCTCCGACGGGCGCCCGCTGGTGATCGTGGTACGCGACGCCCACCGGCACGCCTGGGTCTCGGACCGCCTTGACGCCCTGCTGTCACGGCGCCCCGACGCGATCGTGGTGGAGATGGGCCTGCCGGGCCCGGCCACCCCGGGCGCCGTCCACATCACCACCCACGGCGCGACCACCGCCTCGGGCCGGGCCGCCGCCGAACTCCTCTCCGGCCGCTGACCCCGCCGGACCCCACTCCCACCCGCACCGCGCGTGTCACCGCGAAGCGGGATACGCGGTCAGCCGTCGAGGGCCCACACCAGCTCGTACTGGAGGGGACCCGGCATCGCGAGGAACTCCCCGTGGTCGCTGGCGAGCGGCGCGATCTGCGAGGCGTACGCCAGGACCGCGCGCCGCTTGAGCGCCCACCCCGCCCCCTCCAGGCGCGACGGCGCCTCCACCCCGAGGCGGTACCGCTCGGCGAGCGCGCGAACCGGCGATTTGCCCGCGAGGGCCTGCCCGGCCGCCGGGCTCCCCCACTCGCGTACGGCGGCGGCGTAGGGCAGGTCGGCGTAGACCCAGCGCTCTGCGCTCTCGACCTTCTCCAGCACGTCGAGCGCCCGGTCGCGTACGGCCTCGTGGTCGGCGTTGCCGATCCCCATCGGGACGAGCACGCGCGTGCGCGCGGTGACGTGCTCGGTGAGGAACGCCTCCAGGTCGTCCAGCGGGAGCTTCGCCGCCGGGACATCCGGATTGTCCAGCGCCACCTGGTCGACCCCGAGAAGCTCGCACGCCCGCGCGTCCTCGGCTCGCCGCTCCCGCGCCGTCTCCTCCGCCGAGGCGAACCCGCACAGCCGGTCCCACGCGGAAAGCTCCTCACCGGCCGCGCCGCCCAGCACCGTGACGATCGCCGCGTTCCCCTCGCGGCGGGCGAGCAGTCCGGCCACCGACAGCACCGCGTCGTCGAAGTGCGGCGAGACCACGATCGTCTCCCAGCTCATCGCCGCCACCCCGCCCTGGCCAGGACGAGACCGCGGCTGCCCCGCTTGCGCAGGTAGGCGAGGCCGTCGCAGACGGGCTCCAGGGTCGGCGGGGCGAGCTCGACGCGCTCGGCGACCCGCCAGGTGGACTGCTCGCGCAGCCAGGGCCAGATCCGCTCGTTGAGCTGGCCGGTCTCCAGCGCGACGAGGACCAGGTCGGTCGGCAGCCGGTCGAGGAGCGTCAGATCCTGGTCGTAGTAGAGCATCTCGACCAGCAGGTACGCCGCCGCCTGACGCTCGCCATGGTCGGCGAGATCCTCCAGGCTGTCCGGGAGCACCTCCACGCCCGGCTCCGCCCGCTCGGCGAGGCGGGCGCGGAAACCCGCGTTGGGCTCGGTCGCCTGGACCCGGTAGCCCTTCCCCGCCAGCCGCCGGGTGAGCTCGCCCTGGCACGCCCCGACCTCCACGATCGGCCCGTCCTGCGGGGAGCACCAGCGGGCGGTCCACGCGGCGGTCGCGTCCAGCCGCGCGGCCTCGTAGGCCGAGCGCCCGAACTCCCACGGGTCGTCGGCCACCGCGGCGTCGTCCCCGAGGCTGGAGATCAGCGCGTACAGGCGGTTGGCCTGCTCGGCGCCCGCGGTGAAGAACCTCTCGACGGCCGGGACCCGGTCGGTGGTGACGAGCCGGTCGGCCACCCGGCTGCGCAGCAGCTCACCTGCGCGCCGGTTGATGAAGTCGATCTTCGCCTCGGCCTCGGCGCCGGTGATCGCGGTCGCCGTGCCGGGGATCGTCTGCAGGAAGGGATTGTCGCCGACCGAGCAGGTCACCGCCGGCAGGGACAGGGACGAGGACGCCGAGGACCCGGGGAACGGTGACACCGCGCGGGAGACGATCCAGCCGAACCTGGCCCGGCGGATGCGGTGGTCGGCGGGCGAGTGGGTCCAGAGCTCGCCGGGCCCCGGCGCGGGCGTCGGCGCCTCGCCGAGCAGGGCGGCCACGTCGGCGGGGACGGGCAGCTCGGCGGTGTTGCCCCCGGGCTCCACCAGGGGTCCGAGCAGCTCCAGGCGCTCCCGCAGGGACAGCCCGGCCGGCAGGGTCAGGCTCGCCCTCGCCTGCCCGACGATCACCAGGACGTCCTCGTCGGCGTGGTCCCGCAGGACGGAGACGAACTCCAGGGCGACGTCCTCGGCATGCAGCACGGCGATGACAGCCGTCATTTGTCCCCATCCCCGATCACGGAAAGATGTCTTTTTCATGACATTTCCGCGCCAGCATAGAGGATCTTGCCCATCGCGCAACGGCCGTTCGCCGAGAAGGATCCCCCGCCCCGCCGAACGCCGGGAATCCGGGGCTCCGGACCTCGGGGTCCCGCCCCGAAGGTTCCGGGCCCGGTGTTGAAACCGGGTGCTCAGGAGGTGAAGATCTCCTCCCTGGCCTGGTCCAGGGCGGCGATGACGGCCCCGCGCAGCACCGGGTTGCCGTTCACCTCGCTGGCCACCACCTGCGGCCGGACCGGGCAGCTCCTCGCCACCGCCTCCTCGATCCTGGAGGTGAGCTCGTCGCCCCCTGCCCTGCTGACCTCCCCCGCGAGCACCACGAGCCCCGGGTCGAGCACGACGCACACCGACGCCACCCCCAGCGCGAGCCGCCCCGCGATGTCGTCGATCAGGGGCTCTCCGCGCTTGCCCGCCGCGACCGCCGCCGCGACGCACTCGGCGGCGCTCTCCCCCTCGAAGCCGTACGTCGCGGCGAGCTCGGCGACCGCCTCTGCGCTGACCAGGGACTGCAGCCCTCCGGCGAGCGACGGCAGCCTGCCGGGCACGGCCCGTACGTCCTCGGCCAGCGGCACCCCCGGCACCGGCAGGTAGCCGATCTCGCCCGCGCTGCCGGAGCGGCCCCGGTGCAGCCGCCCGCCGAGCACGACGCCGAGGCCGATGCCGCGGCCCACCCACAGCAGCACGAAGTCGTCGACCTCGCGGGCGGCACCCAGGGTGCGCTCGGCGATGGCGACGAGGTTCACGTCGTTCTCTATCCTGACGTCGCGGCGCAGGTCACGCGCGAGCGCCTCGTGGATGCCCTCGTGCCAGCCGGGCAGGTCGAAGGAGAACCGGACGTCGCCGGTGCGGGGGTCGACCACACCCGGGGTGCCGATGACGACCGAGCGCAGCTTGGAGAGCGCCACCTTGGCCGACCGGCACGCCTTGACCACCGCGTTGTGCACGAGGGCCACCGGATCGTCGTGCCCGCTCGGCGCCACCCGCACCTCGGCCACGATCTCCCCGTGGATATCGGCGATGGCGGTCGTGACGAATTCCGGGCCGACATCCAGACCCGCCACATAGGCCGATGAGGAAATAATCCCATAAAGCGCGGCATTGGGCCCGCGGCCCCCCGCCTGCTCCCCCGCCACCTCCACCAGCCCGCGCCCCTCCAGGCGGGCGAGCGTCTGCGACGCCGTCACCTTGGAGAGGCCCGTGAGCTCGCCGATCTGCCCCCGCGTCAGCGGCCCGGAAGCGAGCAGCAGCTCCAGGGCGGCCCTGTCGTTGATCTCCCGCAATAGCCTGGGCACGCCAGGACGTCGCTCCATACGCATGCTCTCTTGTTCGCCGCTTCCCCGTCGCGAATACTTTCAATGAAGAATAACGCTTCTATTCTTAATAAGGCTTCCTGATAGTTTAGCCCCGCCCGGCCGCCACGGAGGGCTACCCGGGCCGTCCCGGCCGCGCCGCGTCCCTGCTCATCGCCGTTTCGCCGCCGGCGCCCGCACGCCCGATCACCGCGATGCCCGGAAATCAAGGGCTTGCGACGTCGGCCCGGCGCGTGGAACACTCCCGAAAACGGTAAAGGTTCTTTTCAGTAAGACCCTTGCCGTCGGGTGGTGAGGCAGGTTTCGGTATGGACACCGTCATCACGATCGCAGCCGAATACGCGGGTCCGCGGACCCGGCAGGGGCCCATGACCATGGGCCAGGCCAACATGGCGCGTTGCGTGCTCCGCGACCCGCCGCTCCACATGAACTTCCGCGTCACCAAGCGCCTCCCCGAGGGGACCCCGCTGCCCGCCGTCGCCGAGACGGTCGGGCGCCTGCTCTCCCGGCACGAGGGACTGCGAGCCACCATCCACTCGGACCTCCAAGTCGTGGCCGGTTCCGGTCACCTGCCCATCGAGGTGCACGACGCCGGGACCGGTTTCCCCGACGAGGCCGCCGAGGAGGTGGGCCTGCGGATGCAGGGCACCCGCTTCGACCTGGAGACCGAACTCCCGATCAGGGTCGCCGTGGTCACCGAGGGGGAGACACCCCGTCTGGTGATCTTCGTCCTGCCCCACACCTCGGTCGACGCCATCGGGCTGGCCACCGTGATGAGGGAGTGGGAGCGCCTGATCCGGGGGGTCGCCGTCCCGCCGCCGTGCCCGACGCAGCCGCTGGACCTCGCGACCGCGGAGGGCTCCCCGGCCGCCCTGCGCCGGACTGAGGCGGCCCTGCGGCACTGGGAGAACGGGCTCAGGCGGGCACCTCAGTCGATGTTCGCGGTCGACGAGGCGGCCGTGGCCGACGCCGACGCGATCCGGCCCCGGCTGCGGGTCCGCTCGGCGGCGGCGGCCACGGCGCTGGCCGCCGTCGCGAACCGCACGGGCGCCAGCCGCTCGGCGGTCACGCTCGCCGCCCTGGGGGTCCTCGTCGGCCTGCGCAACACCCAGCGGTCCTGCGTGATCGCGTCACTGGCGAGCAACCGGGTACGGCCCGAGCTGCGCGACTACGTCGGGCCGCTGGCCCAGGACGCGCTGATGGCCGCCGACCTCGACGTCCCCACCTTCGACGAGGCGGTACGCCGCTTCCGCGCCGCGTCCCTCTCCGGATACCAGCACAGCCGCTTCGACTCCATCGCGCTCTGGGAGGTGATCGAGACCGTCAACGCCGAGCGGGGGGTGGACTTCGCCCGCGACTGCGTCTTCAACGACATGAGCGGCGTCACCGTCCCCGAACCCGAGCCCGAGCCGTCCGCCGAGGTCGAGTGCGGCTGGCTTCCGGCGGCCTCGCTCCCCGCGCACCTCGCGCTCTGGGCCAACCGGCTGGAGGACGTGGTGGACCTGACGCTCTGGATCGACCCGCGGGTGATGAGCCGGACGGAGGCCGAGGGCTTCGGGACCGGGATCGTCCGGCTGCTGATCGCGGCCGGGGACGGGGACGTCCAGGCTTCCGACATTTCGGAAATTTCAGGAATTTCACCTATCGAGCGCGGTCCGGAATGGATCTACACCGACTCCTGCTGGGTGAACCTCGGCGCGGTGGAGCGGCTCGTCGGTGAAGCGGTTCAGGGACGCCCTCACCGGGTGACGCACGACCCGGACGGGCGTCTGACCTGCCACGTCACCTCAGGAACCCCCGAGGAGATCCGCGCCGCCTGCCTCGCCCTGCTGCCCGGCCGCACCTCCGCGATGGCACCTCACCACTACGTCGTACACGCCGCGGGGCCCACCGGCGCGTCGCTCTACGGGCCCGTTGTCACCGAAGGCGACGGACGCCACTTCGCCTCCTTCGGCCCCGCGCGCATAAGGAACCAATAGCAGGCGGGATAATCGGTTACATGCGCCTATCCGCTCGTGTCGACTATGCACTCCGCGCCGCCGCCGAACTCGCCGCCGCGGGTGACGGCCCCACCACGGTGGGTGAGCTGGCCAAGGAGCAGGACATGCCTCCCAAGTATCTTGAGAACATCCTGCTCCAGATGCGCCGCGCCGGGCTGGTACGCGGCCAGCGCGGCCCCGAGGGCGGCTACGTGCTGGCCCGCCCGCCCGCGGAGATCAGCCTCGCCGACGTGATCCGCGCCGTCGACGGCCCGCTCGCCAACGTCCGGGGGGAACGGCCCGAGCACGTCGACTACCGGGGTCCCGCCGAGTCGCTGCAGCAGGTCTGGATCGCGCTGCGCGCCAGCGAGCGGGCGATCCTGGAGGAGGTCACGCTTGAGAACGTGGCCACCGGAGCCCTCCCCGACCGGGTCCGCAGCCTGGCGGCCGACCCCGCGGCCTGGGACTGACCGTGTCGGCGTGGCCGCCCACCGGGATCCGGCCGTCCCGGCCCGCACCCCGGGCGCGGCTCGCGCCCTGGAACCGGCTCGCCACACAAGGCCGGGACACGTCCCGAGCGTGGATCGCATCCCGAAGCCGGCCCATGTCCCGAGGCGGGCGCCATGCCCGAGGGTGACGTCATCCACCTCTCCGCGCTGCGGCTCGGCCGGGCGCTCGACGGGCGGGTGCTGACCCGCTCGGACTTCCGCGTACCGCGTCACTCCACGGCCGACCTGACCGGGCGCGCGGTGCTGGAGACCGTCTCGCGCGGCAAGCACCTGCTCACCAGGATCGAGGGCGGGCTGACCGTCCACACCCACCTGCGGATGGAGGGCAGCTGGCAGATCTCACCCGCGGGGCGGAGGCTGCCCGGGGGCGACGTCGTCCGCCTGGTGCTGGCCAACGCGAAGTGGCAGGCGGCGGGGGTGCGGCTGGGGATGGTCGACCTGGTCCCGACCACGGAGGAGGCGCGGCTCGTCGGGCATCTCGGACCCGATCTGCTCGGGGAGGACTGGGACGAGGCGGAGGCCGTGCGAAGGCTGGCGGGACGGCCTGAGACGAGCATCGGGGTCGCGCTGCTCGATCAGCGCAACCTGGCGGGAATCGGCACCATCTATCGCGCCGAGACGCTTTTCCTCGCCGGAGTGTCCCCGTGGCGCCCCGTGGGCACGGTTGAGGACCTGAGAACGATCGTGTCGATCGCGTGGCGGCTGCTGGACGCTAACAAGGAACGCCCGAGCAGGACGACGACAGGCGACCTCCGTCCGGGACGGAGCACCTGGGTCTACGGCAGGGCCGGGCGGCCTTGCCTACGCTGCGGGCGTCGGATCAGTCGTGGGGAGATGGGCGCACAGCCGCAGGAGCGGCTGATCGTCTGGTGCCGTCACTGCCAGCCGGAAGAACCGACCGGCTAGGCGGCGACCATGTCGTTGACCTCGGGGAAGACGGAATCAGGCACGGTTTCGGGAATCGGCAGACGCTCCCGTTCGGGGACATCGCCCGCCAGCACCGGAGCATGCTGCAGCTCGGCGAGGGCGAACTGATCGGAAACCTCTCGGAGAACCTGTGAAAGCGGCACACCCAAGGCACCGCAGATCGACGCGAGCAGCTCTGAAGAGGCCTCCTTCTGACCACGCTCCACCTCGGACAAATAGCCAAGAGAAACCCGAGCCAGTGTGGACACCTCACGCAGGGTGCGACTCTGCCGCACCCTCAGCCGCCGCAGCACGTCACCGAGCAGCTGACGCAGCAGGACCATCTGTCGCTCCCTCCCCGGCGCGGATGCCTTCACGACACTCCGCGCTATCGGTTCGTGCCGCCCGTTCTTCGAACGCGACCCTTGGTACATACTCCTCGCCGTCATCATCGCTTGACCTTTACCTCACTCACCGTTCCACCGTACCTGTATGGACCGACAACGCGGCAGACCATGTGGAGCATGTTCGCTGGGGACGTAACGCGGTAATCATCCTGAATGTTCCCTCACGTTAGTCTCCAGCACACCTCGAAGAAGGTCCACGGCCTCGTTCGCGGTCGACTCCCGGATCTGGTCGCGCGTCCCGGCGAGCCGCGGATCCCGGTGCCATACCCGCCCGCCAGGTCCGCTAACGGCGAGATGCACGGTGCCCACCGGTTTACCGTCCTGGGGGTCGGGACCGGCCACTCCGGTGGCCGCCAGCCCGTACGTGGAACCGGTGAGACGGCGCACCCCGTCGGCCATCGCGGCGGCGACCCCCGGGTGCACCGCCCCCTCACGGGCGAGCAGGTCCGCGGGGACGTCCAGCAGCCGGTGCTTGAGGTCGGTGGCGTAGGAGACGACCCCGCCCAGGAAGGCCGCGGAGGCCCCAGGGGGGCCGGTGAGGGACGCGCAGATGAGCCCGGCGGTCAGCGACTCGGCGACCGCCACCGTCTCGCCCCTGCGGACGAGAAGGGCGAGGACCTCGGTGGCCGCGAGCAGGCTCCGACTCACAGGACCCGCCTCACACGGCCCGAGCCCGCCACGGCCCGCCTCACATGACCCACGCCCGCCACGGCCCGCCTCGCACGGCTCAGGCTCGCCATTGCCCGCCTCGCACGGCCCGCGCCCGTCACAACCAGCACCATACGGCCCGAGCCCGCCACGACCCGCCTCATATGGCCCGCGCCCGTTTCGCGACCTGTCGCAGCTTGATCGCCCGGATCACGTAGTCGAGACCGGTGACGACGGTGACCAGCGCCGCCGCGCCCATCACGACCCAGCGGATCAGGTCGGGCACGCCCGGCCAGATGTAGGAGACGATCGCGGCGATCTGCAGGACGGTCTTCACCTTCCCGCCGTAGCTGGCCGGGATGACGCCGTGCCGGATGACCGCGAACCTCAGCCCGGTGACGCCCAGCTCCCTGCCCAGGATCACGACGGTGATCCACCAGGGCAGCTCCCCCAGCACCGAGAGGCTGATCAGGGCGGCGCCGATGAGCGCCTTGTCGGCGATCGGGTCGGCGATCTTCCCGAAGTCGGTGACCAGGCCGTAGCGGCGGGCCAGCTCGCCGTCGAGCAGGTCGGTGAGCGAGGCCACCATGAAGACCACCAGCGCCGCGACCCGCCAGCCGGACCCCGGCAGGAAGAGGCAGGCCGTGAAGAACGGAACCATCGCCAGCCGTATCACCGTCACGACGTTGGCGATGTTCCAGGCGCTCACCTTGGGGCGCGCGGATGCCGAGGTCGAGTCGGTGCCGGTCTCTGGCGTGTTGGTCATACGCTCTCCCGGCCCGGCGGCGCGTTCATGGGGCCGCCTTGATACGGGCGATCAGGTCGACACCCTCCGAGTCGACCACGATCGCCCGGACGATCTGGCCGGGGACCAGCCCGATGCCCTGGACCGTTACAGAACCGTCGACCTCGGGCCCCTGGTGGGCGGCGCGGCCCTCATAGCCGCCGTCGCCCAGGTCCTCCTCGATCAGGACGTCGACCTCGGTGCCGATCCGCTCCTCGGCCCGCTGAGCCATGAGCTCCTCGGCCAGCTCGGTGAGCGCGGACACGCGGGCGTCGACGACCTCCTGGTCGAGCTTGCCGGGCAGCGAGGCCGCCTCGGTGCCGTCCTCGTCGGAGTAGCCGAAGATGCCGATCACGTCGAGCCTGGCCTCCTCAAGGAAGCCCACCAGCTCGCCGAACTCCTCCTCGGTCTCGCCGGGGAAGCCCACGATGAAGTTGGAGCGCACGCCCGCCTCGGGGGCGTGGGCGCGGATCGACTCCAGGAGGTCCAGGAAGCGCCGGGGGTCGCCGAAGCGCCGCATCCGGCGCAGCACCGGGCCGCTGGCGTGCTGGAAGGACAGGTCGAAGTATGGGGCCACGCCCTCGGTCGAGGCGATGATCTCCAGCAGCCCCGGCCGGAGCTCGGCGGGCTGCAGGTAGCTGACCCGCACCCGCTCGACGCCCCCGGTCGCGGCGAGGGAGGGCAGCAGCTTCTCCAGCGCCCTCAGGTCGCCCAGGTCCTTGCCGTAGGAGGTGGAGTTCTCGCTGACCAGCACCAGCTCCTTGACGCCCTGCTCGGCCAGCCAGGCGGCCTCGCCGAGAAGCTCGCCAGCGCCGCGCGAGACGTACGCCCCGCGGAAGGCGGGGATGGCGCAGAACGTGCAGCGCCGGTCGCAGCCGGAGGCGAGCTTCAGCGAGGCCACCGGGCCGTCGCCCAGACGCTTGCGGAGCGGCCGGGGGCCGCTGGCGGGGGCCAGACCCTCGGGCAGCTCTCCGTGGCCGGGAATGGCCGTCTTGGGGGCGGCGGCGCGCTCCACCGGCGAGATGGGCAGCAGGGTCCTGCGGTCGCGCGGGCTGTGCGGGACGAGCGACTTACCGGCCAGCACGTCGTCGAGACGCGTGCCGATGTCGGTGTAGTCGTCGAAGGAGATGACGGCGGCGGCCTCGGGCAGCGCGTCGGCGAGCTGGTCACCGTACCGCTCCGCCATGCAGCCCGCGGCGACCACCTTGGCCCCGGAGTCGGCCGCGGCGAGCAGCGTGTCGATGGAGTCCTTTTTCGCCGAGTCGATGAAGCCGCACGTGTTGACGACGACGACGTCGGGGTCGTCGTCGCCCAGCTGCCAACCGGCAGCCTCAAGACGAGCGGCGAGTTCCTCGGAGTCGACCTCGTTGCGTGCGCAACCAAGCGTGATCAGCGATGCGGTTCGGCGGGATGACATGGTGAACACTACGGTATCGGGAGTTGGCCACCACCCGATGCACCTCCCCCCATTCAGGCACCGCCGCACCCCCTGCCCGGCACCGGATGTCCCGCCGCCGGGACGGCCGGAACGGCTGGCCGGACCCCGGCGAGACGGACGCCCGGGGGTTCCCCGAAAGAGGGCCTCGTACGGCGTGACCTAGCGCTTCTTGGTGGCGGGGGCCTCGTAGGAACGGTTCACGACCTGTCCCCGGCGGCCGGGGGTGCCCAGGTTCTTGCCGTTCACCTTCAGCGAGACGGCTCCCCCGTCGCCGAAGGTGACCCGCATCCCGGTCTTCGCCTTCCAGGTCGAGGTCTTGCCCGCCGCGAGCGTCCCGGAGAAGAGCCGTTTGCCGGTCGCGTCCTGTACGTCGAGCCAGGAGGTGCGCTTCGCCCTGACCTGGAGGACGACCATGTCGCGCCGCCGACGCTCCTCGGCCAGCGACGCGGCCCGGCGCGGCGAGTCGGGGCCACCGGCCGCGGGCGGTGGCGGCACGGCGGGCACCGGCATCGGACGCAGATCCGCCACGGGGGTGTCGCCCCCGCCCATGGTCCGCACCACGCCGAAGATGACCACGATGCCCAGGGCCACCGCCATCGCCGTCGTCCAGTTGGGCGAGCGGCGCTCACGGATCTTCAGTGGCATGTCCGCCTGGAAGACGCTGGAGGCCCGCACCGGCAGCGGCACGCCCCCGTGCTGCTCGTCGTAGCGGTGCACCAGCGCCTCGGGATCGAGGTCGACGATCTTGGCGATGTTTCTTATGTGGCCCCGCGCGTAGAAATCTCCCCCACATTGGGAGAAGTCATTCCTCTCGATTGCCTGGATGAGCACTTCGCGAATGCGTGTCCGCGCGCTCAACTGCCCGACGGTCATCCCCATTGACCGCCGGGCATCCGCCAGATCGCTTCCAATGCCCATGGCGCACGCCTCTCAGCCCCCGACGTTGCGTAGCGATACCTATTCAATCAGTAACCGTGCGGAGGATGCGCGGCGGGGGTCCCATTCCCGTACGGCGCCGTCATTCCCGGGCGGGCCGGTCGAGGGACGGTATACACCGGCATGTACCGGCACCCCCCGAAGCGCACCGGCCAGGGTGGCGGCGACTCCCCCGCGCGGGCCGCCGGGAGCCTCCCGCACAGCACCGCCGGCCCTCGCACAGGCCGCCCGGAGCCCGTACGGCACCGCACAGGCCGGTCGGAACCTCCCGCACGGCGCGCGCCGCTCCCCGCGCGGGTCACCGGGAGTCTCCCGTACGGCGCCGTCAGCCTCCGCGCAGGTCGATCAGCAGGCCGGGGAGCTCGTCCGGCTTGACCATGACCTCCCGCGCCTTCGACCCCTCGCTGGGGCCGACGACGTTCCTGCTCTCCAGCAGGTCCATCAGGCGGCCCGCCTTCGCGAAGCCGACCCTGAGCTTGCGCTGGAGCATCGAGGTCGAGCCGAACTGGGTGGTCACGATGAGCTCGGCCGCCTGGACCAGCAGGTCGAGGTCGTCGCCGATGTCCTCGTCGATCTCCTTCTTGACGGCCGTCGCGGCGGCCACGTCGTCGCGGTACTCGACCGCCATCTGCGCCTTGCAGTGCCCGACGATCTCGCCGATCTCCTTCTCGGAGACGAAGGCGTTCTGCAGCCGCATGGGCTTGCTGGCGCCCATCGGCAGGAAGAGCGAGTCACCCTGCCCGACGAGCTTCTCGGCGCCCGGCTGGTCCAGGATGACCCGGGAGTCGGCGAGCGAGGAGGTGGCGAAGGCGAGCCTGGAGGGCACGTTGGCCTTGATCAGTCCGGTGACCACGTCCACGCTGGGGCGCTGGGTCGCGATGACCAGGTGGATCCCGGCGGCGCGGGCGAGCTGGGTGATGCGGACGATGGAGTCCTCGACGTCGCGGGGGGCGACCATCATCAGGTCGGCGAGCTCGTCGACGATCACCAGCAGGTACGGATAGGGCTGGTAGACCCGCTCGCTGCCCGGCGGCGGCACCAGCTTGCCGGTGCGGACCGCCTTGTTGAAGTCGTCGACGTGCCGGAAGCCGCTGGCGGCCAGGTCGTCGTAGCGGCGGTCCATCTCCCCGACCACCCACTCCAGCGCCTCGGCGGCCTTCTTGGGGTTGGTGATGATCGGCGTGATGAGGTGCGGGATGCCCTCGTAGACGCTGAGCTCGACCCGCTTGGGGTCGACCAGGACCATGCGGACCTCGTCGGGGGTGGCCCGCATCAGGATCGAGGTGATCAGCCCGTTGACGCAGACCGACTTTCCCGCGCCGGTGGCGCCCGCGATGAGCAAGTGCGGCATTTTTGCCAGGTTGGCCACTATCGTGCGGCCCTCGACGTCCTTGCCGAGCCCGACGATCATCGGGTGGTGGTCGGCCTGGGCCACCGGGGAGCGCAGGATGTCGCCCAGCGAGACGAGGTCCTTGTCGGTGTTGGGGATCTCGACCCCGATCGCCGATTTGCCGGGGATCGGGGACAAAATCCGGACATCAGCTGACTTGACCGCGTACGCGATGTTCTTGGTGAGCGCGGTGACCTTCTCGACCTTGACCGCCGGGCCGAGCTCGATCTCGTAGCGCGTCACCGTCGGCCCCCGGGTGAAGCCGATCACCTGGGCGTCGATCATGAACTGTTCCATCACGCTGGTCAGCGCGTTGACGACGACGGTGTTCGCCTTCGTCTGCGGCTTGGGCGCGGTGCCGGGGCGCAGGAGCTGCGGCTCGGGCAGGGTGTACGGGCCCGCCTGGGGCGACAGGACGAGCTGCTCGACCTTGCGCGGGGCCGGGGTCGGCTCGGGAGGCGCGAACGACGCCGACGACTCTGCTCCGGCCACGGCCTCGGCGGGCTCGTCGTCCACCAGGCCGGGCACGATCTCCGGCGAGTGCCCGGAGGGTCCGCCGGGGGTCTCCGCGACCAGGGGGGTGTCGTAGGGCTTGACGTGGTCGCCCAGCTCGGCGCCCTCGGGCTCCGCCTTCTTGCGGGTGGCGGGCTTCCTCCTGGACACGCGCGGCGTGGGGGGCTGGTCGCGGTTGAAGAGCATGTGCCGGATCTCGGCCAGCCGCTCGGGGACCCGGTGCACCGGCGTCGCGGTGATCACCAGGATGCCGAAGCCCGACAGGATCAGCAGCAGCGGGATGGTGATGAAGGACGGCAGGATGCTCGCCGGGGGCGCCGAGACGATGAAGCCGATCATGCCTCCGGCGGCCGACACCTTGTCCATGCCGTCGGAGCTGCCCCCCGAGGGGTACGGCGTGTCGTGGACGACGTGCACGACGCCGAGCACTCCGATGGTCAGGGCGGACCAGCCGATGATCATCCGGCCGGTGTCGGCGTTCTGGTCGGGGTGACGCAGCAGCCGCCAGGCCAGCAGCACGAGAAGGATCGGGATCACCCAGGTCAGCGAGCCGAAGACGCCGCGCATGACGCCGTCGACCACGGTGGAGACCGTGCCGGTGTTCTTCCGCCAGGTCATCGCGGCCAGCACGACCGCCCCGGCGAACACCGCCAGGCCGAGCCCGTCGCGGCGGTGCACGGGGTCGAGCTCGCGGGCGTTCTGCCCCAGGGCACGCGCGGCGCCGCCGATGCCCCCGGCGAGGAGCATCCAGATGCCCATGAACAGCTTGCCGATCATGATGAGCACCCAGCTGATCGGGTCGTGCTGGGGCGAGGGCTTGCGGGCCTGGCCCGCGCTCCTCCCCCGGCCTGCGGGCGCCCGCCTGGCGGGGGCCGTACGGGCCTGGGAGGCGCCCGAACGGCCGGAGGACCCCTTGCCGGGGGGCTTTCCTGAGGAGCCTTTAGACGTACGGGTGGCCATGTTAGGGAGGTTAACGAGACGGGTGGTGGATTGCGCGCCGACTCGCCGCAGCCGCCCGACCCTCGCCGACGTTTCACAAGATCGGGCGATACTTCGTGAACAGTGATGGGGAGCACCAAAGGCCCCATTGGTCGACTGGAAAGCGTCTTCCATTCCATGTATTGACATTGCGTTTCATGTAGTAGAACCTCCTCACCAACAGGGCGTTGGGAGGAGACACATGTCCGCACTCGACTGGTCCGTTCTGGGCGCGTACTTCCTTGTCATGATCGGTATCGGCGTGTGGTCGAAGCGCCGCATCAAAACCGTGATCGACTTCTTCACCGCCGGGGGCCGTATCCCCTGGTGGCTGTCCGGCATCTCGCACCACATGTCGGGATACAGCGCGATCATGTTCGTGGCGTTCGCGGCCGTGGCCTACAACTACGGGCTCGCGATGTACGTCTGGTGGGCGCTGACGATCGGCCTCGGCGTCGGGACCGGCGCCTTCGTCTGGGCGGCCCGCTGGAACCGGCTCCGTTCCAAGCACGGCGTGGTCTCCCCGCTGGAGTACCTCGCCCGGCGCTACAACCTGCCGACCCAGCAGGTGCTGGCCTACAGCGGCGCGCTGCTGAAGGTCGTGGACATCGCGGCCAAATGGGTGGCGATCGCGATCCTGCTCAAGGGCTTCGCGGGCATCCCGATCCAGTGGGGCATCCTGGTCACCGGGGCCGTCACGCTGATCTACATCACCGCCGGAGGGCTCTGGGCCGACGTGCTCACCGACTTCGGGCAGTTCGTCATCCAGGGCGTCGCGGGCATCGCCATGTTCATCGCGATCATGGCCCAGCTGGACGGCGTCGCCACCCTGTGGACCATGTGGGACAAGCTGCCCCCGGGACACGGGGAGCCGTTCGCCGGGCCGTACACCACGACGTTCTTCCTCGCCCTGCTCTTCATCAAGACCTTCGAGTACAACGGCGGCATGTGGAACCTGGCCCAGCGCTACATGGCCTCCCCCTCGGGCTCGGCCGCGAAGCGCTCGGCGCTGCTGTCCAGCGCGCTGTGGCTGGTCTGGCCGCTGATCCTGTTCATCCCGATGTTCGCCGCGCCGCTCATCGTGCCGGGCCTGGCCAACGCCGAGGAGGCGTACGTCAAGCTGGCGCAGACCCTGCTGCCGCAGGGCGTGATCGGGCTGGTGCTCGCGGGCTTCTTCTCGCACACCATGGCCATGGTCGCCTCCGACGCCAACGTGATCTCCTCGGTCATCACCAGGGACATCGCCCCGGTGATCGTCCGCAGGGTGCGCGAGCTGTCGGCGCGGGCCGAGCTGACCTTCGCCCGGGTGACCACGTTCACCTTCGTCCTGATCAGCATGGCGATCGCGATCTCGACCGAGGGCCAGGGCGTCGTGCTGAAGATCGTCGTCGACCTGGTCGCGGCGACGATGGGGCCGATCTCCATCCCGCTGATGCTGGGCATGCTGCCGTGGTTCAAGCGCAGCGGCCCGACGGCGGCCATCGTCTCCTGGGCCGCCGGGCTGGGCGTCTGGGCGTACGTCAAGTGGATCATCGAGTCCAAGGACACGGCGATGGTCGTCGGCGTGCCGCTGGTGACCTCGCTGGTCCTGTACGTGGCGATCGGGTTCCTGAGGCCGGAGAACCGCGAGGACCGCGACGCGCTCGTCGACTCCCTGTCCACCGAGCCCGGGTCCACCGACCCGGAGCAGCAGCGGCGTGCCGGAGCCGTCGGCTGACGGCTCCCTCCCCCCGGCAAGGCCCGGGCCCCCACGACGCGGTGGGGGCCTTCGGGCGTGGCGGGCGGCCGTGTTCGTCCCCGGGCGTGGCGGGCTCCAGGACCCGCCCGCCCGGGAACATGCTCCTTCCACCGGGAGGGGAAGGGAAACACGCGAACCGGGAATTCGTCCGGCCCGGGGGCCGGGCCCCCGCCGGACCGCTTACCGGGCTCCATGTACTCAGCGGGCTCGGCCACTCGCCGGACTCCGAGCGCTCACCGGACTCCGGCCACGCGCCGGGCTCCAGTCACGCGCCGGGCTCCGGTCACACGCCGGACCCCGGCCACCCGTCGAGCTTCAGGGCTGCTTGTCGGACCTCGGGACTACTTGTCGGACTCCAGGACGCCGCCGTTGGCCACGTCCGACTTCTCGATCTCGGTGAAGACGACGCGTACCGCCTCGCGACGCGCCTTCAGGATGTCCACGGCCGCCTCGGTCAGCGCCGCCACGAACTCGCGGCGCTGGTCGAGGGTCCTGCCGGACAGGAGTTCCACGGTGATGTTCGGCATGCTGATCCTCCAGGCTCAGGTTGTTGCATAACATGAGACCACATTCCATTACATGGAACAACTGGAGACCGTAACCGACCCGAGGAAGCGGGACACGACCGGCTCAGCCGTTGAGGGCTTGGGCGGCGGGAGCGCCCGGGGCGCCGAGGGCGGCGGAGACCTCGCGGGCCGCGGCGACGACGTCGGGCGCGAACCGCTCCAGGTCGTCGCGTCCCATGTCCATCGCGAGGGCGGAGATGGAGATGCCGCCGAGCACCTGCCCGGTGTGGTCGAAGACCGGGGCGCCCACGCAGAGGATGCCGGGCAGGTTCTCCTCGTTGTCGAGCGAGTAGCCGCGGGACCGTACCAACGCCAGGTCGGCCAGCAGGTCCTCCGGCGTCGCCAGCGTGGTGGGGGTCGGGGCGGGCATGCCCGTACGGGCGCAGATGGCGCGGACCTCGTCGGCGCCGAGCTGGGCGAGGACCGCCTTGCCGATCGCGGTGCAGTGCAGGCGCAGGCTCATCCCGACGCGGGACGGCATCTGGTAGGGACGCCGGCCCTCCAGCTTGTCGACGTAGACGGCCTCGTCCCCGCTGCGGATCGCGAAGTGCGTGGTGTAGCCGATCCGCTCGTGCAGGGCGTTGAGCGCGCCGGAGGCCTGGCGGGCCGGGTCGAAGCGGTTCATGACCCGGCCGGCCAGCGTGAGGATCCGGGGGCCGGGCTCGTAGCCGCCACGGCCGTCGGCCCGCGCGAACCCCCACTCGACGAGCGACTGGAGGATGCGATGGACGGTCGACTTGGACACGCCCGTCGCGGCGGCTATGTCGGTTACGCGGTGGTGCTCGGCGATCGCCTCCAGCACCGCCAGCGCCTTGTCGATGGAACTGCCTTCCCTGACCACGATCGTGAGCCTACTGGTCAGCGCGCCAACCAGCCTCCGTCGACGGCCAGCAGGTGCCCGTTGACGTAGTCGGAGGCGCCGGACGCCAGGAAGACGGCGGCGCCCACGAGGTCCTCCGGGGTGCCCCAGCGGCCCGCGGGGATGCGGCCCCTGATCTCGGCCTCCCGCGCGGGGTCGTCCCAGAGCCGCTCGGTGTTGCCGGTCCTGATGTAGCCGGGGGCGATCGCGTTGACCTGCACCCCCGAGCCCGCCCACTCGCAGGCCAGCGCCCGCGTGAGACCGGCGACGCCGTGCTTGGCGGCGGTGTAGCCGACGACGTTGACGCCGCCCTGGAAGGACAGCATGGAGGCGATCATGATGATCTTCCCGGAGCCCCGGGCGAGCATCCGCGCCCCGAGGACCTGGCTGAGCAGGAAGACCGCGTCCAGGTTGACGTCGAGCACCTCGCGGAAGGACTCGTGGGAGTGCTCGGCGGCCGGGGCCCTGCGGATGATCCCGGCGTTGTTGACCAGCACGTCGACCGGGCCCAGCCGCCCGGCCGCCTCGGGGACGGCCCGCGGGTCCGACAGGTCGAGGACCCACCGGGAGGCCTGCCTGCCGGTCTTGCGGACCTCCGCCTCGACCTCGTCCAGGTCGTCGTCGCGGCCGTGCAGCACGATGTCGGCCCCCGCCGCCGCCAGGCCCACCGCCAGGGCCCGGCCGATCCCGGTCCGCGCGCCGGTGACGAGCGCGGTCCTGCCCTCCAGTGAGAACATCAGCGCAGCTCGCCGATCTCGACCTGCTCCATGTCCTCGAAGGCCTGGTTCTCCCCGCCCATCGCCCAGACGAAGGAGTAGCTTCTCGTGCCGAAGCCGCAGTGCACCGACCAGCACGGGGAGACGACCGCCTGCCGGTCGGCGACGACGAGGTTGCGCGTCTCGTCGGGCCGTCCCATCAGGTGGATCACCCGCTCGCCGGGCGGCAGGTCGAAGTAGAGATAGACCTCGGTCCTGCGCTCGTGGGTGTGGCAGGGCATGGTGTTCCACATGCTGCCGGGCTCCAGCACGGTCACGCCGAGCACGAGCTGACAGCTCTGGATGCCCTTCGCGTGGACGTACTTGTAGATCGTCCGATCGTTGGAGCCGTCCTGGCCGCCCAGCCGTACCGGCTCGGCGTCCTCCAGGGTCGCGGCGACCGTCGGGAGGGCGGCGTGCGCGGGGGTGGAGACCAGATAGAAGGCACCCCCCTCGAAGGCCACCTCGCGGGCGCCCCTGCCGACGTAGATGCACTCCTTGGCGCCCAGGGGGTACGCGGTGCCGTCGACGGTCACCGTGCCGGGCTCGCCGATGTTGACCACGCCGAGCTCTCGGCGCTCCAGGAAGTACTCCGACCTGAGCGGGTCGGGACAGTGCAGTCTCAGCGGCCCGTCGTCCGGCAGGGCCCCGCCGACCACGATGCGATCCTCGTGGGAGTAGAGCAGCCGCACCTCCCCGGGCACGAAGAGCTGCTCCACCAGGAACCGGCGGCGCAGCCATTCGGTCGTCGCCCCGGTGACCTGGTCGGGTGCCGTGGCGTGCCGTACCTCCATCGCCCCTCCATTGTTCTATTACATGAAATTAGAAGCTGCTACATAGAACACTGTGAGCATACAACGGCCCCCTTCCCCGCGCACTCACCGCGATTCCCGCCACGCACGGGCACCCGGAAAACGATCCCCGGAACGCGAACTTTTCCCGCCCGGACCGGGTCCCACATATGGGCCACACAAGGGACCGCCACCGAACGGACGGGGAAGATCGATGACGACCGGCATGGCACGAACGACGATCCGGCTGGTAGCGGCGGGCACGGTCCTCGCGACCGCCGCCCTCACGGGCGGCACCGCCCTCGCCGAGACGGGAGAAGCGGGAAGGACCACGGCGGGAACGACCGCCGCGGGAATCCCGAGGAACTTCCTGCTGCACGAGCCCCAGGCCCGCGAGCCGGTGAGATATCCGGAAGAGGAGAAGTGGACCATCGGCGACAGGCTGGGGACGAACCTGGAGATCAACCCGTGTGACCTGCGCCGCCCCGCCGACCGCGACCGGGTGGCCGTGCGGACCGTCACTTACCAGGCCCCCGAGCACCACTCCGGCGAGCAACTGGTGATCTACCGCTCCACGGCGGCCGCGCGTAAGGCGATGGCCGGGCTCCTCGGACAGGTCGAGAGGTGCGCCCGCGTCAAGTACGAGAACACGGTCACCAAAACCTGGGCCGACCCCGTCCGCATCGGGGACCGGGCCGTGCGGATCACCCTCCAGGGCTACGACGCCAAGGGCGTGCGCCCGGTCGTCGGCGGGCAGCGGGCCGTCGTCGTACGCGAG
Organism: Streptosporangium heterodermiicola; assembly: GCF_051390675.1. Taxonomy (NCBI): domain Bacteria; kingdom Bacillati; phylum Actinomycetota; class Actinomycetes; order Streptosporangiales; family Streptosporangiaceae; genus Streptosporangium; species Streptosporangium heterodermiicola. Next base: position 249,304 of record NZ_JBPJSR010000010.1, read on the forward strand.
GGCCGGGCCGTCGCGATCTACCTGCTGGCGGGCGAGTACGGCAAGGTGCGCGGCTCCGACTTCACCAGGCAGCTGAAGGACGCCAGGAAGATGGCCGCCAAGGTCTGCTCCCTGCGCGGCGTCTGCTGACCGGCACGGGAAGGCCCGCTGCCCAGGCACGGGGAAGGCCCGCCGAAGACCGCGGGGTGGTCTGCCGCCCCATTACGAGGAAAGCCCGGAGGACCGGCGCCCGCGCCCGTACGACGACGGGCGCGGTAGCAAGAATCCGGCGTAGTAAGAATCCGGCCCGTACGGCGGCCGGTGAGGCCGCCGTACGGTGCGAGGGTCAGACCTCGACCACCACGGGAATGATCATCGGGCGGCGGCGGTAGGTGTCGCTCACCCAGCGCCCCACGGTCCTGCGGACCACCCGGCGGACCTGCTGGATGTCCACCACCCCGTCGGCCGCGTTCTCCTGCAGGGCCCTCTCGACCTGCGGCAGGATGTCGTCGAACATGGCCGGGTCGATGCCGGATCCCCTGGCGTGGATCTCCGGGCCCCCGGCGAGCTTGCCGGTGGCGGTGTCGACCACGATGACGACGGAGATGAAGCCCTCCTCGCCCAGGATGCGGCGGTCCTTCAGCGCGAAGTCGGTGACGTCGCCCACCGAGGTGCCGTCCACGTAGACGTAACCGGCCGGAACCGCGCCCACGATCTTGGCCCGGCCGTCGACCAGGTCCACCACGACGCCGTCCTCGGCGATCACGATGTGGTCGTCGGGCACCCCGGTCAGCGCGGCGAGCTTGGCGTGCGCCCGCAGGTGGCGCCACTCGCCGTGCACCGGCATGAAGTTGGACGGCCGCGTCAGGTTGAGCACGTACAGCAGCTCACCCGCGGCGGCGTGCCCGGAGACGTGCACCTTCGCGTTGCCCTTGTGCACCACGCGGGCACCCCAGCGCGACAACCCGTTGATCACGTTGTTGACCGCGGTCTCGTTGCCCGGCACCAGCGAGGAGGCGAGCAGGACCGTGTCGCCCTCGGCGATGCGGATCGGGTGGTCGCGGTTGGCCATGCGCGATAGCGCCGCCATCGGCTCGCCCTGGGACCCGGTGCAGATCAGCACCACGTCCTCCGGCGGCCAGCCCTCGATCTCCTTGGAGTCGACGATCAGGCCGGGCGAGACCCTCAGGTAGCCCAGGTCGCGGGCGACGCCCATGTTGCGCACCATCGAGCGGCCGACCAGCGCGACCTTGCGGCCGTGCTTCTCCGCCGAGTCGATGACCTGCTGGACACGGTGGATGTGGGAGGCGAAGCTCGCCACGATCACCCGCTTGCCCGCTGTGCGGATGACCTCGTCGATGATCGGCGCGATCTCCCGCTCGCTGGTGACGAAGCCCGGCACCTCGGCGTTGGTCGAGTCGGACATCAGCAGGTCGACGCCCTCGGCGCCGAGCCTGGCGAAGCCGCCCAGGTCGGTCAGCCGCCCGTCGCTGGGCAGCTGGTCCATCCGGAAGTCGCCGGTGTGCAGGACGATGCCCGCGGGCGTCCTGATCGCGACGGCCAGCGCGTCGGGGATGGAGTGGTTGACGGCGAGGAACTCGCACTCGAACGGCCCGAACCGGTGCCGCTCCCCCTCCACGACCTCACGCTTGGTCGGCTGGATGCGGTGCTCGGTGAGCTTGGCCTCGATCAGCGCCAGCGTCAGCTTCGATCCCACGATCGGGATGTCGCGGCGCTCGCGCAGCAGGTAGGGCACGGCACCGATGTGGTCCTCGTGCGCGTGGGTCAGGACCACGGCCTCGATGTCGTCCAGGCGGTCCCGGATGTACTCGAAGTCGGGCAGGATCAGGTCGATGCCGGGCTGGTCGGGCTCGGGGAAGAGGACCCCGCAGTCGACGATCAGCAGACGGCCTTCGTACTCGAACACGGCCATGTTGCGGCCGATCTCGCCGAGACCGCCCAGCGCGACGATGCGCAGGGCCCCCTCGGGCAGCGCGGGCGGCAGCCCGAGTTCGGGGTGGGGGTGACTCATCCGGCCACACCTCTCTCAGAGGTCTCACATGCGACGGGGGCCCTCGTGGGCAGCAGGACTACTCCCTCGCCGAGCACTCCGTCCCCCAGCGGACCGTCGTGTCTTCTTTCTCGCAAACTCTCGTTCCTCCCGAATGCGGCCGGTGAGGGCCGCGGCGTTTTATCTCATGTCACAACTTCGTCGGACAGCTTCACACCGCCCGCGATCAAGTCTTCGCGCAGCCTCGCGAGCTGCTCCCGGGTCGCCTCCACCAGGGGCGGCCGCATCGGTCCCGCGGGCTGCCCGACCAGGGACAGCGCCGCCTTCGCCATGATCGCGCCACCGGCCTGCATCATGATCGCGGAGACCACGGGAAGCAGCCTGCGGTGGACGGCGAGCGCGCCCGCGACGTCCCCGGAGCGGTACGCCTCGATCATCGCGGCGATCTCCGCGCCCACGACGTGGCCGATCACGCTGACGCACCCCACGGCCCCCACCGACAGCCACGGCAGGTTGAGCGTGTCGTCACCCGAGTAGTAGGCCAGTCCGGTGGACGCGATGATCTGCGACCCCTCGAACAGGTCGGCCTTGGCGTCCTTCACCGCGACGATCCGCTCGTGCCCGGCGAGCCGCGCCAGCGTCTCGCCCTGGATCGGCACCCCGCTCCGGCCGGGGATGTCGTAGAGCATCGCCGGCAGGGCCGTCGCGTCCGCCACGGTGGTGAAGTGGCGATAGATCCCCTCCTGGGGGGGCTTGCTGTAGTACGGCGTCACCAGCAGGAGGCCGTCGGCCCCGGCGCGCTCGGCGGCTCTGGCCAGTTCGACACTGTGGTGGGTGTCGTTGGTCCCGGCTCCGGCGACGACCGTGGCGCGGTCGCCGACCGCCTCGACGACGGCGCGCAGCAGGCGCTCCTTCTCGTCGTCGGTGGTCGTCGGGGACTCCCCCGTCGTGCCGCTCACGACGACGCCGTCGTTGCGCTGCTCGTCCACCAGGTAGGTGGCGAGGCGCCCCGCTGTCTCGTAGTCGACCGCTCCGTCACTCGTGAACGGTGTGACCATCGCGGTCAGCATGCGGCCGAAGGGGGCGTCGGAGGTTCCAGTTGGCGCTGCCATAGACCGAACGCTACCTGGATCCGCTGAAACGCTGGACCCCGCCACCCCGCCTAACCTCCGTCCACCGATGGGCCCAAGAGCGAACATCCCCCCGAGGTGCCCGCTGCACACCGTACACGCGGATATACACCTTCGCGGCGACGGATCCCGGCCGACGCTCCGGGCGGGCCGTTCAAGCCTGTCGTACGCGAGGCGGAACGCCGACCTGGCCGGGCGTCAAGGGGAGGGAGGGGACAGGAGGGACCGGGACGCTCGCCGTCGAGGGCCGGGCCGAGGAGAGTGAGGCCGGTCACCGCCGGGAAGCGAAGCGGCCGAGAAGCGGCATCAACCCCACTTCGCGCCCGATTACGTGAAATAACTAGAACTTTGTCCGCTTTGGCAGCGGCGAGGACATCCTTGAACGAAAAGAGGCCGCCGATATGTGCTCGGGGGTACACACATCGACGACCTCTACCGTTGAATCGGCGTTCCTTACGCGGGCGTTACAGGGTCTCTGAGATATTTTTGGCCACTTCTGGGAGCGACGGTAAAGTTGGAGCTCCAAACCGGAGCCATTACCCTGCGTTGTGCATTGAATACGACAGGATGGGACAACGCCCCAGACCCCCAGGGATGGACACGTGGCAAGCTCCGATCCTGTCTACCTGCGCGTCGTCGCCGACATCCGGCGCCAGATCGTCGACGGCTCCCTCTCCCCCGGCGCCTCGATCCCCTCGCGCGCCCAGCTGACCAGGAAGTACGGCGTGGGCGAGACGGCCGCCCGGCACGCGCTGCGCGTGCTCGTCGCCGAGGGCCTGATCGTCGGCCGCGTCGGCTCGGGTCACTACGTACGAGAACAACCGGTGCTGCTCCCCCTGCATCGATGGCGCTTCCACGACCACCACGCCCCCTTCGGGATGGACATCCAGTCGCAGGGCACCCGGGCCACCTGGGACTGGCGGGCCGAGCCCGCCGGAGCCACCCCCGACATCGCCCACCGCCTCAGGCTGGACGAGTCGGCCCCGGTCACCCGCACCCGGTACGTCTTCCGCGGCGACGGCAAGCCGATCCAGCTCGCCACCTCCTACGAGCCCGCCGAGTTCGGCGAGACCGCGGAGGAGAGCCCCCGGAGCCTGGTCGCCCGCCTGTCGGCCGTCGGCGTCAAGGTCACCGAGATCGTCGAGCAGGTATACACCCGCGTCCCGCAACCGGCCGAGAGCGACGCCCTCGCCCTGCCCGCGGGCGTCCAGGTCCTGCACGTCGAGCGCACCCACTGGGCCGGAGACCGCCCGGTGGAGACCAGCGACATCGTCATCCCCGGCGACCGCTTCCGCCTCGTCTACAACCACCCCCTGCACCCCTGACACCCCGGGTCCAAAGGCCGGCGCGGGCACTTCCGCGTGGCCGGGGGCGGGTCCTCGCCGTCTCGTGTCGCGGCCCTCGCGCATCACCCATCGCCTGTCGCCTGTCGCGGCGAGCCCGGAAGCCGTCAGGGAAGGCCGGAAGGATGTCCGCCGACCCGCGACGCCACACCGGCCCCGGGGAAACGATCACCCCGGGGAAACGCTCACAAAGCCTTAAAAGTCTCTTCAGTTGCAATATCCCCTCTGGCCGTACGTGTGGCCGACCCTCGGACGGAACGGATCGTCCAACCATGATCCGTTCCTCTGACGGATCAGCCACGAAGAGGGACAACAGATGCGTAGATGGCGTGCGGCCACAGTGATCGCGACGATCGGTGTCGCGGTGGGGGCGCTGTCCGGAACGGCGGTCGCCGACGGGGACCGCGACGGCGACAGGCACCACCGCCGCACCCTCGACCTGCAGGCCCACCGGGGTGGGCTGGGGCTGGTCGTGGAGAGCACCCTCGCCTCGTTCGCCAACGGGCTGGAGGTCGGGGTCGGCACACTCGAACTCGACGTGCAGATCACCGAGGACGGCAGGGCGGTCGTGACCCACGACCGGCAGGTCAACGGCAGGAAGTGCCGGGACACCGCCCCCGCGTTCGACGGCGACCCCGAGTTCCCGTACGTCGGCAAGTTCGTCAACACGCTGACCCTGGCGCAGGTCAGGACCATGGACTGCGGCAGCCAGACGCTGGCGGAGTTCCCCGGCCAGCGGCCGGACCCCGGAGCCCGGATGCCTCTGCTGAGCGAGGTGTTCGACCTGGTCAAGCGCTATCGCGCGCACGACGTCATGCTCAACGTCGAGACCAAGGTCGAGGCAGGGGCGCCGGAGCAGACGGCTCCCAGGGAGCAGTTCGTCCAGGTCACGGCGGCCGAGATCCGCAGGGCCGGGATGCGGCGCCAGGTCACCGTCCAGAGCTTCGACTGGGGCGCCCTGATGCGGATGCGCCAGGTCGACCGGAGGCTGCCCCTCGTGGCCCTGACCAACCGGGACTTCCTCCAGACCGGACAGCCCGGCGCGTCCCCCTGGCTCGGCGGGATCGACATCGACGACTTCGGCGGCGACCCGCTCAAGGCGATCAAGTCCTTCGGCGCGACCGCCTTCTCCCCCGTGCACGGCACCCCGCAGAACGGGAAGATCACCGACCCCGGCTATCAGCCCTACGTCACCAAGGAGATGGTCGACCAGGCGCACCGCCTCGGCATCAAGGTGATCCCGTGGACCGTCGACGACGAGCCGACGCTGAACAAGCTCATCGACGACGGCGTCGACGGCATCATCACCGACTACCCCGACCGCCTGCGGAAGGTGATGTCCGACCGCGGCTTCAGGCTTCCCCGGCAGTACTTCCGCAGGTAGTCCCGGCCGGGGGCCGCGCCGGTCTCCGGGCAGCCCCGGCCGGTGGTCCCGCGCCGGTCTCGCGACCGCACCGACACCGCCCGGCGCCGGGTTCCCCCTGGACGGGGAGCCCGGCGGGCGAGTGCGCGAAGAGACGCTCCCCGGGCCGCTGTACGGCGACCCCGCACGGTCCCGCACCGATCCCGCACCGTCACCTCCGACCGGTGCGGGACCGCCGCCCGCCCTCTCGCCACCCGGCCGGAATGTCGGCGCCACCTGGTAGAACCGACCTGGTTTCCCGAGCCGGAGGTGCCGATTGCGCGTCAAGGACATGCCCGCCAACGACCAGCCGCGCGAGCGCCTCCTGTCCGGCGGGGCGACGGCGCTGGCCGACCGGGAGTTGCTCGCCCTGCTGATCGGCTCCGGCAGCCGGGGCGCCAACGCGATGGAGCTCGCCTCCCACCTGATCGCCCACTGCGGCGACCTGCACGGCCTGGCCCGCTCCGACGCCCACCGCCTGATGCGGGTGCCCGGCATCGGCCCCGCGAAGGCGGCCAGGGTCATCGCCGCCTTCCATCTCGTACGGCAGGCGCAGGCCGAGCCCGAGCGCCGCCGCGTCACCTGTTCCGGGGACCTGGCCGCCGTGGCGGCCCCGCTCCTGCGCGGCCTCAGCCACGAGCGGGTGGTCGTCGTGGTGTGCGACCCGAGCGGCGCGGTGACCCGCAAGACGATCGTGAGCGAGGGCGGCAGTGACCACGCGCCCGCTCCGGTCCGCGAGATCATGAGCACCGTCCTCACCTCCGGCGGTTCCTCCTTCGGCCTCGCCCACAACCATCCCAGCGGCTCCCTCGACCCCAGCCCCGCGGACCTGGAGGTCACCGCCCGCCTGCGCGACGCCGCCGAGACCCTCGGCCTGCGCTTCCTCGACCACCTCGTCGTCACCGACACCGCCTGGCGCCGCGTTCCCCCATGAGCGGGAGAATCCGCGACAAGAGACGAGCCCGGCAGGTGAGTGTGGGAAGGGACGCCTGCCGGGCCGCTGTCCGGCGGTCCCGCACCGGACCCTCCGACCGATGCGGGACCGCCGCCCGACCTCCCTGGACGACATGGCCTCCTTCAGGGAGTCGGGGGCTTTTCGTGGGCGCCGGTCTGGAGTCGTCCTCCTCCCGGCGCCCGACCGTCAGTGGGCGGCGCCCATCAGGAGCCGAAGCCACAACTCCTGCGTCCGCTTGGCGACCACCCAGGGCGACTCGTGCACGACCACTCCCTTTCTCGCCCGTTCCGTTCGCCGTACGAACATCAGCCCGCCCGCCTGACAGAGCTCGTAGAAGGTGGGAAGGCAGTCACAGGTGTGCTCCTTGACGCGCGACCGGTCGGCCCTCGGCCGCTCGGGCCTCCAGTCGATCGGCTCGTAGCCCACCTGCAACGGCGCCACGTGATGCCCGTGATGCCGCCCACCCGGCACCCCGGCCACCACGAGGACTCCCATCCCCCACGTGCTCACGGGGTCATCATAGTTCATGCACTCACCAGTGGTCTAGGTCACCTATCCATAGGTTAAGCAGATGTCTAGTTTGTGGGTATACGTACCTTGTGGTCTATGATGCGGGCATGCTTGACCGTGAAGGCCCCGTCCCGGTCTACAAACAGGTCGCCGAGATGATCCGTGCGCGCATCGAGACGGGCGATCTCGGCCTTGGTGAGGCCGTGCCCAGCGAGACGGAACTCGAAGTCGAATACGGCATCGCCAGGACGACGGCACGTCGAGTCGCTAGGGAGTTGCGCGAGCAGGGCCTGGCGTACACGGTCCAGGGAGAAGGAACCTTCGTCGGGGAGCCCGGAACCCCACGGCCAGAGGACCAGATCCCCGTATATCAGCAGATCGCAGCCGATATACGGCGTCAGATTCAGGCAGGCGAGCTACGCCCGAACCGGCGGGTGCCCAGCGAGAAAGAACTCATGCAGAAGCACGGCGTCGCCAAGGCCACCGTGCGCCAGGCGATGGCGTTCCTGCGCGACCAGGGATGGGTCTTCACCGTGTCGTATCGCGGCACATACGTGACGCCCGTCGAAGAGTGGCCCGAGGCGACAAAGTAAGCGACTGAGCAACAAACCTCCTACCTATAGGTCTAGCAATCGTAGCGACTGGTCGCATACCAGGACCTAAGGACAGCGTCCAAGACGCTGAATCATGAGAGCGGCACGTCTCCACACCTCCAGACCACGAAATAATCTGTTGACGAATCACAGAGACGGCCATCCCGCAGGGCATACCGTTCCGAGAAAATAAGGTGCCGCAAGCAAAATCGGCTCCGCACGCACAGGCCACCGACTTCCCGTCATCACACCAACAGTGACGACGACCGAGCAGCGCGGCTATCACCAGCTACGGCTTCTCGTTGATCGCAAACACGTAACGCTGGCTACGCGACCTCATCCACAGCGGCCCCGAATTGCAAACCGCCACCTGAGCCCCGGCTTGGATGGCCTACATTTTAAGCCCTGAACCGCGCCGGGATTGCTGGAGGCTTTGATATACCCCGGCTCTCGTGGAGTCGCTTTGGTTGACTTACCTGCCTCTGCCCCCTTCGGGAGAGGTCAGCAGGGTAAGGAGACATCCCCCTGAGTTCCGCCACAAGGTCCTGGACCCGTTGCAAGCCGGCCGGCCCCTGCGGCAAGTGGCCTTCGATCTACAGATCAGCGACCGGACGATCTGCAACTGGCGCGGCCAGGAGCCGATCGACACCGGTCAAAAGCCCGGCATCACCTCCTCCCGCCACACCGAACCGGTCGCGGCCCGGCGCAAGATTGCTGAGCTGGAGACCGAGCTGGCTGTGACTAGGCGTGCCGCCGAACTGTTGACAGAGGCGGTGCTCCAAAAGACGGTTCGAGGCCATCGCGGCGATGGACGCCGAGGGGCTCCTCATCCAGGCCTGTTGCCGCATCATGGACGCCTCGGAGTCGGGCTTCCAGGCCTGGAAAGACCGGCCGCCCTCAGCCCGGACGCTCCGGCACGCCTGGCCAACCGACGAGATCCGGCAGCTGCACGCCACATCCAACAAGCGTCTACGGCGGCCGACGGGTACACGCTGAACTCACCCTGGGGCGCGGCATCGCGGTCAGGCACGGCGCGGTGACCATGCTGACGCACCGGGCCGGCATCAAAGACTTGCCGGGCAACCGACGTCGCCGGCCTGTTCATCAAACCCCCGCTGCCGCGGACCTGGTCGAGCGCCGGTTGGCCCGGGATGCCCCAACGAGCTGTGGGTCACCGACATCACCGAGCATTCCACCCGCGAGGGCAAGGTCTATTGCTGTGTCGTCTTGGACGTTTACTCTCACCGGGTGGTGCGCTGGTCCATCGATGCCGGCCAGACCGCCGCACTGGTCACCAATGCACTCGGCATGGCCATCCATAACCGCACACCGCCGCCTGGAACGCTGATCCACTCCGATCACGGGGTGCAATTCACCTCCTGGGCCTTCACCCAGCGCGCCAAAGCCTCCAGCCTGGTCCCGTCTATGGGATCGATCGGTGACCGCTTCGACAATGCCGTCATCGAGTCGTTCTGGGGGACGGATGCAGACCGAGCTGCTCAACCGAAAGCGATGGAAGACCCGGGTCGAGCCGACAAATGCGATCTTCGAGTACCTGGAGATCTTCCACAACCAGCAACGGCGACACAGTGCCTTCGAGATGCTCTATTTGAACGTCTGGTCCGCGTGAGAGTCAACCAAGCCGACTCAACCGAACTCGGGGTACATCACCCAGCCGGATTCGCAGGGCAGCCAACTGTCCGGTGCGATACTTCCGACCTCATCAAGAACCACTACAGTGGATGCGTCTTCCAGGGAGGTTATCCCACCTGGAAGCTGGCTAGAACAAGCCACATCCAATACAACGGGAAAAATATCAAGAACAATATCAAGGAGCATTCAGACCACATCTGGGATGCATTCAACCATCCATCGATAACAAAACCTTTTGCCCCCCTAAAAAAGGTTCCCGGATACTCTCTCGACGGACTTCTCATCACACGTGCGGCAGGCAAAGAGACATACGACAAGAACGTAAGAGTCAAGAACGGATACTGCCAAGGCAGGTACGGTTACACATCTCCCTTCACCGATGCCGACAGGGCGCCGGATCCCGTAACCAAAATGCCCAAACAATGCGACGAGTTCCCGTACGCGAGGTCTGTCCAAGGTGCGGGATGGAACGGACGGGATTTCTCTCTCAGATACATCGGCGAAAGGGCGAACACGGCGGCAGGAGCAACCCAGATTATTTTCTGGGACAGATATCGCGTCCTTCACGGTGACCACTTCTTTGTCGAGCCACAGCGACTCTGAATCCAGAGATTAAGCAGACCTGAAATATGCGTGTTACGGATGCCGCCTGGTCGGACCGCAAGTCCCGCCGACCAGGCGGCATCCCGCCACCCCTTGGAGGTTTTGATCTTGCCAGACGAAGTACAGAGTCACTATCGGAGCCTGGTGTCCCAGTGGTTCGAGGAATCCCTGTGCATGACTTGGTCCCGGGGAGTCAGCCTGGAGCGGGTCGCCGCGATCTTCGGCAGCGGCATCGACACCGGCCGTCGGCTTGATTTCATTGACGCCACGATCCAGGGATTCGAAGCGCGAGAAATCGCCGGAGAGGCCTGCACCGCGATAGTCGGCGAACTGGGAGAGTGGGTCGTCACCATCGAGCCGGACGGCTACCGGGGATCAGATGTAGAGATATGGAGTGCGCTTTCGGCGGACGACCAGGCAATTGCTTTTCTGTGTGGTTTCAACGTCTACAAATTGGATTACGTCGTAGCATCGGAACGCGTTACGAATCTTTCCCTTTGGGATTCTGTCCATAGATCTGGAATCGATCCACATCGCCTCGACCCGTTCCTGCATGACCTGTCCCTCGATGACGAATTCTCGGTCAAGGTTTCCGCACTCACCATCTGTGAGCGTCTGACCGGCGAACGACTTGACAGTGAGTGGCTCACCAAAAAACATCGCTGGCTGCTGTGGGAAGACCTCGACTCGTTCTCGCCATGATCTTGCGACGATCGAAGACATCCGCGGCGAGCGCGCGCCGGGCCGGGGCCTCGCCCACGATGTGGAGGAGCCCCGGAACTCTCCTGATCGCTGATCATCGCCGCCCCGGCCACACGTCCGGTTTCACCGGTCGATCACGTGGCCTCTCGCGCTTCGGTCAGGGGTGGGGGCGGGAGCGCAGGGCTTCGAGGGCGCGGTCGGCGTGGGCCTCCATGGAGGTCTCGCTGTGGATCACTTCCAGGAGACGGCGGTCCACGTCGATGACGAAGGTCATCCGGCGGGTGAGGAACGGGCCCACCGCGACGGTGCGGCGGGCGCCGAGGCGCCGGGCGACGGTGCCGTCGGGGTCGGAGAGCAGGGGATAACCCAGCTGGTTGGCCTGGGCGAACCTCGCCTGCCGATCGACCTGGTCGCGGCTGATCCCGATCCTGGTCGCCCCCTCGGCCGCGAAGTCGGCCGCCAGGTCGCGGAAGTGGCAGCTCTCGGCCGTGCATCCGGAGGTCATGGCGGCCGGATAGAAGAAGAGCACCACCGGCCCCTTGGCCAGGAACTCGCTGAGCCGCCTTCGCGTCCCCGTCTCGTCGAGGAGCTCGAAGTCCTCGACCACATCTCCCACCGAGAGGCTCACGCCCACGAGTCATCTCCTTATGTCATCGGGGGATCTCCGCTCGCCCCTGGCCGTCGTGATCGGGCGAGAGTGGAAGTCGGAGTCCCAACCTCATTTCTAAGCGATTCACCGGCCGAGTGACAGGCCCACGGCCGACCCACCCTGGAATATCCGTTCTCGTCCCGCAGAAACCCCGTGAACCGGCCGCGAATCACCGCCGGCCCCCTCACCGCGCGTGCGGGTGTGCGACGACGAGCGCGAGAAGCGTGAAGACCGGGGCGACCACCCCGGCCCACGGCGGCGCGAAGCGCAGGAGCAGGGACGCGCAGAGGGCACCGAGGACGAGGGCGGCGACGATGGCGGCGCGCCGCCGGTTGTCGGTGGACCAGCCCGACGCCGGGCTCTCGAACAGCGCGGTGAGGGTGCCCGTGACGAACGTGGCCGTGATACCGGCGAGGTTGACCCGACGGGCCGCCGCGGCCTGCCATGCCCATGGCGCAGGATCCCGCCCCGATCAGCGCGAGGATCACGACAGGGCCGGGCGCGCCCCCGCCGAGCGCCCGGCCGGCGAGGGAGGAAGGCGATCGCGTCCATCGCCCCCGCCGCCAGCGTCAGCAGTACGAGAGCGACATGACTTCGCCGCTGGACGGACCTCGCCTCGGGCGCTCGTACGGGAACGGGCTTCTCACCGGAAGCGGGCGCCCGTGTCGTCGCGCGGCTGGAGAACGTGCCCTCGTAATCCGTACGAGGTCCGGACGGCAATGAGCCCCGGCCCGGGGAAGGCCGGGGCTTTCGTATGTCACCGGTCAGGCGCTCAGAACACCGGGATGATGTCCTCCGGGTCGAGGAAGTCGACCTGGACGCCGTCGATGTCGAGTTCGGGGATGGCGGGGAACGCGATCCCCCAGCGTTCGACGATGGCGCGGATCCTGGCCATCGCCACGCGCCAGTTGTCGGCCTGTTCCTCGTACGAGAGCACGCCGAGGCCCGCGTCGCGGGCGTGGTCCATCAGGACGCGGTGGTTGTGCAGGAAGTACGGGGGGAGCTCCCAGAAGCCGCCGGGCGGCTCCCAGAGGATCATCGAGAGGAAGACGAAGCCCGCGCGCAGCTGGCGGGTGATCAGGGAGCGGGTGTCGTCGGTGAGGCCCGGCCACTCGTTCTCCAGGATGGTCAGGCAGATCTGGAGGTGGCGTGACTCGTCGCGGCCGATGCGGTGGAACATGTCGCCGAAGACGGGGTGCCTGGTCCCGGTGGCCATCCCCCGGAACAGGGTGGACGCGGCCATCTCCCCCATCATGAAGCTGGTGAACAGCACCGGAAGGCTGTATCTGCCGACGGCGCCGCTGTAGCCCGTCCAGTAACGGCCACCGTTGTGATAGAGCCAGCCGATGTTGTTGTGGGCGGCCTTCTCCAGGTCGGTGACCGGGTTCCAGTCGAGCGGCCCGCCCGGCCAGAGCCTGGCGATGGTGCGCTGGCAGCACTCCTCGTGGTTCATCTCGTCACGGGTGATCGAGAAGAAGCACTTCCTGACCGGGTCCTCCTCGTGCTTCTCGAACGCCTGGATGGTGGCACGGGCGAAGACCGCCGGGCCCGAGGCGTCGAAGTTGGCGAGGACCGAGAACCAGTACATGACCCCGAGGCGCTGCTCGTGGGTGAAGTCGCTCGGCCGGAGATCGTCCCAGGGCAGGTCGGCCGGGTTCCAGACGACCCGCTTGGACTTCTCGTAGATGGCGGCGAGCTTCTCGGTCTCGACCCGCCACTCCATGGGATAGATGTTCGGCCGAGGGATCTCGGGAGCGGGCCAGAAACCGCCCTCGGGAATCGTCAGGTCCGCCATGGCCACACCCCCTGTGACACCTTTGTTTCATATCTTGCGCCTGTACGTCACATCTTTCAAGCGTGTCCCGCCTTGCGGGAACGGCGCTCAGGAGCGGGCCCGCTGCGTGAGGGCCACGCACGCGAGGACGGCCAGTGCCGCCGCGATCGTGACCGCGCCGAAGAGTTCGCCGAGCAGCAGCCAGGCCCACAGCAGTGTCAGCAGCGGCTGGGCGAGCTGGGTCTGCCCGGCGCGGGCGATGCCGCCCATCGCCAGGCCCGCGTACCAGGGGATGAAGCCGAGGAACATCGAGACCAGGCCGACGTACGCGAATCCGGCCAGTGAGGTGGCGGTGGGCCGTGGATCGGTGGTGAGCGCGAGCGCGAGGGTGATGGGCACGGTCAGCGGGGCGGCGAGGGCGAGGGTGTGGGAGATCACCCGCCAGCCGGGGGTCTCACGGGCCAGGCGCCCGCCCTCGGTGTAGCCGACGGCGGCCGACAGCAGCGCGCCGACGAGCAGCAGGTCGGCCCCGGTGACGTGGCCGCCGCCCATGCTGAGGGTGAAGGCGGTGATCGACACGGCCCCGAGGCCGCAGGACACCCAGAACAGCGCCCTGGGCCACTCCCCCGCCCGCAGTACCGCGCAGGCGGCGGTGGCCGCGGGCAGCAGCCCGATCACCACGGCCGCGTGCGAGGTGGAGGCCCCGGCGTGGAGCGCCAGGCCGCTGAAGAGCGGGAAGCCGAACACCACGCCCGCCACGATGACGCCGTACGACCGCAGCCGGGACCTGGGCGGCAGCAGCGGCACCCTCGCCACCAGCAGGAACGCGGCGGCCGCCACGGCCGCGACGGCGGCCCGGCCGACCGCGACCAGGTAGGGGTCGAAGCCCTCCATCGCGAAGACCGTCGCCGGGAACGACCCCGAGAACGCCAGCACTCCGAGCCCGGCCAGCAGGGTCCCCCGCCAGGCCCCGCCCGGCGCACCTGGCGGCACCGCGCCGGCCGGTCGCCGGTCGTGGCGCGCCTCTCTCGGAGACACCACCCGCACCGGCGAGGCCGTACCCGCCGCTATCCGATTTGGTACGATAGCGCTACTCTTTTCACTCATGAATGACGATAGCAGTATCGTCCGGCTCGCCGCCACGCTCCGTGATGAGGTGTCGCGGCTCCGTCCGGGCGACCGGCTGCCGTCGAGCCGGGAGCTGGTCCGGCTGCACAACGTGAGCCCGGTGACCGTGTCGCGCGCGATCGGCAGGCTCGCCGCCGAGGGGCGGGTGATCACCAGGCCCGGCAGCGGCGCCTACGTGGCCCCGGCGATCACGCGGGGCGGCGACAGCGCCGACATGTCATGGCAGACGGTGGCGCTCGGCGACAGGGTGGTGGACGACAGCGAGGTCAGCGGCCTGCTCACCGCCCCTCCGGAGGGGGTCATCCCGCTCACCGGCGGTTACCTCAACCCGATCCTGCGGCCTTCCAGGGCCCTCTCGGCCGCCGCCTCCCGCGCGCTGCGCCGCCCCGACGTCTGGGCGATGCCGCCGCTGACCGGTCTTCCCGAGCTGCGCGGGTGGTTCGCCCAGGAGCTGGGCGGCGACGTCACCCCGTCGGACGTGCTGGTCGTCAGCGGCGGGCAGTCGGCGCTCATCCACGCCTTCCGCGCCCTCGCGGCCCCCGGCACCCCCGTACTCGTCGAGACCCCCACCTACCCGGGCGCGCTCGCGGCGGCGCGGGCCGCGGGGCTCCGCGCGACGGCCGTGCCCGTCGACCGCGACGGGGTGCGGCCCGAGCTGCTCGCGGAGGCGTTCGCCGTGACCGGCGCGCGGGTCTTCCTCTGCCAGCCGACCCTGCACAACCCCACCGGCGCGACCCTGTCCCTGGAACGGCGCGAGCAGGTGCTGGCGATCGCCCGCGCGGCCGGGGCGTTCGTGATCGAGGACGACTACGCCCGCTACTTCGCCACCGCCCCCGTGCCGCCGCCGCTGGTCGCGCTGGACGCCCACGGCACGGTCGTGCACATCAACTCGCTGACCAAGGTCCTGTCGCCGAGCCTGCGGGTCGCCGGGGTCGTCGCCCGGGGTCCCGCCGCGCGGCGCCTCCGGGCGAGCCAGCTCGTGGAGTCGTTCTTCGTGGCCAGGCCGCTCCAGGAGACGGCGCTGGAGTTCGTCGGCTCGCCCGCCTGGCGGCGCCACCTGGCCACACTGGGCACCGAGCTGGCCCTGCGCAGGGACACCCTCGCCGCCGCCCTGACCGCCCGGATGCCCGGCGCCGGGATCCACCTCGTCCCTCGCGGCGGCCTGCACCTGTGGGTACGGCTCCCCGAGGACCGGGACGAGGAGACCGTGGTGGAGGCGGCAGGGAGGGCGGGCGCGCTGGTGAGCCCCGGGCGCATCTACTACCCCGCCGAACCGCCGGGCCCGCGCATCAGGGTGACCCACTCGGCGGCCGTCCACACGGCCGAGCTGGTCGAGGGCGTCCGCAGGCTGGCGACGGCCCTGAACCCCCTCTGACCCCTCTGACCCCTCTGACCCCTCTGACCATGCCCGATCCGTCCTCCGACACGCCCCAAACCCCGGCGCCGTACCCGGGTCCCCCGCGACTCGGTGACGGCCCTGGACGAGCCCCTGACCACCTGGTCGCCCTCGCGGGGGTTCGGGGGCGCCCCCTGCCCCCGAACCCCCGCGAGGGGGGTCAGGTGGCCGCGAAGACCTCGTGGTGGGTGACCGTGAGCTCGCGCTCGACCAGGAAGCGGTCGTCCTCGTCGTAGAAGACGGCGCGCGAGGGATCGTCCCCGGCGAAGGCGGTGATCGCCTCCCACGACTCCCAGAGCGAGGTCAGCAGGAACTCGGCCCGCTCCCCCACGTCCCGGCGGGTGAAGCACACCCCCCGGTTGCCCTCGGTCGAGGTGTAGCCGACGTATCCCGTGGCCAGCAGGTATCTCTCATAGTCGGCGGCGTCCTCGGCGCGGGTCCAGCCTCTCCACACCCTCATGATCATGCTCTCTCCTCCGGTACGACGCGCGCCTGCCGGTCTCCCTGAACGCCAGATAGGCCAGGTACCACATGACAACCTCCTTAAAACACCATCTATGACCTTATGGCGGTGTCGAAAGGAGCACAACCCCCTAATGGCGTACAGTGGTTGCATAGAGGGAAGAGGTGAGCGACGACATGGGCGATCCCTCCGAGCTGGTGATCGACTTCGTGAACACTTACGACGTCGAGGAGGAGACCGACTCGATCCCCTCCCCTGCCGCGCTGACCGCCTGGCTGGGCAGGCGGGAGCTGATCGGCCCGAGAGACACGGCCGACGAGCGGGACCTGACGACGGCCGCCGATCTCCGCGGAGCCCTCCGCGAGGCCCTTCGCCACAACCACGACCGCCCCGGCGGCGGTGATCAGGACCCCGGGCTGTCGAGATCCTTCGCCGCCCTCCCGCTGCGCGTCGCGCTGACCTCCGGGGGGCCGGTGCTCGAACCGGTCGCGACGGGGGTCCCCGGCGGCCTGGCCGGGATCGTCGCCGCCGTGATGAGCGCCCACGCCGACGGGATGTGGCCGCGCCTGAAGGTCTGCACCGAGAGCACCTGCCAGTGGGCGTTCGTCGACTCGTCCAAGAATCGTTCACGCTCGTGGTGTTCCATGAGGGTCTGCGGCAACCGCACGAAGACAAGGGCATATCGGGCCCGACGGCAGACGGAGCCGGGTTCACGTCATCTCTGAGTCCGATTCCCCGATACGGTGTAAGAGCCTGCCTCACGGATCCACCCGCCTGATGCCCGCTCGCGTGGCACGAGATCCACGAGACAGCGCGTTCCGAGGCGACGGCAGACGGCAGAGAAGGAGCGGGCCGAGATGGCAGACGTAGGCGTGCGGGCGGCTCGGCACGAGGATGTCGCCGCGGTGACGGGCACCCAGATCCGCGCGTGGAAGTACGGCTACCGGGATTTCCTTCCCGAAGGACCGCTGGAGCAGATGACCGGCCCGGCGGCCGAGAACATGTGGCGCCAGCAGTGGGACGACGCGATCACCTCGCCGCCCAGCCGCCGGCACCGCGTGCTGGTCGCCGTGGAGCAGGTCGTCCTCGACACCGACGCCTTCCCGGCGCTCGGTCCCGGCGGCATCGAGGCGATGGCCGCCCTGCAGGGCGCGGAGAAGGTCGCCGGCCTGGCCTCCCACGCCCCGGCGGAGGACCCCGACCTCGACCCGACCATGGCCGCGGAGATGCTCACGTTCCTGATCGACCCCGACCACGTCCGGCGCGGACACGGCAGCCGGCTGCTGAACGCCACGGTCGACTACCTCCGTGACGACGGCTACCACACCATCGTGACCTGGGTCTTCGCCGACAACTACGCGGTGCTCGGCTTCCTGGAGTCCGCAGGCTGGGGCGCCGACGGGGCCGAGCGGGTCATCGACATGGGCCGTACGGTGCGGATGATCCGCCTGGCGACCGACATCAGCTAGAGCCGGAGAGGAACCTCGCACGCCCATGGCCACCCCGAGCCAGTGGATCGCCGGAGCACGTCCGCGCACCCTTCCCGCCGCCGTCGTCCCCGTCGCCGTCGGCACCGGAGTCGCGATCGGGTACGCCGGAGGGGTGTGGTGGCGGGCCCTGCTGGCCCTGTTCGTGGCCCTCGCCCTCCAGGTGGGCGTCAACTACGCCAACGACTACAGCGACGGGGTGCGCGGCACCGACGAGGACCGGGTCGGCCCGATGCGCCTGGTCGGCTCGCGCGCCGCCTCGCCCCGCCAGGTCCTCACCGCGGCCCTCGCCTGCTTCCTCGCCGCCGCGGTGGCCGGGCTGGTGCTCGTCGTGGTCACCGGGGCCTGGTGGCTGCTGCTGGTCGGCGCGCTGGCGATCGCCGCGGCCTGGTTCTACACCGGCGGCTCCAGCCCGTACGGCTACCGGGCGCTCGGCGAGGTCTCGGTCTTCGTGTTCTTCGGCCTGGTGGCGGTGGCGGGAACCACGTACGTCCAGCTCGAACACCTGCCCTGGCTCGCGGTGGCGGCGGCCGTCCCGGCGGGCCTGCTGGCCTGCGCGATGCTCGTGGTCAACAACCTGCGCGACATCGTGACCGACGGACCGGCGGGCAAGCGCACCATGGCCGTGGTGCTCGGCGACAGCCGCACCCGCGTCCTCTACACCCTCTGCCTGGTCCTGCCCCTGGTGATCGCGCCCGCGCTGGTGCCCTGGCGGTCGTTCGCGGCGCTGGCGCTGCTCGCCGCCCCGCTCGCCATCGCCCCGGTGCAGGCCGTGCGGG
This sequence comes from Streptosporangium heterodermiicola, assembly GCF_051390675.1. Taxonomy (NCBI): domain Bacteria; kingdom Bacillati; phylum Actinomycetota; class Actinomycetes; order Streptosporangiales; family Streptosporangiaceae; genus Streptosporangium; species Streptosporangium heterodermiicola. The sequence continues at coordinate 267,861 of NZ_JBPJSR010000010.1, forward strand.
CGGGCGCGACCGGCCCCGCGCTCATCGCCACGCTCCAGCAGACGGGCCGCTTCCAGCTCGTGTACGGCCTGCTGCTCACCATCGGCCTCGCCCTCTGAGCGCCCTCCGAGCCCGCGCCGAGTCCCGGCCCCACGGCCCCCGCTGAGGCCCGGCTCCCCGGCCTCGCCGAAGCCCGACTGCCCGGCCTCGCCGAGGTCCGGCTCTCAAGCCCTGCCGAAGCCCGGCTCTCCGGCCCGCTGAATCGCTCCCGTCACAGGATGCGGCGCATCACGACGCGGGGGACGATCTCGATGCCCAGCTCGCGCTCGTGGCGCACCAGCTCGGCCAGCTCAGGCCCCCACTCCGCGGGGTCGAGCACGGAGAAGCCGCGCCGGGCGTACCAGGGCGCGTTCCAGGACACGTCGCGGTAGGTCGTCAGCGTCACGGCGGCGAAGCCGGTCGAGGCAGCGTGCTCGCAGACGGCCTCCAGCAGGCTCCCACCTGCTCCCCTGCGCCCGTGGCCGGGGTGGACGGCGAGCTGGTCGAGGTGGACCTGCCCGTCGACCAGGCCGAACAGGGCGAACCCGATCGGCGGGTCACCCGCGACGAGCACCCCGGCGGGGTCGTCGGCCTCCTCGATCATCGTGGTCCCCGGCGGGAAGGTGATCCCGACCTGGGCGAAGACCCCGTCGGCCGCGAGCTCCACCGCCACCAGCCCGGCCAGCTCCTCCGGCCGCGCCCAGCGGACCTCAGTCGAAGTCGAAGATGGAGTGCTTGTCATAGAACTGGAGGATATAGCGGCACCGTTCGCAGATCATCAGGGTCAACCGGTGCGAGGTGATGCCCCAGCGGCTGTCGAGCCTGCCCTGCTCCTGCTGGAACGCGGTGCCGTGACAGAGCGGGCAGGCGAGCTCGGGAGGTGTCATGGCCGTACAACGAGCGGTGCCGGGCCCGGGGTTCCGAAAAGCGGCGGGCCCGGCGGGGTCGCGTTCCGGTCCCCGGCGAGGTGACGCCGCTGCCGTCGGCGAGTCCGGCACAACGCGAGCCCGCCGAGATCACGCGCTAGAGGTCGAGAAGATGCTCCAGGCCGACCGTGAGGCCGGGGAGTTCGCGGACCCGGCGCACGCCCAGGAGCACGCCCGGGGTGAACGACGAGCGGTTCATGGTGTCGTGGCGGATGGTGAGGATCTCGCCGTCGCCGCCCAGGATGACCTCCTGGTGGGCGATGAGCCCGGCCAGCCGCACCGCGTGCACGCGGACCCCGTCGACGTCGGCGCCGCGCGCCCCGTCGAGCTCCGTGCTGGTGGCGTCGGGCATCGGCGCCGACCCCGCCTTGCGCCGCGCCTCGGCGACCAGCTCGGCCGTACGGCGGGCGGTACCCGAGGGCGCGTCGGCCTTGTTGGGGTGGTGCAGCTCGACGATCTCGGCCGACTCGAAGTAGCGGGCCGCCTGCTGGGCGAAGTGCATCATGAGCACGGCCGCGATGCCGAAGTTGGGGGCGATCAGCGCGTTGACCCCGGGGTTGGCGTCCAGCCAGCCCCGCACGGTCGCGAGCCGGGCGGCGTCGAAGCCGGTGGTGCCGACCACCGGGTGGATGCCGTGGGAGACGCACCATTCGAGGTTGTTCATGACGACGTCGGGGTGGGTGAAGTCGACCACCACCTCGGCGCCTTCCAGCTCCTCGATCGGGTCGCCCTGGTCGACGGCCGCGACCAGCTCCAGATCGTCCGCCGCCTCGACGGCCTTGCACACTTCGACACCGACGCGCCCTCTGGCGCCGAGAACTCCAACCCTGATCACGGGCCCAAGGCTATACCGAAGGCCCCCGGGACGACGGACGGCCCCGGCGCGGGACGACGGGGCCACTCGTGCGTGGAGCCGGGAGGACCGTCACAAGACGACGGACGGCCCCGGCGCGAAGAACACGCCGGGGCCGCTCGTACGGGAGCCGTGAGGGACCGTCAGCCGGTGACGACCGCGCTGAAGTCCCGGTCCTCCTTGTAGGGGCCGATGACCGCGAGGGACATCGGGCGGGTGAGGACGTCCTGGGCCACCTCGGTGATCTGCTCCGGGGTCACCGCGTCGATCCTGCCGAGCAGGTCGTCGACCGAGAGCAGCTCGTCGAAGACCAGGTCGCCCTTGCCGATCCTGGACATCCGGGAACCGGTGTCCTCCAGCCCGAGCACGAGACCGCCGCGCATCTGGCCCTTGCCGCGGACGATCTCCTCCTCGGTGATGCCGTCGGCGACCACGCGGAGCACCTCCTCGCGGCAGATCTTCAGCACGTCGTCGATCTTCGACGGCAGGCAGCCGACGTAGATGCCGAACTGGCCGGTGTCGGCGAGGGCGGAGGTGTAGGAGTAGGCCGAGTAGGCGAGGCCCCTCTTCTCCCTGATCTCCTGGAACAACCGCGAGGACATGCCGCCGCCCAGCGCCGCGTTGAGCACGCCGAGCGCGAAGCGGCGCTCGTCGGTGCGGGTGAGCGCGGTCGTGCCGAGGACCAGGTTGGCCTGCTCGGTCGGCCGGTGCACCACCCGCGTGCCGGAGCGGAGCTCGACGCCGGGCCCCGACACGCGCGGGGGCACCGGCGAGGCGTCCCCGCCCAGGGCCCCGGCCCGCTCGTAGGCCGCGGCGACCAGGGCCACCACCCGCTCGTGGTCGACGTTGCCCGCCACCGACACCACTGTGTGGGTGGGCAGGTAGTAACGCCGGTAGTACTCGGCGATCCGGTCGCGGCTGACCGCGGTGATCGAGTCGACCGTGCCGAGGATCGGCCTGCCGACCGGCGTGTCACCGTACAGCTCGGCGGAGAACTGCTCGTGCACCACGTCCGAGGGATCGTCGTCGTGCATGGCGATCTCCTCCAGGATCACGCCACGCTCGGCCTCGACGTCCTCCTCGCTGATGAGCGAGGAGGTCACCACGTCGGCGAGCACGTCGATCGCCACCCGCAGGTCCTCGTCGAGGACCCGCGCGTAGTAACAGGTGTACTCCTTGGCGGTGAACGCGTTGATCTCGCCGCCGATGCCCTCGATGGCCGCGGAGATCTCCAGGGCGTCCCGCGTGGGCGTGCCCTTGAACAGCAGGTGCTCAAGGAAGTGGGAGGAGCCCATGTGCTGGGGGGACTCGTCTCTCGACCCGATGCCGACCCACATGCCGACCGCGACGGAACGCACGGTCGGCATGGACTCGGTCACCACCCGGAGCCCACCGGGAAGGACGGTGCGCTTCACGACCCCGGCGCCGTCCTTGCCGGGGTGCAGAGTGGTGGTGATCACGAGTTGCGGTCTTCCCCTCCGCCGCCACCACGGTTGCCGCCGCCACCGCCGTTGCTGCTGCGGGTGCGGGTGCGGCGGGGCCGCTCCTCACGAGGCTTGTCGTCGGAGGCGGACGCCTCGGCGGCCGGGGCCGCGGACGTCTCGGTGTCGCCGGACTCGGCCTTGGCCGCGGCCTCCTTCTCGATGACCTCGACGGGCACCAGGGAGAGCTTGCCGCGCGAGTCGATCTCGGCGATCTCCACCTGGACCTTCTCGCCGACGTTCATGACGTCCTCGACGTTCTCGATGCGCTTGCCGCCGTGCAGCTTGCGGATCTGGGAGACGTGCAGGAGGCCGTCCTTGCCCGGCATGAGGGAGATGAAGGCGCCGAAGGCGGCGATCTTGACGACCGTGCCCAGGTAGCGCTCGCCGACCTCCGGCATGTGCGGGTTCGCGATGGCGTTGATCGCCGACCGGGCCGCCTCGGCGGACGGGCCGTCGGTGGCGCCGATGTAGATGGTTCCGTCGTCCTCCAGGGTGATCTCGGCGCCGGTGTCGTCCTGGATCTGGTTGATCATCTTGCCCTTCGGGCCGATGACCTCTCCGATCTTGTCCACCGGGATCTTGATCGTGATGATGCGCGGGGCCGTCGCGTTCATCTCCGCCGGGGAGTCGATGGCCTCCTGCATCACGTCGATGATCGCGAGACGGGCGCCCTTCGCCTGCTTCAGCGCGGCGGCCAGCACGGAGGCCGGGATGCCGTCGAGCTTGGTGTCGAGCTGGAGGGCGGTGATGACGTCCTTGGTGCCGGCGACCTTGAAGTCCATGTCGCCCATGGCGTCCTCGGCACCGAGGATGTCGGTGAGCGTGACGTACTGGTCGCCCTCGTTGATGAGGCCCATCGCGATGCCCGCGACGATGCCCTTCAGCGGGACACCCGCGTCGAGCAGCGCCATCGTCGAGGCGCAGACCGAGCCCATGGAGGTCGAGCCGTTGGAGCTCAGCGCCTCGGAGACCTGGCGGATCGCGTACGGGAACTCCTCGCGCAGCGGCAGCACCGGCAGGAGCGCCCGCTCGGCGAGCGCGCCGTGGCCGATCTCGCGCCGCTTGGGCGAGCCCACCCGGCCGGTCTCACCGGTGGAGTAGGGCGGGAAGTTGTAGTTGTGCATGTAGCGCTTGGTGCGCTCGGGGTTGAGCGTGTCGATCATCTGCTCCATGCGGAGCATGTTGAGCGTGGTGATGCCCAGGATCTGGGTCTCGCCGCGCTCGAACAGGGCCGAGCCGTGCACCCGGGGCACGATGTGGACCTCGGCGCTGAGCTGCCGGATGTCCTTGACGCCACGGCCGTCGATGCGGACGCCCTCGGCGATCACGCGCTCGCGCATGAGCTTCTTGGTCAGCGACCGGAACGCGGCGCCGATCTCCTTCTCGCGGCCCTCGAAGTCGGGGCCGACCTTCTCCAGCACCAGGGCCCTGACCCGGTCGAGCTCGGTCTCGCGCTCCTGCTTGCCGGCGATGGTCAGCGCGGCGGCGAGCTCGCTCTTCACCGAGCCGGTCACGGCCTCCAGGACGTCGTCCTGGTAGTCGAGGAACAGGGGGTACTCGGCGGTCTCCTTGGCGGCGACCTTCGCGACCTTGGCCTGCGCCTCGCACAGCACCTTGATGAACGGCTTCGCCGCCTCCAGGCCCTGGGCCACGGTCTCCTCGGTCGGCGCCACGGCGCCCTCGGCGACCAGCTTGAGCGTGTCGCGGGTGGACTCGGCCTCGACCATCATGATCGCGACGTCGCCGTCGGCGAGGACGCGGCCCGCGACCACCATGTCGAAGGTGGCGCTGGCCAGCTCGGTGTTGGTCGGGAAGGCGATCCACTGGCCCTCGATCAGCGCGACGCGGACGCCGCCGATCGGGCCGGAGAACGGCAGCCCGGCGAGCTGGGTGGAGAGGGACGCGGCGTTGATCGCCACGACGTCGTACAGGTGCTCGGGGTGGAGCGCCATGACGGTGGCGACCACCTGGATCTCGTTGCGCAGGCCCTTGACGAACGAGGGGCGCAGCGGCCGGTCGATCAGGCGGCAGGTGAGGATGGCGTCCTCGGAGGGACGGCCCTCACGCCGGAAGAACGAGCCGGGGATGCGGCCCGCGGCGTACATCCGCTCCTCGACGTCCACCGTGAGGGGGAAGAAGTCGAGGTTCTCCTTGGGATTCTTGGACGCGGTGGTCGCGGAGAGGACCATCGTGTCGTCGTCGAGATAGACGACGGCGGAACCCGCCGCCTGGCGCGCGAGCCGCCCGGTCTCGAACCGGATGGTACGCGTGCCGAATGAGCCGTTGTCGATGACGGCTTCGCTGCTGTGGACACCCTCCACGGGGGACCTCCTTGTGGGTCGGTCGCCCGCGTCCGGCCAGACGCACGTGTCGCGCCTGGTTCGTCGTGTTGCCGGCTCCCCGTAGGTGCAGCGCCGGTCTTCGATCGAAGCGCCCGGTTCCGTATGGCTTGTGCCAAGATGACCGGGGGCCACTACCGAGGACCGGCCCTCCGACGCCGTGGGGCGCGCTTGCTTGCGGACGCGGGGCACTGTCTCGGCTATTCAGTTTGCTCACTGGGGCGGCGTCTTCGTGGCGCGACGCGCCGACACCACCCCATATGAGAGATGAGGGAGCGGCGCGAACGCCACTCCCTCATGACACTATCGGCGCAGGCCGAGCCGCTCGATGAGCGAGCGGTAGCGCGCGATGTCCTTGCTCTGCAGGTACTTCAGCAGCCGGCGACGACGGCCGACGAGCAGCAGCAGGCCACGACGGCTGTGGTGGTCGTGCTTGTGCACCTTCAGGTGCTCGGTGAGCTCGCTGATGCGCTTGCTGAGCAGCGCGATCTGCACCTCGGGGGAACCGGTGTCGGTCTCACCCTTGGCGTAGTCACCGATGATCTGCTTCTTTGCTGCGGTGTCGAGCGACACTTTTCTCCTTGGACCTCTGCGGGCACGCGCGATTCCGGCTCCCCGAACGACCGTGCGTGCCTACAGTCGCCGTGGCGAGATCAGCACCGGGACCATTGGACACCGGTTACAGAGCTGACATGCCAGGTTACCACCGGCTCCAACGCACCCGCACATCGTACGAGAGCCCGGCGAGCCCCCGCTCGGAAACCCCGGTGGGGCCGGGGAAACGGGACCGGGGGGGTCGCGGGGCGCGGGGCGCGTGTGACACAAGGGCCGGGCGGGACCAGGCGGGGAAGGTCAGCTCGTCAGGCGGCGCACCTCGTCCACGTCGGCGTGGATCTGCGCGACGAGCGCCTCGATCGAGTCGAACCTGGTGTTGCCGCGCAGCCTCGGCCCGAAGTCCACGGCCACGTGCGCGCCGTAGAGGTCGAGATCGTCGCGGTCGAGCGCGTACGCCTCGACCGTGCGGGGCACCCCCTCGAAGGTCGGGTTGGTGCCCACCGAGATCGCCGCGGGCCAGCGCTCGCCGCCGTAGACGGCGGGCAGGTTCCCGGTCGGGACCCCCTGCAGCCAGCCGGCGTAGACGCCGTCGGCGGGGATGGCGGTGAACTCCGGCGACTCCAGGTTCGCCGTCGGGAAACCGAGCTGCCGGCCGCGCTGGTAGCCGCGGACGACCACGCCCTCGACCCGGTGCGGGCGGCCGAGCGTCTGCGTGACCGCCTCCATGTCCCCGGCGGCGATCTGCTCGCGGATCAGGGTGGAGGAGATCGTCTCCCCGTCGCTGACCAGCGGGACCGCCTCGGCCACGAAGTCGTACTTCTCCCCGAGGGTGCGCAGCGTCTCCACGTCGCCGGAGGCCTTGTGCCCGAAGCGGAAGTTCTCCCCCACCACGACCCCGGCGGCGTGCAGCCGGTCGACGAGCACGGTCTGCACGAACTCGTCCGGGCTCATCCGGGAGAACTCCAGCGTGAACGGCAGGACGCACACCGCGTCGACGCCCAGCCCCGCGAGGAGCTCGGTGCGGTGCCTGGCCGTCGTCAGCCTCGGCGGGTGCGTGCCGGGCCGCACGACCTCCTCCGGATGCGGGTCGAAGGTCACCACCACCGAGGAAACCCCGAGAAGCGCGGCCATCGCGACGGCACGGGCCACCATCTGCTGGTGCCCGCGGTGAACGCCGTCGAAGACGCCGATCGTGACGACGGACCTGCCCCAGTCTTCGGGCACGTCGTCCAATCCGTGCCAGCCTCGCACCGCAGCCTCTTCCCTCGTAGCGGATGAACCCCTAAAGCCTGCCATGCTCCCGGCCCTTCTCCCCAATCGGGGAGCCCCTTGACTTCGACACGCCCCTGACCTCGAAAGGGTCCCGTCAGGACACCGGAGGAGCCTCGAAGGCCCTCGCGGGAGCCTTTCGGACGACCTCTTCGAGACTCCGGACGCCCTAGGGGGGAGCCGGGCGGACCGGGCGCGCGAGGGCGGGCGGTCCCGTCAGGGGACGAAGACCGCCAGGGACTTCGCGATCTGGCCGTGCTCCTCCACCAGCGCCACCAGGGTGCCGCCGGGGCCGAACACCCCGATCGGCCCGCTCCCCAGGCCCAGCGCGGGCAGCCGCCCGCCGTGCGCGACGGAGGCCGCCTCCTCGGCGGTCACGTCCCGGCGCGGGAAGGCCGCCGCGACCGCGTCGGCCATCGGCAGGATCACGCACTCGGCGGCGAGCCGCTCCAGGGTGTGGGCCGCCGACAGGTCGTAGGGGCCCACGCGGGTACGGCGCAGGGCGGTCAGGTGGCCGCCGACCCCCAGATCGGCGCCCAGGTCGCGGGCGAGCGCGCGGATGTAGGTGCCACTGGAACAGGACACCGAGGCGTCGACGTCGACGAGGTCACCGTGCCGGCGTACGGCGGTGATCTCGAAGCCCGACACGGTCACCGGGCGGGCCTTGAGCTCGACCTCCTCGCCCGCCCTGGCCAGCTTGTAGGCCCGCTCGCCGTTCACCTTGATGGCGCTGACCTGCGGCGGGATCTGCGTGATCGGGCCGGTCAGCGTGGCGACGCCCTTCCTGATCCCCTCCTCGGCGACCTCCGCCGCCGACGCCGTGGCGATGATCTCGCCCTCCGCGTCGTCGGTGTTGGTGGACTGGCCGAGGCGGATCGTGGCGTCGTAGCCCTTCTCGGTGAGCGCGAGGTGGCCGAGCAGGCGGGTGGCCTTCTCGACGCCGACCACCAGCACGCCGGTGGCCATCGGGTCGAGGGTGCCCGCGTGGCCGACCTTACGGGTGCCCGCGATGCCGCGGAGCTTGGCCACGACGTCGTGCGAGGTCCACTCGGCGGGCTTGTCGACGATGATCAGCCCGCTCGGCGGCGGGGTGCGCTTGGCGCGAGCCGTACTCATTCTGGTCCTCACAGGCGTGCCGGCAAGGGTTCACATGCCGGGAAGGGTTTCGCAACGGTGCCGGGAAGGGGTTTTACAGCAGTGCCCGGAGGCTCTCGATCGTCTCCTCGACGGGCTGGTGGGAGGTGAAACCCGCCGCCTTGGCGTGGCCGCCGCCCCCCAGCGCGGCGCTGACGCGCGAGACGTCCACCCCGCCCTTGGAGCGCATGGAGACCTGCCAGACGCCGTCGTCGTCCTCCTTGAGGATGGTGGCGACATCCGCCTGGTCGGTGCGCCGGATCACGTCGATCATCCCCTCGACCTCGTCGTACGGCAGCCCGTACGCGGCGCGGTCGGCGTGGGTGACGAACGTCCAGACCAGGCCGCCGCCCACCTCGGGCTCCAGGCGCACCCTGTCGAGCACGACTCCGAGCACCTTCAGGTAGCCGAACGGGGAACGGTCCCACAGCTCGCGGGCGATCTTCTCGGGGTCGAGCCCGGTGGCGAGCAGCCGGGCGGCCATGGCGTGCGCGTCGGGGGTGGTGGAGGAGTGCCTGAAGGAGCCGGTGTCGGTGACGAGCCCGACGTACAGGCAGGTCGCGATGTCCTTGTCGACCGGCAGGCCGAGCCGGTGGATCAGCTCCTCGGCGAGCACGGCGGTGGCCGCGGCGCCGGGGTCGACCAGGTTGAGGGTGCCGAAGCCGGTGTTGGACGGGTGGTGGTCCAGCACGACCAGCTCGTGCGCCTTGACCGTGTTGCCGGTCAGCACGCCGAGACGCCCGACGGTGGGAACGTCGAAGGTGACCATCACCTCGGGCGCGGCCGGGTAGTGCGCGGGATCGGCCAGCAGGTCCTGCCCCGGCAGGAAGCGCAGCAGCCTGGGCACCGTGAAGCGCCGGTCGCCGAAGGAGGCGGTGATCCGCTTGCCCGCCGCGCGCAGCGCGATCCCGACGCCCAGCATGGAGCCGAGCGCGTCGCCGTCGGGCGAGACGTGGCAGGCCAGCGCGATCTCGTCCGCGGCCGAGATGAGCTCGACGGCCCGTGCCCAGTCCTGACCGGACACCGGGCCCGCCGAGTCGTCGTCACGCAGGTCGGGCGTCACGTCGCGGAGCGTCCCGCGCGTTCCGAGGATTCGTCTTCTTCGTCCCCGGAGTCGTCGCCGTCTTCCCGGTCCTCGGGCTTGCGGTAGGGATCGGCGTCCCCGGCGTGCGCGGCGCCCTCGGCCCGCTTGGCGATCTCCACGTCCCTGGCCTTCGCCTCGGCGAGCAGATCCTCCAGGTGGCGGGCGTTGTCGGGAAGCGGGTCGTGGGTGAACGTCAGCGTCGGCGTGTGACGCAGGCCCGTCTGGCGGCCCACCTCCGAGCGGATGAGCCCCTTGGCGCTCTCCAGGGCCACGGCGGAGTCGGCCCGCTCGGCCTCGGAGCCGAACACGGTGTAGAACACCGTGGCCTCGCCCAGGTCGTTGGTGATGCGCGTGTCCGTCACGGTCACGAACCCCAGCCTGGGGTCCTTGATACGGCGCTCCAGCATCTCCGCCACGATCTGCTGGATCCGATCGGCGATCTTGCGTGCGCGTGCGGCGTCCATAGCTCCCCCCTTCTCACGGGGAAGGCCGGTGCGGTAGGGGTCCGCGACCGGCCGTCTCCGTATCTAGTCCTCGTCCTCGTTGTAGAGCCGGTGCCTGGCGGACAGCAGCTCGATCTCCGGGTGGAAGGCGATCAGTCGCTCGCAGTCGTCCAGCACCGCGCCGCAGTTGGCGGCGGTGGAGGAGACGACCGCGATCCCGATCTCGGTACGGCGGTGCAGATCAAGGTGGCCGGTCTCCGCGACGGCCACACCCGGGAACCGTCGCTGCACCTCGGCGACGATGGGACGCACCACCGAGCGCTTCTGCTTCAGCGAGTGAACGTCGCCGAGCAGGATGTCCAATGTCAGGGCACCTACATACATAGTGGGTCACTCGCCACGGTTGTCACCCGTGCCACGGGGCGCGGGCCCCGCCCACCGGCCGTGCCCCGAGGGGCGCGGCCGGTGGAACGGTTCCTCTGCCTGTCGAGGCATCAGGCTCGCGGCTTCTCCCGCATCTCGAAGGTCTCGATGACGTCATCGATCTTGATGTCGCTGTAGCCGACACCGATACCGCACTCGAACCCTTCACGGACCTCGGTCGCGTCGTCTTTGAAGCGGCGCAGCGAGGAGACGGTGAGGTTGTCGGAGATGACGACCCCGCCGCGGATGATCCGGGCCTTGCTGTTGCGGACGATCGTGCCCGAGCGGACCAGAGCACCGGCGATGTTGCCGATCTTCGGCACCTTGAAGACCTCGCGGACTTCGGCGGTGCCCATCTGGACCTCTTCGAACTCCGGCTTGAGCATGCCCTTGAGGGCCGCCTCGATCTCCTCGATCGCCTGGTAGATGACCGAGTAGTAGCGGATGTCGACGCCCTCGCGCTCGGCCAGGTCGCGCGCCCTGACCTCGGGACGCACGTTGAAGCCGATGATGACGGCGTTGTCGTCGGCGACCGCCAGGTTGACGTCGTACTCGGTGATCGCACCGACGGCGCGGTGGAGCACCCGCAGGCGCACCTCGTCGCCGACGTCGATCTTGAGCAGCGCGTCTTCCAGGGCCTCGACGGAACCGGAGACGTCACCCTTGATGATGAGCTTGAGCTCGTCGACCTGGCCCTTCTCCATCTCGCTGAAGAGCTCTTCGAGGGTGCGGCGGCGGCCGGACTTGGCCATGTCCGCGATGCGCTTGCGCGCGGCGCGCTGCTGGGCGATCTGGCGCGCCATCCGGTCGTCGGTGACGACGATGAAGTTGTCACCGGCCCCCGGCGTCGCGGTCAGACCCAGGACCTGCACCGGACGGGACGGGTCGGCCTCGGGGATCGAGTCGCCGTTGTCGTCGAGCATCGCCCGGACGCGGCCGAAGGCCTCGCCACAGACGATCGAGTCGCCGACGCGGAGCGTGCCGCGCTGGACCAGCACGGTCGCGACCGGGCCGCGGCCCTTGTCGAGGTGCGCCTCGATGGCGACGCCCTGGGCGTCCATCGTGGCGTTCGCCCGCAGGTCGAGCTCGGCGTCCGCGGTGAGCAGGATGGCCTCAAGCAGCTGCTCGATGCCGATCCCGTTCTTGGCGGAGATGTCGACGAACATCGTGGTGCCGCCGTACTCCTCGGCGACCAGGCCGTACTCGGTGAGCTGGGCCCGGACCTTGCCCGGGTCGGCGCCCTCCTTGTCGACCTTGTTGACCGCGACGACGATCGGCACGTCGGCCGCCTGGGCGTGGTTGAGCGCCTCGACGGTCTGCGGCTTCACGCCGTCGTCGGCCGCGACGACCAGGACGGCGATGTCGGTCACCTTGGCACCACGGGCACGCATGGCGGTGAACGCCTCGTGACCGGGGGTGTCGATGAAGGTGATCTTCCGGTCTTCGCCCTCGTGCACGGTGGCGATCTGGTAGGCGCCGATGTGCTGGGTGATGCCACCGGCCTCCCGCGCCACCTCGTTGGTGTTGCGGATGGCGTCGAGCAGCTTGGTCTTACCGTGGTCGACGTGACCCATGACGGTCACCACCGGCGGGCGCGCGACCAGGTCGGACTCGTCGCCCTCGTCCTCGCCGAACTCGATGTCGAAGGTCTCCAGGAGCTCGCGGTCCTCCTCCTCCGGGCTGACCACAAGCAGGTTGTAGTCGAGCTCGGCGGCCAGGAGCTGGAGCGTCTCCTCGTTGACCGACTGCGTGGCGGTCACCATCTCTCCGAGGTGCAGCATGATCTGCACCAGGGACGCCGGGATCGCGCCGATCTTGTCGGCGAAGTCCGACAGGGAGGCGCCGCGCGACAGGCGGATCGTCTGCCCGTTGCCGCGAGGTGCCTGCACGCCGCCGATCGCCGGGGCCTGCATGTTGTCGAACTCTTGACGCCGCTGGCGCTTGGACTTGCGACCGCGGGTCGGGCGTCCTCCGGGACGGCCGAACGCGCCCGCGGTGCCTCCACCGCGACCACGGCCACCGCCGCCGGGACGACCGGCGAAACCGCCGCCACCGCCACCGGGACCACCGGTTCCGGTGCCGGGACGGCCGGCGCCGCCACCGCCGCCCGGGCGGCCGGCGAAACCGCCGCCACCGCCACCGGGACGACCGCCGCCACCGCCGGGACGGCCCGCGCCGCCACCGGGACGGCCTGCGCCCGCACCGCCGCCGGGACGACCTGCGCCGCCACCGCCGCCGGGACCGGCGGGCCGGCCCTGGGGCATCATCATCGGGCTGGGACGGGGACCGCCGGGACGCGGGCCGCCGGGGCCGCCCGCACCGCCACCGGGACGAGGGCCGCCGGCACCGGGACCCGGACGCGGGCCACCGGATCCGGGCGGGCCGGAACGGGCGCCGGGCGGACGGGGACCGGCGTTGTCGCGGTCCTGGCGAGGACCGCGGTCCTCGCGGGGACCGGGACGCGGGCCCCTGTCGCCGGGACCGCCGTCACGGCCGGGGCCACCGGGACCACCGGGGCCGCCGGCGCGCGGCGGACGGGCCTGGCCCATGCCGCTGGCGTTCGACGAGAACGGGTTGTTGCCGGGGCGCGGGCCACGCGGGCCAGGACGCGGGCCGGGCTTGGGCGCACCGGCACCGGGGGCACCGGCTCCGGGCCTGGGGCCCGAAGGCGCTCCGCCCGGACCGCCCGCGGGACGACCGCCCTCGGGACGCGCCTCGGGGCGCTGGGCGGGACCCGGACGCGGGGCGGGCCTGGGACCCGGCTTGGGGCCGGGGCCGGAGGCCGCCGGACGACCGCTGTCGGTGCGGGGCGCCTCGAACCGCGGGGCCTGCACCTGCGGCGGCTGCTGACGCGGCGGCTGCGGGGGCTGGACCGGCGGAGCCGGGGGGACGACCGGCGGGGCCGCCTGCGGCGCGGGGGCCGCGGGACGAGCCGGTGCGGGCCCCGGACGAGGACCCGGCCTGGGGGCCGGTCCCGGCTTGGGGATGGATGTCGACGCCGCGGGGGCGCCGTTTGGCTGGCCGTCTCCCGGCCGAGGGGCCGCCTGAGGCGGCCTGGGGCCTCTGCCCCTGTCGGACGAGCCCTTACTGGGGCCGCCCAAAGCTTCCGTGAGCCTGCGGACTACCGGTGCTTCGATAGTCGAGGACGCCGAACGCACGAACTCGCCCATCTCCTGGAGCTTGGCCATGACGACCTTGCTCTCCACACCGAACTCCTTGGCGAGCTCGTATACCCGGACCTTCGCCACTGCACTCCCTTGTCTCGGCCCGGGAGGCGGTGCCGCCGGACCGTCGTTACGTTGACGTACTCATCGCCGCATGCTCATCAGGCGCTCATAGCTATCTGACCAGCCCATCAAATCGGCGTCCTACATGACAGTCGGTAACCATTTCACCCGATCCTTTCAGCGTGTCGCTCTTCCAGGTGGCCACGCAGCCGCGACAGGTCGAGCGTTTCCGCGACGCGAAAAGCACGCGGAAACGCCCGGCGACGCTCTGCGAGTTCGAGACAGCTCAAGGTGGGATGCAGTGAAGCACCACGACCTTGGAGCCGTCTTCGCAGGTCAGGGACGATAACGCCCTCGACCACCACCAGGCGGAGCAGCTCGGAGGAAACCGTGCGAACCCGGCACCCCACACATGTTCTCAGTGGGGCAGCCTGGCCACCATATTCCAGCTTACCGTGTGGGCGCATCTGCGGGACCGGCCGCGTCCCCCGGCTGGGTGTCGGGACGGATGTCGATCCGCCAGCCGGTGAGGCGGGCGGCCAGCCGGGCGTTCTGCCCCTCCTTGCCGATGGCGAGGGAGAGCTGGTAGTCCGGCACGGTCACGCGCGCGGCCCGGCCGTCGAAGTCGATCACCTCTACGTGGGAAACGCGGGCCGGAGACAGGGCATTCCCCACGAAATCCGCGGGATCCTCCGACCAGTCGATGATGTCGATCTTCTCGCCGTGCAGCTCCGTCATCACGTTGCGTACCCGGGAGCCCATCGGGCCGATGCAGGCGCCCTTGGCGTTCACTCCCGGGCGGCGCGACCTGACCGCGAGCTTGGTGCGGTGACCGGCCTCGCGGGCGACGGCGGCGATCTCGACCGTGCCGTCGGCGATCTCGGGCACCTCCAGCGCGAAGAGCTTCTTCACCAGGCCGGGGTGGGTGCGCGACAGGGTCACCGAGGGTCCCTTGTGGCCCTTCTTGACCTGCACGACGTAGCAGCGGATGCGGTCGCCGTGGACGTACTCCTCGCCCGGGACCTGCTCGCTGTGCGGCAGCACCGCCTCGATCTTGCCCAGGTCGACCAGGACCACCCGCGGGTCCTTGCCCTGCTGGATGACTCCCGCCACCAGCTCACCCTCGCGGCTGGCGAACTCGCCGAAGTTGATCTCGTCCTCGGCGTCGCGCAGCTGCTGCAGGATGACCTGCTTGGCGGTGGTCGCGGCGATGCGGCTGAAGTTGCCCGGGGTGTCGTCGAACTCCCTGAGCACCTCCCCGCTCTCGTCGTCGAGCTCGGCGGCGAAGATGGTCACGTGCCCGGACTTGCGGTCGAGCTCGGCGCGCGCCTTGGCCGCCGCGCCCTCGCTCCGGAAATATGCGATCAGCAGCGCGTCCTCGATCGCCTTGACGACCAGGTCGAAGGAGATGTCCTTCTCCCGCTCCAGGCTGCGCAGGACGCTCATGTCGATGTCCACGAGGCTTCCCCCTTAGCCCTCGTCGCCGTCTTCGCCGTCGTCTTCGGCGTCGTCGAGCCGGCGGAATTCCACCTGCACCCGTCCTCGGGTCAGGTCCTCATAGTCGATGCGGCGCGGCGCGCCGTCGACGTCCAGCTCCACGCCGGTCTCGTCGGTGGCGACGATCCGGCCCTCCACGGCGCTGCCGTCCCTCAGGTCGGCCTTGACCAGCCTCTTCACCGCGCGGCGCCAGTGGCGCGGCTCGGTGAGGGGGCGGTCGACCCCCGGGGAGGAGACCTCCAGCACGTACGGGGTGGCCCCCATCGCCTCGTCGGCGTCCAGTGTCGCGGAGACGGCGTGGCTGACCTCGGCGACGTCGTCGAGGCTCACGCCCCCGTCACGGTCGACCACGACACGCAGCAGCCGCCGCTTGCCCGCGGGGGTGACCGTGACGTCCTCCAAGTCGAGCCCTTCGGCTCCGACGACAGGTTCCAGAAGCTCTATCAGGCGGTCGCGGGATGTGGCGCTGCCCATGCCGACCTCCCATTGTCACGATCTCAGCCGGGCGGACCTCGCCCATGCGATTAACCAGCCTATCCACACCAGGGCGTGGAAACAGCGCCACTCGGTGTGGCGGAGCCGCCCGAGAAGCGAGGTGAGTGCCATTATTCCAAGCCCGTACGATGCTAAGTGCGTCAGCTGCCGACACAGAACCGGAGGTCGTCGTGCGTTCCGTCTCCCGGCGCGCCCTGCTGAGGGGCGGCGCCCTCGGGGCCGCGGCCGTGACGGTCACGGGTTGCGCCGCCGAGAAGCCGGCGCCTCCCGCCGCCGCGCCTCCCGACCCCGAGACCCTGCTCCTGCGTGAGCTGATCGCGAGCAAGGAGCGGACCGTCGCCCTGTACGCCTCGGCGGCCTCGGCCCGCCTGGAGCCCTTCAGGCAGCGGCACGAGGCCCACCTGGCCGAGCTCCGCCGCCGCCTCCCGCCCGCGCCGCCCGCCGCCTCCCCCACCTCGTCGCCCTCTGGAAGCCCCGTCCCGTCGCCCTCCGGGAGCGCGGCCCAGGGTGTCCCTTCGGTACGGACCCTGCGGAACATGGAGCACAGGGCCGCGGCGCTGCGCGTCCGCCAGATCGTGGGGGTCTCACCCCCGCTGGCCCAGCTGCTCGCCTCCATCGGCGCCTGCGAGGCCGCGCACGCCCTCGCCCTGTCGAGGCCGCTGTGAGGGGAACTTCGAGGGCCGGGGGCGGCGGAATCGGCGGGGGCAGGGCCGATCAGGGACTCGGCGCGGCACTGGCGGCCGAGCACGCCGCCGTTTACGCGTACGGGGTCATCGCGGCCAGGACCACCGGCAGGCTGCGCACGGCGATGACGACCGCCTACAACGCCCACCGCGCCCGGCGCGACAAGCTCCGCACCATGATCATCACCGCGGGCGGCACGCCCGCGGAGCCGAAGGCCGCCTACGAGCTCCCGGTCACGCCGTCGGGCGCGACACAGGCGGTGGAGCTGGCCGTGCTGGTCGAGCGGGGGGTGACCGGCGCCTATCTGGAGCTGGCGGCGTCCGCGGACCCGGCCCTGCGCGAGATGGCCGCCCTGGTCATGCAGGAGTGCGCCGTCCGCTCCTACGGTCTGCGCCCCGAGATCGAGGCATTCCCCGGCATGCCGCCCCGGACGGCGCCCGCGCCCGCCGCCACCCCCGCGGCGAGCCCCTCCCAGTGACGTTTCCCGATTGTTTTCCCGGGTGACCTTCTTCCGGTGAAGGGGCGGGAACCGGGCTGGTCAATGCGGAAAACGATCTTATCCGAGGGCCCCGGATCCGCGAGCCGTGATCCGAACCCGCTTTCAAACATGTTTGCACCACGTCTGCCGGGTAGCTGCATCCTCGCGAAATACGCCTAAGGAGGAAGTAATGGGCTGGGGATACCGGAAATCCATGAAGTTCGGTCCGTTCCGTCTTAACCTTTCGCGGGGTGGAGTGGGGCACAGCTGGGGAAACCGCGCATTCAGGGTCACCAAGACGGCCGACGGGCGCCGCACTCTGAGCGTCAACCTTCCCGGCGGCTTCCACTGGCGCAAGACGCTCAGCAGCAACAGCAGCCGTCGCTGATGGGAATTACCCGGGAACCGTTCGCGAACGCCGCTCGTTCTCATGACACGACGCGAGGTTTCGGGGAGTCCGGGGAGAAGGCAATGGGCTGGGGATACAGGAAGTCGATCAAAGTCGGTCCCTTCAGGATCGACCTGTCCCCGCGGGGGGTGGGCCACGGTTTCGGCAATCGCCGATTCCACGTCAGCAGGACCCCCGACGGCCGCAAATACGTGACCGTCAACCTGCCGGGCGGGTTCCACGTGGGCAAGGCGATCGGCCGGAGCTCCAGGCGACACCACCACTACCACTACTGACGGCCATATACGTGAGAGAGCGGCCCACCCCTCGGAAAAGGGGTGGGCCGCTCTCGTGCGTTCCGGGCGGGCCCGGGGCTATTCCCGGCAGGCCGCCACGACGCGCTCCACGGCCTCGGCGAGCGGGATCTCCTCCTTGACGCCGGTGGCGCGGTCGCGCAGCTCCGCGACGCCCTGGGTGAGCCCCCGGCCGACGATCAGGATCGTCGGCATGCCGAGCAGCTCCGCGTCCTTGAACTTCACCCCCGGTGAGACGCCGGGGCGGTCGTCGACCAGGACGCGCAGCCCGCGGCCCTCCAGCTCCTCGGCGATCCGGGTGGCGGCCTCGACCTGGCCGTCCTTGCCGGTGCCCACGACGTGGACGTCGGCGGGGGCGATCTCGCGGGGCCAGACCAGCCCGAGCTCGTCGTGCCGCTGCTCGGCCAGCACCGCCACGGCCCGGGAGACGCCGATGCCGTACGAGCCCATGGTGACGCGGACCGGCTTGCCGTCGGGGCCGAGGGCGTCGAGCTTCGCGGCGTCGGCGTACTTGCGGCCGAGCTGGAAGATGTGGCCGATCTCGATGCCGCGGTCGATGGACAGGCCGGAGCCGCAGACCGGGCAGGCGTCGCCCGCGCGGACCTCGGCGGCCTCGATGGTGCCGTCGGCGACGAAGTCACGGCCGGCGACGACGTCCGCGGCGTGCTTGCCGCGCTCGTTGGCGCCGGTCACCCAGGCGCTGCCGTCGACCACGCGGGGGTCGACGAGGTAGCGGATGCCGAGGTCCTTGAGGACCTGGGGGCCGATGTAGCCGCGGACCAGGCCGGGGTGCCTGGCGAAGTCCTCGGCCTCGAAGATGGCGGGCTCGCCGGGGGCGAGGGAGGCCTCCAGCCGCTTGAAGTCGACCTCGCGGTCTCCGGGGAGGCCGACGATCAGGGTCTCGGTCTTGCCTGAGCCGGGGACCGTCACCTTGATCACGATGTTCTTGAGCGTCTGGGCGGCGGCGATGCCGAGGCCGTGGTGCTCGTTGACGTGGTTGACCAGTGACTCGATGGTCGGGGTGTCGGGGGTGTCGAGCACCCGCGCGGCGGGCCGCTCGTCGGTGATCGCGGGCGGCGCGGTGGTGACGACGGCCTCCGCGTTGGCCGCGTAGCCGCAGTTGTGGCAGGCCACGAAGGTGTCCTCGCCGGTCTCCGCGGGGGCGAGGAACTCCTCGGAGGCCGAGCCGCCCATCGCTCCCGACGTGGCGAAGCAGATCTTGTACGAGATGCCGAGCCGGTCGAAGGTCTTGACGTAGGTCTCGCGGTGGCGCTCGTAGGAGCGCTTGAGGCCGTCGTCGTCGAGGTCGAAGGAGTAGGAGTCCTTCATGATGAACTCGCGCCCGCGCAGGATGCCGGCCCGGGGACGGGCCTCGTCGCGGTACTTGGTCTGGATCTGGTAGAGGGTCACCGGATAGTCCTTGTAGGAGGCGTACTCCCCCTTGACCATGTCGGTGAACATCTCCTCGTGGGTGGGACCGAGGAGATAGTCGGCCCCCTTGCGGTCCTTGAGGCGGAAGAGCGTGTCGCCGTACTCGGTCCAGCGGCCGGTCGCCTCGTAGTATTCGCGGGGCAGCAGGGCGGGGAAGAGGACCTCCTGGCCGCCCATCCGGTTCATCTCCTCGCGCACGACGCGCGTCACGTTCTCCAGGACCGTCTTGCCGAGCGGCAGCCAGGAGTAGACGCCGGGGGCGACGCGGCGGACGTAACCGGCGCGGACGAGCAGCTTGTGGCTCGGGACTTCCGCGTCTGCCGGGTCGTCCCTCAGCGTTCGAAGAAACAGCGACGACATGCGCAGCAGCACGGCTACTCCTAGCTAGCGGGGTTCGGTGCTCTACAGGCTATCGAGTCTCGCAAGCCGATTGTCTGCGGTCGACCGCTTCCGCGCCCGGCGGTGAGGCCTCAGAGGCCGGTGAGGAAGACGAAGTAGGAGGCGCCGAAGACGAGCGCGATCAGCGCGGAGCAGGCCCGGTCGCATCCGCGTCCCAGCGAGACCAGCATCCCCAGCACGATCGCGACCACCACCACGACGCCCCACGGCCAGAAACCGGCGACGTGCTCGGGCCCGCCTGGCATCGCCTTGTCGATCCCGTCGAGCAGGGCGAGCCCGGCCGCGCTCCCGGCCGCGATGTCTCCCCAGCGGTCGTAGCGCTTGGCGAGGTAGGACAGGACGCCGATGGCGACGAGGTTCGCGATCATGAGGTTCATCGAGGCGCCGTCGCCGCCGAGACTCAGGAGCCAGGCGTTCTTCTCGAAGATCGTGGCGACCAGCAACGAGAGGATCGGGCCGAACGCGGCCAGCACGCTGGAGAGGACGGCCCAGCCGATACCGGCCGCCGTCCGTCCCATGACGACGACGAAAAGGAGGTAGGCGTACGGATTGTAAAGCGCGTACAGCAGCTCGGGCCCGTAGGCCAGCAGCGCTCCGAGGCCTCCGAGGAGCATCCCCAGGAAAAGGGAGAGGACCATGTGCCGGAGAATGGCGCGATCTCGACGGTCACCGGCGACAAAGTCAAGCGTGTAATTACGTTCTACCAAAGCCACTGATCCCCCGATCACATTTGCTAGTGGCTATCAGCAGTATATCTGACCTGGGGAAACACCTCGAACGTGCCAAGTTTACAAAGCAAGCGAGCGCTTGATAACAGTAAAGTGGACGGGCGTTCGGCCGGGCTGTCGCGGCGGGTCTCTCTGTCGTTCCCCCCGGCAGGCGGCCGGATCTCCGCGACGCCGTTCGCCGGGCGTCTCTTCCCCGCCGGGTGTCCCTTTCCGCCGTTCGTCCCTTTCCCGCCGGGCGTCCCGGAACATCTCCGGGTGTCGGACGCCCGCGCCCGGTTCGCGGTCCCGTCCCGTCGGCGGGACCGTGGCCCGATACCCCGGTGTTCCGGTGTTCCGGTGCTCCGGTGCTCCGGTGCGACGCCACCGGATCGGCCGTCCCGGGGCGTCAGCCGCCGAGAAGGATCTCCCAGGGGTGGCGGGAGGTGGTCCTGCGGGTGGTGTCGAGCGCCTCGCCGAGGCGGCGCAGACCGGCCCTGCCGCGGAAGCGCTCGCGGTGCACGGGGTCGACGGCGCGCAGGACGAACGGGACGCCCATGACGTCCAGGGTGGCGTCACCCGCCGTGGCGGGGCCTGAGCGGGTGACCAGGGTGCCGGAACGACCCGGATCGCGGACGTGCCCGGCCAGGACGGCGGCGATGTCGGCCGCGCCGGGGCCGTCGCGCCACTCGATGTGCCAGCCGTGGTCGGCCCCGCGCCACCAGGTCAGGTCGCGGCAGGACTCCAGGAGCTCCGACTCTCCCGCGAGCGCGGCCATCACCCGGCCGAACGCCTCGTACCGGAGCCCGCACGAAGGCCGACCCTCACCGGAGGTATCGGATATACCTGAAATGTCGGGAGAGGCGGGAGCGTGTCCTGTTCGGTGTGTTCCTCTCGCGTCCTGAAGCGGACCGTCCTTCGGACGCCGGGCACTCGCTTTGCGACGCTTCTCCGCTCCTGAACTCACGAGAACCAACTGTGATCCGCCGGGCTTGTCCCCGCAAGTACTGATCCGGCACCTGGCCTCGCGCCATGGACTCCAGGATCCACCGCGCTCCCACGATCCCCGGCGTACGGACGCCGCATGACATTCGGATCACGCCCCCTGGTCCCCGGCGAACGAATCGATCATGTCGGCGCGTGAGTCTGGCAGGTTGCCCCTGGGTGATACAGAATCGAGCAGGGCATCGCGTTCATGACATCCAACGCCGAGGAGGCGACATGTCACTGCGAGTCGCGATCGTGGGGTCAGGACCCGCCGGGATCTACACCGCCGAGGCCCTGACGAAACAGGCCACCGTGCCGCTCCAGGTGGACGTCCTGGAGCGCCTGCCGACACCGTACGGGCTGGTGCGGTACGGGGTGGCTCCCGACCACACCTCGATCAAGTCGATAGCGGGCTACCTGCGCGGCGTGCTGGAGCTTCCCGAGGTGCGGTTCCTCGGCGGTGTCGAGCTGGGCAAGGACGTCGACGTCGCCGACCTGCTCGGCTGCTACGACGCGGTGGTCTACTGCACCGGCGCGATGGTGGACCGGCGGATGGGCATCCCCGGCGAGGACCTGCCGGGCAGCGTGGCCGCCACCGACTTCGTCAACTGGTACTGCGGCCACCCCGACATGCCCGCCGACCGCTTCGTCCTCGACAGCCCAGAGGTCGCGGTGATCGGCGTGGGCAACGTGGCGGTCGACGTGGTGCGCGTCCTGGCCAAGACGGCCGAGGAGCTGCGTGCCACGGACGTGCCAGAGGAGGTGCTGGCCCGGCTGGCCGCCAGCGAGGTGAAGACCGTCCACATGATCGGGCGCCGGGGGCCCGAGCACGCCAAGTTCACCCTGAAGGAGCTCAGGGAGCTGGGCGAGCTGGCCAACGCGGACGTGCGCGTACGGCCGGACGAGTGCGTGGCGGACGTCACGACGGCGTCCCGGCAGGTCCGGGGGAACGTCGAGGTCCTGCGGAGCTGGGCCACCCGCGCCGTCACGGGCCGTCCCCGGCGGCTGGACGTGCGGTTCTGGATGCGCCCGGTGGAGATCATCGGCGAGGAGCGGGTGGAGGCGCTCAAGCTGGAGCGCACCCGGCTGGTGGACGGCCGGGTCGTCGGCACCGGCGAGTTCGAGACCCTCCCGGTCGGCATGGTGCTGCGTTCGGTCGGCTACCAGAGCGTGCCGCTGCCCGGCGTCCCCTTCTCGGAGACCAGCATGACCGTGCCGAACGAGGCCGGCCGGGTCCGCGACCGCGAGTACGTCGCGGGCTGGCTCAAGCGGGGCCCCACCGGTGTGATCGGCACCAACAAGTCCGACGCCGCAGAGACGGTCCGCACCCTCCTCGCCGACCTGGCCGGCCGCGATCCGGTACGCCGCGCGGACCTGGACGGCCTTCTCGCGGCCCGGGGGGTGTCGCCGATCACCTACGAGCACTGGCTCGCCATCGAGGCGGCCGAGGCGGCCCTGGCCAGATCCCTCGACCGGGGCGAGCGGGTGAAGCTCCTCGGCCTCGCCGCGATGCTCACCGCCTGTGACCGGGAGCAACGGCCGGGAGGCGATGTGGGGACCGGCTGAACGGGAACCACGTCCGGGACGTGATCCGGAAACCGGCCGAACCAGCCGAACCTGTTGAACCTGTTGAACCGGCTCGACGTCGGGGACGGCCGGTGACCGGGGTGTGTCCACACCGTCACGTCCACCCGAACCCGCGCGTCCAGCACGTCCAGCACGTCCAGAAGGAGCACCAGCATGCGTGTCACGCTCGCCGACCCCTCCGTCCTGATCCCGGGTTTCGAGCGGACCCATCGCGAGCAGTCCGCGCTGTACCCGTACCGGCAGGTCGAGTGGCAGCCCGTGCACACGGTCTACGTCCCGGCGGACCGGTTCGACGACGCGACGACGCGGGAGTGGGGTGACGCCGCGCTGGAGCTGTTCCGGCGGCACCTGCCGGAGGCCGACCTGGCCGCGATCCTCGGCACGTCTCCAGGCGCGGGCGAGGACCTCGCCGGGGACGTGCACGGGAGGGTGGCCGCCAAGCTCTCCCGGGAACCCGTCGAGGACCTCAGGATCGACTTCGAGGACGGCTACGGGATACGTACCGGGGAGGAGGACGGCCACGCCTCCGCCGCCGCCAAGGCGGTCGCGGCCATGCACGCGGCCGGGACGCTCCCCCGGCGCTGGGGGCTGCGGGTGAAGTCGTTCGCCGACGGCGACCCGGTCCGTGCCGTCAGGACCCTGGACGGTTTCCTCACCGGCGTGACCGATCGGGCCGGGCTGCTGCCCGAGGGATTCGTGATCACCTTCCCCAAGGTCCTGATGAGGGACTACCTGTACCAGTTCGCCGACTGCCTCGACGCGCTGGAGGACGGATTGGGCCTCGGCCGGGGCGCGCTGAGGTTCGAGATCCAGGTGGAGGCGCCGCAGACGGTGCTGTTCCTCGACGCGGGCCTGGTGACCTCCCTGCGGGGCAGGCTGGCGGCGGCGCACTTCGGCGTCTTCGACTACACGGCGAGCTGCGCCCTCCCCCCGCACGAGCAGCGGCTGGACCATCCCGCCTGCGACCACGCCAGGCACGTCATGCAGACCGTCTTCGCCGGGACGGGGGTGGAGCTGTCGGACGGCTCGCTGGCCGCGTCCCCCGCCTCGGACGACGGGCGTGACGTGCGGGACCTGTGGCGGCGCCACGCGAGGCTGGTCGGGCACTCCCTGACCCACGGCTTCTACCAGGGCTGGGACATGCACCCCTCCCACCTGGTCAGCCGGTACGCGGCGGTCTACGCCTTCCACCTGTCCCGGTACGGGGAGTACGCCCGCCGGGTGCGCGCCTGGGAGGAGCGGCGCGACGCCGGTGAGGGCGTGATGGACGAGCCCGCCACGATCAAGACCATGGCCGCCGCCCTCCGCCGCGCCGACCTGGCGCTGGGCACCGGCCTCGGAGACCCACCGGCCTGACCCCGGCCCGGCAGGCCCGGGGCCCCGGCGAGCCCCTGCGGGCCTTGGCGGACCTTGGCGAACCTCTGTGGGGCCTCTGCGGGCCTTGGCGGGCTCGGTGGGGCGGTGGCTCGGTGGGGCTTCAGTCGATCAGGGCGCGCCACTCGCGGACCCGGCGGGCGTCGACCGGGTCCGACCAGGACGCCCGCACGGCGCTGCCGACGTGGAAGGCCCGCACGCCGTACTCCATCAGCACCCTGACGTGGCCGGGCCGCAGCCCGCCGCCGGCCATGATCAGCGGGCCGTCGCCGGCCTCGCACCGGGTCTTGAGCAGCGGCAGCCCGTCCGCCACGCCACCGGGCGCACCCGAGGTGAGCACGGTGGCGAGGTTGGGCAGGAGCCGGACGGCGCGCCAGCTCGCCTGGGTGTCGGCCGCGTGGTCCACCGCCCGGTGGAAGGTCCAGGGCAGTGGCGCGACCGCGTGGATGAGCGCCTCGGTGGCGGCCAGGTCGACCACTCCGGCCTCGTCGAGGAAACCGAACACGAACCCGGCCGCGCCCGCGTCGGCGAGGGCCCTGGCATCGCGGCTCAGGGCCTTCAGCGACTCGGGCGTGGCCAGGAACGAGGCCTCGCCGCGCAACATCACCATCTGCGGCAGCGCGCACTCCTTGGAGATAGCCGCGACCGTCTCCGCCGCCGGGGTGAGCCCGTCGGAGGCCATGTCGGCGACGACCTCCAGGCGATCGGCGCCGCCCGCTTCCGCGGCGACGGCGTCTCGCACGTCGAGCGTGATCACCTCAAGCAAGGATCCGGTCATGAATGGAGGCTATCGGATGGCTTTGTCCTGGGATCGCCGTGGTTCAGACATGCTCGGGGACGGACGACCCGCGCCGGTCCGAGAAGGGCAGCGCGAGGCCGGACGCGCGAGCGCGCAGGCCCCCCGGCCGCTGGAACAGGGCGCCGGAGGCACGATGCGGCAGGTCGACCGTGCGGAGATGCGTGAAACGCTGTCCCCGATAGTAGCCCTGCAACCCCGGGTTGTCCTTGGAGCAGTCAAGCCGGAGCCATCTTTTCCCCAAGGCCAGGACCCGCAGGCCCGCCCAGTCGAGGAGCGCCTCCCCCAGCCCCGTGCCCGCGTGGTCGCGCGCCACGGCCAGCTTGTGGACGTAGAGCGCCGAACCGGGGTCGTCCCCCGGGGTCCAGAACTCGGGGTCGGCGTGGCCGTCCAGGGCGAGGGTGGCGACGGGCCCTCCCTCCCCGTTCCGACCGCCCGGCTCGTCCTCCCTGTCCAGTACGTACAGGACACCCTCGCCGATCAGCGGGGTGATGCGCCCGGCGGGGAAACCGTCGGCGGGCCACTGCCGCACGCCGCGGCGGTTCAGCCACCCGGCGGTCTCGGCGAGGAGCGCGAGCACCCCGTCGAGGTCACCGTCCGTGGCCCCGCGCAGCGTGAACGGGCGCGTGGCGGTGGGACTGGCGGTGTTCGAGTGCATGGTTCATCCCTTCGTTGCGTTCGGTGCATGAGATGACACGGAGCGTGTCCACGTGATGGCGCACGGCGTCCATGCCGGGCTAGGCGGACCGCCTAGGGGCCTGAGGCGAGCGGGGAGACCGCGATCGGCGGGGAGACCGCCGGAGCGAAGGGCGCGGCCGGGGACAGCGGGAAAAGTCCCGCCGAAGCGAAAGGAGCCCTCGGAGGCGGCGGGAGTAGGCCCACCGGAACGGAGAACGCCGTCGAGGGCGGCGAGAGGCGACCCGCCGAGGCGGAGGGCGCCGCCGAAGACAACCGGAAGAGGCGCTCCGGGGCGAAGAACACCGCCGGGGGCGGCGGGGAGAGGCCCGGCTGGGCGGAAGGCGCGGGAAAGCGGGAGAAGCGAGGGAAGCGGGGAGAGCAGGGAGAGCGGGGAGAGCGGAGGAAGCGGGAGAAACGGGGAGAGCGGCGTCTAGCCACCCGGCGGGCGCGGCCCGGTGCTCGCCCGCGGCGCGGGCGGAACGGGGGCCGGCCCGTCAGGGCGGTCACGGAGACGTCAACGGCTTTCCAGCTCGTACCGGATCAGGTGCTTGTCGGCGGGCAGGACCGACACCGCCACGCGTACGGGAGTGTCGTCCTCGTCGTAACCGACCCGGATGTAGACGACGACCGGTGTGCCGAGCTGGAGCTGGAGCCGCTCGGTCTCGGCGCTGTTGGGCATCCGCGCCCAGATGTCGTCGACCACCCGCACCTGCCGGTGGCCGAGTTCCTCCAGGACCTTGTTGGCCCCGCGCACGATGTCGCCGGGGCGGGTGATCTCGGAGTCGGCGACCAGGGCCAGGGGGAAGTAGGAGTCGTTGGTGTTGTACGGCTGGCCGTCCACGAAGCGCAGCCTCCGGCGGACCACGGCGAGCTCCTCGTCGGAGAGCTCCAGCCTGCTGGCTATCTCCTCGGCCGGTTGCACGATCGAGACCTCGATCTCCTGGCTCGGCGCGCGTCCCTCGCGGGATACGGCCCAGGCGAAGGCCTCCAGGGTCTCCTCGCGCCGCGGCTGCAGCTCGCGCTGGGGATGCATGAGCAGCGGGCGGCGTTCCCTGACGACGGTGCCCCTGCGGGGGGTGCGGGTGACCAGGCCCTCGTTCACGAGCTCGCCGAGGGCCAGCCGTACGGTGTTGCGGCTGACCTGGTGAACGAGCATGAGTTCCGCCTCGGTCGGTAGCTGATCCCCCGGGCCGAGCGCACCGGAGTAGATGGTCCTCCGTAGGTCGGAGGCCACCTGTTGATACAGCGTTGACCGTGCCATTAAGTCCCCTTTGTGCCAACAAAACTAGACGATCTGGTTCTAGCGGGGAACAGCCCCTTGACCCAACCTCCCAAGACCCGCATCATCCAATCGTTGGTACAAATCCATCGAAAGGTCAGCGAGGGGGTGGAGGCCGGTGCTGTCGGTCCGCACGGATACGCCGTACCTGCCCTGGCGCGATCCCCGCGAGGCAACACGTTTACTGCGTTACGCGTTGCACCGCCAGGGGTTCACGCACACCTACCAGAGCAACGGGAACGGCATGTCGGTGCTCTCGGTGCTGACCGATCTGACTGTCTGGTGCAAGAACGGGTTGTTCGTCTGGAACGAGGACGGCGTCGAGTCGTCCCACCCGGCCGACGACCCGGTGGGAGCGGCCCGCCTCATCTCGCGGCACTACCGGCGGCCCGCCCCCGACGACGACCTCTCGGAGGAGGACACGGACCACCCGGTCCGCGCCTTCGCCGCCACAGACTCCGAGCGCGAATAGCAGGCCGAGGACCCCATCCCTCGCCGGGGTCCTCCGCCGCCGCGCCCGGGGCGGAACGCGTCCTGGCGGGTCCCCCACGCCCGCCAGGGCGCGTTTCCCATCGCGGGAACGCCGTCCACGGGACGGGACCCGCCAAGGCGTGACCGCTCGCCTCCCCACCCCCCGCCTCCGGCGGCGAGCGGCCCGCCGGGACAGAAGGCGTGAGGACCTGAGACAGCGCGGGGGAAGAGTCCCGCCGGGACAAGAGGCGTGAAGACGGTAGACCCCGTGACGGAAGACGTGGAGGCGTGAGACCGCGCGAGGGAAGACAATTACCCCCATGCGGTTCGGGATCCTGGGCACCACACGGGCATGGCGCGACGGCGCCGAGACCTCCAAGGGCGGCACCGGCGCCGAGACCTCCTCCGAGGGCGGCACCGACGCCGTCGCCGATGATGTCGCTGACGCCAACGGCATCGGGGACGAGGTCCGCGTCGGCGGCCCGGCCCGGCGGGCGCTGCTGGGACTGCTGCTCGCCCGCGCCGGCGAGGTGGTGACGGCCGACCTGCTGATCGACGACCTCTACGGCTCGCGGCCACCGGGAGGGGCGGCGCACGCCCTGCAGTCGCAGGTGTCCCGGCTCCGCCAGGTCCTGGGGCGCGAGGCCGAGATCGAGGCCGTCCCGTCGGGTTATCGGCTCGCGATCGATCCCGCCGACCTCGACGCACACCGCTTCGAGCGGCTCTCCGACGAGGGACGCCGGGCCCTGCTCGACGGCGACCCGGCGCGGGCGGCCGTACTGCTGCGGCGGGCCCTGGACCTGTGGCGGGGCCCCGCGCTCGCCGACGCCGCGGACGCCGCCTCCGTACAGGCCCTGGTGCTGCGGCTGGAGGAGCGCAGGCTCGGCGCGCTGGAGGACCGGATCGAGGCCGACCTCCGGCGGGGCGAGCACCGGGCCGCGGTGCCCGAGCTGCAGGAGCTGACCGCGAGGCACCCGCTGCGGGAGAGGCTCAGGAGCCTTCTCATGCGCGCGCTGCGGGCGGGCGGCAGGCAGGCGGAGGCGCTGCTCGCGTTCGAGGAGACGCGGCGGCTGCTCGCCGACGAGCTCGGCGCGGACCCCTCGGCCGAGCTCGCGGCCGTCCACCAGGAGCTGCTCAGGGGCGAGCGGCCGTACGAGCCGCCCGCGCCACCGGCGCAGCTGACCAGTTTCGTGGGCCGCGCCGAGGACCTGGCCGAGGTCACCCGGCTGCTCGGGACGGCCCGCCTGGTCACCCTGCTCGGCCCCGGCGGTGCGGGCAAGACCAGGCTCTCGATCGAGGTCGCGAGCGGGCTGCCGGACGTCTGCTTCGTCGAGCTCGCGGCGCTGCGCGACGGGCGGCAGCTACCGCAGACCCTGCTCGGCGCGCTCGGTCTGCGCGAGAGCGGGCTGCTCACCGTGCCCGAGGAGACGGAGCCCGTCTCCCGGCTGCTCGCGGCGCTGGCCGACCGGCCGCTGCTGCTCGTGCTCGACAACTGCGAACACATCGTGGAGGCGGCCTCGGACCTGGCCGCGCGGCTGCTCGCCGGATGTCCGGAGCTGCGCGTCCTGGCGACGAGCCGGGAGCCGCTCGGCATCACCGGCGAGAACCTGTGGCCGGTCCGGCCGCTCGGCCCGTCCCCCGCCGCGCGGCTCTTCGCCGACCGGGCCGCGGCGGTGCGCCCCGGTTTCGCGCTGGACGAGGCCGGGGCGGAGATCGTACGGCGGATCTGCGGCGAGCTCGACGGCCTGCCGCTCGCCATCGAGCTCGCGGCGGCCAGGGCCCGCACGTACGAGCTCCCCGAGCTCGCCGCCCGCCTGGACGACCGCTTCCGCCTGCTGTCGCGGGGCAGCCGCGCGGCCGACGCCAGGCACCGGACGCTGCGCGCGGTCGTGGCGTGGAGCTGGGACCTGCTGTCCGGGGCCGAGCAGGTGATGGCCAGGCGGCTGACGGTCTTCTCCGGCGGCGCGACCGCCGAGGCCGCGGCGCTGGTCTGCGGGGTGCCCGACGCCGAGGACGTGCTGGACTCCCTCGCCGACAAGTCCCTGGTGGAGGTGGGCGGCGGGCGCTATCGGATGCTCGACACGATCCACGCCTACTGCGCCGAGCAGCTGGAGGTGGCCGGGGAGTCCGAGGCCCTGCGGCGCGCGCACGCGGACCACTTCCTGGAGCTGGCGCGGGAGGCGGACCCCCACCTGCGGCGGGCCGAGCAGCTCCGCTGGCTGGAGATCCTCGGCGCGGAGCACGCCAACCTCCAGGCCGCGCTGCGCTGGACCGTCGAAACGGGGCAGGTCGAGCTCGCCCTCGGGCTGTTCGCCTGCCTGTCACCGTATTTCTGGATGCGCGGCATGCGGACCCTGGCGACGGCACCGGCGGTCGCGCTCCTGGACGTGATCGGTGACAGCCCACCCCCTGGGCTCGGGGACGGGTACGTGCTCTGTGCCCTGGTGGCGGCGGCCGGCGGCAGCGGCCGGGAGGCGTGGGAACGTCACCGGGCGACGGCCGAGGCGGTCGTCGTCGACCCCGGCCGGCCGCACCGCCACCCGATCATCACCTTCCTCTGGGCGATGATCAACTCCGGTGCGGAGGATTCGAGCGTCGCCCTCGCGGTGATCGAACGCGGGCGGGCGGGCGACGACCCCTGGGAGAGGGCCGTCGTCCACCTGCTGTGGGGATACCCGCACCTGGCGGCCGGGGACCTGGCGCGGGCCGAGGACGAGTTCACCTCGGCCGCCGAAGCCTTCCGCTCGCTGGGCGACCGGTGGGGGACGTCGCTCGCCCTGGACGCGCTGGCCGGTCTGGCGGCCCTGCGCGGCGACCCGGGGAAGGCGATCACCCTGACCGACGAGGCCCTCGCCCTCACCGAACGGCTCGGCGCCCTTGAGGACATCCCCGACCTGCTGTGCAACCGGGGCGACTACCGCGTCCAGGCCGCCCGGACCGGGAAGGACCCCGCGGGCACCGGTCTCCGGCGGGCGCGCGCCGACTACGAGCGGGCCGCCGAGATCGCCCGCCACGCGGGCAGCCCCACCTACCTGGCCGCGGCGCTGCGCGGCCTCGGCGACATCGCGCGGCTGGAGGGCGACCTGGCCGGGGCGCGCGCGCTGTACGAGCAGGCGCTCGACCGGTTCGAGACGCACTGGGTGCGGAGCGCGGGAAACCGGACGAGCGCGCTCCTCGGGCTCGGCAGGATCGCCGAGCTCTCCGGCGATCTCGCCGAGGCCCGCGCCCTGCACCGGCGGGCCGCCGAGGTGGCGGTGGAAACGGGGGCGGTCACCGAGAGCGCCCGCCCGGTCGAGGCCCTCGCGGGAATCGCCCTGCTCGAAGGGGACGCCCCCGGCGCCGCCCTGCTGCTCGGCGCGGCCGTCGCCCTGCGGGGAGTCGCCGACGAGGACGACCCGGACGCCTCCCGTACGGCCGCCGCCGCGCGGGCCGCGCTGGGCGAGACGCCCTACGAGGCCGCCCACCGCGAGGGCGCGCGGCTGTCCGGGACGGACGCGCTGCGCCTGGCCGGTGTCTCCGAGGCCCTCATCCGGACCTCACCGATCAGCGGCCTCACCGACCCCGAGCCGGTCCCGCCCGGCTGACCGGTACGCGGGCTCGCGGGGGCGCGGTTGTGCGGCTCACGGTTGTGCGGCTCGCGGTGAGCCTCCGGTGAGAGCGGTGAGCTCGCGGTGAGCGGGCGGTGAGCGCCCTCGGACAGGCTCGTCTCATGAACACCACACCGCGGCTCAAGAACAAGAACATCCTGATCTCGGGGGCCGGCGTCGCCGGTCCGGCGCTGGCCTACTGGCTGCACCGCCACGGTTTCACCCCCACGATCGTGGAACGGGCGCCCGGCGTCCGCGACGGCGGCTACGCGGTCGACTTCCGCGGCGAGGCACACCTCACCATGCTCGACCGGATGGGGGTCCTGGACGACATCCGGCGCGAGCGGACGAACATGGGCGCGATGACGTACGTCAACGAGGCAGGCAAGAAGCTCTCCAGCATGCCCGCCGACGTCTTCAGCGGCGACCTGGAGATCCTGCGCGGCGACCTGGGGCGCATCCTGTACGAGCACACCCGGGACCACGTCGAGTACATCTTCGACGACTCCATCACCGCGCTCACCGAGGACGCCCAGGGCGTTCAGGTCACCTTCGAGCGCGGTGGGCCGCGCCGGTTCGACCTGGTCGTGGGGGCCGACGGGCTGCACTCCAACGTCCGGGCGCTCGCGTTCGGGCCGGAGTCGCGGTTCGTGAAGGAGATGGGCCTGTACTGCGCGATCTTCACCACCGCCAACCACCTCGGCCTCGACCACACCGGGCAGATCTACAACACCCCCGGCAAGCTCGTCGGCATGTACAGCGCCCGGGGCAACACCGAGGCGAAGGCGACGTTCTACTTCGGCTCCTCGCCGCTGAGCTACGACCGCCGCGACACCGAGCGGCAGAAGAAGATCCTCGCCGAGGCGTTCGCCGGTGTCGGCTGGGAGACCCCCCGGCTGCTGGACGCGATGTGGGAGGCCCGGGACTTCTACTTCGACTCGATCAGCCAGGTCCACATGGACAGCTGGTCGGCCGGCCGGGTCACGCTGCTCGGGGACGCCGCCTACTGCGCCTCGCCGCTGTCGGGCATGGGCACCGGCCTGGCCATGATCGGTGCCTATGTCCTCGCCGGGGAACTGGCCGCCGCGGGTGGCGACCACCGCGCGGGCTTCGCCTCCTACGAGGAGGCCATGCGAGAGTACGCGGCGGGGTGCCAGAAGTCGGGCGACGGGGTGGGCAAGTGGATGGTTCCCGAGAGCCGCTTCATGGCCTGGTTCATCAACCAGAACTACAAGCTCCTGCCCTACGTGCCCTGGAAGGGCCTGATCGCCAAGGGCATCCGGCAGACGGCGAACGCCATCGCCCTGAAGGACTACGAGCGCTGACCCCGGCCGGACCTCGCACCGCCGTGAACCGTTCCGGAAGGAACCGCGCGGCGGCCGGATGGCCGGGTCGGCGGGGGGTGGCGGTGCCGACGAGATCGGCGAACCTCGAAAACCGTACGGTGTCCGGGTGGCCGCGTCAGCGGGTGGTGGCGCGGGCGGCGGTGTCGATGAGGTCGGCGACGGCGGCCGGCCGGGAGACGGTGACGGCGTGGGAGGCGTCGATCTCGACGCAGGTACTCGGCGTCCTCCCTCAGCCCGCGCAGCGGGTTGGCGACGGCGATGACCGGGTAGCCGCGGCGCTTGAGATCGGCCACCACGCCGTTCCAGCTCGCGGACTCGGCGAAGGCGCCGTGGACCAGGACGACGGTGGGGGTTCCCGCCGCGGCGGACTCGCGGGACGTGGTGCTCATGGGGCTTCCTCTCGGTAGGGAGAACGGCGTCGGCCGCCGTTTCGCCATGAAATATGCAATATATTGCTAGCACTGTCAACGCCTCGCCCCGGTTGAAGTTTCCCGCTCGGTGTGTGCAATATATTGCATGCCCATCCCGCACCACACTCCCGCCATCGACCGGCATCTCCTGCGTGACAACGTCTACCAGCGCCTGCGCGACGCCATCGTCGACGGCAGCCTCGCGCCCGGCGAGCAGTTACGCGACGTCGAGCTGGCGGCCTGGCTCGGGGTCAGCCGCACCCCGGTCCGCGAGGCACTGCTGCGTCTCGCGGAGGCCGGGCTGGTCGTGGCCCAGCCGGGACGCTCCACGACGGTGAGCTCGCTGAACCTGCGCGACATCCGTGAGGCCCGCGACGTGGTGGCGGCGATGCACGAGCTCGCCGTCCGCGAGGCGGTGGCCGACCTCACCGAAGCCGACCTCGACGCGATGCGCCAGGCCAACGACCGGTTCCGCGCGGCGATCGAGACCGGCGACGTCGAGGCGGCCCTGCGCGCCGACGACGAGCTGCACGGTGTCCCCGTGAGGGTGGCCTCGAACCGGGCGCTGACCTCGGTCCTCGACCAGTTCACGCCGGTGCTGCGCCGCGCCGAGCGGCTGCGCTTCTCGTCGCTGGGCGGACGCGCGTCCCTCGCCCGGCACGACAACCTGATCCGGCTCTGCGCCGCCGGAGACGCGGACCAGGCGGCGGCGGTCGCCTTCGACACCTGGCGCACGCTGCCCGCCACCGAGGAGTGAACATGCCCCTGTCCCGCTTCTCCGCCACCGGGAAGTGAGCACGGCCCTGTCAGACGTCCGGCTTCCCCGCCACCGAGGAGTGCGCATGGCCCTGTCCGATTTTCCCCGCCACCGGCTGACCTTCGGGCCGAGTCCCGTCCACCCGCTGCCACGGCTCACCCGGCACCTCGGCGGGGCGTCGGTCTGGGCGAAGCGCGAGGACTGCAACTCGGGGCTCGCGTATGGCGGCAACAAGACCCGCAAGCTCGAATACATCGTCCCCGACGCGCTCGCACAGGGCGCGGACACGCTGGTGTCGATCGGCGGGCACCAATCCAACCACACCCGCCAGGTCGCCGCCGTCGCCGCGTCGCTGGGGTTGAAGGCGGTGCTGGTGCAGGAGAACTGGGTCGACTGGCCCGACCCCGTCAACGACCGGGTCGGCAACATCATGCTGAGCCGGATCATGGGCGCCGAGGTCCGGCTCGACCCGGCCGGCTTCGGCATCGGTTTCAAGGACTCGTGGAACCGGGCGATCGAGGACGTGAAGGCGCGCGGCGGCACGCCGTACCCGATCCCCGCGGGCGCCTCCGACCACCGGCTCGGCGGGCTCGGGTTCGCGAACTGGGCGTACGAGGTGGCGGAGCAGGAACGCGAGCTGGGCGTCTTCTTCGACACCGTCGTGGTCTGCGCGGTCACCGGCTCGACCCAGGCCGGCATGATCGCCGGGTTCGCCGCGCTTGAGGAGGCCGGCGGACGGCCGCGCCGGGTGATCGGGATCGACGCCAGTGCGAAACTCGACGAGACCCGCGACCAGGTCGCCCGGATAGCGAGGGCCACGGCCGGGCTCGTCGGCGTCGGCCGGACCCTGCGGGACGACGAGATCACGATCCTGGACGGGTGGGCCGGCGACCTGTACGGGATCCCGGTGCGGTCGACCCTGGACGCGATCCGGCTCACCGGCGAGCTCGAAGGCGTGATCATCGACCCGGTCTACGAGGGCAAGTCGATGGCCGGCCTGATCGACCTCGTCACCGGTGGGGAGATCCCCCGCGACGCCACCGTCCTGTACGCGCACCTGGGCGGCCAGCCCGCGCTGAACGCCTACGGCGGCGTGTTCACCCACACGCGGCGGCTGACCTGACGCCGCGTGTTCATCCACACACGGCGACCGGTCTGACGACGGTCGCGGGTCAGGGGGCGCGGCTCACGGGTCGGGAGTCGCGGCCCACGGCCGGACGTCTCCGGAACCGCCCGCGCGCCATGGCCGTTGAAAACCACCGGCCACCAGCCACCGATCACCGGGAGGGCGACTCAGCTGAGACCCCCGTTGGCCTGGAGGTTCTGGCCGGTGAGCCAGCGGCCGTCGGGGCCCGCCAGGAAGGCCACGACGTCCGCGATGTCCGAGGGGTCGCCGAGGCGGGAGAGCGGGGTCAGGGCGGCGATCTGGGTCAGGAGCTCCTCCGGGTTGGTGCCGCGCAGCAGGTCGGTGTCCGTGGCGCCCGGGGAGACCGTGTTGACGGTGATGCCCCGCTCGCCGAGCTCGCGGGCCGCGACGGCGGTCAGCTGTTCGAGGGCGCCCTTGCTCGCCGCGTAGGGGGCGATGCCCGCCGCGGGGCGGACCGTGTTGAGGGTGGAGATGTTGACGATCCGGCCGCCGTCGCGCATGTGCTTGGCGGCGTACCGGATGGTGAGGAAGGCGGCCTTGGCGTTGACCGCCATGGAGCGGTCGTACATCTCCTCGGTGGTCTCCGCGATGGAGATCGGGGTGAAACTCAGCGCGGCGTTGTTGACCAGGATGTCGAGGCCGCCGAGAAGCTCCTCGGCGGTCTCCATCAGCCACTGCGCGGAGCCCCGCTTGCCGAGGTTGACCTGGACGGCGCGGGCGCTCCCGCCCGCCTCCTTGACCTTCCGCTCCACCTCGCCCGCGGACGTGGCGGCCTTCGCGTAGGTGAAGAGGACGTCCGCCCCGTCTCGGGCGAGACGCTCCACGATCGCCCGGCCGATGCCCCGCGATCCCCCGGTGACCACCGCCGTCTTGCCCTCCAGCACCGCCATAACGACCTCCGCGCCTCTCCCGTGATTTCCTCAGCCGTCCTCCGGGCCGTCGCGGGCCCTCGCCCCCGCGTCCCGCACTCCCCTTTCAAGCCCCTTTATCCCCTTTTAAGACCTCCCCTGCGAGGCGCCCCCTTTTGTGGCGCCCTATATGAAACGCCCTTCGAGGCTCTCGATCCCCCGCGGCTTCGGGCCTCGGCGTCGAACCTATGATCGACCGGCGTGGTTGTCGATGCCTGTCCGCGCCAGGTCCGGAGGCCGTGCCGGCCCCCGCGAGCCCGGCGGCGACGGGGTCGGGGAAACCGGGGGATTGGCGCGTTCCAGATCCGTGATGCTCCTGGTGTGGCGGAGTTTCGGTCCCACGACCTAATCTGCCCACCATGACCACCGATGGGCGCTCGGCGCACATTCTCGACGTCCTGATCACCGAGTTCGGTGATTCCATGAAGCGCGACCCCGCCGCCTTCCGGCGCAAGTTCCGGAAGATGGCCGCCTCGCCCTTCGCCTTCTACCGGGGCAGTGCCTGCCTCTTCTACGCGGACATGACCGGCACGTTCGCCGACGACGCCTTCCTCGACGAGCAGACGCGGCGCGTCTGGATCCACGGTGACCTGCACGCCGAGAACTTCGGCACCTACATGAACGCCTCGGGCGTCCTGGTGTTCAACGTCAACGACTTCGACGAGGCCTACGTCGGCCCGTACATCTGGGACCTGCGGCGGTTCGCGGCCAGCGTCGCGCTCATCGGGTACGCCAAGGCGCTGTCGGACGACGTCATCGGCGATCTGGTGACCGAGTTCGCCCACTCGTACCTCTCGGAGCTGCACGGCATCTCCGAAGGCGGGGACGACGCGATCGGCTCGCTCACCCTGGACACCACGAGCGGGGTGCTCCACCGGGTGCTGCAGCTCGCCCGGCTGAACACCCGGGTGGCGCTGCTGGACCTGGAGACCACCGTCGAGAACTTCGACCGCAGGTTCGCCGTCATGGACGGCCGCTATCCGGTGGACCAGGAGACCCGTGAGGCGGTGGAGGTGGCCTTCCTCGACTATCTGACGACCCTTCCCACGGTCTCCGAGGTCGAGCACAAGATCAAGGACTTCGCGCTGCGCACCGGCATCGGGATCGGCTCGGCCGGGCTGCCCTCGTACAACATGCTGCTTGAGGGGCACACCCAGGCCCTGGAGAACGACGTCATCCTCTACATGAAGCAGGCCCAGGTTCCGGCCGTGGCGCGGCACATCACCGACGAGAAGGTGCACGGCTACTTCAAGCACCAGGGTCACCGCACCGCCGAGTCGCAGCGGGCCCTGCAGGCGTACGCCGACCCGTGGCTCGGCTACACCACGCTGAACGGCGTCGGCCAGATGGTCGCCGAGGTCTCCCCCTACTCCGCCGACCTGAACTGGGGCGACGTCAACGAGCCGGACGAGCTGGCCTCGGTCGTCCGCGACCTGGGCCGGGCCGTGGCCAGGATGCACTCGGTGGCCGACGACGAGTCCAGCCACGACCTGGTCGACTTCTCCACCGAGGACGCGATCGTGGCCGTGATCGGCGGCGACACCGACGGCTTCACCGGCAACCTCGTCGGCTTCGCCCACTCCTACGGGGCGCGGGCCAGGGCCGACCACGGGCTCTTCGTCGACCTGTTCAGGAACGGCCGCCTCCCCGGCCTCTGACCGTCCGCTCCCCGGCCACTCGACCTCCGACCGCCCGGCTCCCGGCGGGTTCCCGGTCTCCGTGAAACGCCCTCCCGGTGCCGGGCACGCCTCAGCGCCGCTCCGCCTCCGCCTCGGCCCGGTCTCCGGCCTCGCGGGCCTCGGCGTGATGGCAGGCGACCTGGGCGGCGGCCAAGGACGGCAGGACGGGCAGCGTCCGTGACACGCACAGCCCGTCGACCCCCGTCTCGGCCGCCGCGCCCGAGGCCAGGACCTGGCAGCGCGGGTGGAAGCGGCAGCCCCGCGGGATCCGGGTCGGGTCCGGCGGCTCGCCGCCCAGCACCACGGGCGACGGCGACTCCGGCAGGACCGACAGCAGCGCCTGGGTGTACGGGTGCGACGGCTCGGTGAGGATCCGCTCCACGGGTCCCGACTCGACGATCCTGCCGAGATACATCACCGCGACGCGGTCGGCGATGTTCCAGGCCAGCCCGAGGTCGTGGGTGACGACCAGCGCCGACAGGCCCAGCTCGTCGCGGAGGCGGAGCAGCAGCGCGAGGATCTCGCCGCGCACCGACGCGTCCAGCGAGGCCACCGGCTCGTCGGCGACCAGCACCCTGGGGTCGAGCGCGAGGGCCCCGGCGATGACGACGCGCTGGCGCTGGCCGCCGGACAGCTCGTGCGGGTAGCGGTTGAAGAACCGTTCGGGGGGCCGCAGCCCGGCGCGCGACAGCGCCGACGCGACCCGCTCCCCCTCCGCGGGCAGGCGGTGGACGCGCGGCCCCTCGGCCACCGCCTCGTAGACGGTGTGCCGGGGGTTGAGCGACCCCGTGGGGTCCTGGAGGACGAGCTGCACCTCGCGCCGGTGGGCCCGCAGCGCGCGCGAGGAGTAGGCCAGCGGGACCCCGCCGTACAGGACCGTCCCCGAGGCGGGCCGTTCCAGGCCGAGCAGGGTGCGGGCCAGCGTCGTCTTGCCGCAGCCGGACTCGCCGACCAGCGCGACGATCTCCCCCTGTCCCACGACGAGGTTCACCCCGTCCACCGCGCGGGCACGGCGCCCGCGCGAGGCGAACTCCACCCGCAGGTCCCGCGCTTCGAGCAGGGTCATCGGGCCTCCCGGTCGACGCGGACGTGAACGCACGCGGCGGTGTGCGCCGCCTCGGTACGGCCCTCGGCACGGTCCACCGGCCAGAGCTCGACCGGTTCCGACGCGCACGAGACGAGCGACACCGGGCAGCGGGGATGGAAGGAGCACCCCGCGGGCAGGTGGGCCGGGTCGGGCGGGTCGCCGCCCAGCCCCCTGGGCGCCATCCTGGAGGCGGGGTCGCCGACGGTGGGGAAGGCCTCGGCCAGCGCCCTGCCGTAGGGGTGCCTGGCGTCCCCGAAGACCTCGTGCGAGGGGCCGGACTCGACCACGCGGCCCGCGTACATGACCGCGAGCCGGTCGCACGTCGCGGCCAGGACCGACAGGTCGTGAGAGATCATGACGAGGCCGATCCCGTGCTCGGCGACGAGCGAGCGGATCAGCGAGAGCACCTGCGCCTGGATCATCACGTCCAGCGCGGTGGTCGGCTCGTCGGCGACGATCAGGCGCGGGGAGCAGGCGAGCGCCATGGCGATCATCACGCGCTGGCGCTGCCCGCCGGACAGCTCGTGCGGGTAGCCGCGCGCCCGCCAGGCGGGCAGGCCGACCTGCTCCAGCAGCTCCGCCGTCCTGCGCCGCGCCGCCGCGCCGGTCGCCATGCCGTGCACCCGCAGCGGCTCGGCGATCTGGTCGCCGATCCCGCGCACCGGGTTCAGGGCGTGCTGGGCGCCCTGGAAGACCAGGGAGGCCGACGCCCACCGGACCGCGCGCAGCCGCCCCCAGCTCATCGTGAGAACGTCCTCACCGTCCAGCAGGATCTCCCCGGACACCAGCGTGTCCCTGGGCAGCAGCCGCAGCAGCGACATGGCCAGCGTCGACTTGCCCGACCCCGACTCCCCCGCCACGCCGAGGGCCTCGCCCTCCGCGAGGGCGAGCGAGACGCCCCGCACGGCGGGGACGTCCCCGGCCGCGCTCCGGTAGGTCACCGCCACGTCGCGCAGTTCGAGCAGGGTCACGAGGCTCCCCGAAGGCGTGGGTTGAGTACGGTCTCCAGGGCGCGTCCGCACAGGGTGAACGCCAGGACGACCAGGACGATGCACAGGCCGGGCGGCAGCACGTACCACCAGGCGCCCGAGGTGGCCGCGCCCCAGTCGTAAGAGCCGCGCAGCATGCCGCCCCACGACACCTGGCCGGAGTCGGCGCCCAGGAAGGCGAGGGTGGACTCGGTGACGATGGCGCTGGCCACCGTGAGGGTGGTGTTGGCCAGGACCAGCGGGGCGACGTTCGGCAGCACGTGCCGGGTCATGACGTGCCAGTGTCCCGCGCCCAGCGCCCTGGACCTCTCGATGTAGGGCCTGGCCTCGACCGCCAGCGTCTGGGCCCGGATCAGCCTCGCCGTGGAGGCCCAGGAGGTCACCCCGATCGCCAGGATGATCGTGGACGCGCCGCCGCCGAGCACGGCCGCGAGGACCAGGGCGAGGACCAGGGCGGGCAGCAGCAGGAACCAGTCGGTGACGCGCATCAGCACGGCCGAGACCCAGCCGCGGAAGTGCCCGGCCGCGATGCCGAAGACCGTGCCGATCACCATGCTGAGCAGCGCCGACATGAACCCGATGAGCAGCGAGACCCGCGCGCCCCACAGGAGCATGAGCAGGACCGAGCGACCGGACTCGTCGGTGCCGAGCGGGAGGTCCGCGCTCGGCGGTGCCAGCTTGGCGCCCGTCGCCCTGGTCACGTCCATCCCCGACGGGTCGGTGACCAGCGGCGTGACGAGGGCCGCCAGGACGGCGACGAGCAGGATCGCCGCGCCGTACAACCCGGCCCTGTTCCCGCCGTACGCGCGGAGGAACCGCGCGAGCGCGGCGCGGCGGCGCGCCCTGGCGATCGCGTGCGACCTCCCGGCGGCGGCACCGGTCGCGCTCGGGGCTCCCGCGGCACCGCCGGTCGCGTCCCTTCCCGCTGGGCCGTCCTTCCTCTGGACCCTCTGGACCTTATGGACCTCATGGCCTCTCTGGACGCCGTCCCTGGGGCCTTCGCCCCTCGCGTCCTCCTCCTTCGTGCTCACGCCGACCTCACCCTCGGATCCAGGACGTGGTAGACCACGTCGGCCAGCGTGTTCATGACGATCACCGCGACGCAGACGAGCATGAAGGTCCCCTGCATGACCGCGTAGTCGAGTCCTTTGATCGCCTCGACGAACAGCAGGCCGAGGCCGGGCCAGGAGTAGACGAACTCCACCGAGACCGCGCCGCCGACCACGAAGCCGATCTGCATGAAGACCAGGGTCACCGTCGGCAGCAGCGCGTTCGGCACCGCGTGGCGGCGCCGGACGTCGTCGTCGCGCAGGCCCTTGGCGCGGGCGGTGGTCACGTAGTCCTGGCCGATCTCGTCGAGCAGCGAGGAGCGCATGACCAGCAGGTACTGCGCGTAGACGACGGCGACCAGGGTGAGGCACGGCAGCGCCAGGTGGTGGGCGACGTGCAGGAGGTGGAGCGGCCCGTCCGGCGCGTCGACGTCCTCCATCCCCCGGGTGGGGAACAGGCCGGGGATCGGCCCCATCCCGGCGGCGAGGACCATGAGCAGCAGCAGTCCCAGCCAGAAGGTCGGCACCGACCACAGGGTCAGCGCGGTCCCCGTGGAGAAGCGGTCGAACCGGCCGCCGTGCCGCCAGGCGGCCCTGGTGCCCTGCCACATGCCCAGGCCGACCGCGACGGCGAGCCCGGTGCCCACCAGCAGCAGCGTCGGCCCCACCCGCTCGCCGATGAGCTCGGCGACCGGCCTGCGGTACTCGTACGAGGTGCCGAGGTCCAGCCGCAGGGTTCGCAGGACGAAGTCCAGGAACTGCCCGCCCAGCGGCCTGTCCAGGCCCATCTGCCGCCTGAGCAGGGCGAGCTGCTCCGGGGTGACCGGCACGTCGCGGGTGTAGGCGATGGTGGGGTCGCCGGGGATCAGGCGGAACAGGAAGAACGTCGCGACGATCACCAGCCCGATGCCGAGCAGCGCCCCGCCGAGCTTGGCCAGCGCGTAGCGCGCCACGCTCCGGCGGGTGCCGCCTCGTCCCTCTTGCGGCGGTGCCTTCGTCGGCTCGCCCGGCGGTGTGCTCATCGGCCGCTACTCGCGGTCGTCGGCGGTGGCGCGGCGCCGCCTGGCGAGGAGGAGGACCCCGGCTCCGGCGAGCACGACGGCGGCCACCGCCACCACGGCCCGGACGACACCGGCCGAGTCGTCCTCGGCCGGGACCGCGCGCTCCACCGCCCGCAGGGAGTAGACCGGCCAGTAGCCGCTCCCGCCGTACAGGATGCCCTTGTCCTCCGGGATCGAGGTGATGGAGGCGATCCGGTCCTTGCGGTAGCCCTCCAGGTTGTTGGGGTAGTAGAGCGCGATGACGGGGGCCTCGGTGTAGAGCCGCTCCTGCATCCGCTTGATCAGTTCGACGCGCGCCGGCCTGTCGAGCTCGGCCAGTTGCTCCTGGTAGAGCCTCTCGAACTCGTCGTCGCAGAAGAACGACTCGGTGCCGCCGCCCTCGCCGCTCGCGGTGGGCCTGCGGCTGCACAGGTGGGTGGCGAGGACCTCCTCCGGGTCCGGGTTGACCGACCAGCCGCTGATCGCGATGTCGTAGAGCGCCGTGCCGCCCGTCTCCTCGGTGAACTTGTTGGAGTCGAGCCTGCGGGTGGTGATCTGGATGCCGATCTGCCTGAGCCAGCCGGTGAGGAACTGGGCGAGCTTGTCCTCGACGGGGTCCTCGGTGTGGATGCTGAAGCGCATCTCCAGCCTGCGCCCCCCACCGGGCATGGTCCTGATCCCGTCGGCGCCCTTGGCGTACCCGGCCTCGTCGAGGACGCGGTTGGCCTCGGCCAGGTCGAAGGCGACGACCTTGTCGCCCTCGGCCCTCCAGAAGAACTCCTCGTACATCGGCGGGATGATCGAGCCGTCGGCCGGGACGGCGAGCCCGTTCTGCACCTGCGTGGCGAGGGTCTCCTTGTCGATCGCGTGGTGGATCGCCCTGCGCACCCTGACGTCCTTCAGCGCGGGGTGCCCGTCGCCGATCGGCTCGCCGCCCGCCGTCGCGGCGCCCGGGTTGAGCTGCAGGTAGCTGGCGCGGCGGCCCTGGGTGTTCCACCGCACGAGGTTCGGGTCACCCTCGAGGGCCCCGAACTGCGGGGGCGCCAGCCGCCCGATCCAGTCGACGTCGCCCTTCCTCAGCCCGGCACCGGCCGCCTCGGGGTTCTCGTAGAAGACGACGTGCAGCTCGTCGATGCCGGGAGCGCCGCGCCAGTACGACGGGTTGGCCCGCAGCTTCACGTAGTTGTTCTTGCTGTGCTCGACGGCGATGTAGGGCCCGCTGCCGACGGCGGGGTACGTCTCGTTCTCGAAGGCGCCGATGTCGGGAACGCGCTCCCACACGTGCCTGGGCACGATCGGGACCGGCAGCTCCAGCATCGAGGCCTGCGGCTTCTTCGTCCTTATGACGAGGGTCCGGTCGTCGGGCGCCGTCACGGTGTCGAAGTTCTCGACGGCGGGGCCGTTCGCCGTCTTGGCCGCGTCGTCCGTCATGATCTTGTTGAAGGTCCACGCGGCGTCCCCCGCGGTGATCGGCCTGCCGTCCGACCAGGTGGCACCGGACCGGATCGTGAAGGTCCAGGTCAGCTTGTCCGGTGACGTCTTCCACGATTCGGCGAGGTCGGGGCTCGGCTTCAGGGTCTTCGAGTCGGGCACCGTGAGGTAGCCGTACGTCCAGCGGTGGATCGACGTCGAGATCAGCCGGACCGCCAGGAACGGGTTCATCGAGTCCATGCTCTGCGTCGCGCCGAGCCGCACGATCTTCTTCTGTTGAGGTGACGCGTGTGCCATGGGGAGGGCCGTAGCCGACAGCGCCATCGACAGTCCCAGGCCCAGCACCGCCAGGCGCGCACCCGTTCTGAGCATGCCGTACCCCACCTTCGGATCGGTGACTCCCTGACAACGAAGGCACACCATATAAACGGCGCGTGTCAACGAGCGGTGGAAAATTGTTTCACTCTCGTTTTATTTAGCGACATTATTTTTCAGATTCCTTGGCACGAAGCGACATAAAAGGGATTAAGCATCATAAAGGGGACGCGCAAACCCGCAGAACCGACCGGTTGGTATGGACGAGGTCATCGGGGGTGCGGCATGCTACAGAACATGACTCTGTTCTCGGTGGAAGGCAAGACCGTCGTCGTCACGGGCGGCTCCCGGGGAATCGGCCGGATGATCGCGGCCGGGTTCGTCGACGCGGGGGCCACGGTTTACATCTCCTCGCGGAAGGCGGCCGAGGTCGGCAAGACGGCCGCCGAGCTGGGGTGCACCGCGATCCCCGCCGACCTGTCCACGGAGGACGGGGTGTCCGCGCTGTTCGAGGCCGTCGCGGAGCGGGAGTCCCGGCTCGACGTGCTGGTGAACAACGCCGGGGCGACCTGGGGCGCGCCGCTGGAGGAGTACCCCGAGCAGGCCTTCGACAAGCTCTGGGGGATCAACGTCAAGGGCGTGTTCTACCTGACCCAGCGGTTCCTGCCGCTGCTGCGAGCCGCCGCGAGCCCCGAGGACCCGGCCAGGGTGATCAACATCGGCTCGGTGGACGGCCTCCGGGTGCCGACGATGGAGAACTACGCGTACTCGGCGGCCAAGGCGGCCGTGCACATGCTCACCCGGCACCTGTCCCAGCGGCTCGCCAGGGAGTCGATCACGGTCAACGCGATCGCCCCGGGGCCGTTCGAGTCGAAGATGATGGCCTTCGCGCTCGACGACCCGGAGATGCGCGCGGCGGTCGCCTCCCACGTCCCGATGGGCAGGATCGGCAGCCCCGAGGACATGGCGGGCGCCGCGATCTACCTGTCCTCAC
Organism: Streptosporangium heterodermiicola; assembly: GCF_051390675.1. NCBI lineage: Bacteria > Bacillati > Actinomycetota > Actinomycetes > Streptosporangiales > Streptosporangiaceae > Streptosporangium > Streptosporangium heterodermiicola. Next base: position 311,917 of record NZ_JBPJSR010000010.1, read on the forward strand.
GCGCGGGCGCCTACCTCACCGGGGCCGTGATCCCGGTCGACGGCGGCATCTCCGGTCAAGCGTGAGCCAGGCGCGGCCCTCGGAGACTCGCCGGAAAAATCGGACTCTTCCCCCAAGAGCCAACTACCAGCATCTTTAGCCCCAAAAACCCCAAAAGCACTATCCGTAACACAAGTGTAAAATTTTACCCCTTGCCGTCATTTCTTTCAGATGACAGCTTTGCTTCATGCTGAAGCGTTTCAAGGTGATGGCGCCGGTCGCACTGGCCGTCGCCATCGCCCTTCCCGCCGGAGCCGCCCAGGCGGACCCCACCCCGGCCGCACTCCCCGTGACCACCTGTGACGCTACCCAGACGCCCCCGGCGTACAACGGCAAGGTGCCGACGCCGAAGAGCGTCCTCGGCTTCGAGCTCGGTGAGCGGGAGGTCACCTCGGCCGAGTCGGACACCCTGCTCACCGCGATCGACAGGGCCAGCGACCGGGTCGTCTCCGGCACCCTGGCCACGACCGCCGAGGGACGCCCGCTGAAGTACGCGATCGTCGGCACCTCGCAGAACATCAGGAACCTGCGCGCGATCGAGACCTCGATCAAGCTGCTGCGCAACCCCCTCACCCCCGCCTCCGCGGCGAAGGTCCTCGCCAGGAACACGCCCGCGATCCTGTGGATCGCCGGGAACGTGCACGGCGGCGAGGAGAGCGGCACCGACGCGGCGCTGAGGACCCTGCACGACCTGGCCGGACGGGACGACTGCGCGGCCAGGCGCATCCTGGACAACGCCGTCGTGGTGATCCTGCCGACGCAGAACCCCGACGGCCGCGAGGCCGACACCCGGCGCAACGCCTACTCGTTCGACATGAACCGCGACTGGTTCGCGCGGACCCAGCCGGAGACCGACGGCAAGATCGAGCTGATGCGCAAGTATCCGCCGCAGCTCTTCATCGACGCCCACGAGATGGGCGGCACCGAGTTCTTCTTCCCGCCGAACGCCGACCCGTTCTACCACGACATCGCCGAGCCGACGATCGACTGGATCAACAACACCTACGGCGCCGCGATGATCGACGAGTTCACCGGGCGCGGGATCCCGTTCTTCAACCGCGACGTCTACGACATGTTCTACATGGGCTACGGCGACACGGTCCCGACGGCCGGGTTCAACGCGGCGGGCATGACGTTCGAGAAGGGAAGCTCCTCCCCGATCGCCACCCGGGCCTTCGAGCAGTGGCTCACCCAGTGGGTCTCGCTCTCGGCCGCCGCGGCCAAGAAGACCGAGATCCTCACCACCTGGCACCGCATGTACGCCGACGCGCTCAAGCAGGGCCTCGACGGCAAGCTGGAGCCGAACCAGGTCTACAACCCGGGCAACGAGGTCATCACCCAGGTCCCCGACCGCAAGGTGCGCCACTACTTCCTGCGCGCCGACGACCCGGCCAAGAAGGCGGAGACCGAGCTGATCGTCCGGCGGCTCCAGCGCATGGACGTCCAGGTGTTCAAGCTGGCCCTGCCGCTCACGGTCAAGGACTACAAGGCGTACGGCAGGCCCGAGGCGAGGACCACCCTGCCCAGGGGCACCTACTGGATCCCGATGGCCCAGGGCCAGAAGCACTGGATCCAGGCCATGCTGAACGAGGACACCTACACGCCGTTCCCGTACTTCTACGACGTGACCGCGTGGAGCATGCCGCTGCTCGGCAACGTCTCCGGCGGGTCCTCCGGCCAGGTGCTGCTGCCCCTCGCGGCGCCGGTCCAGTCTGTGGACGCCCCGTCCACCAAGGTGACCACCTCCCGCAGGATCGGGGTCCTGCAGCTGTCCGGCGGCACGGCGCAGAACGCCGCCGAGTCCTCCGGCTGGCTCCGGCACCGCCTCGACCGCGACTGGAAGCTGCCCTACACGGTGCTCACCCCGGCCGACGTCGCCGCGGGCAAGCTCACCGGGCTTGACGTGGTGCTCGTGCCAGACGGCTCGGCCAACGCGGCGAACACCGCGCTCGGCGACACCGGGCGCGCGGCACTGCGCGACTGGGTCGGCGGCGGCGGGCGGTACGTCGGCTGGGCGGGCGGCACCCAGCTCGCCGTCCTGGCCGGTGTCTCCGGCGTGACGCTGACCGAGCCGACCTCGGACATCCCCGGCTCGCTCTTCAGGACCACCGTGGCCTCCGGCCCGCTGAGCAAGGGCGTCGGGTCGAGCGTCATGCAGTTCTACGCGTACGACCTGATCATGCGCGCCGCCAGCCCGGCGCACGTGGTGTCCTCCTACCCGGCCGTGAACTCGCCCGACTGGTACCAGTCCGGTTTCGCGCTGGGCGCCGAGGAGCTCGGCGGCACGGCGGCCGCGGTCGACGAGCCGGTGGGCAACGGTCACGCGGTGCTGTTCGCCGCCGAGCCGAACTTCCGCGCCTTCACCGACGGCACGGCGAAGCTCGTGTCCAACGCGATCACCGCCGACCTGCCGTCCGCCTCCGCGAGCGCGCGGGCGCTGCCCTCCGTTCCCTCCGTTCCCTCCGTTCCCGAGGCCTCGCGGGCCGCCGCGGCCATCCCGGACCGCGGTGCGCCGATCCGCGTCACGGTTCCCGCGGCCGACCGTGACAAGGTCGTCGCGGCGCTGAAGGGCTTCGGCGCCACCTGGACCGAGCAGCCCGCCACCGGCGGAGCCGTCCGGTTCACCGTCGCCAACCCCGAGGAGCTCGACCTGCACGAACACCCCTGGGCCAGGAAGCTCCCCGGTGCCCTGCGCACCGCCGGGGTCTCCCCGCTCGCGGTGGTGATGCCGCAGTAACACCTTTCGTCAGCGGTACGGCGCGCGTCCCCCTTCCCCGGGACGCGCGCCGTCGCTTTTCTCGTACGGGACGGCTCAGAGCGCCTCGGCCAGGGCACGGGCCAGGTTGGCGGCGGCCCCGGGCGCGTACCGCAGGAACAGGTACGGCTCGGTGAGCTCGATCTCGATGAGAGCCGGGCTTCCGTCGGCGAGGCGGACCAGGTCCACCCGGGCGTAGAGCACCCCGGGGAACTCACCGAGCACCCGCTCGGCCAGGGCGAACTGGTCGGATTCGGGGACGCGCAATTCCCCGTGGTCGTTCCCCTGCCCCGGCCTGGTGGCGCTCTCCACCAGCATCGCGTTGCGCCGGACGGCGTGACTGAACCGGCCGCCGAAGTACAGCAGCGAGGTCTCCCCCTCGGTCTCGACCATGTCCAGGTACGGCTGGATCATCGCGGTCCGCCCTCCGGCGGCCAGCCGGGCCGCGTGGGCCTCGGCCTCCTCGCGATCCTTGGTCCTGATCGTGTCGCGGGCCCCCGCCGAGATCGAGGGCTTGACCACGTACTCGTCCAGGACGGGAAAGTCCACGGCCTCCCCCGGCCCGACCCAGTAGGTCGGGATGGACGGCACATCCAGCTCCCGCAGGTAGGTCTTGTCGGTGTTGCGCTCCAGCACGGCCGCCGGATTGAGCACCCGCGTGACCGACTCCGTCCGTTGGGCCCACGCGAGGAACTCCGCCCGCCGCTCCACGTAGTCCCAGGGCGTACGAATCACAACGCCGTCGAACGCGGCCCAGTCGACCTCGGGATCGTCCCACCGCACGATCTCCCCGGCGATCCCCTCCCCGGCCCACGCCGCGACGACGACCTCCTTCTCGTCGTCGCTCCCCTCCGGGTCGGCAAAGGTCACATACGCTGCGGAAACCCCCACGAAAACCTCCTACGTCAGCACCAAATCACTAGAAGGCACCTTACCTAGGGGTGTACGCCGGGCTATGAGTGGGCTGTGTGGGTGCGGACCGGCTCGCGTCGTGCTGTCTTCGCGGATGTTGGACCGTACGGACTCACGTCGTGCTGTCCGTGCGGATGTGGAACGTACGGACTCGCGTCGCGCCGTCCGTGCGCGTTCCGGTGGGCGGGTGCTCCGGCCGGCCGTCTCGGTGGCCGTCTCGTCGGTCAGGCCTCCGGCCTGGCGGGCGCGATGGTTACGGATTCCTGCAAGCCGGCCGGGACACCCACCTCCGCACCTCCCATCCCACCGCACCCCGCGCGGACCGTAGCCGCTCCCTCTCCGACGGCCCATCGATCTCACCGCCGCCGAAGCGACCGTCACGTGCCGTACGGGCTCCGCCGCCGTAGCTGACGCGTCGCTTTCGAAAGGAGCGCATGGCCGGGCGTCTCGCGTACCTCGTCCAGGTCCGGCGCGTTGCCCGTATGTTTTTAGGATACAACTGTATCCATTCGGGAGATGAGGTCACCATGCGCATGCCCGACCGACCGTCCGCCTTCACCAGCGACTCTGCCCGCGACAGGTACTACGCCGTCTATGACCGGGTGCTCGGCGAGCTGTGGCCGGTGCCGGTGGACGCCATCGACGTGGAGACCCGCATCGGCAGCGTGCGGATCCACCGGGCCGGGCCCGCCGAGGGGGATCCCGTGGTCCTCCTGGCCGGTGCGGGCGGGAACTCGCTGGCCTGGTACCGCTACATCGAGCCGCTGGCTCGCACGCGCCCGGTTCTCGCCGTCGACCCGCTCGGCGAGCCGGGCCGCTCGGTCCAGAGGCGGCCGCTCGCGACCGGCGCCGAGGTCGGCGGCTGGATCACCGACGTACTGGCCGCGGTCGGGGCCGAGCGCGCGCACCTGGCGGGTTTCTCTTCCGGCGGCTGGGCCGCGGTGGAACAGCAACTCGGCGGGGGCGGCCGGGTCGCGGCGCTGACGCTGGTGGACCCGGGCGGCTTCGCGCCGTTGCCCAGGCGATTCGTCCGGTGGGCCCTCGCCGGCGCCATCGCCTCCACGCTTCCCCGTACGTTGCGACACCGCATGGCCGGCGTCGTGGACAACGGGGTGTTGCGCGAGGACGGGCTGTTGGAGCTGATGCGGGTCGGCTGGTCCTTCCGCCGGCGTGTGCCCATCCCGCCCGCCTACACCGACGAGCGGATACGCGAGGTGTCCGTGCCCGTGCAGGTGCTGCTGGGCGAACGCAGCGCACTGCTCGACGCGCCGGCGCTGGCCGCGCGGCTGACCGGCATCGCGCCGTCCTGGCGCGTGGAGATCGTGCCCGGCACCGGACATTCGCTGCCCGTCGAGGCTCCGGACCTGGTCGCCGAGCGGATCCTCACCTTTCCCCGCCAGGCGCGGCCTGAGACCATAACGCCGAAACACAGCACGAACAACAGCTAGGAAACGGGCATGCCCCGACAGGTGGACCATGACGAGCGGCGGCGCCAGTTGACCGAGGCGCTGCTGCGCATCGCCGGCACCCGCGGCCTGCGGGCGGTGTCGATGCGTGAGATCGCCGCCGAGGCCGGGGTCTCGCTGCGCGTCGTCCAGTACTACTTCACGAACAAGCAGGCCCTGCTTGAGTCCGGCCTCACCGAGCTGGGTGCCCGCATGGACCACCGGTTGAAGCAGCGGGTCGCCGCCATGGGCGAGCTGACGTCACGAGACGTTTTCGCCGCCGTCCTCGGCACGATCCTGCCCTTCGACGAACAGAGCAAGTCGGACTCCATGGCCTGGACCGCCTACTACACCGCCGCCCTCACCGACCCGACGCTCGCCGCGGTCGGACTCACCCTGCCCAACGCACTGGAAAACCTCCTCACCGTACGGCTGACCGCCGCGCAGCAGGCCGGGGACATCGCCTCCGATCGTGACCCGCGTACCGAGGTCGCCGGTCTTCTGGCTCTCGCCAACGGACTGACCTCCAGCGTCCTCAGCCGGCAACGCAGCCATGAAGCCGCCACCAAGATCGTCGACTACCACCTGGACCGCCTGTTCGGACCGGCAACGGCTTGACCCGGCGGGACCACCGCGGTTGAGGGGCGTAAGCCGAGGCTTCGGGGACCGTTCTCAGATCGCGGACAGGTTCGTGGCGATGTCCGCCGCCGACGTGTTCCGGGCCCGGTTCCAGGAGGTGCCGGCCCACAGGTGCGGTGTCTCGGCGTCCCCGCCGGCCGCCGCGGCGCGGCGCAGTGGCGCGGTCAGGTGGTGGAGCTGCGGATAGGCCGCGGGTGCCAGGCCGGAGTACTCCGTCATGAACCGGTTGACCAGGCCGCGCGCCGGACGACCGGTGAAGGCCCTGGTGACGGCGGTACGGGTGAAGCGGGGATCGGTCAGCGCCGCACGATGGACCTCGCCGGTGCCGCTCTCCGGGCAGAGCAGGAAGGCGGTGCCCGCCGCGGCCGCGACCGCTCCCGCGGACAGGACCCGGGAGACGTCGGCGGCCGAGGCGACACCTCCGGCCGCGATCAGGGGAAGCCGTGACACCTCCCGTACCCGGGACAGCAGGCGCTCCAGGCTCATCGCCTCGGCGTCCGCGTTGGTGAACGACCCGCGGTGGCCGCCCGCCTCCTCCCCCTGGACGCACAGCACGTCGGCGGCCGAGGCCAGCCGCGCCTCGGCCGCCGAGGTGACCGTGACCATCACGGTGGTCCCCTCGCGGCGGAACGCCTGGATCAGCTCGTCCTCCGGGCAGCCGAACGTGAAGCTCACCACGGCGGGTGGATCCGCCAGCAGATCCGCGACCTTGGCCGGGAAGTCGTCGTCGCCCCCGCGCGGGACTCCCAGGGTGGCGCTCAGCCGCCGGGCCTCCCCCTCGATGACCTTCGCGTAGGCCTCGATCTCGGCCTGGTCGACGTCGTCGGCCGTGGGCATGAACACGTTCACCCCGAACGGGCGGGACGTGAGCTCGCGCGTCCGCTCGATCTCCTGGCGCGTCTGCGCGGCCGTCTTGTAACCGGCCGCGAGGAAGCCCAGCCCTCCGGCTTCGGAGACGGCCGCGGCCAGCCGGGGCGTGGACGCCCCACCGGCCATGGGAGCCTGCACGACCGGCAGCCCGAACGGCCACGACCACGGCACCGGATCGGACATCGGCTCCTCCTTCCCGGCACCCTCGTGGCCTGACCACCGGCGCCGCGACGGTGAACGGGACCGGACGGCCACACGACGGGCGGTGTCCCCGTTCGATCCCCGAAAGCCTATGCCTCCGCCCGGTGCCGCCTCGCTCCGGGTCAGGCTTCCGGTGACGCTCCGTCAGGAGCTTCGAACCCCGCGGACCGGTTCGGGGTCGGGGGTGTCGACGAGGAGCTTGGCGACGGCGTCGCCGATGTCGGCGGGGTCCCAGCGGGCGCCCCGGTCGGCGCGGGGGCCGTGCCGCCAGCCGTCGGCGAGGGAGATGGCGCCGCCCTCGACCTCGAAGACCCTGCCGGTGACGTGCCGGGATCCGGCCGAGCCGAGCCAGGCCACCAGCGGCGCGATGTTGGCCGGGTGCGTGACGTCGAAGCCCCCCTCGGGCCCGGCCTCGGCGTCGAAGCCGTCCGCCGGTCCGGCCGGTGCCGTCTCTCCGGTCATCCGGGTGCGGGCGGCCGGGACGATCGTGTTCACCGTGACGCCGTAGTGGCCGAGCTCCGCCGCGGCGACCTGGCCGAGTGCCACGACGCCCGCCGTGGCCGCGGAGTGGTTGCCCTGGCCGACGCCGCCGAACAGCCCCGCCCCTGAGGAGGTGTTGATCACCCGGGCGTCCACGGGGCCACCCGCCTCCGACCGCTCCCGCCAGTGGGCGGCCGCGTGCCGCAGCGGCAGGAAGTGGCCCTTGAGATGGACCCGGATCACGTCGTCCCACTCCTGCTCGGTCATCGAGACCAGCATCCGGTCGCGGACGAACCCGGCGTTGTTCACCAGGATGTCCAGCCGCCCGAAGGCGCTCAGCGCCGTCTTGACCAGGCGGGCCGCGCCACCCCACTCGGTGACGTCGTCGCTGCTGGCCACGGCCCGGCCACCCAGGTCGCGGATCTCCTCGACCACCTCCAGGGCTGGGCCCGCGGAACGCCCGTCGCCCTCGCGGCCGGTGCCGAGGTCGTTGACCACGACCCTCGCTCCCTGCCTGGCGAACTCCAGGGCGTGCTCCCTGCCGATGCCGCGACCGGCGCCGGTCACGATCGCCACCCGCCCGTCACAGATCCCGCCCATGCCGGGGCCCCTTTCGCCGTGATCAGGCAGAGTTTCCCGTTTGTTCACCTTTCATGTCTAGATGCGGCCTTGTATCGGTACGGCGACGCCGCGAGGGGCTTCGAGGCGTCAGATCACGGTGAGGCCCCGGCCGGCGAGGATCAGGGCGGCCTGGGTGGAGCTGACGACCGCTCCGCGCAGCGACCGGAGCCGGGTGTCGTCGACCTCACCGAGGTCGGCGCCGCGCAGGTCCGCCTTGGTGAAGACCGTCTCGACGACCCGGGCGCCGATCATGCGGCAGTCGTCGAACACGGTCTTGGTGAAGTCGCAGCCCGACAGGTTGGCGTCGTCGAAGCGGACGCCCCGCAGGTGAAGGCCCCGGAACGAGCAGCCGGTGAGGTCGGCCAGCGCCAGGTTGGAGCCCTCGAACCGGTAGCCGGTGCCCCGGCAGGCGGACAGCACCGCGCCGATCATGCGGCAGCCGGTGAAGGTGGCGTCGGTGAGCAGGGCCAGCTCGAAACGCGCGCCCGACAGGTCGACGTCGGTGAAGGTCGCGTCGACGAGCTCGGCGTTCGCGAACCTGAGCCCCGCTCCCCCGCCACCGGAGAAACGCGCCCCGTCCAGGTCCGCACGGCGGAAGTCGGCCCGCTCCAGCACGCACCTCTCGAACGAGGCCTCCACCAGCGACGCCCCGGTGAGGTCGGCGCCGGTGAGATCGCACTCCCTGAACACGTAGGGCCCGTCACCGGTCAGATGATCACCGAGCGAGAGCCCCGACAGATCGACCCCGTGGATCTCGCGCTGGTCCGCCAGCAACTGTGCCGCATCCATCCCGCGATTCAAGCAGCCCGCCCCGACAGAATCCCGGCCGCGTCCCGGCTCCCTACTCCGGAGAACCGCCGTCCCCCGGAGTACGGCGTCGCGAAGAACCTCTGCGCCCCGGAAGACCGCCGTACTCCCGGAAGACCGCCGTACGCCGGGCACCGGGCGGGGCGCGCCCGGTCAGGCGGTGCCCGTGTCCCCGGCGAGGAGCTCGGCGGCGGCCTGGCCGCAGACGCGGGCGGCCCCGTGTGTGGCGATGTGGACGGCGCCGAGGTCGGAGCGGCCGGGCAGTCCCATCTCGACCACGACGGCGTCGGCGCGGGCGGCCAGCAGGTGCCGGAGCGCGTCGGCCTGCCAGGCGTGGCGGTGCGCGTCGCGGACGACGACGACCAGGGGACGTTCGGACGCCGCGGCGAGCACGGCCTCGACGGCGCCTCCGGTGGCCGTGGAGGCGGCCAGCCGGGTGACCGTGGTGCCAGGGAGGAGCTTGCCGAGCGGCTCGCCGACGCCCCAGGGGGTGTCCTTCTCGATGGCGAGGTTCATCTCGGGGGCGAGCTCGACGACGTGCGGCGGGGCGGGCAGGGGGAACACCGCGGCCGCGGAGCGGCGGGTGACCCGCAGCGCCCGCCGGGCGGCGGCCAGGCCGATCGACGGGGTCCCTGGACCACCGGAGGCGCCGGATCCCGGGAGCGCGCCCCGGTGGGCGGTCGTGGTCCAGAGGGCGAGCTCGCAGACGCGCCGGGAGGCGTCGGCGAGCCGTTCCTCGGAGAGCCTGCCTTCGATCACGGCGTCCACGATCGCGTCGCGGATCCCGATCGCGGTCTCCTCCCCCGCGTGCTCGCCGCCCACGCAGATCGCGTCGGCCCCCGCGGCGACGGCGAGGACCGAGGCCCCGCCGATGCCGTACGGGCCGGAGACGGCGGCCATCTCGATGCCGTCGGTGACGATGACGCCCTCGAAGCCCAGCTCGACCCTGAGCAGGTCGTGCAGGACCGGGCGGCTGAGGGTGGCGGGCATCGCGGGGTCCAGGGCGGAGACGAGCAGGTGCCCGGTCATGACCGTGCGCACCCCCTGCTCGACGGCCGCTCGGAAGGGCCGTAGCGCCACGTCGCGCAGCGCGCCGGCGGGAGCGGCGACGAGCGGCACGCCGTGGTGGGAGTCGACCGAGGTGTCGCCGTGGCCGGGGAAGTGCTTGGCGCAGGCGGCCACCCCCGCCGACTGCATCCCCCGGATCCAGGCGGCGGTGTGCCGGGCGACGAGGTCGGGGTCCGCGCCGAAGGAGCGCAGGCCGATGACCGGGTTGTCGGGGTTGGAGTTCACGTCGGCCGAGGGCGCGAAGTTGAGGTTGACGCCCGCCCTGGCCAGGTCGCGGCCGAGGTCGGCGGCGAGTTCCTCGGTGAGGCCGGTGTCGTCGACCACGCCGAGGGCGAAGTTGCCGGGCCGGGTGCTCCCGCCCGCGGCCTCCAGGCGGGTGACCTCACCCGACTCCTCGTCGATGCCGACCAGGACCTGAGGGTTCTCCTCCCGGAGCGCGGCCGTGAGATCGGCCACCTGGGAGGGGGTGGCGATGTTCCTGGAGAAGAGCACCACCCCGGCCAGCCCGTCGCCGAGCCGGCGTCGGATCCAGTCGGGCGGGGACTTGCCCTCGAAGCCGGGAAAGACCACCGTCTCCGCCAGGCGGAGCAGCTCTGGGCCGCGCTTCATTCACCCCTCCTCGCCTGACGGCCGGTCGGCGTTCCTGCCGAAGACGCGCAGGCACCACGTTGTACCGGACCCCTGGGGAAAGCGCTCCCACAGCGGCTTTGCGCAAATCTAATAGGAAAGTTTCCTAATTGCTAGTGGGCTGACCATAGGCCTTTGACTAAGGATTTTGCGGATCGGGACGATGGACGAGTTCGAGGTCCGCTGATACGGAGCCGGGAACGACAGCCGTCCGCGTACGACGAGACCGGCCGCCACCCACGTGGAGAACCGAATCCCCCGACGACAGCCGGCGACATCGGCGAATCCGCCCGCACGACAAGAAGACGTCCGCGAATTCCCACACGCGATCAGAAGACGGCGGCGAATCCGTGCGCGCGACAGGAGACGCCGGTGAGTCCGGCCGTACGACACCGGACGCGGAGCCTCGTCCCCGCGCGGGCCGTCCGCCCTCCGGTACGGGCCCCGCTCCCGGCGGCCCACCGGGCACGGACCACGCCGGCGGCGCGGCCCGCCCCCTTCCGTCGTCCGTCCCGCGGTCGCGGCAAGCATTTGGCAAGGGCTCGGAACGGGAGTGAGCTGGCGCGTTCCGGTGAACAAGCGATTGCGCAAGGGCTCATAATGGGGGCGTGAACACGCGAAAGAACTCCGGCGGCGCGACCACGACCCCGGTCAAACGCCAGGGCGGGACCAGGCGCGCGGCCACATCCGGCCCCGCCTCGGAGCGCCGCGACCATCTCGTCAAACTCGCCGCCGAGCTCTTCGCCCGCAAGGGCTTCCAGGCGACCACCGTCCGGGAGATCGCGGAGGAGGCCGGAATCCTGTCCGGGAGCCTCTACCACCACTTCGACTCCAAGGAGACGATCGTCGACGAGGTGCTGACCACCTTCCTCGACGACCTCGTCGGCCGTTACCGCACCGCCCTGGACCAGAACGGCGACCCCCGCACGATCCTCTCAGAGATGGTGCGCATCGGGTTCAGCACGCTGGAGCCGCACCGCGCGGCGATCACCGTCATGCAGAACGACTGGAACTATCTGAGGTCGCTGCCCGGCGACCGCTTCGACTACCTGGTCAAGGCCGAGGACGAGGTCGAGCGCATGTGGGTCGAGCAGATCAGGCTCGGCCAGGCCGACGGCCTGTTCCGGGCCGACGTCGACCCCAAGCTCACCTACCGCATGATCCGCGACACCATCTGGGTGGCGGTGCGCTGGTTCCGTCCCGGGGGCCGTCTCAACACCACCGGCCTCGCCGAGCACTACATCACCGTCCTGTTCGACGGCCTGGCGACCGGCGAGCGGAGTAGCCAGAAAGCATGACGCCAGCGGAACCCGGCGCGGCGAGCGGCGCGGCCTGTGAGAATCAAGCGTCCGCGAAGCGAACGGGAAGTGGTGGGCGAGCATGGAGATACTGCAGAAGGCCGTGCGAATGGCGCTCACCGACGTGGCCGACCCCGCCAAGGCCCCGGTCATGCAGGCCTACATGAAGTCGTCGATGCCGTTCCTCGGCGTGCAGGCCGCGCCCCGCCGCGCCGCGCTGAAGCGGGTCTTCGCCGACTACCCCGTCGACACGGCGCCCGCGTGGCGGGAGGCGACGCTGGCCCTGTGGCGCGGGGCCGAATACCGCGAGGAGCGCTACGCGGCGATCGAGCTGACCGGCTTCCGCCTCTATCGCGTCTACCAGACGCTCGACGCGCTCCCGGCGTACGAGGAGATGATCGTCACCGGAGCCTGGTGGGACTACGTCGACGAGCTCGCCGTCCACCGCGTCGGCGGCCTGCTCGCGACCTTCCCCGACACCATGCGCCCCCTCATGCTCCGCTGGGCCCGCGGCACCGACCTGTGGAAGCGCCGCACGGCCATCCTCAGCCAGAACCGCTTCAAGTCCGCCACCGACACCGGCCTGCTGTACGCCTGCATCGAGCCGAGCCTGTCCGACAACGACTTCTTCGCCCGCAAGGCGATCGGCTGGGCCCTGCGCGAGTATGCCAAGACGAACCCCGGCGAGGTCGTCCGCTACGTCGACCACACCCGCATCAGCGGCCTGAGCCGCCGCGAGGCCCTGAAGAACCTCCCGACCCGATGACCCGGGAACCTGCCCATACCCGGGCATGCCAGCCTTGCGGCAACTCCGACGATCGTCATTCGCGGAGCGGCTTCTACGGGAAGAGGTCGAGTCGTGACACGAGACGCTCACAGAAGTCGATGATGTCGGCGGTCCATGTGGTCGCCTCGTCGAGTTCGTCGCCGGTCACCGCCTCGCTGGGCTGGCCGGAGTATTCGAGAACGTTCCTTCTGCGCCGCTTCGAGCATCGACTCGGCCATGTGATCGGCCAGAGGAACCCGCTGGAGCTCACGATTGTCGAGAAGCTTGCGGATCGTGGCTTCGCCGATGGTCCACTGCACTGCCGATCTCCCTCTCGACCTCCACGACGACCGTCGGCCCGTTCGCGATCTCGCGGAGCAGGCCTTCGCCGCCAGATTCCCACGCGGATACGCTCCGTAACACGGGATTCACGGAAACACCCAGACGGCGCTCGGCTCGCTCCGCCGCGTCGTAGACGTCCCCCCGGGATGGCGAGCCGACGACCAGGAGGTCCACGTCGTTGGGTTGCGGGCCGGGCCGGCCGTGATAGCGCGCGGCCCAGGAGCCGAAGATGACAAGCCGTTCGACCTCGGACACCGACGCGAACTCCTCCGAGATGATCGCGGGAGGACCGAAGGTGACGGCCAGCAGTTGCGCCAGCGGCCGTGAGGCGGCGGTCTCGGTGTTGGCCCTGACGAGCCGCGCCCTGCCGATCTTGCGTTCCCGAAGAAGACCGGCGCGCACGAGACGATGAACCTCACGCTGGACCGTGGGAAGAGGGGAACCGAGGGCCTCGGCCAGATCGGTGATCGTGGATTCCTCGTCGGCGGCCAGGAACAGGCGAGCCAGAAGTCGCGCCTGAAGTCGTGACCGGAAGATGGGCATGAGCTCGGGAGCCAACGCTCTCATATAGCTGACGATAACTCTCGTTATTCGAGAACATCAACGACGTCGGCAGGGAGGGCCCCGGCGGGGTGGGGTGCCGCCGGGACCCGGGAGGGTTAGCTGATCTTGAAGGGGTCCCCGTAGACCTTCCAGGACAGCGGAGTGTTGAGGTCGAGGTTGCCGTTGTTGAGGAAGACCCGCTGGGCGGTGTCGACCCGGCTGGTGTCCTCGTGGGCCTCCTCGGCCTTCATCGCGACCTTGCGGGCGTCGAGGAAGGCGTGGAGATACTTCGTCTCGTCACCGCCCTGCGCCGGGGGCTTCGCCTTCTTCAGGGCGTTCTTGCGGATCGCGCCGAAGCTCTGCGGGTCGGTGCCCCCGCCGTGCATGACGATGGCGTCGTAGTAGGCGAACTGCCCCAGGGCGCGCAGGCCGTCCTTCTTCGCCTGGCTGACCGCCGGGTTGAAGTAGACCCGGTCGCGCTCCTCGTTCTGGGCCTGCTGGAAGACCGTGTCCTTGGCCGCGGTGGCCCAGTCCTTGGTGTAATTCGGGTCGAGGCCGTTGTGGGAGGCGGTGCCGTCGACCTTGCGCAGGGCGGGAAGATACTTGGCGAGCACGTTCCCCGGCTTGAGCTGGGTGTAGCGCTCGACGAGGTCGAGCATGTCCCCGGTGCCGGAGCAGAAGCCGATGATCCCGGCGGTGTAGCCGCGGCCGTCCTTGATGTCCTCGATGTACTTGTACTGCGCCTTCCAGTCCAGCGAGGAGTTCTCGGCGCTGGACACCAGCTGCATGGCGATGTCCTTCTTGCGCGGGTCGGTGAGGTCGACCGCCGCCGAGAACGCCGAGGACGCTGAGGACGCCGAGAACGCTGAGGACGCTGAGGACGCTGAGGACGCCGAGGACACGGACAGCGCGGCGGGCGCCACCGCGGGCCCGGCCGCGGAGGAGGCGGGAGAGAGCGTGGCGGCGTGCCCGGCACCGGCGGGGGCGATCAGGGCCGGGACGGCGACCGCGGCCGAGGCCAGCAGGAGGCGCGGGGCACGGCGGCCGGAGCGGGGGTTCGGCGAGAAGGACACGTGTCTCTCCAGGGAAGGGGATGGAGGAACGCCCGGAGGCTTGCACGGAGGGGGTTCAGTGCGAGCTCTCCGGGTGACGAACAGCAGGAACCGGACAATCGGAGGAGTGATCCCGGTTGCGGGAACCCACCCTCCTCGTTAGGAAACCTTCCTAACGAACTTACCCCCCACCACTCCCCGCCCGTCAACCCGTTCGCGCCGATCGAACCTGAAGGCGGCCTTAGGAGAGGCTCAAGCGACCCCGAACGGAAACACCCGACGCGCGGGAAGGCGACCATCGGGTGCCGGAGAACTCCGCACGTCACGAGGGCTGTCGGTGTTCCGCGCCGCCGTCAGCGGGTCACGGTGACCACGATCTTGCCGAACCGGGCGCCGGACTCCATGTGCCGGTGCGCCCCCACGACGTCCTCCAGCGGGAACAGGCGGTCCACCACCGGGCGGAAAACCCCGGCGCGCAGGCCCGAGACCACGAACGCCTCGGCCCGGCGGAGCCTCCGGGGGTCCTTCGTGGTCTCCGGCACCGTGTAGGTGCGCACGTTGAGGGCGGGCATGCCCAGGTCGAATCCCGGGTACGGCGTCGGCCGCCCGCTCAGCGCCCCGTACAGGAGGAGCGTGCCGCCCGGGGCCACCGCCCGCGCCAGGTCGGTCACGCCCGGCCCGGCGACGGCGTCGAAGACGTGCCCGGCCCCCCTGCCGCCGGTCAGGGCCAGCAACCTGGCCGGTACGTCCTCCTCGTCGGAGACGACCACCTCGGCCGCGCCCTCCTCCAGCAGCCGTTCCCGCTTGGCGCGGGTACGGGTGACGGCGATCGGCGTCGCCCCCACCCGGTTCGCCGTGTGGATCGCGGCCAGGCCGACGCCGCTGGAGGCGGCGTTCAGCGCCACCACGTCACCCGCCCCCATGCCGCCCACCTCCACCAGCGCGCCGTACGCGGTGAGATAGGACATCCACACGGCGGCACCGGACACCGCGTCCACCCCGTCGGGCCGGTGCAGGAGCGCGGCCGCGGGAACGATCGCCCGCTCGGCGTAGACGCCGTAGTCGTTCTGCGAGAACGCCGGCACGCTGCTGACCGGCTGCCCCTCGGCGAACCCGCTCACCCCCGGACCGACCGCCTCGACCACCCCGGCCGCCTCGGCGCCGAGCCTGCCCGGGAGCCGCTTCACCGGCTCGATGTACTCGTCGCGGCGGAACAGCGCCTCCGCCCTGTTCACCCCGATCGCCTCGACCCTGATACGCACCTCGCCCGGTCCCGGCTCGCCCGTCTCCAGGTCCTCCAGCCGCATCACCTCGGGCCCGCCGATCTCGTGGAACCGCACGGTTCTCGCCATGCCACCGTCCTTCGCTCGTCGTGAACGAGATCAACTGTCACGCAGAAGTACGATCGCTGTCAAACTTTGATGGCGGTCGTACTATGGGTCCATGGGACGTACGCCGCCACATCCGCAGGTGTCGCAGTTCGATCTCCAGCAGGTGCTGGAGGCCCTCGTCGATCCGGTGCGCCGGAGCGTCGTCGCGCAGCTCGGCGCCGCCGCCGAGGACATCAGGTGCGGTGACTTCGACATGCCCGTCAGCAAGTCCACCGCCACCCACCACTTCAGGGTGCTGCGCGAGGCGGGCCTGATCCGGCAGTACTACGTCGGGACCTCGCGGATGAACGCCCTCCGCCGCGCCGAGATGGACGAGGCGTTCCCCGGCCTGCTCGACGCCCTCACGCGGTCCGGGAAGAACACCGTCCTCCCCGCCCGACCTACTTGAGCGCGCCCGCGGTGAGGCCCTTCTGGATCTGACTCTGGAAGAGCGTGTAGACGATCAGCATCGGCAGGATGGCCATGCTCAGCGCGGCGAACAGGGCCGACCAGTCGGCGTCGTAGCCCGCGGCCGTGGAGATGTCGGCGATGCCCTGGGTGAGCACCCATTTGTCCCGGTCGGAGTTGAGCAGCACCAGGGGCAGCTGGTACTGGTTCCACTGGCCGAGCACGTTGAAGATGGTCACGCTGACGATGCCCGGCTTCGCCATCGGGAGCATGATCTGGAAGAACACCCTGGCGTGCGAGGCCCCGTCCACGAAGGCAGCCTCGGCCACCGCCCCCGGCAGCGTCCTGAAGAAGGCCGCGAGGAAGAAGACGGTGAAGGGCAGCGAGTACGCGATGTAGACCAGCACCAGCCCGCCGTGCGTGTTCAGCCCGATGAACGGGCCGATCACCGGGACCGCCCCCATGTTCTGCACGACGAAGAACAGCGGGGTCAGCGCCAGATAGACCGGGAAGGCGAGGCCCGAGACGAACAGCAGATAGATCGACCGGTTGCCCCGGAAGCGGTAGCGGGCCAGCACGTACGCGGCCATCGAGCCGAACAGCATCGTGCCGAAGGTGCCGAAGGCCACCACGACGATGCTGTTGATCATGTACTGGCCGATGTGCGCCTGCTCCCAGGCGCGGGCCCAGTTGTCGACGCGGAGGGAGGCGGGCAGCGACCAGGCGTCGCCGAAGATCTCGTCCTCGCTCTTCACCGACGCGAGGAACGTCCAGACGATCGGCACGACCACCAGGACCGTCCAGACCAGCAGCGCGACGTGTGTCAGGACCGACAGGGGCCCCAGGCGCCTCCTGCGCTCCTCGCGGGCGAGGGCCCTGCTCCGGGGAATCACGACGTCCGCCACTAGAACTCGATCCGCTCACGCCGCGACAGGCGCAGGGCCAGCGCCGCGAACCCGATGGTGAAGAAGAACAGCACCACGCCCATCGCGGAGGCGTAGCCGAACTTGAAGTACTGGAAGGCGGTGCGGTAGATCTCCGCCGCCATCACGGTCGTGGAGTGGTCGGGGCCGCCGTGCTCGGCCGTCATCACCCACACGATGGCGAAGACGTCCAGCGCCGCGATGCCGAGATAGACCCAGCCGACCTGGATGGTGTCCCACAGCAGCGGCAGCGTGACCCGCAGGAACAGCTGCGGCCCCCCGGCGCCGTCGATCGCCGCCGCCTCGAACAGGTCGCGCGGGATGGAGGCGATGCCCGCCGAGAAGAGCACGACGTAGAAGCCGACCGCCTGCCAGACCAGTACGGCGAGGATCGACCAGAACGCGACGTCGGTGCTGGACAGGAACCCGACCGGCTCGAACCCCAGCGCGATGAGCGGCGCGTTGAGCATGCCGCTGCGGTCGGGCCTGAAGACCTGCTGGAACAGGACCGCGACCACGGCGACGGCCAGCACCTGGGGGAAGAAGAACACCACGCGGTAGAACTTCGACCCCCAGATGCCCCCGGTGCCGCCCCGCCCGCCCGCGTTGAGCAGGAAGGCGAAGAGGAGCGCGATCCCCAGCGTGAGGACCGGCATCAGGATCAGCAGGACGAGGTTGTGCCTGACCGCCTGCCAGAACACGTTGTCGGCCAGCAGCCGCTGGAAGTTCTCCAGGCCCACGAGGCGCGGGCTCGCGTTCACCCCGCGCCAGTCGGTGAACGCGATGTAGAAGGCCTGCGCGTAGGGCGCGATCACGTAGATCAGGTAGAGCGCCACCGGGATCGCGAGGAATCCCGTGACGAACCGTGTCCTGCCGTGGTTCATCGCCGCTCGCCGTTCCCTCGATGGCGTGTCCTGCCGTGGTTCATCTCGGCTTACCGTTCCCTCGGTGGCGCGCCGCCGCCCATCGGCGCCGTCCCGCCGCGCCCTGTGTACGACGTGCCCCGTGTACGACGTGCCGCCGTCACCGGCTGAACTTCTTCACCGAGGAGTCCTTCTTGATGGCGTCGGCCTTGGCCTGCGCGCGCTCCGCCCACTGGTCGACGGTGAGCTTGCCCGCCATGAGCTGCCCGGTCGCGGCGGCCACCTCGTCGTGCAGCTCGACGTACCACTTGCGGAACAGGAACCAGACGGCGTTGTCGCCCGCCGCCGCCAGCGCGGCCGAGGCGCTCTTCAGGCCGGGCTTGAGCGTGCGGCCCTCGTCGGCGCCCTTGACGACCGTGAGCGTGGAGACCAGCTCCATGAACTTGCCCGCCCCCTCCTTGGAGAGCATGGCGCGCATGTACTCCAGGCCCGCGCGGGGGTTGGCCGACTTCGCCGGGACGACGTACTCCTCCCCCGGCTGGGCGTGCAGGGTGCCGTACGGCAGGGCGTCGGAGGAGCCGAAGTCGGGGAGCGCGAACATCGCGTAGCCGAAGTCGGCCGGGGTGGAGTCCTTCTGCTCGTTCTCCAGCCAGGAGCCGCAGGGCAGCATCGCGACCTGGCCCTTGTTGTGCGCCGTCTGGGTCTGCACGTGGTCGAGCCCCGCGGTGCCCTGCAGCAGGTACTTCGACCCGATCTCGACGAAGGCCTCCGCGGCCTGCCGCACCGGCTCGGCCTTCCACGCGCCGTCCTGGAGGTTGTCGACGTCCTTCAGCACGTCCTTGCCGCCGATCTTCGCGGCGAGCGTGAGGATGGCCTCGTAGATGTAGAACGGGTGCTTGCCCGCGTAGGTGAAGGGCGCCATCTTGCCCGACTTCTTGATGGTCTCGCACAGCGCCAGGAAGTCGGCCCAGGTCTTGGGGACCTGCCAGCCCTCGGCCTCGAAGAGTTTCCGCGAGTACCAGATGCCCCAGACGGTGTTGGCGTAGTTGAGGACGTACGGCTTGCCGTCGTAGCTGCCCAGCTCGATCGCGTTCGGGTCGATCGTGTCGCGTACCTTGACGGCGGGGTCGTCCCAGCTCGGCGCGTCGTACAGCGGCGTGAGGTCGGCGAGCTGGCCGTCCTGGACCAGGGCGCCGAAGTCCATCGCGTTGGCGCCGGAGTTGTTGACGAACTCCGGCGGGTCGCCACCGGCGAAGCGCGGCTGGAGGGTCTTGGCGACCTCCTTGGTGGCGTTGTGCTTGATCTCCAGCTTGGGGTGCTTGGCCCTGAGCAGCGGCTCGTGGACGTCCGTGGCGTAGGCGTCGCCGAAACCGCCGTCGAAGATCCAGACCTCCAGGGGCCTGTCCTCGGCGAAGCCGAGCGGGTTGGCCGCGCTGGTGGCCCCGACGACGGGCGCGGAGGACGCGGCGCCGCCGTTGCCCGCCGGGGTGGCGCACGCGGACAGGACCGGCAGGGTGAGACCGGCCAGGGCCGCGCTGCGCAGGAGCTCGCGCCTGGATAGCTGGGTCATGCTTCCTCCTGGGAGTGGCCTGTGGGTGAGAGGTGGCCTGGAAGTGGAAGGCGGCCTGGGAGTGAGAGGTGGCCCGGGACCGGAGGGCGGCCTGCGGGTGGAAGGCGGTGGTCAGGCACCTCGCCGGATCCTTCCGGCGTAGCGGTTCTCAAGAGCGCGGTTGTGCTCGTCGCCGCCGGTCACGTTGGCGGAGCGGTAGATCGGCGGGGTCAGGCCCGCCTCGGTCAGGCCGCGCACCACCTCGGCCACGACCATCTGGGCCAGCAGCGCCGAGGTGATCGTGGACACCGCCCCGAACGTGCCGCCGTCCTGGAGCGGGAGGACCGCGTCACCGTACGGGGCGCGGTTGTCGAGCACCACGTCGGCGAGGTCGAGCAGCTTGCGGCCGGAGGGGTGGCGGGAGGTCATCGCGGTGCTGTGCCGCACCGACGTGAGGGCGATCAGGTCGTGCCCGCGCTCCTTGACGATCGAGGCCAGCTCGACCACCGACCCGTTCACCCCGGAACTGGAGATCAGCACGAACACGTCCCCCGGCCGGACGGGAGCCAGGTCGTAGATCCGCCGGGCGACCGAGGGGTCGCGCTCCAGCTCTCCGGCCGGGCCGAGGAGGATCTCGGCCGGGGCGCCCCCGTACAGGACGATGTCGCGCAGGGCGAGGCGGTTGCCGGGCACCAGGCCGCCCGCGCGCCCGGCGATCTCCATCGCGATCGCCTCGGAGTGGCCGGAGCCGAACGCCTGGATCACGCCGCCGCCGCTCAGGGACTCGACGATCAGCGCCGCCGCCTCCCCCACCGCGGCCGCCTGGGTCCTGGACACCTCGTCCACCAGGGCCTTGACCTCGTGAACGTACTCGGAAGCCCCGATCTCCACGGTCAGCTCCTCTCCACGCGATGGCTCTCCAGAGCCCGGATCGTCAGCTCGAAGGCCTCGTTGGTCTGCTCGTAGGTGCGCTGCGCGACCGCGACGTAGACGGTGTCGAGGACGAAGAGCTGGGAGTGGACGGCGGCCAGGCCGCCCAGCCTGAAGGTGGTCTCGCGGCTCGCGGTGGTCAGCACCAGGTCGGACAGCTCGGCCAGCGGGGAGCGGGCGAAGGAGGTGACCGCGACGGTGAGCGCGCCCCGGTCCCCGGCCTCGCCGAGGGACTCCAGCACCTCGCGGGTGCGCCCCTGGTGGGAGATGCCGATCGCGACGTCGCCCTCGCCGAGCAGCGCGGCGTCGGCGAGCGCCTCGTGCGCGTCGGCGTGGCTCCAGCAGGGGACCCGGATCCGGCGCAGCCGCCCGCCCATCATCACGGCCACCGCCCCGCTGGTGGAGACCCCGAAGATGAGGACGCGGCGGGCCGCGACGACGGCCTCGGCGACCGTGGTGACGGTGCCCGCGTCCAGCTGGGCCGCCGTCTCCTGGATGAGCCGGGAGTCGGCGGCGGCCATCACGCCGATCGCCGCGTCGAGCGGATCGGTGGGGCCGATCTCGTGGCCCACCCCCGCGTCCCAGTTGGCCTGCGCGGCGCGCCCGTTCTCGGTGGCCAGCGCGACCCGCAGCCCGGCGTACCCGGCGAAGCCGAACACCCGGCAGAAGCGGGTCACCGTGGCGGGTGAGCTGCCGCTCCGCTCGGCCAGCGTGATGATCGTGGAGCGCGCCGCCTCCGCGGGGTCGGCCAGGATCGCCTCCCCCACCCGGCGCAGGGCCTCGGGCAGCGCGGGCGTCTCGGTCTGTATGCGTCCGAGCGCGCCTGCGGCCACAAGTATTCCTTTCATCGGGAGCCATCTGGGTGAAAATTATTCTCAAGTCAAGCTCGCGTCAAGGCGGTCCAGGGCACAATTGAGGGCACAACGCCTACGGCGTCGGGGCTTCGGGAAAAAATTCCGACAACCTTCGGCGCCGTTCGAGCGTCGTTTCTAACAGAGGTTCCAGAAAAGGAGCCGCCCGACGGAGGCGAACCCCACGATGACTCCACGTCCGGCCGACACGCCGCACCAGGTTTCCGGCGCGCACGTCCACGACGAGCTGGCCGCCAGGCGCGCCCGGCGCGCCAGGGACCAGAGACTGCGCAACGACCCGCACATCCGGCTGCTGGAGCGCGAGCACGGCGTCCGCTTCACCGTCGAGGAGCTCCAGGCGGCGGACCGGCAGGCCCAGGAGCTGCTGGCGCCGCTCCGCCAGGAGCAGCCCCTCGACGAGGAGACCCGCTCCCTGCAGCTGCTCGTCTGGCGCCGCCTGGGCCCGAGGGGGTTCCAGGGGTTCATGCAGGAGCTGGAGGAGATGGAGGCCGAGCTGGCCAGGGCCAGGCACGACGGCTGGGGCGACATCGGCTAGACCTCCCCCGCTCCGGCGGGCCCCCGTACGTTCTCCACCCCGGCAGGCCCTCGTGCCCGCGCGCACGCCGTCGCGGTCTCACCCGATCACGGTGACGCGGCCATCCCCCAGGCGAGCGATCGATCGCTTTCGTGCGCGGTAAAGTGGAGGGAGATCCACTTTCACGCGTTAGGCCACCATGCTCCATCAGCGACTCCAGCCCTCCATGCCGTACGCCGCCCTGGTCTTCGACTGCGACGGGACCCTCGCCGACACCGCCGCCGCCAACGAGAGCGCCTGGCGGACCGCGCTGGCCGGATGGCAGGTGGACCTAGACCCCGCCTGGTACCGATCCCGCACCGGCCTGTCCGCCGACCGCCTGCTGGCCGAGCTGGAGACCGAGACCGGGGCCGAGCTCGACTACCGGGCCGTACAGGCGGCGGCACTGGACGCCTACCAGTGGCTGATCCCCACCATCACCCCGCACGAGACGGTGAGCGCGGTCGCCGAGGCGCACCGGGGGCGGGTGCCGATGGCCGTGGCCTCGGGAGGCGCCCGCCAGGCCGTGGAGGAGACCCTGCGCGTCACCGGCCTGCTCCCCCTCTTCGACACCGTGGTCACCAGGGACGACGTCCGCTACGGCAAGCCGGCCCCCGACGTCTACCTCCTCGCGGCGCGCCGCCTCGGCGTCGCCCCGCACGCGTGCGTCGCCTACGAGGACACCGACGAGGGGGTGGCGTCCGCCCTCGCCGCCGGGATGACCGTCATCGACGTCCGCCCCTCACTCCGCTAGAGCCCCTCTCCGGAACGTTCTCGGCGGCGGCCCGGGGGCGGCCCGCGCATTGGCTACCTGTACTATCCAATGATGCGGATATCCGAGCTCAGCGCCGCATCGGGCGTGCCCATCCCGACGATCAAGTACTACCTGCGCGAGGGCATGCTCCCCGCCGGGGAGCAGACCTCGGCCACCAGGGCGCGGTACGGCGAGGACCACCTGCGCAGGCTGCGGCTGATCCGGGCGCTGCTGGAGGTCGGGCGGCTGTCCATCGCCGCCATCGGCAAGGTGATGGCGGCCATCGACGACGAGAGCCTGAACCTGCACCACGTGCTCGGCACCGCGCAGTACGCCATGGCCCCCGCGGTCGAGCCGCACGCGTCCGGCGACGAGTGGGCCCGCGCCCGCGCCGAGGCCGACGCCATGATCGCCGATCTCGGCTGGCGGGTGGATCCCGGCGCCCCGGCCCGCGACGAGCTGGCCCAGGCCGTCCTCACCCTCGGCCGGCTCGGCATGCCCGCCGACAGCGCGGCCCTGCGGCCCTACGCCGACGCCGCCCTGCGGCTCGTGACCGAACACGAGATCGGCACCATCCCGCTCGACGGCCCCCGCGAGGCGGCGGTCGAGGCCATGGTCCTCGGCACCGTCGTGCACGGCAGGGTGCTCGACGTCATGCGGAGGCTCGCCCACGAGTCGGTCTCGGCCCGTGTCTTCGGCACTCCCTAACCAACATGGGACGAATGGGATTAAAGCACCCCAGAGCAATAATCGGTTTCCTCTGTGACGGATGTCTCAATCGTTCCAATCGTCCCGTGAAATGGCAGCTCACAGCCATGAAACGAGGGTGTGCGGATTTCAATACGGCCACTGCCTGCCCATATAGGGCTGGGTAACACTCTGTTCACACACGGGCAACAGTTGCGAAATCGCGACTTGCGAATCTTTGAGAGCAGCAGATCCCTCCATCCTCAAGGACTCCGCCGATGACCTTCAAGGCTGAATACATCTGGATCGACGGCACCCAGCCGACCGCCAAGCTTCGTTCCAAGACCAGGGTGATGGCGGACGGCGCGGAGCTCCCGATCTGGGGCTTCGACGGGTCCAGCACGAACCAGGCCGACGGCTCCTCCTCTGACCGGGTGCTCAAGCCGGTGTTCACCTGCCCGGACCCGATCCGCGGCGGCAGCAACGTGCTGGTGCTGTGCGAGGTGCTCAACATCGACATGAGCCCGCACGACAGCAACACCCGCGCCGCCCTCGTCGAGGTCGCCGAGAAGTACGCCGACCAGGAGTCCTGGTTCGGCATCGAGCAGGAGTACACCTTCTTCAAGGAGGGCCGCCCGCTCGGCTTCCCGATCGGCGGCTTCCCGGCCCCGCAGGGTGGCTACTACTGCGGCGTCGGCGCCGACGAGGTCTTCGGCCGCGAGATCGTCGAGAAGCACCTCGACTACTGCATCGAGGCGGGCCTGGCCATCTCCGGCATCAACGCCGAGGTCATGCCGGGTCAGTGGGAGTTCCAGATCGGCCCGGCCGGTCCCATCGAGGCCTCCGACCACATGTGGATCGCCCGCTGGCTGCTCTACCGCACCGCGGAGGACTTCAACGTCGGCGCCACCCTGGACGCCAAGCCGGTGAAGGGCGACTGGAACGGCGCGGGCGCGCACACCAACTTCTCCACCAAGGCGATGCGCGAGAAGTACGACCCGATCATCACCGCCTGCGAGGCCCTCGCCGCGAACGCCCTGGAGCACGTCAAGTACTACGGCGCCGGCATCGAGGACCGCCTCACCGGCCTGCACGAGACCGCCCCCTGGAACGAGTTCAGCTACGGCGTCTCCGACCGCGGCGCCTCGGTCCGCATCCCGTGGCAGGTCGAGGTGGAGAAGAAGGGGTACATCGAGGACCGGCGTCCGAACGCCAACGTCGACCCCTACCTGGTCACCCGCCTCATCGTGAACACCTGCTGCTCCGCTCTGGAGAAGGCCGACCAGGTCTGATCCGGACCGACAGACTCGAAGGCCGCGAACGCCCTGCCGGGGGCGTCCGCGGCCTTCGGCGTTCCGCCCTCCCCTTCCGGCCGCATGAGACCCATCCATCGAACAAGACGAGACGTTGCGACTCGCGGATGGTACATTCGGGCACGTGAAGACACCGAACCCGGCCCGGCGCAGCGAGCAGTCGCGCCAGGCCATCCTGAGCGCCGCCTTCGACCTGGTCGTCGAGTCCGGATACGCCAAGCTGACGGTGGAGGCGATCGCCGCCCGCGCGGGGGTGGGCAAGCAGACGATCTACCGCTGGTGGCCTTCCAAGGGCGCCGTGTTCGTCGACGCCGTCCTCGCCGTGACCGGGGACGAGAAGGGGCACTTCGCGCTGCCCGACACCGGCGACCTCGGGGCCGACCTGCGCGTCGTGCTGCGGGCCATCGTCGACGAGTACAACGACCCCAGGCTCGACACGATGAGCCGGGCGATGACCGTCGAGGCGCTGAACGACCCCGGGATCAACACCGAGATCACCGGACGGATCATGGGGCCACACCTGGAGGCGACCAGGGACCGGCTGCGCGGCGCCCAGCGGGCGGGCCAGGTGGCCGGGGACGCGGATCTGGACGTGGCCGTCGAGCTGCTGTACGGGCCCATCTACCACCGCTGGATGCTCCGCACCGCCCCCCTCACCCACGAGTACGCCGACATGGTCGTGGAGTTCGCCCTCAGGGCCCTGAGAGGGGTGTAGCGGCGACCGGGCGTCAGCCAGGCGCGGACCGGACATCGGTAAGTACGGACCCGGACGCCGGAAGCGCGGAGCGGACCGAAATTACCGGGCACGCCGTCCGCGCGGGACGGCCTCCGGCCGCCCGGCACGTCCCGGCAGGGGACCCCCGCCGGTCCGGGTGG
This sequence comes from Streptosporangium heterodermiicola, assembly GCF_051390675.1. Taxonomy (NCBI): domain Bacteria; kingdom Bacillati; phylum Actinomycetota; class Actinomycetes; order Streptosporangiales; family Streptosporangiaceae; genus Streptosporangium; species Streptosporangium heterodermiicola. The sequence continues at coordinate 337,480 of NZ_JBPJSR010000010.1, forward strand.
GGCCCGTCCCGATCCGCCTCCGGCGCCGACTCGTCACCGGGCGTCTGAGCACGCACGATGAATCCGACGGACCAGAACAAAAGTAAAATGTTTCCACAGGGAGCGTTCCCTCGTTCCGTTCCCCCAGTTCCACGGGCCCGAACAAGTTCACGTCACGAAAATCCTACAAAACAGGTGCTTTAGGACAGCGCTAAACGGGTACCTCGCGCCGTACCATAACTGCGATGCGGGACGTAGTGGAGCAATTACAGCGCCTGGGCATGTCGGGCTACGAGGCCAAGGCTTACGTCACCCTGGTCGGTGCCGGACAGCCCCTCAACGGCTACGAGGTCGCCAAGCGTTCAGGCGTGCCGCGCAGCACGGTCTACGAGACGCTCGGCAAGCTGGTGGCCAAGGGGGCGGCCTACGAGCTGCGCGGCTCCGACGACGCCACCGACTACCTGCCGCTGCCGCCGCGATCCCTGCTGGAGCGGATGCGCAGGGAGTTCACCGACTCGATCGAGTCGCTGGAGGTCTCGCTGCCCGCGATCGTGGCGCCGCCCAAGGCGTACCTGATCCACAACCTCAAGGACGCCGGGGCGCTGCTCGCCCGCGCCGAGGACGTGGTGGCCGGGGCGCGGGGCGACCTGTTCCTGTCGATCTGGCCCGAGGAGATGGGGCTGCTCTCCCCGTTGGTCAGGCGGGCGGTCGAGCGCGGGGTAGAGACCTCCGTGATGCACTTCGGTGCGGCGCGGGAGCCGGTCGGCAACCTGTACGAGCACCGCTTCCCCGCCCCCGGCGCCCTTCCCGAGGGCGAGGGGGCCGCGAAGGAGAACCCGGACCACCGGCTGCTGGTCGTCGCGGGCGACCGGCGGGAGGCGCTGGTCGGCGGCTTCGCCGGGGGCACCGCGTGGGGCGTCTACACCGAGGACCCGGCCGTCGTCGCGATGGCGGTCGAGTACGTCAGGCAGGACATCGCCCTGCAGATCGTCGCCGGACGGGTCGGGCACGAGGCGATGCGCGAGATCTGGGCCACCGACCCCGACCTCAGGCGCTTCCTCGCCGACCGGGACCGCCCGGCCGCCCTGCTGCGCGCCGCCGGGGCACCCGGCCACCGCCCCTACGGTTCTCCCCCGTCCCCTGGGACCCCCGCACCCCACGACCACACCTGACAGATGCTTGGTTTAACACCGGTGTGACATCCTTCGTAGAGATTGTCTCCATATCGGATGTCTCCATCTCGGGGGAAGGCAGGACATGGAAAAACCGGTCATCATGACGGTCGACGACGATCCCGGCGTGTCCCGTTCCGTCGCCCGCGACCTGCGGCGGCGCTACGGCCACTCCTACCGCGTCGTCCGGGCCGACACAGCGGCCGACGGCATGGCCAGCGTCCGCGAGCTGCGGCTGCGGGGCGACGACGTGGCGGCGATCCTCGCCGACTACCGGATGCCCCAGATGAACGGCGTGGAGTTCCTGGAACAGGCCATGGACCTGTATCCGTACGCGCGCCGCGTGCTGCTGACCGCCTACGCCGACACCGAGGCCGCGATCCAGGCGATCAACGTGGTCGACCTCGACCACTACCTGCTCAAGCCGTGGGACCCGCCGGAGGAGAAGTTCTACCCGGTGCTGGACGCCCAGCTCGACGCCTGGCAGCGGACTGACCGGCGCGAATCCGACGAGCTGCGGGTGGTGGGCGCGCGCTGGTCGGCCCCTTCGTACGAGGTCAGGGACTTCCTGTCGCGCAACCAGGTGCCCTACCGCTGGATGCTGGCCGACTCCCCCGAGGGCGTCGAGCTGCTCGCGGCGGCCGGGGAGAAGGCGACCGGGGAGAAGGCGGCCGTCAGCCCGGCCAGGCTGCCGCTGGTCGTCACCGGCGACGGCACGAAGCTCGTCGCGCCGAACCCCTCGGAACTGGCCCAGGCCGTGGGGCTGTCCACCGCCCCGGCCACCGACTTCTACGACCTGATCGTGATCGGCGGCGGCCCCGGCGGGCTGGGCGCGGCGGTCTACGGCGCCTCCGAGGGGCTGCGCACCGTGATGGTCGAGCAGCACGCCTCCGGCGGGCAGGCGGGCCAGAGCTCCAGGATCGAGAACTACCTGGGCTTCCCCGACGGCGTCTCCGGCGCCCAGCTCGCCGACCGGGCGCGGCGCCAGGCCACCAAGTTCGGCGCCGAACTGCTCACCGCCCGCACGGTCACCAGCCTGGAGGTCAAGGGCCGGGCCCGGGTGGTCGGCTTCGCCGACGGCGGCACGATCGCCGCGCACACCGTCATCCTGGCCACCGGCGTCTCCTACCGGCGGCTGAACGCCCCCGGCCTCGACGACTTCATCGGCTCCGGCTGCTACTACGGCGCGGCCCTGACCGAGGCGCCCGAGTGCGCGAACCGCGACGTCTACATCGTCGGCGCCGCCAACTCGGCCGGCCAGAGCGCGGTCTACCTGTCGGGGTACGCCAGCAAGGTCCACCTGATCGTCAGGAGTGACGGGCTGGAGCGGACCATGTCGCACTACCTGATCGAGCAGATCTCGCGGATCCCGAACATCGAGGTGCACACCGAGACCGAGGTGGTCGGCGCCGAGGGCGAGGGCCACATGGAGCGGATCACGCTGAAGGGCCCCGAGGGCGAGCGCACGGTCGAGGCCGAGTGGCTGTTCGTCTTCATCGGCGCCCAGCCGATCACCGACTGGCTCGGCGAGGCCATCGAGCGCGACGAGAGAGGCTTCGTCCTCACCGGTCCCGACCTGACCGCCGACGAGAACAGGCCGCGCAACTGGCCGCTCCGGCGGGAGCCGTACCACCTGGAGACGAACGTGCCGGGGGTGTTCGCCGCGGGCGACGTCCGGGCCGACTCGATCAAGCGGGTCGCCTCGGCGGTCGGCGAGGGCGCGATGGCCGTGGCGCTCGTCCACCGCTACCTGGAGAAGACATGACCACTCCTGACGAGGTCCCTCGCGAAGCTCGCGAGGGAGGCCGCAAGACCGACATCGACGCGCTCCGCGGGCTGTTCCTCTTCGAGAAGCTCGACGACGACAAGCTCCGGTGGCTCGCGAAGCACGGGGACGAGGAGGAGTACGACGCGGGCGAGGCGATCATCAAGCAGGGTGATCCGGCCGACTGCTTCGCCGTGCTCGTCGACGGCGAGGTGGTGATGGTCACCGAGACCACCGCGGGGCCGGTCACGATGACCCCGACCTCGCAGCCCGGCGCCTACGGCGGCGCGGTCCTGGCCTACCTGGGCGACCGCGCCCCGGCCACCTACAGCCACTCGCTGCGCGCCACCAAGCCGACGCGCATGTTCATGCTCCCGGCCAGGAAGTACGGCCTGATCATGGCCGAGTGGTTCCCGATGGCGGTGCACCTGCTCGACGGGGCCCGCATCGGCGGGATGGCCCAGCGGGAGCTCGTCGACCGGCGGCAGCGGCTCACCGCGCTCGGCACGATCACCGCCGGGCTCACCCACGAGCTCAACAACCCGGCCGCGGCGGCCGTACGGGCCGTGGACGAGCTGCGGGAGAAGACGAAGACCTCGCGCAGGCGGCTCGCCGCGCTGGCCGAGGACGGCATCGAGCCCGAGCGGCTGCGCGCCCTGATCGACCTGCAGGAGGCGTGCGCCGCCAGCATCTCCGAGGCGCCGTCCCGCTCCCCGCTGCAGATCTCCGACGCCGAGGACGAGCTGGCCGACGCCCTGGAGGAGGCGGGGGTGGAGGACGCCTGGGAGATCGCCCCGCCGCTGGTGGCGGCCGGGTTCAAGGTCACCAAGATGGACAAGGTCCGCGAGGCGCTGGGCGAGCGCTACCTGGACGGGGCGATGCACTGGCTGTCGGAGGCCATCGAGATCACCCAGATGCTGAACGAGGTGACCGACGCGACCGAGCGGATCTCCTCCCTGATCGCCTCCGCCAAGCAGTACTCCCAGATGGACCGGGCGCCGTACCAGACGGTGGACGTGCGGGAGCTGCTGGACAGCACCCTCACCATGTTCCGCGGCAAGATCCCGCCGGGGATCACCATCGCCACCGACTACGACCCCGAGCTGCCGCCCATCCCCGCCTACGCGGGAGAGCTCAACCAGGTGTGGACCAACCTGATCCACAACGCGCTGGACGCGATGGCCGGAACCGGCGTCCTGACCGTCCGCACCCGGCTCGAACACGACACGATCGCGCTGATCGAGATCTGCGACACCGGCCCCGGCGTCCCCGAGGCCCTGCGCGAGCGGATCTTCGAGCCGTTCTTCACCACGAAGTCGGTCGGCGAGGGCACGGGGCTCGGCCTGGACATCTCCTTCCGCATCGTCGCCGGCCGTCACGGGGGCGACCTGCGCGTGGAGTCGGAACCGGGCGACACCCGCTTCGAGGTGCGCCTCCCCCTCACCGAGACAGCCGCTCCCGGCTGAGACCGGCGGCTGGAACCCCCCGTCCGAGGGCGGGAGGTTCCACGACGTCCACGACGTCCACGAGGTTCAGGAGCCGTGGACGCCCTTGGAGATGTCCATCAGGCGGGCGAGGACGCCGCCGCCGGAGACGCGGACGCCGTCGTGCTGCCACTCGTTGGTCACCCAGGTCCGCACGTTGCCCACCGCCCGCGCGGTGCGCATGGACAGGCCCTCGTCGACGTACATATCGTCGTAGTAGACGGCGGCGACCACCGGGACCCGGTTGGCGGCCAGCCGGGCGGGATCGTAGAGGGCGGGCCAGCCGTCGGTCCCGGCGAGGATCTCGGCGGCGCCCTTGAAGGGACGGAGCGCGGCGATCTCGTCGAACATCCACGGGTAGATCATCTCCCCGGTGGGCAGCGTCGTCGCCGCGTCCTCGCGGAACTCCTCGGGCAGCAGCCGGTGCGCGGCCCAGCCGGTGGCGCCGCCCTGGGCGTAGATCGACTCGTGCAGGACCGCGTAGAGCGGGTTGCCGACGAAGCCGGTGGCCATCATGACCTCGTACAGGAACAGGTCGGAGAGCCTGTCGCCGGTCCAGGCCTCCTCCAGGACCCAGTGCAGGTATTCGGCGCCGTCGCTCATGCCCAGGCACATGCCGAGGGTCTGCAGGCGGCGTACGGTCAGCACGTCGCCGTCGGGGAGGAGGACCTCGTGGCGGCGCAGGTGGGCGGCGATCGCGTCCAGGCGGCCCGAGTCATGCGGGTAACGGGCGAAATAGCGGTCCACCTTGTCGCGGACGCGCGGGTAGGTGCGGGAGTAGACGTCGTCGGCGGTGGCGTCGAGCCCGGACAGGCCGCCGGTCACGTAGCAGGCCGCCAGCCCCTCGGGAGCCAGGGAGAGGTACGTCAGCGTGATGAAGCCGCCGTAGCTCTGGCCGAGGGTCTCCCACGGCCGGTCGCCGCAGAGCCCGCGCCTGATCAGCTCGGCGTCGGTCACGATCGAGTCGGCCCTGAAGTGCCCGAGGCGGGCGGCGAGCTCGGCGTCCGTGCCGCGCGCGGTCTTCGCGGTGATGGGGGTGCTGCGGCCGGTCCCCCGCTGGTCGAGCAGGAGGACCCGATGGGTCCTCAGCGCGTGCCCCAGCCACCCGTCGGCGGCGGCCGGACGCGGCGACCTACCCCCGGGACCGCCCTGCAGGAAGAGCAGCCACGGCAGGTCCTCCCCCCGCCGTGCCGGGTCCACCGCCTCGCGGGCGAAGACCTCGATCGTCTCGCCACCGGGGTCGGCGTGGTCGAGGGGGACGGTGAACACGTGGTCGGTGAGCGCCACACCGGGCAGAAGGACAGTCACCCACGGAAAGCTATCGGACCCGCGTGCCCGCTTCCGCCCCAGGTGGAGGCCGGCGACCGCGGACATGGAACCGTTCGCCGCGTCGGAGACGAGCGTGGTGACCGCGCGGTGGCGGGCATCGCCCGCCACCGCTGTGGCTATCCGCCGGATCTGCCCGGCCCCTGTGCTGCCGATGTTCCGGACATCAGCAGGGGCAAGGGGGTATCTCGGAGTTGCGCGGTGGTCCTGCAGATTCGTTCGTGAGCCGCGATCTTCTCGTTCAGCGCGCCGAGCGTCTTGCCTATCGAGCGCTGCACCGGCGACGGGGCGAGCACGACGGGAAGCGCACCCGGCGCTCTGGCGCTGATGTTGGGGATGGCCGTCCCCGTGCCGTTGCGGGCGAACCAGTTCTGGACCGATGGATGGCTCAGACAGTGACTGAGGTAAAGCGGATCGGCCCATGGGCCCGGGCGAAGCCTGATGATTCCCGTGCCGATCACCCACCCTTCCTGCTCCCCGGCTACCAGGGCGTGCTTGCCGATGCCGCCGGTGCGTACGCACACGACGTCTCCGGCCATGAGCCGGTAGGAAGGCAGCTTCGCGGCGGCCTCCTCAGCGATTCCGTCGGGGGTTCCCGTGAACCTGTCGTCAGCGATGTTCCTCGGCTTCATTACGGCGACAGGCCCGCCAGAGTCGGCCGGAGTGGAGGTTCCCACCTTCAGCTCGCAGATCTCCTCAAGCCTGACCTCGATCCAGCCGTCAGGCAGTTCCCCGATGAGTGATCTCACCATCCGAGCCTCCTCAGCTCATGCTCGGCTCTCGCGTCCGCCTCCGCCGCCCACGCATGTAGGCGGTCGAGTTTTCGCCGCAGGTCTTCGACCGCCTGTTCGCTGCCGGATACATCGGCCTGAGGCGGCATGACGTAGTTCCGGGGATTCGGGTTGTAGCCCTGCCCGCGGACGTTCCCAAGTGGTATCGACGTGGCCAGCGCGGAGTTCAGCTTCTCACCGCGCCGCCAACGGGCCACCACGCCGCCCATCTCCTGAATGTCGTCGGCACCGAGTTCCCGATGGGGACGGGTGACCATCCATCCCATATCCGAGGCGTCGACGAAAAGAATCTCCTCACGCGACCGGTCCGGAGGCGTGAGCAGCCAGATGGTGATGGGGATGGCCGTTGAGAGGAAAAGCTGTGGCGGTAACGCGATCACCCCTTCGACGCAGCCGCCCTCCACCATGCCCGCGCGAATCACCCGCTCTCGCCCGTTCTCGGAGAAGGTAGCGTTGGGCGCCATGACGACTGCCGCCCGCCCTCCCGGCACGAGCGGGCCCACCGCCTGCTGCAACCAGGCGAAGTTCGCGTTATGGGCGGGCGGTGCTCCATAGGGCCATGACCAGTCGTCGGGGTCGCCGGAGCACCAGTCACGCATGTTGAAGGGCGGGTTGGTGACGACATAGTTGAAACGCGACCGGGGATACCGATCCCAGAGCTCGTGAACCGGACGAGTAGCGAGTTCGGCGTCCACTCCGTGGAGCGTGAGATTCATCTCGGCCAATACGAGCGATCGTCCGTCGAACGTGTCACCGTGTACCGATGAAAACGAATGCCGTATGTGGAACCGATCGGTTCTCCCACCATGAGCGCGTTGCTCGCGATCATGCGGCGATCGAGCCACGCGCCGACAGCCGACGCCTCAAAAAGCTCCTCGTCCCCGATCGACACGGGCGACGGGAAGTCGCGGTGGCGGCGTTCCCAATTGGTCACGGCCGGACGCCGCACCTCTGCCAGGCGTGCGATGTCGGATCGGGACACGTAGCCGTCAGGCCTGTCCGTCACCATGATCTCCCTTCGGCCTCCGGGCGAGGGTCTCAGGTACCCGGTCGAACCGTCGCAACCACGGCGCCACTTCGGGCTCCAGGTAACCGAGAAGGCGATAGATCTTGGCATGGTCGGCCGCCAGGTGCCGATGGTGGATGGGCTCGTGGTGCATGATCCTGTTGCGGAGCAGCACCATCGCCTGGAGGTTGTCGCGCAGCTCGCCGCGACGACCGGAATAGCGCGGGAAGGCCCTGTGCAACGCCGGCACCCAGAAGTGCCGGTCATAGGCCTGACTCAGGAGCGACACCCAGAAGCCGAACGACAGCTCGGTGAGCACGTCATCGGCCGTGCAAGAACCGCCACTCCTACGACGCAGATCGTCCTGGGCTTTGGCGATCTTGCGGGCGTCGTGCTTCCGCAGCGGCGCCACCTCCCACCAGTCGGCCCGGCCGTAACGGGAGCGGAGCTGGTCGTGCTCCGCGTTCCGCAGCCCTGTCTCCAGGCAGTGCAGAGGACCGCAGAAGGCCTCCGATACCTCGACGTTCCATCGGTACAGCCGCCAGGCCCGCGTGACATTCCGTCCGGAGACGTCGAGGTAGGGCGTGAAACGCGACGTGGAGAAAACCCGCTGGAACCATTCAGGCAGTTCGGAGGTCACGACCGCTCTCTCCGGGGGATCGGCTGTTGGGGACCGGCGGCGCCGGGTAGGGTGGACGTGTAAGCCCCGGGTCCGCCTCTGCTTCGCATGCCGCCCGGGGCACGGCTTTTCCTACGCCGACTCGGGCCACCGCATCCCCTGGGCGGGCTTCGCGTCCCGATGATCTCCCCGTCGCGAACGACGATATATCTGCGCCTGACGACGTGCGAGCGTAGTGCCATACAAAAACTGTTAACCCTCCGCCGCGGACTTCCGATGGAAGGGGTTGTCCCAGATCGCCCGCGACGGGGGCGACCAGCCCCGCGCCCGACAACACCCTGACCTCAAGGCGTGTCGCACGGTCGCGGTCGCCGGTCTTCCATGGATTGTGACGAGAGCGGCCTCCGGGAGTCGGCCCCACAGGTGTTCCAGAGCCTCTCCGACATGGATCGATACTGTCCGTAACCTGTGAAACGACTCGATAACACCACCTTGACGCAGACGGAGCTTTGCCTCTTAAATTTCAATATGAATTAAGCCTCGAAGTTGAGTGGTCACCACTCCCCGTGAGCGCTCACAAAGCGCGGGAGGGTGACTCGACGCACAGAGGACACCTGCTGGGCACCTGCCGGGCACCACCCCGGCGCCCCCCACCGACCGTCGTCCCGGCGCTGCTCGTCAGGCGACACATCCGCGTAACCACGCAAGGAGCGATCAAGGGATGACCCAGACCGACGACCGGACCGGCACCGGCCTGGCCCTGTTCCCGCCCGCTTTCCGCTGGGGGGTCGCCACCGCCGCCTACCAGATCGAGGGCGCCACCGCGGAGGACGGCCGTACTCCCTCCATCTGGGACACCTTCTCCAGGACGCCCGGCCGGGTGCACCTCGGGCAGAGCGGCGACGTCGCCTGTGACCACTACCACCGCTACGCCGAGGACGTCGCCCTCATGAGGGAGCTCGGCGTCAACACCTACCGGTTCTCCATCTCCTGGCCCCGGATCAAGCCCGACGGCACCGGGCCGGTGAACCCCCGCGGCCTCGACTTCTACGACCGGCTGGTGGACACCCTGCTGGCCGCCGGGATCGACCCCATGGCCACGCTGTACCACTGGGACCTGCCGCAGACCCTGGAGGACGGGGGCGGGTGGACCGTGCGGGACACCGCCCACCACTTCGCCGGGTACGCGGAGGCGGTGTACGACCGGCTCGGGGACCGGATCAGGACCTGGACCACCCTCAACGAGCCGTGGTGCTCGGCCTTCCTCGGGTACGGCACCGTCGACCAGGCTCCCGGCCGCGCCGAGCCTGCCTCGGCCTTCCTCGCCGCGCACCACCTGCTGCTCGGCCACGGCCTGGCGGCCCGCGCCCTGCGCGCGGCGGGCGCCAGGGAGGTCTCGGTCACGGTCAACCTCACCCCGGTGTCCCCCCGCGACCCGCAGGACCGGCACGACGTCGCGGCGGCGAGGCTCGTCGACGGCCTGCACAACCGGATCTTCCTCGACCCGATCGTGTACGGGCGCTACCCGGCCGACATGCTGGAGCACACGGCCCGCTTCACCGGCCTGGACCACATCCTCGACGGCGACGAGGAGCTCATCGGCGCCCCGATCGACTTCCTCGGGGTCAACTACTACGCGCCGACCAACGTCGCGGCGAAGGTCGGCACCCCCTCCTCGGACCGCTTCCCAGGCACCGAGGGCGTCGAGCACCCCGAGCCCGACCTGCCGGTGACCGCCATGGGCTGGCCCGTCGAGGCGGACGGCCTGCGCAGGCTCCTCGTACGGCTGGCGCGGGACTACCCGTCCACCCCACTGATGATCACCGAGAACGGCGCCGCCTACCACGACTCCGCCGAGGACGGCAGGGTGGCCGACGCCGAGCGCGTCGAGTACCTGCGCACCCACCTGCTCGCCGCCCACCAGGCGATCCAGGAGGGAGTCGACCTGCGCGGCTACCTGGCCTGGTCGCTGATGGACAACTTCGAGTGGGCGTACGGCTACGACAAGCGGTTCGGGCTGGTCCACGTCGACTACGACACCCAGACGCGCATCCCCAAGGACAGCGCCCTCTGGTACAGCGGGGTCATCGGCAGGAACGGGATCTGACCCGGGAATCCCGGACCTGATCTGACACGGACGCGCCCCCGCCCCGGGAAGGGGACGGGGGCGCCTCCGTGTCCGTCACCTCGTGAAGCCGGTCGGTGCCCGTCAGGCCGTACGGTCTCACGTCAGGTCGTAAGACCGGCCATCGCCGAGGGGCGGCCCCGCAGGGGCGCCCCTCCGCGTGTCACGCGGTGATCGCCAGCAGTTCCGGGTCCACCGGGTGGCGCAGCGGCCGGCCCGCCAGCGCCAGGAGCACCTCGTCCACCGCGTACGCCCCCAGCCTGGCCAGCTCGTTGCCCAGCGCCCCCGCGACGTGCGGGGTGAGGATGACGTTGGGCAGGTCCCACAGCACCGAGTCCGCGGGGACGACCTCGGGCTCGGTCACGTCGAGCACCGCCGACAGCCTGCCGGTGGCCAGCTCGGCGACGAGCGCCCCCTGGTCCACCAGGGAGCCCCTGGCGGTGTTGATGAGCGTCGCGCCGTCGCGCATCGCGGCCAGGCGGGCCGCGCTGACCATCCCCCGCGTGTCGTCGGTGGCCGGGGCGTGCAGGGAGACGATGTCGGCGGCGGCGAACAGCTCGTCGACCCCGACCAGGCGGGCACCGAGCGCCCCCGCGCCCCGGTCGTCCAGGTACGGATCGGCGATCAGCACGTCCAGGTCGAAGGGGGCGAGCAGCTCCGCGACCCTCCTGCCGATCCTGGAGGCCCCGACCAGGCCGACGGTCCTGCCGTAGTTGCCGTAGTCGCCGTAGTCGCGGTGGCCGTCGCGCCCCTGGTAGAGGCGCAGGTCCACCTTCCTGGTCCGGTACTCGTGGGCGAGCGCGAGGACGGACTTGCCGGTGAGCAGGATCATCGCCACGGTGTACTCGGCGACCGGCAGGGCGTTCGCCGAGGCGGCCGAGCTCACCGCGATCCCCCGGGCGAACACGGCCTGGCCGACGTGGCCCTTGACGCTCCCCGCCGCGTGCACGACGGCCCGCAGGCGCGGCGCGTGCCGCAGCACGGGCTCGTCGATGAGCGGGCAGCCCCAGCCGGTGACCAGGACCTCCGCCCGTTCCAGGCGCGCCCGCGCCTCGTCGGTCCCGAAATCGGTGAGCGGCGCCGCCAGGTCGGTCTCGGCGGCAGCGCGGAGGCGGTCGCCGAGGCCGGAGGGGAACAGGCGGGCGGGCAGCCCCGGGTACATCGCCAGCACCACCGACGGCGGACCGGCGCTCACCGGCCGGCCCAGATCAGGCCCCGCCGGGTGAGCTCGTACACGGTGGGGTGCCGCAGGTCCTCCATCCGGTGGCCGACGGCGGAGAAGAAGACCTTCCCCCTCCCCCACCGGCGGGTCCAGACGACGGGCATCGGGGTCTCCGGGGAGACGAACCGGGTGGTGGCGAGGACCTCGTTGTGGGCGTCGGTGAGCATCCAGTACTGCTCGGTCTCGACGGTGAAGTCCTCCAGCCCCGCGACGATCGGGTGGTCCGCGTGCGCGGGGTCGATGACGACGTCGTACGTAAGAAAATCCTCGGGGTGGTGCAGGAAGAGCCCGCCGACCATCCGCAGATAGTCGTGGCTGCCGTCGAAGGTCGCCACCAGGCCGCCGTGCCAGCCCGCGAAGCCGGTGCCCGCGCGGACCGCGGCCACCAGCCCCGACTCCTGCTCCGGTGTCAGGACGCCGCCCGTCCAGCACTGCACGACCAGGTCGGTCCCGGCCAGCAGCGGCCCGTCGGCGTAGACCTCCAGGTCGTCGGCGACGGTCACCTCGAAGCCCGCCGCGGCCAGCTCGGGGACGAACAGCTCGGTCGCCTCGACGGGGACGTGCCCCTCCCAGCCGCCTCGGACGACCAGCGCCCTCCTCATCGGCGGCCGGCCGGGTCGCTCGCCCAGTCGGGCAGGGTGAGCGGGGTGCGCTGGACCCCGATCCACTGGCGCCTGGTGAAGCCCGGCATCTGGTTCTCCGCCCCGTGACGGGCGTGCGCGTCGTTGACGTGGACCTCGCCCGCCCGCAGCCGCTCGGCCACGTCCATGCCGCGCATCAGGTCGGCGGTGAACACCGAGTCCATCATCATCGGGTGCCGGTTGGCCAGCTCGACGGCCTCGTCCTCGGAGTCGACCACCGTCACCGGGATGACCGGCCCGAAGATCTCCTCGGTGAACGCGGGCATGTCCGGGGTCACGTCGGCCAGCACGGTGGGACGGTAGAACAGCCCGTCGTAGGTGCCGCCGGTGACCAGCCGGGCGCCCTTCGCGACCGAGGGCGCGACGATCCGCTCGTGCAGCCGGTCCCGCTGGCCCTCGCTGATCAGCGGGCCCAGGTCGGTGTCCGGCGACATCGGGTCGCCCAGGCGCAGCGCCTCCACCCGCCTGGTCACGGCCTCCAGGTAGCGGTCGGCGACCTCGCGGACGACGATGTGCCGGCTGGAGCTGATGCACGTCTGCCCCTGGAACTCCAGCGAGGCGATCATGGCGTGGGAGGCGGCCAGCTCGACGTCGGCGTCCTCCAGGACGATGAAGGCGTTGTCGCCGCCCAGCTCCAGGCGGATCGAGCGCAGGTCGGTGGCGGCGGAGGCCGCGATGGCCAGGCCGACCTCGCGGGAGCCGGTGAAGTCCAGCAGGTCCAGCCCCCGGTGGTCGGCCAGCGCCCAGCCGGCCTCGGGACCGTCCCCGGTGACCACGTTGAACACCCCGGCGGGCAGCCCGGCGGCCTCGGCGGCCTCGGCCAGCACGTGGCCGCCGACCAGCGGGGTCAGCTCGGCGGGCTTGAGCACGATGGTGTTGCCGAACGCCAGGCCGGGCGCGACCATCCGCATGGCGAGGTTCATCGGGTAGTTCCACGGCGTGATGACGCCGATCACGCCCAGCGGCACCGCGCGCGACAGCGAGAGCTTGCCCGCCTTGTACGGGGGCAGGATGTCCCCGGCGTTCTCGGTCGCCTGGACCGAGGAGATGAGGAGCTGGCGGATGCTCGTGCCCACCTCGTCCTCGGCCTTGGCCCGTACGCCGCCCGTCTCACGGATGCTCAGCTCGACCAGCTCTTCGTAGCGGCCCTGGAGATGCTCGGCGAGGCCCCGCAGGTATCCGGCCCGCTCGGGTGCCGAGAGGGCGGCCCAGGCGGGCTGCGCGGCACGGGCCGCGGCGACGGCCCGGTCGACGTCGGCGGGACCTCCCAGCGCGTACGTGCCGATCCGCGCGCCGGTCGCCTTCTCGTGTACGGGGGCGGTGCCTCCCGAGACGGCGTCCTGGAATGTCCCGTCGATGTACAACCTGCCCACAGCCATCCCCTACTTCATTATTACTCTTAGTACATAATGCAAAATAAGTGCTGAACAGAGGCGGCGTCAACAGTCCCGGAGGGCGCCGTGAAGGCGGTCGCGGCGCCTCGTCCCCGAGGTCAGGCGGGCGCGGCACCGCCCGGACCCGGGGCCGGATGAGCGGGTCCGGCCTCCGGACGGGTTCGGGTTCGGGTGAGCGCGAGGTCGAGCGGACGCGGGGGCGGGCGGCCACGCGTCCGGGCGAGCGCGGGGACGGACGGCCACGGGGGCGGGTGGCCGCGGGATCAGGCGGGCGCGTGTCCGGCCGGTGCCGGGGCCGGGGGCGCGACGCGGCCCGCGGGGCGCACCGCGTGGCTGCGCAGCAGGAAGTCCTCGACGACCAGGGTGGCCGCGCCCAGGGCGACCGCCTCGGCGCCGAGCCTGCCCAGCTCGATCGACGCCTGCGAGAAGGGCAGCGGCAGGGCGTACCGGGCGGCGGCGGCGCGGATCTCGGGTAGGAACCTGCGCCCGAGGAGGGACCCGGCCCAGCCACCGAGGATGACGCGCTCGGGGTTGAAGAGGTTGATCAGGTTGGCCAGCCCGGCCCCCAGGCAACGGACGGCCTCGTCGAGGGCGGGCCGCGCCAGCGGGTCGGCGAGGAGTTCGGCGAAGACGCGCTCCTCGTCGTCACCCCCCAGGTCCCTTCCCGCGCCGGCCAGGATCGCCTCGGCGCCGATGTAGGCCTCCAGGCAGCCCTGGCCGCCGCAGCGGCAGGGGCGCCCGTCGAGGACGATCTTCGTGTGGCCCCACTCGCCCGCGCCGCTCGCCGTTCCCCGGTAGGTGACGCCGCTGTTGATGATGCTCGCCCCGGCACCCGTGCCGATGAAGGTCATGACCAGGTGCTGGGCGCCCTTGCCCGCGCCGAACCAGAGCTCGGCCTGGCCCGTCGTCTTGACGCCGTTGTCGGCGAAGACCGGGAGTGAGGTGCCCTCGCGGATGAGCGCGCCCAGGGGTACGCCGTCCCAGCCGAACGCGCGGGCGTGGATGAGCAGGTCGGAGCCCTGCTCGGCGACACCGGGGACGCCGAGGCCCATGCCGAGCACCTCGGACTCCGTGGCCCCGGCGTCGGACAGGACCGCCTCAAGGCCGTCGAGGACGTGCCGGGCCACCACTGCGGGCTCGTGGTGGCTGGGGTCGAGGGCGAACTCCTTCCTCGCCCGCTCCTCCATCGCCAGGTCGTAGAGCTCCACGCGGACACGCGTCTCCCCGATGCCCACCCCGACCACGTATCCGTACGAGGGATCGACCTTGAGCATGATCCGCGGTCGCCCGCCGTCGGAGTCGACGGAGCCGGTCTCCACCACGATGCCGTCCGTGATGAGGTCGCCGATCACGTTGCTGACCGTGGCGGCGCTGAGCCCGGTCAGCTGGGCCAGATCGTGCCTGCTCAGCTCTCCGGCGAAGTACAGCGTCCACAGGACCACGGATCGGTTGCCCTTGCGCACGTCACGAAGGGTCCCCCGCTGCGGACGGCTCATGCTTCTCCCCGGGGAAGTAATTTCAGATGTTAGTACAACTACTCTAGTCACTGCCGGACCTGGCTTTTCTGCCGTGCTCCCCCCGCGCGGGGAACGGTCCGCCCGTGTCGCGCGTGAGGAGAGTTTCCCAGGTCGCGCCACGCGTCGCCACGTCCGGCGGCACCGCGGGACCGCCGGGGAGAGACCCCCGCTCTCCTGGGCCTGGACGGCTCCGGTTGTTAGGCTCGGCCACCAAGCAAGTGCTCACTTTAAGACACGAGGACGGGCGATGGCGGCAGACGGCGGGACCAGGGGCGGGGCGGACACGTACGGGCACTGCGACCCACGGTTCTCGCGGGTACGGGAGGTGTTCGACGCGCACTTCGCCGAGGGCGAGGAGCTGGGCGCGTCGTTCGCGGTCTTCCTGGACGGCGAGCCGGTCGTGGAGCTGTGGGGCGGGGCCGCCGACCGCCGCAGCGGGCGGGCCTGGGAGCGCGACACCCCCGTGCTGGCGTACTCGTGCACCAAGGCGGTGACCGCGACGGCCGCGCAGCTGCTCGCCGAGCGCGGCCTGCTCGACGTCACCGCCCCGGTCGCGGACGTCTGGCCGGAGTTCGCGCGGCGCGGCAAGGAGCGCGTCACCGTCGAACACCTCCTCACCCACCAGGTGGGACTGCCCGCGATCGAGGAACCGGTCCCGGTCGAGGAGTTCGAGGACCAGGCCGCCATCGCGGACCGGCTGGCCGGGCAGGAGCCGATCTGGGAGCCGGGCACCGCGCACGGCTACCACGCGCTGACGTACGGCTTCCTGGTCGGCGAGGTGATCCGCAGGGTGTCGGGCAAGTCCGTGAGCGAGATCGTGGCCGCCGAGATCTCCGGCCCCCTCGGCCTGGAGCTCTGGGTCGGCGCCCCGGACGACGTGGCGGCGCGGGCGGCCCGGCTGTCCGCCGGGGAACGCCCTGCGGAACCCACGGCACCCACGGCACCCACTGCACCCACTGCACTCACTGCACCCACTGCACCCGCGCCGGTGGCGGAACTGCCGGGACGGGGGCCGGGCGACCCGGTCTACGAGATGGCCAGGGCCTCTCTCGACAGGGACAGCCTGTTGAACCGGGCGCTGGGCAACCCCCCGATCCACAGGCTGCGGGGCGGCGCCAACCACCCGGTCGTCCTGCGCGCGGGCTGGCCCGCGATGGGCGCCGTCACCACCGCGCGGGGTCTGGCGGGCTTCTACCGCGACCTGGTGGCCGGGCGGATCCTGCGCCCGGAGACCCTGCGCGACGCGACGCGCAGGAGGGTGAACGGCCCGGACAGGGTGCTGTTCGTCGACAGCTCCTTCGGCCTGGGCTACATGCGCCCGGCGATGACCTTCCTCACCCCGGCGAGGGGCGCGGAGACCGCGTTCGGCCACACCGGCATGGGCGGGTCGCTGGGCCTCGGCGACGTCGAACACGGGCTGGGCCTGGCGTACACGATGAACAGGATGGCGGGCGCCGCCTCGGGGAACCTCCGCGCCTACCGCCTGGCCGAGGCCGTCTACGGGTCACTCCCCTGACCGGCCGGCACCCGGCACGGTCGGCTACCGAGCATGATTCCAACGTCACCCTGCGCAAAAGTTGACCAATCGTGACAACCAACCGCATGGGTGAGACCGTCGAACAAGTCGAGGGCACTCGGAAGGGGACGGGATGGTTCCGGGATACCGCGAGATTCGGGAACTCGGCGTCGGCGGGGGCGGGCGGGTGGTGCTTGCCACGTACGCCCCCACCGGCGCCTACGTGGCCATCAAATACCTCAACTCGGCCCTCAGGGACGATCACCGCTTCCTGGCGCGCTTCCGCGCGGAGGCGCGCGTCATGGTGGAGCTGCGGGACCCGAACGTGGTCCAGCTCTACGAGTACTACGAGGACGTGCTCGAAGCCGCGATCGTGATGGAGTTGGTCGACGGGGTCGCGCTCAGGCGGATCCTGTCCGAGCACGGCGGCACGAGCCCGGAGGCGGCGCTGACCGTGCTCAAGGGCTCGCTGCTCGGCCTGGCCTTCGCGCACGACGCCGGTGTCGTGCACCGCGACTACAAGCCGGAGAACGTGCTGATCCAGGCCGACGGCGGCAGCAAGCTGGCCGATTTCGGCATCGCCGCCCACGTCGGGGAGACCGGTACGACCGCCGGCACCCCGGCGTACATGGCCCCCGAGCAGTGGGAGGGCGCGCCGGCGAGCGCGGCGACCGACGTCTACGCGGCCACGTGCGTGTTCTTCGAGTGCCTCACCGGGCGCAGGCCCTACCTGGCCGACCACCGCCTCGTGCTCATGCACCGTCACCGGCACGAGGCGATCCCGGTGGAGGAGGTGCCCGGCTCGGTACGCGGGCTCGTCATGCGGGGCCTGGCCAAGAACCCGGCGGACCGGCCGCGGAGCGCGCGGGCGTTCCTGGAGGAGCTGGAGACGGCGGCACTGGCGGCGTACGGGCCGGAGTGGGAGCAGCGCGGGCGGCGGCACCTGGCCGAGCTCGCCACGCTGCTGGCACTGGCGTTCCCGCTGGCCAAGCCCGCGCCGAAGGCCGCCTCCTCGGTCGCCCAGACGGTGCTCGGCCGGGTGGGGCGGGTGCGCCGCCCCCGGCTGGGCCCCAGGACCCTGGCCGGGCTGGGGGTGATCACCGTCGCGATGACCGCCGGGGTGATCGCGGCCAACCGGCCGCAGGACCGGCTCTCCGCAGACACGATCTTCACCCCGCCGCCCAGCTCCGCGATGATCGAGGAAACCCCCGAGCAACGGCGGCGGAGCCAGGTGTCCGCGCCTCCCGGCCCCTCCGCCGGGCCGGGCCGCCCCTCGGGGAGCGCCGCCGCCAGGAAGCCCGGTTCCTCCTCGAACGGCACGAATCCCGGCCAGGTCACCTCGCCTCCCTCCCCGATCCCCACGCGGACACCGGTTCCCTCACCCACCTCGCCCACCTCACCGCCCGTGCCTTCCTCGTCCCCCTCCCTTCCCTCCCCTCCCTTGCCGACCGGCACGCAGCCGCCTCCGTCGCCCACCCGCACGGCCACCCGGTCACCGGCACCGGAGCCCACGGGGACGGGCGCGCCGGGGTCCGCGCACGCGGTCAGCGGCCTGAGGGTCGTGGGAATCGACGCGCACGGGACCACGGTCGACTTCCGCGCCTCCACCGCGGGCAACGTCGCGGTGACCGTCACCTTCGCCGAGGGACCCGACCGCGACCGGCTCGTCCGGGCGGCCCCGCGCACCTCCGTGATCGGCGGGCTGAGGACCTACTCCCACACCGTCCCGCACACCTTCACCGTCCCGGCCTGCGGGCAGACCCTCTATCGCAGGGTCACGGTCTCCACCTCGCCCCGCGCCTCGGGCGGTACGGTCAGCCGCACGGAGAGGGTACGCGGCGAGGTGTGCGCGCCGCCCGAGGTCTCGATCACCTCCTTCGACGGCACCACGGTCGGCTTCCGGGTGAAGGCCCCGAGCGCCTCGGCGGTGACCGTGCGGCTCGGGTTCGCGCAGCGGATCGGGGACACCCGCGAGGTGCTGTCCGGGGGTACGCGGGAGCTGGAGCTGTCCGGCGACACCGAGTACGAGCGGGAGGTGACCGGGGAGTTCGCCGATCCGCCCCGGTGCGGGGGGTACGTCACCCGGCTGGTGGCGATCACCACCGTGCCCGAGGGCGACACGCCCTCCCGGACCGCCCGGATCGACCTGCCCACCTGCGCCCCCGACCCGGGCACGAACCCCGACTCGACCCCGGAGACGGGCCCGGACGCGGGCCCGGCCCCGGACACGAGCACGGACCCGGGTCCGCGGGAGCCTCGGGACTCGGAGAGCCCCTCACGGAACGACCCGGCCCTGCTGGACATCGATCTGGACATCGACCTGCGCGGCCTCCTGGACGGCCTCCTGTGAGGTGATCGAGCCCGCACCGGCGCGGTGACCGCGAGGCCGGCACATAGTGTGGACTGTGCCGGTTGGATCTGGATATAAAGCGATCCACATGCCAAAACCGGCGTAAGGCGCTGATGAATGCCGGTGGATGCTGATGGATGAGGTGGCGTCGGCCACCCCGAGGCGGTGGCAGGCGACGGACCTGCCCCCCGAGGTGACCAGTTTCGTGGGGCGTCGGCACGAGATGGCCGAGGTCAAGCGCCTGCTGTCCGGGACACGCGTGGTGACCCTCACCGGCCCCGGCGGGGTCGGCAAGACCCGGCTTGCCCTGCGCGTCGCCGCCGACGTCCAGCGGGCCTTTCCCGACGGGGTGTGGCTCGTCGAGCTCGCCGGGCTGGAGAACCCGGAGCTGCTCGCCGGATCGGTGAACGAGGCCCTGGAGATCAGGGACGTCTCCCACCGGCCTCCCGTGGAGGTGCTCATCGACCACCTGCGGGAGAAGCGGGCCCTGCTGATCCTCGACAACTGCGAGCATCTCCTGCGAGCCTGCGCCGTACTGGCGGGAACCCTCGTCCGCTCGGCCCCCTCCCTGCGGATCCTCGCCACCAGCCGGCAGGCGCTGGGCATCTCCGGCGAGCAGACGCTGGTCGTGCCCACCCTGCCGCTGCCGCCGCCGGGCCTCGCCGGTCCCGGCAGCGGCAGGCCGTTCGCGGAGCCGTCGGCACAGTCGGAGTCGGTACGCCTGTTCGTCGAACGGGCCACCGCCGTCCTGCCGGACTTCACGCTCACCGAGGCCAACCGATCAGCGGTGGAACGGATCTGCCGGCGGCTGGACGGCATCCCGCTCGCGATCGAGCTGGCGGTCGTACGGCTGCGCGCCCTCTCCCCCGAGGAGCTGCTGGCCCGGCTGGACAACCGGTTCCGGCTGCTCACCGGTGGTTCACCCGTGACGCTGCCCCGCCAGCAGACGCTGCGCGCGCTGATCGACTGGAGCCACGCCCTGTGCACCGAGAAGGAGAAGCTGCTGTGGGCGCGTATCTCCGTGTTCGTCGACGGCCTGGACCTCGACGCGGCCGAGGCGGTCTGCTCGGGGGACGGCATCGACCGCGAGGAGGTGGTCGACCTGGTGATCGGGCTGGTGGGCAAGTCGATCCTGATCCGGGAGGATCCCCCCTCCGAGTCCACCGCGACCCGCTACCGGCTGCTGGAGACGATCAGGCAGTACGGCAGGGAGAGACTCGTGGCCTCGGGGCAGGAGGGCGCCCTGCAGCGGCTGCACCGCGACCACTACCGGCGGCTGGCTGCGGAGGCGTACGCGGAACGGTTCGGTCCGCGCCAGGTGTCCTGGCTGGGCAGGCTGAAGCTCGACCACGCCAACCTGCGCACCGCGCTGGAGTACTGCTTCGGCGAGTCCGGGGAGACCTCCACAGCCCTGGGCATGGCCACCGACCTGCTCTACCACTGGATCACGAGCCACTACCTCAGGGAGGGGCGCCGCTGGCTGGACCTGAGCCTCCGCTGCGGGGGCGGCGCCGACGAGATCCGGGGGCGCGCGCTGTGGTCCGACAGCTGGCTGGCCGTCATCCAGGCCGACGTCGTCTCCGCGGCGACGATGCTGGAGGAGGCCAGGAAGCTCGGCGAGCGCCCCGGGCACGAGCCGGTCCTGGCCTACGTCGCGCTCTACTCGGGGATGATCGCCATGTTCCGGGGAGACGTCGATCTCGCGATCGGCCTGTACGAGGAGGCGGTGGCGCGCCACCGCGCCGACGACGACCCGGCGGGCCAGGCGCTGGCGCTCGTCCGGCTCTGCCTCGCCCACTCCTTCCGGGGCGACTGGCCGAGCTCCGTCGCCGCCGGGGAGGAGTGCATCGCGCTGTGCGACGCCCACGAGGA
This sequence comes from Streptosporangium heterodermiicola, assembly GCF_051390675.1. Lineage (NCBI taxonomy): Bacteria > Bacillati > Actinomycetota > Actinomycetes > Streptosporangiales > Streptosporangiaceae > Streptosporangium > Streptosporangium heterodermiicola. The sequence goes on from NZ_JBPJSR010000010.1 coordinate 358,259, forward strand.
GGGGTGGCACCGGGCGTACGCGATGATGGCGCTCGGCGTCGGGGTCTGGTGCCAGGGTGACGCCCCGCGCGCCGCGGAGCTGGAGAAGGAGAGCCTGAGGTTCAACCGCTCACTCGACGATCTTCTGGGCCTCGGCGTCAACCTGGAGGTGCTGGCCTGGATCGCCGCCGCGGACGGGGACCACCAGCGGGCGGCCAGATTGCTGGGGGTGCTGGAAACGGTCTGGCAGGTGATCGGGGCGCCGCTGTCCGGTTTCGGGCACCTGACGCGCTACCACGACGAGTGCGAGGAGCGCACGCGCGAGGCTCTCGGGAAGCAGGCCTTCGACACCATGGTCAGGCAGGGCGCGAAGATGCGGTGCGACGAGGCCTTCGCCTTCGCCCTTGAGGAGAAGGCGCCCTCGGGTGAGTCCTCCGGTGAGGCCGGGGAGCCGTCGCCGCTGACCCGCAGGGAGACGGAGATCGCCAAGCTCATCGCCCAGGGACTGAGCAACAAGGAGATCGCGGCCTCGCTGACGATCGCCCAGCGCACCGCGGAAGGTCACGTCGAGCACATCATGACCAAGCTCGGCTTCCACTCGCGGGCCCAGATCGCCGTCTGGACCGGCGAACGCATCCGGAACACGGACGGGGACCGTACGCCCGACACCTGACGGGCAGGACGGGGACGACGGAAACGGCGGGGACGGCGGGGACGGCGGAAACGGCGGGGACGGCGGAAACGGCGGGGACGGCTTACAGGGGAGGACGCCGGAGCCGACGAGTGCGATGATCCCGTCGGCTCCGGCGTCCGGCCGGACCCGGGTCGGGGGACTCGGCTCCGGCCTCCGGAGATGGTCTGTGTGCCCGGCCCTCGGAGAAACCGGGCGGCGGGTCCCGGGGCGGCCCCCGGCCCTCCGGGCGGCGCGTGCGGCCGTTCTCGCGCGGCCGGCTTCCGGCGGGTGCGGCCGGCCCGGTGGCCGGCCGTCGCGGAGGCGGCGTGTCGATCGACCTCGCGGTCAAGCCTCAGGCGATCAGGCTCGGGCGGTCCCAGGCTTCAGATGGCCAGGCTTCGGGTGGTCAAGCCTAGAGCGGTCAGGCTGCGGGCGGTCAGGCCTCGGCGGCGTTCGCGGTGGTGAGCTCGAACCAGACGGCCTTGCCGTCGGTGGTACGGGCACTGCCCCAGCAGCAGGACAGGAGTTCGAGCAGGTGCAGCCCTCGTCCCCGCTCCTCGTCGTCGCGTGCCCGGCACGCGCGGGGCAGGAGGGAGTCCGGGTCCGCGTCCTCGACCTCGCAGCGCAGCAGGCCGTCCTGGAAGGAGAGGGCGAACCTGATGGCTCCTCGCGAGTGGCGCAGCGCGTTGGTGACCAGCTCGCTGACGAGCAGTTCGGCGACCGTGCTGTGCTCGTGCAGTCCCCAGTCCGCCAGGCAGGCGCGGGTCAGGTGGCGTGCCTGGGGCACGGATGCCGACTCGGGTGCGAAGGAGCACGACGTCTCCTGGCCGTACGGCGCCGCGAGAAGAGCGTTCATGAGCGTTCACCTACGTGGTCGGCGGTTACCTCGTTCAAGAGTGGCGCGCACGTGTGTCCGCCGCCGGAGGCCGTCCGCCGACGCGGAGCCATCGGCCCGCGTGGCGTGTTCGGTCCCGATCCGGTGGTGGGCACACGCGGCGGGATCATGCCGCCTGCCCCAGGGAGACGCGGTGCAGAGGCATACCGTGGACGGGAGTGCTGCGGCCGTCGGGCAGGAGCGCTCCGGTGTCGTCGAAGACCACCACACCGTTGCAGAGCAGGCCCCACCCCTGCTCGGGGTGGAAGGCCACGAGGGACGCGGCTTCGTGATCGGGGGCGCTTGCGAGAGGGCAGCGCGGCTGGTGCTGGCACATGGCTCGTACCTTTTAACCTTCACTGGTTGCTGTTGAGCCTTTCCTGGTGTGACCAGCATCTCCCAGCCGCCATACGTGCATAGCGGGATAAATACCCATATGTCTACCCATTTCGCCGAAAGGTAAAGAAACCGGGCGCCGACGCAAAGAACGATCGGCAAGATCGAACGGGGCGGATACGGCGCTCCCGGCCCCGGTCGCGGCGATCTGGTAGATCCTTTTCCCGGGCGTTTTACCATCGGAGATCATCCGCACACCTCCCCGACCTCGGCTTTTGTCCGCAAATACGACACCGAGCGACTTGACGCGCCCTTTAGCATGTCGTGACCTATCCTTGGGGGCGGGTAACCTCCCTCGTCACGGAAGACAACCGGCCAGTGGTGCCGCCACACGCGTCCCTTCACACCCCCGACGGGCTCGCGTGAACGCGCCGTCGCTCAACCCCGTCTCCTGGCAGCCAGGTCGCGAGGCGGAGCGACCATGCCCGCGCGGCCGCCGGGGGTCCTCGGAAACCCTCAATGACACCTGAGATGCACAAGTTCATCGAGCTGCTGGAGAGCCAGCTCGGATACTCCGAGAAGAGTGGCGGCTACACCAAGTTCGGTGACTGGTACGGCAAGAACGTCGAGTTCGACGCCGACTACACCGCCGCCCCCTGGTGCGACATGTACCTGTCGTGGGCGGCCGAGAAGCTCGGCTACCAGGACTGGGTCGGCCAGTTCGCCTACACCGTCCACCACGCCCAGTGGTTCCGGCAGCAGGACGCCTGGGGCACCGTCCCCAAGCCGGGGGCCGTCGTCTTCTTCGACTGGAGCGGCTCGAACAGGATCGACCACATCGACCACGTCGGGATCGTCACCGGGGTCGAGGGGGGCAGGATCCACACGATCGAGGGCAACATCGACGGCGGGATCGCCAAGCGCAAGGAGCGCGACACCGGCAAGGTCGTCGGCTACGGCTATCCGGAGAAGATCAAGGCCCGGCTGGACCGGGAGTCCACCGAGAAGCAGACGATCGTCAAGCCCGCCGCGGCCGGGGACAACGCGGTGGTGATCGGCCCCGGAGCCGACCTGCTCGCCCTGCTCCCCGCCCCCGTACCCGCGCGGGAGACCCGGACGTCCACGGGCCCCGGCAAGGCCAAGCCCGCTCCCAGGCACTCCGCCGGGACGACGACCACCGGAGAAACCGGCAAGGACGGCAAGGCCGTCTCCGGGAACGACGGCAGGACCGCCTCCGGGCAGAACCCCGCCGCGAGCGCCCCGCGAGGCGACCGGGCGACCGCGGGCGCCCCCGCCGGCGCCCAGGCGCCGGCCTCCGCCGGTCGCACCTCCCCGGACAAGTCAGGCGAGCCGGGAAGGACGGACAAGCAGGGTAAGCAGGGCAAGCACGCCAAGGCCTCCACCGCCGACACCAGCGCCCTCGCCGTCACGCCCGCCGCCACCGTCCGCGACCTCGCCACGCCCGTCCCCGGCCTCGACAGCCCCGCCGTCCTCGCGCCGGTGCTGCTCGCCGCGGTCGCGATCCTCGCGCACGGCAAGGCCAGGCAGTCGAGGGTGTCGAGGGCGCGGCTCCTCGCGACCACCTCGGGTCACACCGCCCCGGCCCCCTCCCCCGCCTCCTCGTCCCGCGAAACCCCGGCCCCCTCCCCCTCCCCCTCCCCTCGCAGGACCCCGGGCCGCCGCCGCGCCCCCGGCCGTCGTCGCATGCCCAGGAACGCCCCCGCCGGCGCCCTCTCGTACGCACCGGCCCCGGCCCGCGCCCTCGGGAACACGTCCAGCTCGTACGCCCCCCTCTCGGCCGGCCCTCTCGGGAACGCGTCCATCCGCGACCTCCCGCACAGCCCCGCCCCGGCCGGCACCCTCGGGAACACGCCCGTCTCCAGCGACCTCGTGGAAACCCCCGCCCGGACCCACGGCCTCGGGCACATCCCCGCCCACGACCGCTCGTACGCCCCGGCCGACGTCCCCGAAAACGCCCCCGCCTCCCCAGACGTCACGGACGTGTTCACCGCCGGGGCCGGCTTCCCCGGCCTCGGAGACGCGCCCGTCCCGCCCCGGCGGTCCACGGCTCCCCGGGAGCCCGTTCCCGCGAGCACCGGGTTCCCCTCGGTCACGACCCCCGTCGCCCACGTCGAGGAGCCCCGCGTGCCGGACCGTGGCGACGACCGTCCCCGCGCCCCCTACCGGGGCAGGCGTCGCCTGCGCGAGCAGGCCGTGGTGGAGTCGTCGACCTGGGTGCGGAACGCCCCGCCACGCGGCCGCCGCCACCGCCGGGCCGACTCCGTGATCACCACCACCGTCCCGGCCACCCCGGCCACCCCGGCACGCCCTACTCGTCCCGCCCGCCTCGGGGCGCCCTCCCGCTTCGACGCGTCCGCCCGCCCGGTCGCCGGGCCGGGAACAGCCGTTCCGGTCTCGGCGGCCCGGACGGGACGGGGCGATCCCGCCCACCCGGCCGGCTCCGCCGCGTCACCCGCGTCACCCGCGTCACCCGCCGAGCCGGGCGACATCCTGGTCCACAGCGGCTACCGGGGACGCCGCCGGGCGGAGGCACTGGTCTAACGGCCTCTCCCACCCGGGGAGCGGAGCGATCTCCCCCACCCGGAGAACAGAGCGGCCCCCCGGCCGGGGAGCAGGCCCAACGGCCCCACCCGGCAGCCCGCCCAGCGCCGGTCGGCCCGCTCCCCCGCCCGGGACGCGGGCCGGACCGGTCCCACAGGGAAGAGCGTGCTCAGCGCTGCTCGGGCGGGCGTCCCATGGTCCGGCGCAGCTGCTCCAGCTCCGCCTCCAGCCCGGCGATCCGGGTGTTGGCCCCGGGGCCTCCGGGAGCACCCGGGCCCGGCTGGGCCTGCGGCGGGCCGTAGGGCGAGTACGGGCGGACCGCCCGGGTGTCCTCGGGCGCGGCCGGGAGCGGGTAGGGCGCCCGTTGCTGGTACCGCTGCGGCGCGCCGTACGGCTGTCCCTGCTGCCCGTGGTGCGGCTGGCCGTACTGACCGGCGTGCGCCGGGTAGCCGGGCTGCGCGCCGTACGGAGCGGGCGGGAACGGGGCCGGGCTCCTGGAACGGCGCCTGCCCCTGGCCACCGAGGCGATCGTGCCGATCACGAACAGGGCGACCAGGCCGCCGCCGCCCCACAGCAGCCACGGCAGGATCGGCGTGCCGCTCTCGTCCTTGCCCGCGGTGACGGCCTGCTGGGAGTCGCTGATGTACTTGGCGACGTACGGGTGGCTCGGCTGCAGCGCCTGCGTCTCCCGGAACTTGGGCAGCGCGTCGGAGTACCTGTTCTGGAAGAACAGGTCGAGCGCCTCGTTGTAGGCCTTCGTCGTCGACGACTCGGCCGGCTTGATGTTCTTCTCGTTCAGCTTCTCCTTGACGATGCTGACCGGCAGCACGAAGCTCTCACCCTCGGTGGAGCCGCCGTCCTGCTGGATCAGGCCGCCGACGAGGATGCCGATGACCCGGCCGTCCTTGCCGAACACCGGCCCGCCCGAGTTGCCCGGGTAGGAGGGCGCCTGGGTCTGGATGTACGGCACCCCCTCGGGGGTCTGGCGGGCGGCGTTGTAGGGGCCCTCGGTGAACGCCGGGTCGAGCTTGGACTCCAGGTTGAAGATCGAGGTCTGCGTCACCGTGCCGGGGAACCCGCTGATGTAGAGGGTGTCGCCGACGCGCACGTCGGAGTCCTCGCCCAGCGGCACGGTCGGCAGGTCGCTCTGCCCGTTGGCCTTGAGGATCGCGACGTCCTTGCCCGGGTAGACGGTGCCCTTGGCGACCAGCTCGATCGGCACCGTCTTGGTGGTCTTGTCGACACCGCCACCCGGCAGGCTCTGCAGCAGCGAGAGCGAGCTCTTGACGTTGCGGATCTTGATGTTGTCCGCGTTCCAGACCTGGAAGATCTTCGTCGCCGTCCTGAGGATCTCCTCGTCGGAGGCGATGTCGCCAAGGTCGGCGACCAGGTCGGCGGCGTCCTTCTCGTTGATCTTCGTGAGGGCCTGGGCCGCGAAGGTCTGCGCGAGCTCGGTCTCCTCCTGACCGACGCAGTGCGCCGCGGTGACCATGTAGCCGTCCGGCGTGACCCACCAGCCGGTGCACAGCCCGCCCGCCGTCGCCTCGACGACCCGCTCCCGGCCGCCGGGAGAGAAGTAGCGGCCCGGGTCCTTGGCCATCTGCTGGACGACCCAGCGGTAGATGCTGTTCTCGTCGGAGGAGATCTTGCCGCTCTGCACGGCGTCGACCCCCTGCTGGGTCAGGGTCCTGATCGCCTCCAGGTTCGCCTCGGGCGTCGGCACGGCCACGTCGGCCGTGTAGGACACCGAGGTCAGCTGGACCGCCGGATGCGTCCTGGCCGCCAGCCACGTCCCGACGGGGACGTCGACCTCCTTCGGCTTCGCCACCGCGGTGCCCGGCAGGGCCAGCGTGCTCGCCAGCACCAGGCCGGCGACGGCGCTGATTCTTCCCCACATCTTCGTACTCTCCCCAAACTCGCTTCCCGGGCGAGAGCATGGCGGAGGCTACTTGGGGAGGACTTGGAAGCGACTGGGACACCGACCGGCGTTCCCCGCGACGTACGCGGCCCGCCTTCCCCGCGGCCGGGCCAGGGGTGCAACCCCGGACAGGACCGGGGCCGGACGTCCGCTCCCCTCAGCCGCGGCCCGCGCCGACGAGTTCCCGGTGCGGCTGCTCCGGCCCCTCCGTCACCTCGTCCTCCTCGTGGCCCTCGACGGAGAGGTCGGGCAGGATGCGGTCCAGCCAGGCGGGGCACCACCAGTTGGCCCTGCCGAGCAGGGCCATGGTCGCCGGGACGAGCAGGCCCCGGATGATCGTGGCGTCCACCGCGATGGCCACCGCCAGGCCGACACCGAAGATCTTGACCATCGGATCGGGGTAGGCGACGAACGCGACGAAGACCGCGACCATGATCAGGGCGGCGGAGGTGATGACCCTGCCGGTCGACCCCAGGCCCTCGGCCACCGCCCTGCGGTTGTCCCCGTGCTTCAGGTACGCCTGCCGCACGGCGGTGAGCAGGAAGACCTCGTAGTCCATCGACAGGCCGAACAGGATCGCGAACAGCATCAGCGGGATGTAGCTGTCGATCGGCACCGTGAAGAACACCGTGCTCAGGTAGGAGCCGTCCGCGCTGACCGGCGTGTCCATGCCGACCAGGCTGCTGCCCAGTCCCAGGGAGAAGACCAGCGAGAGCGCGCCGAACGCGGCACCCAGGGAGACCAGGTTCATCAACGCGGCCTTGATCGCGACGACCGGCGAGCGGAACGCCAGGAGCAGCAGCAGCGCGCTCAGCAGGACCACGACGCCGACGACGAGGGGCGTGCGCCCGGAGATCCTGTCACCGGCGTCGGCCATGCCGGCGACCTGCCCGCCCACGTGCACCTGGGCTCCCTCGACGTCGAGCGCGCGCACCGCCCTGACCACGTCGAGCGCCCGGGGGTCACCGGGGGCGTACGCGGGGATCGCCTGCACCAGCGCCGCCGTGCCGCCCCTGTTGAGGACCGGGTCGCCGACGTGGACTACTCCCTCGACGTCCGCGACGCGGTCCTTCAGGGCGCTCAGCACGGCCGGGGCCGGCTCCCGGTCGACGACCCTGGTGTCCAGGTCCGCCACCACGACGAGCGGGCCGTTCATGCCGGGCCCGAACCCGGCCTGCAGGAGCTCGTAGGAGCGTCGCGTGTCGGTGCCGCGGTCGGCGTAGCCGTTGTCGAGCGTGCCCAGCTTGAGGGCGAGCGCGGGGGCGGCCAGCGCGGCCAGGATGGCGACGCTGAGCGCGAGCACGCTCCACGGCCGCCGGGCCACCCAGTTGCCCAGCGAGGCCCAGCCGGAGGAGCCGTGGCTGCCCTTCCGTCCCGTGAACGGCAGGCGCAGCGCGTTCACCCGGTGCCCGAGCAGGCCGAGCAGGGCGGGGACGAGCGTGACCGAGGTGACCACCGCGCAGACGACCGAGATGCCGGTGATCCAGCCGAGCGTCTGCAGCAGGGGGAAGCCCGCGAGCATGAGCGCGCTGAGCGCGATGATCACGGTGCCCCCGGCGAACACCACCGCGCCGCCGGAGCTGGCGGCCATCCGGCGGACCGCCTCGTGGACCGGCAGGCCGTCGGCGAGCAGCTTGCGGTACCTGCTGAGCAGGAAGAGCGCGTAGTCGATGCCGACACCGAGGCCGATCATCGTCGCCATGATCGACGCCTGCTTGGGCACGTCCACGATGTGCCCGAGCAGGCTCACCACGCCGAGCCCGGTCGCGATGCTGATCAGCGCGGTGAAGATCGGGATCATCGCGGCGACCAGGGTGCCGAACGCGAGCAGCAGCACCAGCAGCGCGCAGGCCACGCCGATGATCTCGCTCGTCCCGGTCTTGATCTCCTTGTCCGCCGGGCTGCCCGAGGACGCGGGGACCGCCTCGATGCCCGCCTCCCGCGCGGGCTCGGCCGCCTCGGAGAGGAGCTTGGTGGTCTCGGCCAGCTTGGCGGTGTCGTTGCCCTCCAGCTTGATCGCGATGATGCCGATCTCCAGGCTGGGTGCGAGACCGCCGACCTGGTAGGGAGACTTCGCCTCCTTCACGTGCGGCACGTCGCGGATCCGGTCCAGGGCGCGCTCCACCGCGCGCTTCCTGGCGTCGGTGATGAGGGGGCCGTCGGGCGAGTAGAGGACGATCTGGGCCGAGCTTCCGGCCCCGTACCCGGGACCGAAACCGTCCTTCATCAGGTCGACGGCCCGCTGGGCGTCGGTGCCGGGAATGCTGACGTCGTTGCTGACCGGGCCGGGGAAGAACACCGATCCCGCCGTGAGCAGCGCCGCCGCGATCACCCACAGAGCCAGCACGGCCCTGCCGTGCCGCGCGCACCAGCTTCCCAGCCGCCCCAGCAAACCAGACATCGGTGACCCCGCCCCGCTTTAGTATCAAACGTCCTGAAAAGGCGTACTGTACGCTCGTACAGAACCTACGGTAGAGAGTAGGGGGACAAATCAGGAAAAGCTCTAGACAGCGCGGGAGTGAGACGATGACCACACTCGAGCACGGGCACGACACGCGCGAACGGATCCTCGACGCCGCCCGCCTGCTGTTCGCCGAGCGCGGCTACGCGGCGACCTCGCTGGCCGACATCGCCTCCGCCGTCGGCCTGACGAAGACGGCCGTCGCCTATCACTTCCATCCCAAGGACCGCCTCGCCACGGAGCTGGCCGCACCCGCCATCGAGGACATCGTGGCCCTGCTCCAGAGCGACTTCGACGACGACCGCGCCCTCGTCGAGGCCCTGGTGACCTTCGCGGTCAGGCACCGGGCGATCATCCGGCTGATCATGGAGGACATCAACTGCGCCGACGACGCGCCCCCCGGCTCCCCCGGCGAGGCCATCCGCGTCTTCCGCGACGAGATCTACGTACGCCTGGCCGGACCCGACCCCGACCCCGCCCACCGGGTCTGGGCCTGGGCCATGCTGGGCTCCCTCCAGTACGCGGTGGTCAAGACGATCGACCTCCCCCAGGAGGACGTCAGGCGGACCCTCCTGGCCACCGCCCTCGCCTCCCTCTGAGGCGTCCTCCCCGAGCCTCCTGAGGTCCCGGGCTGAAGCATCCTTTGAGGCGTCCTCCCGGCACCCCCAAGGCCCCCCGGATTCCCGGACGCCCCGGGATTTCCCGGGCCTCCCTCGGGCCGCCGCCCCGGAAGCCCCCTCACCCCGGAGGCCCCCTCACCCCGAAGGGGCGGCCTCCCCGAGAACGGGCGCCGGCGGGACCGTGGGATCGGGCGGCTCGGTGCTCTCCCCCGGATCAGGCCCGGGTCCCGGCCCGGGACCGCTCTGGCCCCCGACACCGACCGTGATCACGATCGTCGCACCGGACCTGGCGCAGGTGCCGGGCGCCACACTCTGCGCCAGTACCACCCCGTCCTGGCTCTCGCCGGTGACCAGCCGCGCCCGCGTCCGTACGGCGAACCCCGCCCCGCCGAGGGTGTTGGAGGCGTCGGTCGCGCTCTGGCCGGTGACCGGCGGCACCGGGACACCGTTCCTGGAGACGACGAGCCCCACCGCGCTCCCCGGGGAGACACGCTTGCCCGCGCCGGGGGTGCTCGCGAGCACCCGCCCACCAGGCTGGTCCGAGCAGCGCGTGCTGACCCCACCGGCGACCAGCCCGGCCTGGGCGAGCGCCGCCTGGGCGGCCCTCCTGGCGAGGCCGACCAGCGTGGGCACCTGGGTGCCGCCGGAGACCTGGAGGTCGACCCTGCCCTTCTTGGGCAGCGCGGTCCCCGGCGCCGGGCTGCTCGCGAGCACCTCGCCGAGCGGCCGGTCGGAGGTGACCGCCTTGACGGCCCCGGCGACCAGCCCGGCCTGTTTGATCAGGCGCGCCGCCTCGGAACGATCCAGCCCGACGATCGCGGGCACGACCACCGTGGCGGCGGGGGGCGGGAGGGGGGAGGACTTGACGCCCTCCGCGCGCGGGGGCCTGGCCGGGACCGTCGGCGGGATCGGGAGCGGCCTGATCGGAGCGCTCGTCCTGCCCTCGTGCGGCACGGTGTCGCCCTGGGAGGTGGACTCCACCGCGGGAACGACCGGCGGGGCGGGCGCGCCTCCGGGCGCGACGCCGCTCAGCGCCGGGACCAGGACTCCCACCAGTACGGCGGCGCTGATGAGCAGCGCGCCGGAGACCGCGACCGAGGCCCTGGTGGCCGCCTGCCCGGGGTGGGTCCTGGGCTCGTCGAAGTCCTCGCCCCCGGTGTGGAACGCGCGCCCGCCGGACCTCGCGCCCGCCGAGGACGCGCCCCCCGATCCACCGGCCCCGCCGGGCCAGGCCCGCCGACCGGCCCCCGACGCGCCCCACCGTCCGGAAAGACCCGCGACACCGAACCGGCCGGACTGACCGAACCGGCCGGACTGACCGGACTGACCGGACTGACCGGACTGACCGGACTGACCGGACTGACCGGACTGGCTGGGCTGACCGGGCTGACCGGAGGAAACGGAAAGGCCGGACGAGACGGAGAAGCCGGAGGAGACCGAAGGGCCGGAGGCGTCGAGCCCGCCGGGCGCGGGCGGGAATCCCGGCACCGGCGAGGACCGGGACCCGCTCACCGACCGGCCCCCGTCGTCGCCGAGCAGCGCGAGCAGCAGCTCCCTGCTGGAGGGACGGTTGCGGGGATTCTTGTCCAGGCAGTCGACCACCAGCGCGCCGAGCAGCCCGTCGAGACGGCCCAGCTGCGGGGCCGCGGTGAGGATCCGGTTCAGGACGGCCGCGATCGAGTCCTGCCCGAAGGGCGCCTGGGCGTTCGCGGCGAAGCACATCGTGGCGCCCCAGGCGAAGACGTCGGCCGCCGGGTTGATCTCGGCGCCCTCCACCTGCTCGGGCGCCATGTAGGCGGGGGTGCCCGCGCCGCGCCCGCTCTGGGTGGCCGCGGCGTCCAGCGCCCTGGCCAGCCCGAAGTCGATCACCCTCGGCCCGTCGGGGCCGAGCAGCACGTTCTGCGGCTTGAAGTCGCGGTGCACGATCCCGGCCCGGTGGATGGCCGCCAGCGCGGTGGCCGTACCGATGGCCAGGCGCTCCAGCCTGCCCCCCTCGCGGGGCCCGCTGACCGCGACCTCGCGGTGCAGCGACGGGCCGTCGACGTACTCGCTGACGATGTACGGCCGGTCGCCGTCCAGCCCGGCGCCGATCACCTGGGCCGTGCAGAACCGGGCCACCTGCTTCGCCAGCTCGACCTCGCGCAGGAAGACCTCGGGATCCTCCCCCATCGAACCGTGCAGAAGCTTGACCGCGTAGGGCTCGGAGCCGGTGTCGGGGCGCACCCCGACGTAGACCACCCCCTGCCCACCCTCTCCGAGACGCCCGATGATCTCGTACTCACCGAGCCCCGCCGGATCCCCCGTTTTGAGCGGCTGCGCATACGGCACGCGAGCCTCCCCTCGCCGCCACCCTTCTCACTCAAGAAGAAGCATCGCCGACAGTCAACGGGGATGAAGGTCTTGTCTCCCTCACCGTGACACTCATGTGATGCTCAGGTCAGGGCAAGCCACAACAGATCCCCTGAATACGAAGCTGCTTTTCCTCCCGACCCGATCATGAGACCCGCATCGGCGAAGTTTCTCCACGCCGACCCCGGCTCGTCAGATCAAGATGAGAGCTTCATACCGTTTTGTGGTATCAATGCCGGCACAGCGATCCTTCATCGAGGCGTGACGGGCCCGTGAGAACCTGCCCCGGCGCCATCCTGAGGGCCGGGCCACGAACCCCCTCGCCCAAGCAGCCCCACCGGCCATCCCCGCAACAGGAGAAACACCTCGAAGTTTAGCGCCGGGTACGGCCGTCTCGGCACCGGCGAGGTAGTGCCGGCCTCACGTCGAACGCGAAAACGAAGCGGCTCGTCTCAGACCGTGATAACCGCGAAAACCTGGCAAGGGCCAATAAAACGTGGCAGCCTTCTTCTGAGAAATCACCGTCTTTGCAGGGAGTGACTGAGATGACCGCTGGCAACGCCTTTTCAGGCTTCACCCCCAACCCATCCGCCATCAAAAGAATTTATGCAAGCAGTCTCGGCGAAATGATCGACACCGTTCGTGCCGCCCATGCACTCGGGCTGGGTGTCGTTCTCGCCAATCAGCTGGAGCAGGAACCTCAGGGAGGTTATTCGGAGGGGTGGATGCTCACACTTTTCGAAAGCGTCCCGCTCGTCGGCTCCGAGAGCCTCGGCGAGTGACCTGAGACCAGAGCCGGCCGCCCAAACGTGAAATCCGGGTTCGGCCCCGTGAACCGCGCGGGCCGAACCCGGCACACCCGCAGAACAGATCAAACAGGCCGTCGCCACCACGCCAGGACGACGTATCGGATCGAATCCGATATCGGAAGAAGTCCTGTGGGGAGGAACGGGCAGACCGATGACCAGAGCACAGCGGACGCGTATTCCCCGGCGGGCGCGGCAAGGATTCCGCGACTCCGGGTTGGTGAGGCACGGCCACGGGAAAGGGCTCCCCGGCACCGCCCAGTCTCGGCCGGGGTTCGCCCCCTCCGCGGCCCGTCATTCCGGCTCTTCCCGCTCCGCGGACCAGCTGCCAGCCGGGCAAGGTTGCGCGTACCCGAATTACCGGCTGTGTCTTTCCCGAATCCGGCCAAGCCGCCCCAGCATGCCCCGTCGCCACACGCTGGTCTCGAACACGGCCGCGAGTCCGAATGCCAGGACCACGATGGTCATCGCCCATGCCCACACTGATTCTTCGGGGTGTCTTGCGATGGCCCACCACGGCACCTGTCCGCCCATACCCGCTTTCCCGGATTCATAGAGGGGAACCAAGAGAAGCACGGGAAGAACCCAGCCGAGGGATCTTCCGAATACGGCGGCCGAAAAACAACCAAATCCGGTCCAGAAAACTATGTTTCTCAACACCAGAGAAGTCAGTTGCGCGGCGTCGCCGGCCAGTAAGGCGACTGTGGCCGTAGCGCAGGCGACCCCAAGGAGCACAGCCACGCAAACGAGGTCGACCACATTCACCCTCAATGCCGCCACCTGCTCGAAGTCAGCCATCGAGCTGCGCACAGCCAAAGTGACGACACAGGCATACGGGACAGGGGCAAGAATGGCAAGAGGCAGGGTTTCGTTGTCGCCGGGGAGCACCAGCGTGTTACGTCCCCATACTGCGATGGCGACACCGAGAAAAATAATCGCCACAGCCAGCAGCCCTAAGTGCCGAGCATGGACCACCCTTCCTAGGGCTTCCCTGGTGTTTCGCGAAGAAGCGACATCAGTCATTGCAGATTCCCATAACGAGAACCTGTTTCCGAGCCCACTCTTCCTGCCGGTATCGTGGAAGATTTAATGTCACTTCCACCTCCTTCCTGCTGGAGGGGGTCAGAGCGAAGGAATCCCATTCGGCATCTTGTAGGCGCCCCAACATCACTGAGCCTAACCAAGTATCCATCTTGGCCCGCGCCTGTATGCGCGGACGCCCATCCCTTTCACTCTCATATGCACCGCAGTTAGCCACGAGCGTCCATGTGAGCCTGAAAATCTGCAGCGACCTGAATGCCTCTCGGGTAATCCCCGGAAGCACACTTATTTCGATCTGCGAATCGGATGTGGCTATGCCAAGCCCTTCCTCCGAAACAAGGCCAGGAAACGACAGTACACCTTTGGTGGCGGTAATCACTTCCGAAGTCGCCTGAATGGCGTCAGGCAGTCGGGCCGCGTTCTCCGGCCACAGGCAGACCTGCGTATCCACCACCTTGCCGCAGGCGGGATTACCAGGAGGTTCACGATTATGCTGTGACGGCCCAACCACAATCAGAGCGGCCGCCGTCACAGCCACAGCTGCTCCGGAAGCCAGCCGTTTCCAAGCGACGTGACGCCTCCAGGCGGCCTGTGCGCCCAGAGTCAAGGCTGCGGCCACACACGCAAGGGCAAAAGTCAGGCGTACTGTCAGGGCAAGAGGACTCACTTCCTTGTTGGCCTCACCGAAGTAGGGAACCAACAAGGACATTATGAAGAGAGGAAAAAACGAGAGAAAAGCTGCCACCGGAGCTGCCAGCCGGTTTTTAACAACACTTCCCAATGCGTGACCGAGAGCGGCCGAGATCAGAACCGCGACGACCCCCAGAGCCAGGTAGCTGGTCCACAAAAAACCGGGAGGAGCCACCTGCGACGTGACGAACACCGCCACGACGGAAGAACCCGCCAGAGGTATCCAGGCGTAGGTGAGCGTACTCAGAAGATGCATCGCCTCGATCTGCCACCGCGGCCGGGCAGCGGTATCGAGCAGGTCTTCCGCGTTTCCGCGGTGCACACGCTGGGCCGACCACGCGGCGACCGCGGCTATCGCCACGCCGGGTAACTGCGTCGCGGCCACGATCACCTGAACGCTGGCTTCTGGCCAGACCGACTCCCACGACGCTCGCTCACGCAGCAACACGACCAACGCCAGGATTCCCATAGGGATGAACACCCAGAGGAAAGGAGAGCGGCGCAGTTCGATCCAGAAGATCCTCATCGTGTACCCACCTCGCCGCCCCGGAGAACGGAGGTGTAGCCGCGCTCCAGCTCGGTATCGCCCCGTGCTCCGCTGACGGATGCTCCAATCAACTTCTGAGGGGTACCGGAAAACACGATGGTCCCCTTGGACATTACGAGGAGCCTGTCGCAGACGGCGGCCACGTCTTCGACCAGATGGGTGCTGAGGACCACCGTGGCGTCACCGGACACGCGACGAGTCAGTTCGCGGAACTCCAGGCGCTGTTCAGGGTCGAGACCGACCGTGGGTTCGTCCAACAGCACCAACCGCACGTCACCGATGATCGCCTGAGCGATGCCGGCGCGTCTCAACATTCCTCCCGAGAGCGCCTTCATCTTCGTCCGAGCCTTGTTCCCGAGATCCACCGCCTCAAGGGCGTCCATGGTCGCCTTGTGGGCCTGTCGCCCGGGAATCTTACGCAACCACGCACAATAGCGCACGAATTCATAGACGCTAAACCCTGGATAGTAGCCAAAGTCTTGCGGCAGATAACCTAGATGCCGGCGCACCGCCCGTACATCGGCGTCTCTTTTCAGTTCGTGGCCGAACAGGCTCAGATGGCCGCTCTTGGGGGGCAAAACTGTGGCCAGGGTACGCAGCAAGGTCGTTTTTCCCGCGCCATTGGGGCCCAGCAAGCCGATAACCCCGTGATCGATGTCTATCGACAGCCCCTCGATGATCGGGTTTGACCCGTAACCCTGCGTCAACTCTTCGATCTGGACTACAGCACCCATCAGCACGCCCCTCCTGACGAAGCGACCGGCCCCAGTGAAGGACCGGCCGCTTGGGCCGCCGCTGGAAGCTCGCGACGACATTTACCAAATGACTGTACGCCGAATCAGCCGGTGAAGCCTCCATGCGTCGTGCCACAGACCTTTAATGCCTGCTTGTCGCCCTTACCCATAAACGAAATCCCAGCCGATCAGGCTATTCGCACAGCTTTTGGTCAGCGCCCAGGTACTGTACTGCTTGCTGGTCCAGATATCGGACTGCCAGTCGCAGTCCCAGACGCCCTGAACCCAGTTCGTGTCCGCGGGACCGCCCCGAATACACCCCAGGGAAGCGGACTTGGAAGTTTGCCGTTTCCCGTCACAGTTCCAGCT